>JAOPYK010000165.1 GCA_025964695.1 Streptosporangiaceae bacterium | reverse complement strand
TTGATCCGGCCGGTGATGTGCACCGTCGAGTCCGGGTCGATGCGGGCCTGGTCACCGGTGCGGAAGTAGCCGTCGGCGGTGAACGCCGCCTGATTGAGGTCCGCGTCGAGATAGCCCAGAAAGAGCTCGGGTCCGCGCACGAGCAATTCCTGTCTGCCGTCGTCGCCCTCGCGAACGACCATCTCGTTGCCTCCCATCGGGCTGCCCTCCCCGGCTGCAGCTTTGTCGAGATCGCCGAACGGATCGGCCATCGACGACGTCGGTAGCTCCGTCGATCCGTAGGTACGCACCACGCTCGTACCCATCACCGCATGGGCGCGGCGCACCAGGTCGTCGGGAATGTCGGCGCCGCCGCAGACGAAGATGCGCAGGCTGGATCGGGTTCGCCCCGCGTATCCGTCGGCCAGCCCGCGCAGGAACGGTGTCGCGCTCACCGTGAACGTGCACCTCGTGGATTCGATCAGTTCGACCGCGGTTGCGGCATCCCACCTGTCCTGCAGCACGACTCCACATCCCAGGTCGGCGGGCAGCACGATTCCATAGCTCAGACCGGTGATGTGGCTCAGCGGCGATGCCATGAAGACGCGGTCGCGATCATCCAGTCGGCAGCACCGGGCGATGTCACGCGCCTCGGCGAGCAACGTCTGATGGCTGTGTAGTGCCCCCTTGGGCTGGGAGGTGGTGCCCGAGGTGTACAGCACCACCGCGATGTCGTCAGGTTGCAGGCGCGGATCGGGTACCGACCGCGCTGCTGTTCGGAGCAACGCGTCGAACGGCTCGGTACCGGGGGCAGTGCCGCGCACGCTCACCACTGACACGTCCGCCGACGTGTCACCGACTACGGCACGAAGTTCGGCGGCATGGGGGTAGGACCGGAACAGAGACGGTGCGACGACGACCTTCGGCTGCACCTGATTGACGATGAAGCGAAGCTCGTGAGCCCGGTAAATCGGCACCACCGGCACGAGCACGCCTCCCGCGAGGAACACACCCCACGACACGACGATGGACTCCCACCAGTTGGGCAACTGCGTGACGACGCGGTCGCCCGGCTCGACCCCCCGTTCCCGCAGACCGCCGGCGATCCGCTCGGCGGACGACAGGAGTTCGGCGAAGGTGAGTATCGTGTCGCCCTCCACCACTGCCGGCGCGTCGGCTTGCGCGCGTGCCGAACGCTGCAAGCAGTCGACGAAGGTCTCTCGCGGCAGGTCGTAGTCGACGGTGTGCCGCCGGCTCGCGGTTAGCACGCCATCACTTCGCGGACCGTCCGCACGATGTCGGCTGGTCCGGCCTTCCACTGCCGCTCCAGCACCGGCGCGTACGGGGCGGGGGAGTAGGCTGCGCCGACGCGTGCGACCGGGGCGTCTAGCGACCAGAAGCCTTCCTTCACGGCGAGTGCCGCGAGCTCGGCGCCCACCCCGAAATCCACGACCGCCTCGTGCGCGATCACCAGGCGATTCGTGCGCTGTAGCGATCTCAGCACGGTCTCGCGATCGAGCGGCACGATCGTGCGCAGGTCGATCACCTCCGCCTCGATGCCCTCCGCGCTCAGTGTCTCGGCGGCTTCCAGCGCGTCGAAGACCATGCGCGACCACGACACGAGCGTGACGTCACGACCTGGGCGAACGATTCTGGCCTGGCCGAGCGGAACGCGGTAGTCACGCGGTGGCATAAGGGATTTCTTCTCGTACAGCAGCCGGTTCTCGATGAACACGACCGGGTTGTCGTCCTCGATGGCCGATCGCAACAGGCCGTAGGTGTCAGCTCCGGAGCTCGGCATGACCACTGTCAGCCCCGGCACATGCGCCATTAGGGTCTCGAGACTCTGCGAGTGCTGGCTGCCTGATGATCGGCCGGAGCCGAACTGGGTGCGGATGACGAGCGGAACGGTCACCGCGCCGCCGGTCATAAACCGCAGCTTGGCGGCCTGATTGAGGATCTGGTCGAAGCACACCCCGAGAAAGTCGAGGTACATGAGCTCGACGACCGGTCGTAGCCCGGCCATGGCTGCGCCGACGCCCAGACCCATGATCGCTGTCTCGGCGATGGGGGTGTCGATCACCCGCTCGGGAAACTGGTCGTGTAGCCCCCGGGTGATCCCGAAGACGTTGCCGCCTGCCACGTCGATGCCGGCAAGGAACACGGCCGGATCGTCGGCGAGGGCGTCATGAAGTGCCTGCCGAAGAATGCGCGTACCTGACGACGGTCTGTCGTCAGCCGATTCGGAGCGGGCCGCCGGAATCTTCGTGGTGTGACGTCGTACGTACACGTAATCGCCGGCACTCGCCGGATCCGGCTCCGCGGAGTTGCGGGCAAAGGTCTCGGCATCGGCGACGACCGAGTCGGCCGCCCGGTCGATCTCGTCGATCTCGGCCTCTGCCGCACCCAGCTCCACCAGGCGCGCGCGAGCGAGGACGAGTGGGTCGCGGGCGGTCGCCTCGGCCAGTTCCGCGGGCTCGCGGTAACGCTGTTCGTCGCCTTCGTAGTGCCCACGTACCCGAAGCGTCACGCCCTCGACGAGGTAAGGTCCCCCACCTGTGCGAACCTTGTCGAGCACCTCGGCCATGCCGTCGGCCACCTCGGCCACGTCGTTGCCCGGAAGCTCGATGAACGAAACGCCGTAGGCGAGCGCGCGCTGTGCGATCGGTACCGGATGCTGGTCGGTGGCACGCGAGAACTCCGAGTAGCGGTTGTTCTCGCAGAAGAACACCACGGGCAGGCCGCGCAGGGCGGCGACGTTGAGCGATTCGTGGAAGGCGCCCGTGGCCACGGCGCCGTCGCCGAAGAATGCGACGACCACGGCGCCCTCGCCACGACCGGCCAGCGCGTGCGCGGCGCCGACCGCGATGGGCAGTCCCGCCCCGACGATGCCGTTGGCGCCGAATATCCCGATGCTCGGGTCGGCGACATGCATCGAGCCGCCGCG
>JAOPYK010000301.1 GCA_025964695.1 Streptosporangiaceae bacterium | reverse complement strand
CCTGTGGGGTGCGGAAACCGGGTTGGCCTGGCTGAGCTGAAGGTTCACGGCTGGAGCATGCGTGGGTAGCGGGCATCCTCGCTGCTTGTGCTCTGGTCCCTCCACTACCTCGTCCTCAGCCGCGTCTTCCAGTTCTTCGTCCTGCTCGGGCGTGGCGACCGGGCCAAGGAGATCGAAATCCTCGCGCTCCGGCATCAGGTCGCTGTACTGCGCCGCCAGGTGCACCGGCCGGATCTGGGCGACGGGGATCGTGTCCTGCTGGCCGCGCTGTCGCGGCATCTGCCGCGCCCCTCATGGAAGATCTTCTTCGTGAGGCCGGCCACGTTGCTGGGTCGGCACCGTGACCTGGTCGCCCGCAAGTGGACCTACCCAAGGAAGCGTCCAGGCCGCCCTTCTACCAGGAAGGACATCCGCGACGCGGTCCTGCGCCTGGCCCGCGAGAACCCCGGCTGGGGTTATCAGCGCATCAGCGGGGAACTCGCCGGCGCCGGGATCCGGGTGCCGCCCAGCACGGTGCGCGACATCCTCAAGCGTGCCGGCTTGGATCCCGCACCCCGAAGGACCGGGCCGAGCTGGAGTCAGTTCCTCAAAGCGCAGGCTGTGGTCGCGGCTCAGACCGAGGTCGGCGTGAAGACGAACGAGGTGCCGATGGCAGCAGTGGTACTCGACCAGATCGACCTGAATGGCAAGATCGTGACCGCGGACGTGTTGCATACGGTCAAGGCCACTGCGGACCACATCCACGCCGTGCTGACCGCCTCGGCACGACAAACCCCCGGATACGCGCATCCGGGGGTTCACGCTTTCGACGGGTCCAGACAACGTCGAAGATCCGGATATGGTCCCACCTTGGTCGTGGCGAGCCCGTCGGAGGTCGATTGGAACCCCGTGCCTAACGGGCCATCGCGATTGCCAGTCGCTCGTAGGAACGGTGTCGTTCGACGGGGTCGGGAATGTTGGTGACGGCCAGAACCTCGTCGGCGCGGGAGGCGCCGACGAGGTCATGGAGCAGGTCGGCGACCCGGGCAGGGCCACCGACGATCTCGGATCGCCGATCGCTGAGGGGCGGCCGGGACTGGACCGCGATCTCCTCGTGGGTCGGTGTGTACTGCTGGAGTTCTCGCACTGTACGCAGTCTGCGTCCACGCCCGAGGGCGTGCTGCGCGAGTGCCAGCCGCCAGGGGGCGGCGAGTTCCTCCGCGTGGTGGTCATCGGTCCCGACCACCACGGTGAGGGTGAGAATCGCGTGCGGCTCGGCCGTCGGATGGATGGTGGTGAAGGTGTTCCGGTAGGTCCTCAGCGCCCGGACGGCGTTGGCCGGGTCCTGGTAGGCAGCGAGGAAGGCGTAGCCCAGCCCCAGTTCGGCCGCTGCTCGTGCCGATGACTCGCTGGCGCCGAGCAGGAAGACGGGAGGCAGGCAGACGTTCTCGGGAATGATGGGCGCCTGGCTGCCGGGTTGCCGGTCCGCCCGACCCAGCGTGAGCAGCTGGGTGAGCTGTGCAGAGAAAGCCGCGGCGTCGAGTGAGGATCGAGCGAGTGCGGCGATCGTCGGCTCCAGGTTGGTGCCGTGGGAGCGGCCGATACCGAGGTCGATGCGCCCGGGATATAGCGATTCGAGGGTGCGGAACTGCTCGACGACGTGCAGTGGGGAGTGGTTGGCGAGCAGCATGCCGCCGGCACCGATGCGCAAGGTGCTGGTGAGCGAGGCCAGGTGACCGATGACGATCTCGGGTGCCGAGATGCCGATGCTGGGGGTGGCGTGGTGCTCGGCGACCCAGAAGCGGGCGTAGCCGAGATCCTCTACGTGGCGGGCGAGCGCGCCCGCAGCCTTGAGCACCGCGGCCGGTCCGGTGGTGGCGCCGACCGGACCCTGGTCGAGGACGGAAAGGACGGTCACCGGGCGCGGTCCATGGCAGAGGCGGGACCGAGACTGTCTTTCGCTGAGGCGGGAAGCGGGAGTCCGAGGCGCTCGCGCAGCGTGCTCTCGCGGTAGGCCCGCCGAAACAGCCCACGCTGTTGCAGGAGGGGTACGACGTGGTCGACGAAGGCGGGAAGACCGTCGGCGATGACGTCGGGCATCAGCGTGAACCCGTCGGCCGCTCTGGCCCCGTGCCAGTGTTCGATGACGTCGGCGACCTGCTCGGGTGTCCCGGCCGCTGCAAGATGCCCAGACCGCCACCTGCTACGAAGAATCGCTCGTACGGTGAGTCCTTCGTGCGCGAGGCGGAGCATGCCGGTGTCGAGTACATGAACCACGCCTTCACCGTCGAGCGGGGGCAGCCACTGGACGGGGATCGGTGAGTCGGGGTCGAGCCTGTCAGGGTCGAGGTGCAGCTTTTCTGCGAGCGTGGTCAGCGCCCCGTCCCGGTAGGCAAGGTCGTCGAGCTCATCGAGACGCTTCGCGGCTTCCTCTTCCGTGCCGCCGATGGAGGTCATGAGGCCGGGAAGGACGGCGATCGACGCCGGGTCGCGGCCGAATCCGGCGGCTCGAGCACGGATGTCGCCCGCGTAGGCGAGGGCGTCGTCGAGAGTGATGGCTCCGGAGAAGACGGCGTCGGCGGTGCGGGCGGCGAGGTCCCGTCCGGGCTCGGAGGCTCCGGCCTGAAAGATCACCGGGTGTCCCTGCTCGGACGGCGGGATCGGCAATGGCCCTGTGACGGAGAAGTGGGTGCCGTGGTGGTCGATGGGGGTGAGGCTGCCGTGGTCGGCGAAATGGCCGGCGCCGACATCGGCGATCAGGGCACCTGGCTGCCAGCTCTCCCAGAGCGCCCGTACAACGTCGGTGAACTCGTTCGCCCGCGCATAGCGATCCTGGCGGCCGGCGATCTCCGTTCCTCCGAAGTTTCCGGCCACGATCGGCACGAAGGTGGTCACCGCGTTCCAGCCCGTGCGACCGTGGCTGACCAGGTCGAGTGATTTGAATCGGCGAGCGATGTTGTACGGCTCGTTGAAGGTGGTGGAGGCGGTTCCGATCAGGCCGATGTGCGTCGTCGCCCGTGCGATCGCGGTGAGGGTGATGGTCGGTTCAAGGAAGTAGGCGGCTTGGGGGTGGTCGGTGATGTCGCCCCACAGTGCCGGGACATCGGAGAGGAAGACCGCGTCGAGCAGGCCACGCTCGGCGACCTGCGCGGCCTCCACCCAACGGTCGATGGAGGCGAAGGTGAGCGGGTCTACCGCGGGCCAGCGCCACGCGCCGGGATGTACGCCGGTTGCGGCGCCGACCAGGTGAACGGTGAGGTGAAGCGGACGGGCTGTGGACATCGAGTTCTCTCCAGCTTTTGAACTACTGATAAATAAAATTGAACCTACCTGAATAGTTAGATTCACTCACGCCAAGCGCCGTGCAGCGCGCGGACGAGGGCATCGGTTTGCGCGGCGCGAGACGCCCGGCTGACCGCGGCCGTCGGCACTGTCACGTCGAAGCCGTGCGTGGCTCCCGGATACAGGTGCAACTCGACGGGAACCTCGGCCCGCGCCAGCCGAGCCGCGTAGTCCAGCACCTCGTCCCGGGCGAGTTCAAGGTCGCCCAGCGAGAAGAACGTCGGCGGGAGCCCGCTGAGGTGCGACGCTCTGGCCGGGGCCGCGTAGGGCGGAACCGGCGTGACCAGGGCGTTGCCGTGGCCGAGGTACTGGGCCCAGCCGGCTTGGGAGGCCGCCCGGTTCCAGGTACGGGGATCGGTCACCGCGTGACTGGATGAGGTCGTGTGCCGGTCGTCCAGGATCGGCGCGTGCAGCAGCAGGAGTGACGGCAGCGGTTCGTCGTGGTCGCGCAGATACAGCGCCAGTCCTGCCGCGATGGCCGCACCCGGCGCTCGACCCCACGATGGCCGAGCGGTTCGGGTCGATGTCCAGGTCACCGGAGGACCGGCGCAGCCACCTCCACACCGCATGCACATCATGAAGTGCCGCCGGATACGGGTGCGCAGGCGCCAGGCGGTAGCCCGCCGAGACGACAACGCTCCGATTCAGGAAGCGGTCGCGCAGTTCCGGGTCGAGCCGGGACTCCAGGGACTTGCGGGACGATGCGGTCATCGGACGGCCCGCTTGGCGTTGAGGCGCCCGATGCACGCGACGGCGAGTCCGGCCGCGGCGACGATGGACGAGCCGGCGAAGGTGTGCGACACAGCCGGGGCGATGCCCCCTGTGGTGTGTGAATAGACGGTCAGCAACACCGCGACGCCCAGTGACCCGCCGACCGAGAGTGTGGCCTGCAAGACCGCGGAGGTGACGCCCGCGTCCCGCGGCGCCGCGCTCGACAGGACGATGATGTTCAGCGGTACGACGATGATCCCGGCGCCCACGCCCAGCAGCACCATCGGTCCGAGCACACCCGTCCAGTACGCGCTCGACGCGTGGAGAGCGGACAGCCAGCCGGTTCCGGCGAGCATGAGCCCGAAGCCGACCAGGACGAGCGTGTGTGGACGCACCCGGCTGATCAGCCTCGGCACCCCACGCGCCGCGATCAGGAGCGTGACACCAAAGGGCAGGTACGCAAGACCGGTCAGCGCTGGATTCAGACGGAGGACGTGCTGCAGGAACTGGGTCGAAAAGAACAGGAAACCGGTCAGGACGAAGGCCATGAGCGAGGTTGCGATCAGCGCGATCGACCGTTCGCGATCAGCCACGATCCGCAGCGGCAGCATGGGCGAGCCCGTCTTCGCCTCGATCGCCACGAAGCAGCCCAGCAGCACAAGTCCCGCCGCCAGGCTCGCCACCGCAACCACGTTCGACCAGCCCTGGTCCGCTGCACGGACCAGGCCGAGGAGCACCGCGGTCATGCCCGCGACGGACGTGAGCGCCCCGAGGAGATCGAGTCCATGACGTTCCGAACGCAGCCGCAGCCGCAGCCGCAGCACCCGGACCGCGACGAGGATGGCCGCGACGCCGATCGGTACGTTCACGAGCATCGTCCACCGCCATCCGGCGGTCCAGGTGAGCACACCGCCGATGATCAGACCGGCGCTCGCCCCGAGACCCGTCACCGTCGAATACACCGCGAAGGCCCGCGGCTGACGATCACCGGTGAAATTCAGCCTCAACAGGGCCAGACCGGCCGGACCGGCGAGCGCCGCGCCACCTCCCTGCAGGACACGGCCGACGAGCAGCCAGCCGAAGCCGGGGGCGAGCCCGGCCAGGGCGGATGCCGCCGCGAACAGTCCAGTACCGACCAGGAAGACGGTTCGGTGGCCGAGAACATCTCCCAGCCGTCCACCCAGGAGCAGCAGGCCCCCGAACGCGAGGGTAAAGCCATTGATCACCCACGACAGCGAGGCGGCCGAGATGCCCAGATCCGTCTGGACGCTGGGCAGAGCGACCGCCACGATCGTCGTGTCCAGCTGGAGCATGAACTCGCATCCGACGATCGCCACGAGGACAAGGGCCGCCGCATCCGGCTGGGCAGCGGTCCTTGGGGGCGTCGGGGGGGATTGGGTTGTCACAGGAGCCATCGCCTCTCGCCTCAGTCGCGCTGCGGTCTTGGTCGCAGCACTTATTTACCACCCGCCTATTTTATTGAACGTTCGGGTTAAATCAAGTTCTCGGTTTGGACCATGGCCGCGGTACAGTGACCGTATGAGTGCGAGCGCGGACACGGCCACCCGCCGGGGACGGATCGACAAGCGGGCCGCCATCCTCGACGCCGCTCTTCGGTCGTTCATCCGGGACGGGTACGGGCAGGCGCGCATCGAGACGATCGCAGAGCTAGCCGAGGTCGCCAAGCCGACCGTCTACAACCACTTCGGCGACAAGCAGACCCTGTTCCGCACGGTGATCCTCGACGGGGCGGCGCGCACGGCAGACAAGATCATCTCTACGCTGGAAACGCTCCCGGACAACGGTGACGACCTCTCCGCCGAACTGGCCCGGGTCGCATATCAGGTCATCGGTTGCCAGCTCAGCGAGGACGGCTGGGCTCTGCTGCGGCTGATGTACGCCGAGGCCGGGCACTTTCCCGACCTGTTCGACGAGGCCCTGACCCACGGCGGAGCCCGGGTCCACAGCGCACTTGCGGGACGACTCGCCCGACTCGCCCACCGAGGCCATCTCGACATCGACGACACCGATACCGCCGCGGCTCACTTTCTCGCCCTGATCTCAGGAGACCTGCCCGCCCTCACGGCCCTCGGGACCCGCCAGGTCACCGACGCCCAACTACGCAAGACGGTGACCGCCGGCATCGACACCTTCCTGCGAGCCTTCGGGACGGCACGGCAACGAGCGGGCCACCCCGCGCGGCATCCCCGGCCGCCGAAGCGCACTTGAACCGTTGACGCCACCCCACCGCGTCTTGTAGACGTGATCTCTTCAGGGGACACGATCTGCACGGCGCACGCCGACTCGCGGTTTCCGCGCTATCCCACCGGTCGCATCCTGGTTGGTCTCGGGCGATGCGGGAGCCTGGTGGCGAGGTTCGTTGCTGATGATTGGGGCGTTCCTGCATGTAGCGGGCCTGTTGCCCCTCACTGGACGGGCGTG
>JAOPYK010000278.1 GCA_025964695.1 Streptosporangiaceae bacterium | reverse complement strand
CGAGCCGCTGGCTGTGACGGTCCGCTGATCATCGACGAACTCCGCAGCGCAGACCTCTCTCGAGCCACTCCCGCCGACGGCTGAGGCCGGGACGCATGCCGTAAAAGAGCCAGCCCGAAGGCGGCAGGCGTAACTCGAGCGACCCCGGCCACAGCCTCGTTTGAGCTTGGTTGCAGACCGCGATCAATGCAACCGATTCAACAAGTTGGATACCTCTCTGATCGCAACGGCTTGACACCTGTGACACCTCGTGTCAGAGATGCCGAGAACCGTATGGACCCGCCCGGAACCGTCCAGCTCCCACGTGGAGGTGGTTGCGGGCGAGCGGCCCCGCCGCCGGTGGGGGTCCCGGTTCGGGCGCACATGGTCGTCATCATCGGGGTTTTGGGTGGTGTCTGGTTTCGTTCATCGGACATAGGCGATGCCGTCGATGACGATGGTGGAACGTCCTGATGTGCCGGCTACGACGATTTTGATGGTGTGTTGGGCGCTGGTGTTCCAGGCTTTGGTCCACAGGAGCTGCCGGTAGGCGGTCGTGGACGACTTCGTGTCCACCGTGGCGACCTTGACGCCGTCGATGTAGACGTAGAGCGCGCCGAGGTTGGTGGCGCGTTTGGTGATGAGGCCGACCGAGCGCCCGGTGAAGGTCCAGCGCGCGGACGCGCCCCTGGCGCCGCTGTAGAGTGCGCGGCCGCCCAGGTAGGAGCTGCTGGAGGTGGTCTTCCAGGTTCCGGTGCGGGTGGCGGAGGTCTCGGCGATCAGCGCGGCGGTTCGGGTCACGGCGGAGGTGGCGAGGTTGCCGGCGGCGTCGGCGGCGGTCAGCGACCAGAGCTCGGAAGCCCCGGGCTTGGCCCAGGCGGACCAGCCGGTCGTGGCGGTCGTGAAGGACGTGGCGGCAGGTGAGGTGGCTTTGAGTGACTGGAGCAATCTGTCGTCGGTGACCTTCCAGCCGAGGGCGACCGGGATCGAGGTGGTGTACACCGTTGCGCGCCGCAGTCCGAGGGCGGCGGGTGTGGTGAAGACGGGCTTGGCGGTGTCGGCGACGATCGGGTACGTCGGGGAGTCCACGGTGGTCCCGTTGATGTTGGCCGCGTGCAGTTGGAGGGTGTGCGCGCCGGGCGCCAGGGTCAACGTCGTCGAGGTCGCCGCCGGGGCCGGTTGGACGACGGTGGTGCCGTCGACGCCTAGTTGGTAGGAGGAGACCGCGGCGGGCGGCCAGGAAGGCGTGATGGTGCCCTTGGTGTAGTAGGTCGTCCCGGCCTTGGTGGCGCCCGCGATGCCGGTGAGGGTGAGCGTGGTCGCTGGGGTCGTCCATTGCTTGGCGGTGGTACGGATCGGATCGAGCTTGGCGTAGAGCTGGTCGCCGGGGCAGGCGGTGGCGAACCCGTCGCGGTGCCCGGAGATGGTGTTGAAGGTGACCTTGGCGCCATAGGGATATTTGCCGCCGGTGCCGTTGGGGGCGAGTGAGGTCAGTGTGACCTTGCCGGCCGGGTCCCCGCCGTAGAGTCCCAGTTTCCAGGCGGCGACCTTGGCGATCGCGTCCAGCGCGGATTGGGTCGGCGCGACACCGGAGGTCTTCGGGTCGCTGGTGGTGGCGGTGTAGGTGCCCAGCACGGCGATCCCGGTGGTGTTGGTGTTGAAGCCGTAGGTGTGGGCGCCGTGCACCGGCTGGTCGGTTCCGCCGGCGCGGCCTTCGAATATGGTGCCGCACTTGTCGACCAGGAAGTTGTAGCCGATGTCGTCCCAGCCCTCGGTCTCCACGTGGTACATGAAGATCCCCCGGACGACGGCCGGGGACTCGGCGCAGGTGTAGCTGTTTCCCGTGTCGGTGTGGTGGATGAACACCGCATCGACCGAGGTGTCGATGGTCGGAGGTCCCTTGACCAGGGACTCGTTGGCGCCCCACTGGGCACGGGTGACGATCGCTGGGCGGGGCGCCGTGCTGGACCGGGGCGGCGAGCTGGTCGGCGTGCTCGGGCTTGGGGTGGCCGACGCCGTCGGCTCGGGACTGGGCGAGCCGGAGGCCGTGGCCGTCTCGGTGGGTGACGGGCTGGGTGTCGGGCTGGCCGTCTCGGTGGGAGCAGGGCTCGCCGCGCTCGCGGATGGATCAGGGGTCAGCGTGTTGATCGCTGCGGCCGGAATCACGTTCCGGTCGTCGCGCCCGATGGCCCGCGGACCCGGTGTGTGCCGTCCGGTGCCGGGGTCGACCAGCTCGACACGCAGCCCCTTGGGGAGGGTGCGGCCGCGCCCGGCCACGCGGACTTCGACGCCGTTCGACGGGCCCACCCACAGTGCCGTCGTGCCCCCTCTTCCGCGGGAGCCGGCGGCCTCCCGGGTTTCGGGGGCGTCGTCGTCCTGCTCCTGGACGCGTACCCACTGCGACCAGGTACCGGTGGCCTTGCTGCGAGTACGGATCTGGACGGCGGCGTCGAGAGCCATGCTGGTCTTGTCCCAGGTGACGCCGAGCAGGCTGAACGGCTCGCTGCGACCGGCCGGCACCCCCACGACCTTCTTTCCCGGCTGCGAGCCAGGGAGATCTCGCAGCGCAAGGCTGTGCACCTGCCCAGGATCCAGGCGAGTGGCGGGCGCGTTCGAGGCGGAGCCCTCGACGAGTTGATACGTCCCGAGCCCGGCCGCGACCAAGCCGACAGCGGACACGGCGACGAAGACACGCTTGAGCATGAAAATCCGATCACGAAAGCTGAATGCGGGCGCGCGGCGCTAGGTCACTCAATCAACCGGCAAAGGTCGATGAGGTGGCTGTCGCGATGTCGGTCGTAACCGCGGCGGTGTGCCACTGGCCTGTCGCCCGGCGCCGTCTGGCCGCCGCCAAGTGAGGGATCTGCGCACGTTCGCGGTCAGGCCGGGCCTTCCAAAGCGCCGTGCGGCCGACCCGCGCCACGTGTGTCCCGGCATGCTCTCACCTTCGAGGTTCCAGAGCCGTGAGAGGTCTCCCGGCCGTACGACGGTTGAGCGTAGCGGCACAAAACGGACTTCTGTCAACATTGTTTACTGATGTGTGAGCTTCCCCACGGTCGGGTCCGTGCAGCGTGAGGACCATCCAGTTCGTCGCGGCCGCCGGCGCCGAACCGTTCTGCTCGCGGCCGCCTAAGGACGCGCCTGGCGCGCTACGCCAGGGACGTGCGCAGGCTGAACGGCAAGGCACTGGTCCTGACCGGGACGGCGACGTTGTTCCGGGCCACCACCCTCAAAGAGGTCGTGGCGGCCCGTCAGACCGGTGACCTGCCCGGCAGAGAACATGTCTACGACGTGCGCGTGCTGACCGAGGACAATGAGCTCACCCTGGCGAACCTCCACCTGGGCTTGCGCGTCATCTGCCCTGAACAGTGCACCCTCACCACCGAGCATCTCGGCCGGGGTAAGCCAGGCACTCGTGCCGGCAGCTCCACGACACGATCCGCTCGCCAGAGCTGTGTCAGCAGATGAGTGACGATGACGATCGCCTTCTTCTGATCGCGCCAGGTGCCGAGACACTCCCAGAAGTCCATGTAGGCGCCGTGGTCGAAGCCCTGGTGAGGGTCGTCCACCAGCACCACATTTCATGTGTGTTACCAAATTGTTACCACTCCACCGCGAACCTGGCGTCTTGCTCCACTTGAGGGGCGAATGTTGGCGACATATGTTGTCGATCACAACAAACTATGTGATCGGCGTCACTTCCTCCCGTCCCGAAAGGACCGGTGAAGATGTGTAGGGGATCCGCACGCTCGCCACCATTGTGTCGCCTCCAGCGCCGACGCCTCCTCCGCCAGGCGAGCCGACCGCAGACACTGATCCCGCCGGACGGCATCGCCCTCGCGTAGCCGACCCGGCCGGCTGACCTCGGGAAACCCGGCGAGAACAGCGGGCCGCGTCGGTGTCATCGCCTTCCGAAGGCCGCCCGTTCCAGACTCGGCCACGAATCACCCTTGGCACAGCACCCGACGGCGTTCCTCCCGGCTGGGGCGGCAGCCCCGCGCCCGACAGTCCCTTCTAGCGAACCGAGTGTTGCCCTCAGCCGTTGCTACTCCAAAGCGGAGGCTCAGTTGTCCTTCCATGGCAAGCGGATACGATCCGCTCACCCACGCCGTCTGTTCGCGTACCTTGCGCTGCTCGCGCTGAGTGCGAGCCTGATCGGTCTCGTTCCCACGCTGACTCCCTCGGCTTCGGCCGCGGCCGGGTGTATATCGACCGCCGACTGTCTGTCCAAGCTCACGCTGAGCGAGAAGGCCGGTCAGATGGTCCAGGTGGCCAACAGCTACATCACGAACAAGAATGACATCGCGACGTACGGGTTGGGCTCGGTGCTCAGCGGCGGCGGTGGCGGCCCGAACGGCGCCGGCGGGACGGCTACCCAGTGGGCCGACATGGTCGACGACTACCAGAGCTATGCGCTGAAGAGCAGGCTCGGGATACCGCTCCTCTACGGCGCCGATGCGGTGCACGGGCACAACAACGTGCAAGGGGCGGTGCTCTTCCCCCAGCACATAGGTATGGGCGCCACCCGCGACGCGGCGCTGGTCCAGCAGGTCGAGGACGTCACGCGGCAGGAGATGCTCGGTACGGGCATCCATTGGACCTTCGCCCCCTGCGTCTGCGTGCCGCGCGACGACCGCTGGGGGCGCACCTACGAGGGCTACGGCGAGGACCCGTCGGTAGTCTCCCCGCTCGGCCAAGCCGCGATCCGGGGTTTCCAGGGGGCATCACTCGGCACGAACTCCGTACTCGCGACCGCCAAGCACTACATCGCCGACGGCGGCACCAAGTTCGGCACCGGCAGCAGCGGCTACCTCATCGACCAGGGCGACGCCCAGATCAGCGAGACGGAGTTGCGCGCGACGCACCTGCCCCCGTACAAGGACGCTGTCACCGCCGGGGTCGGCTCGGTGATGGTCTCCTACAGCAGCTGGAACGGGGTCAAGGACCACGGCAACAGCTACCTGATCAACAGTGTCCTCAAGGGTGAGCTCGGCTTCAAGGGCTTCGTGGTGAGCGACTGGGGCGGTGTCAAGCAGCTACCTGGTGCGACCTACGCGGACCAGGTACGGACCGCCGTGAACGCGGGCATTGACATGATCATGGTTCCGGACGACTACGTCGGCACCATCAACGCCATCGTCAGTCAGGTCAACTCCGGCGCCATCAGCCAGGCGCGCATCGATGATGCCGTCACCCGCATCCTCAACGCGAAGTTCTCCCTCGACCTGTTCAACCACCCGTTCACCGACCGCACCTACACCCCGCAGGTCGGATCGGCCGCCCACAGGGCCATCGCACGACAGGCGGTACGCGAGTCGCTCGTGCTGTTGAAGAACACCG
>JAOPYK010000250.1 GCA_025964695.1 Streptosporangiaceae bacterium | reverse complement strand
CTCCCGCCTCGCGGGCGCACTCATGGGCATCCAGGCCATCAAGGGGGTCGAGCTCGGCGACGGATTCACCACGGCGCGCCGGCCCGGCTCGAAGGCGCACGACGAGATCGAGAACGGCCCGGACGGCATCCGGCGGCGCACCAACCGGGCCGGTGGCGTCGAGGGCGGCATGACCACCGGCGACACGTTGCGGGTCCGCGCCGCCATGAAGCCGATCTCCACCGTGCCGCGCGCCCTCGATACCGTCGACGTGACGACCGGTGAGGCGGCCAAGGCGATCAACCAGCGCAGCGATGTCACCGCGGTGCCGGCCGCCGGGGTGGTCGCGGAGGCGATGGTGGCCCTGATCCTGGCCGACGCCGTCCTGGAGAAGTTCGGTGGCGACTCCGTCGAGGAGACCGCCCGCAACGTGCACGGCTACCTGTCCTCTCTCACGATCAAGTAGGTCCTCATGCCCAAGGCTGTAGTGATCGGGCCTCCCGGCTCGGGCAAGACCACGGTCGGCAAGGCCCTGGCGGTCCGGCTGGCGATGAGCTTCCGCGACACCGACGACGATGTGGAGACGGTGGCCGGCAAGCCGGTCAGCGAGATCTTCATCGACGACGGCGAGTCGCATTTCCGCGAGCTGGAGCGCGAGGCCGTGCGGCTCGCGCTGGCGGAGCACGAGGGGATCCTCGCCGTGGGCGGCGGGGCCGTGCTGGCTCCGGAGACCCGGGAGCTTCTGGCCGGCCACACGGTGATCTATCTCGAGGTGGGGCTGTCGGACGCGGTGAAGCGGGTCGGTCTCGGGGCGGCGCGCCCGCTGCTGGTGCTCAATCCGCGCAGCCAGCTGCGCAAGCTCATGGAGGAGCGCCGCCCGATCTACGAGGGGCTGGCGACGATCACCGCTGCCACCGACGGGCGGGAGCCCGCCGACATCGTCGAAGAGCTCGCCAAGGTGCTGCTGTGAACGCGACCCGGATCCGGGTGGCCGGCGACAGCCCGTACGACGTCGTCGTGGGCACCGGGGTGCTGGGCGAACTGCCCGGCCTGGTGGGCGAGCGGGCCCGTGCGGTGGCGGTCGTCCACGACGAGAGCCTGCCGGAGATCGCCCGGCCGGTCTGCTGGGCGCTGGAACACGCGGGGCACACGGTGCACCTGCTGCCGGTCCCGCAGGGGGAGGCCGCCAAGGAGGCCGGAGTCCTCGCCGGGCTCTGGTCGCGTTTCGCCCAGCTCGGGATGACCCGCTCCGACTCGGTCGTCGGGGTCGGCGGGGGAGCCACCACCGACCTGGCCGGATTCGCGGCGGCCTCCTGGCTGCGCGGTGTCCAGATCGTCCACGTGCCGACCACCCTGCTCGGCATGGTCGACGCCGCGGTGGGCGGCAAGACCGGCATCGACCTGCCCGAGGGCAAGAACCTGGTGGGGGCCTTCCATCCGCCCGCCGGAGTGCTCTGCGATCTCGCGACGCTGGTGACGATGCCGCACGAGGACTACATCAGCGGGCTGGCCGAGGTGATCAAAGCCGGGTTCATCGCCGATCCGGTCATCCTCGACCTGGTCGAGGACGACCCCGAAGGGGCCGCGCGGCCGGACGGCCCGCACACCCGTGAGCTGGTCGAGCGGGCCGTGCGGGTCAAGGCCGACGTGGTCGGCGCGGACCTGCGGGAGAGCGGGCTGCGGGAGATCCTGAACTACGGCCACACCCTCGCGCACGCCATCGAGCGGGCCGAGGACTACCGGTTCCGGCACGGCCACGCCGTCGCCGTCGGCTGCGTCTACGCGGCGGAGCTGGCCCGGCTGGCGGGCCGGCTGGACTCCGGGACGGTGGACCGGCATCGCAGCGTGCTGTCGTCGGTGGGCCTGCCCACGTCGTACGGCGCGGACGCCTGGCCGGAACTGCGCAGCGCGATGACGATCGACAAGAAGGCACGCGGCGCGACGCTGCGGTTCGTGGTGCTGGACGGGCTGGCGAAACCCGGCCGTCTGGAGGGCCCCGACGAGAGCCTGCTCGCCGACGCCTACCGGGAGATCGCGCGATGAACACCGTCCTGGTGCTGAGCGGGCCCAACCTGCAGCGGCTCGGCAGCCGCGAGCCGGATGTCTACGGCGCCGAGACCTTCGAGGATCTGACCGAGCTGTGCCGGGAGACCGGGCGCCGGCTCGGCCTGCACGTCGAGGTGCGCCAGACCGACGACGAGGCCGAGCTGATCGGCTGGGTGCACCAGGCGGCCGACGAGCGGACGCCGATCGTCCTCAATCCCGCGGCGTTCACGCACTACTCCTACGCGCTGCGCGACGCGCTGGCGCAGCGCACCGCGCCGCTGGTCGAGGTGCACATCTCCAACCCGGCGGCCCGGGAGGAGTTCCGGCACACCTCCGTGGTGGCGGGGGTCGCGACCGGGACGATCGCGGGCTTCGGGCTCAGGTCCTATGTCCTGGCCCTGCAGGCCGTCGCCGAGCTCGTCGCGGACGATCGGCCCGGCTGACCCCGCCGGGCGTCCGCGTCGCCCCGCCCCGCGGGACCGGGTGGTACCTTCCGCGTGCCCGACCTCACGGGTCGGTACGGCTAGCGGCGGGAGGCCTCACGATGCGGACGCGGGACAAGGTTCTGTGCTGGACGTACGGAGTGATCGCGTTCGGCGCGCTGATCGCCACCTGGTCGCAGAACCTCAGGTTCTTCGCCCAGGACGGTAACGGTGGCGTCTGGGGCTTCGTCCGGTCCGGCTACGCCAACCCGGCGGCGGCCTCGATCACCAACGACATCCTCTTCGTGCTGCTGGCCGCGTTCGTCCTCATGATCGTGGAGGCCCGGCGGCTCGGCATCGGGTACGTGTGGGCGTACATGGCGCTGTCGTTGGTGGTGGCCCTCAGCGTGGCCTTCCCGCTGTTCCTGCTGGCCCGCCAGCTCAGGGTCGCCCGCGCCGGAGCCCCCTCCGTCCCACCGGCACCCACCGCCTGAGGGCGGCGGGGGTGGCCCGGATGGTCCGGGTGGCCGGGGTGGCCCGGCCGGCTCAGCTGGTGAGGGCGGCGTCCAGCAGGGACTCCAGCTCGGCGGCCACGTCGTCCAGGGCCAGGGTGTCGCGCCTGGCCCGGCACAGAATGGTGGCGCCCTCCACGGCGGCGACGATGAGCGTGGCGAGCCGGCCGGCCCGCTCGTCCGGAACCCCGCCGTCGCGCAGGCCGGTGGTGAGCGCGTCCTGCCAGCGCTGGAAGGCGGCCGCCGCGGCGGCCGCGAGCTGCGGAGCCTCCTCGTGCGACTCCACGGTGACGGCGGCGATCGGGCAGCCGGCCTGGAAGTCGCTCTTCTCCAGCACCCGCCGCCACCAGCCCAGGAAGGCGTAGACCGCGGCGATCGGGTCGCCGTCGCGGGTGGCCGACTCGGTCCCCATCGCGACGAACTCACCGGCGTAGCGCATGGCTTCCTCGGCGAGCTGCACCTTGCCGCCGGGGAAGTGGTGGTAGATGGAGCCGCGCGGAGCCCCGCTGTGCGCGATGACGTCCCGAAACGCGGTGCCGGTGTAGCCGTGCTCGCGGAACAGGTAGGCGGCGCTGCGCACCATGCGTTCTCGGCTGTCCCGCGCCATGCCGACTCCTCACCCGTCACCCCGGCCGGCCCCGGACGCCGGTGGCGGCCGACGCTATGACATTCACCCGCTATGACATTCACCATAGGGCCGCGCGATTGACTATGACGGTCATCATAAGGGACGGTCTGTATGACACTCGTCATAGGCTCTGTCACCTATCAGTACGGGCCCGTACGAGAAGGAGCCTCCCGTGTTCGACCTGCAGCGCGACGGTGACGTGTTCGTCCTCCGGTTCGACGACGGAGAGAACCGCTTCAGCCCCGCCTTCCTGGACGGTGTCCACGAGGCCCTCGACACGGTCGAGAAGGCCGATGGGCCGCGCGCGCTGGTGACGGTGGGGACCGGCAAGTTCTACTCCAACGGGCTCGACCTGGGCTGGCTCAGCGCCAACGGCGACCAGGCGGAGGCCTACCTCGGCCGGATCCACGGGGTGTTCGCCCGGCTGCTGTCGCTGCCGCTGCCCACCGTGGCCGCGCTCAACGGGCATGCCTTCGCCGGTGGCGGCATGCTCGCCCTCTCGCACGACTTCGCGGTGATGCGGACCGGCCGGGGCTACTTCTGCCTTCCCGAGGTCGATCTCGGGATGAGCTTCACCCCGGGCATGAACGCCCTCCTCCAGGCCAGGCTCTCCAGGGCCACCGCCCATGAGGCGATGACCACGGGCCGCCGGTACACCGCCGAGGAGGCGCTGAGCGCCGGGATCGTCCAGCACATCGCCGCCGAGGCGGAGGTGCTGCCCACCGCGATCGGAGTCGCCGCCGCGCTCGCGCCCAAGAACGGGGCCATGGTGGGGAAGATCCGTACGGACCTGTACCGGCCGGTGATAGAAGCCCTCGGCGGCCCCGCCTTCTGAATGCCCGGGCCGGACCGGGCTGGACCGGACCGGAACGGAACGGTCAAAGAACTGAATCTCGTTCGGTTTACTTGTGGAGATGACTCGGTTGAGTTCCGGCCGTACGTCCGGCCGGAGGACGAAAGGTGCCCCATGCGCATCGGTATGGCTCTGAACTACTCGGGCGGTTTCAAGGAAGCGGTCGCCGAGCTGGCCGACTACGAGAAGGCCGGGCTCGACATCGTCTACGTCGCCGAGGCCTACAGCTTCGACGCGGTGAGCCAGCTCGGTTTCATCGCGGCCAGGACGGAGCGGCTGGAGATCGCGTCGGGCATCCTCAACATCTACTCGCGTACGCCCAGCCTGTTGGCGATGACGGCGGCGGGGGTGGACTACGTGTCCGACGGGCGCTTCACGCTCGGGCTGGGCGCCTCGGGCCCACAGGTGATCGAGGGCTTCCACGGCGTTCCGTACCACGCGCCGCTGGGCCGCACGCGTGAGATCGTCGAGATCTGCCGCAAGGTCTGGAAGCGTGAGGAGCGGCTCAGCTACGACGGCAGGTACTATACGCTGCCGCTGCCTCCCGAGCAGGGCACCGGGCTGGGCAAGCCCCTCAAGATCATCAACCATCCGGTGCGCAGCGACATCCCGATCCTCATCGCCGCGATCGGGCCCAAGAACGTCGAGCTGACCGCCGAGATCGCCAACGGCTGGCAGCCGATCTTCTATCTGCCGGAGAAGGCCGCCGACGTCTGGGGCGCCTCCCTGGCCGCGGGCAGGGCCAAGCGCGACCCGTCGCTGGGCGAGCTGGACATCGTCGGCCAGGCCGCCCTGGCCATCGGCGACGACGTGGAGGGTTTCCTGGAGTTCGGCCGCCCGATGGCCGCGCTGTACATCGGCGGCATGGGGGCCAAGGGCAAGAACTTCTACAACGACCTCTGCCGCCGCTACGGCTGGGAGAAGGAGGCCGAGCTCATCCAGGATCTCTACCTTGAAGGCAAGAAGGACGAGGCCGCCAAGCACGTGCCGTACGAGCTGCTGCAGAAGATGTCGCTGATCGGCACCGAGGGGCACGTCAGGGAGCGGCTGGCCGCGATGAAGGCCTCGGGCGTCACCACCCTCAACGTCACGCCGATCGCCGGCGACCATGCCGCCCGGATCAAGCTCATCGAGAAGGTCACGGAACTCGCCGCCGAGGTGTAGCGGGCGCGGGTCAGGCGTGCCCCGGCCGGTACCGGGCAACGCCTGACCCGCCTCCCGTCACAGGACGGCGGCGACCTCTTTGGCGACGCGTTCTCCGGAGCGGACGGCTCCGTCCATGTAGCCCGTCCAGAACGAGGCCGTCTCGGTACCCGCCCAGTGGATCAGGCCGCAGGGCTCCCGCAGCGCGGGGCCGAAGTCGCTGAGCACACCGGGCGGAGCGATGCCGACGGGTCCGCCGCCGCTCCAGGTCTCGTTGTCCCAGCGCTGGAACGCGGTCCGCTGGGGGGTCTTGGCCTTGTCCCCGAACAACAGTGCGAAGGAGGCCAGGCCGGCCGCCCTGACCTGGTCGGCGGAGGCGCCGTCCAGCGCGCGGATGTTGGTCTGGTTCATGAAGCCCATGAGGATCCCGCGGGAGGCGTCCGGCGGGCTGTTGTCGAAGGTGGTGTCGATCGCGCCCTGATCGGCGACCGCCTGGCCGGTGAGCCCGTCGGCCCGCCAGAACGGCGTGTCGTAGACCGCGACGAACTTGGCCACCGAGCCCATGGGATAGCGCTGCATGAGCTGCGCCCGGGAGGCCGGCAGGGTGGGAGAGAAGTCGATCTTCGCGGCGATCGCCGGTGACATGGCGATGACCGCGCGCTTGGCGGTGACCGTGATGCCGTCGGCCTCCACCCGTACCGTGCCGTTCTCGGTCACCACGCGCCGCACCGGGGCGTTCAGCTTCACCCGGTCGCCGAGCGAGGCGGCCAGCTTCGCGGGAACCTCCTGGGAACCGCCGACGAAGCGGCTCTCCTGGCCCCCGCCCTTGGTGTTGATCAGGCGGTCGACGTTGCCGGGGTTGCCCTCGTTGCCGGCGGAGGCGACGTAGTTGAGGACGTACAGCAGGGACACGTCCCGGGAGCGCGCTGACAGGGTCGAGCTGATGAAGGCGTCCAGCAGGAAGCGCGCGCCGCTGCTGAGCGTGTTGGCGCGGGACCAGGTGTAGAAGGTCTGGCTGTCCCACTCCTCGGCCTTGGCCGCCTTCCAGGGCTGGCCCACGGGCACCGTCTTGACCATGTTGCCGATCATGACCAGGGCCACCTCGAGGTCGACTATCCCCGGGTCCGGCGGCACCGCACCGAGCGGCCCGTCGGTGGCGTACAGCGATCGCGTGCCGCTGCGGTAGTAGACGTTCTTGCCGGTGTTGTAGGTCGGGAAGGTGGAGACACCCATAGCTTGGGCCAGGGCGGCGATCCGGTCCTGGGTCGGGCCGATGAACTCCGCTCCGCCCTCGCTCGTGGTGCCGTCGCCCAGCGGCATGCCGTAGACCCGGCCGCCGGGCCGGTCCCGGGACTCCAGCACGATCACGGACTTGCCCGCGGCCACCAGGTCGCGGGCGGCGGACAGCCCGGCGAGCCCTCCGCCGACGATCACTACGTCGGCTTCGGCGGTGGTGTCGGCGGCGGCACTCGACATTGCGGGAACGGTCATGAGGGCGGCACCGGCGGCGGTGAGGGCGCCGGTACCCAGCAGGCGACGGCGGGAAACAGAGGTCACTGGAGTGTGTTCCTTCCACGCGGGGGCGTGGCAAACGTAAATGATGATCATGGGGTGTTCAAGGGCTAACCTGAGAACCCCTCATGTTTGTTATTGGAGTGACGCCTTCGCGCCGGCTCCGGCCGCCCGGTAGTGAGCCGCCCGGTTCGTGCGTAGGGTCGGGGAATGCCGCAGATCCATCAGGCGCGCCGGGACCGGCTCGCCGCGCTCCTCAGCGACCGCGACGCCGACGCCGCGCTGATCACCAGGCTCGTCAACGTCCGCTACCTCACCGGGCTGGCCAGCTCCAACGCCGCGCTGCTGGTGCGCGCCGACGGCCGTTCGGTCCTGGCCACCGACGGCCGCTACGCCGGCACCGCCGCCCAGGTCAGCGGCGATGTCGAACTCCTGGTGGAACGCCAGGTCGCGGCGGTGCTGACGGCCCGCGCCGCCGCCGCGGCGCGGCGGCTGGCCTTCGAGGAGCACGAGGTCACCGTGGAGGCCCATGCCGCCCTGACCGAGGCGGCGGGCACCACCCGGCTGGTCCCGCTCCGGCGCGCGGTCGAGGAGCTGCGGAAGGTCAAGGACGAGCAGGAGCTGGCGCTGCTCGCCCGGGCGTGCGCGATCACCGACCAGGCGTTCGCCGAAGTGCTGGCGTCGGTCCGGCCGGGAGTCACCGAGCGGGAGATCGCCGTCGCGCTGGAACGCCGGATGGTGGATCTCGGGGCGGAGAAGCCCGCCTTCGACTCGATCGTGGCGAGCGGCCCGCACGGGGCCGTGCCGCACCACCAACCGGGAAACCGGCCCATCGAGACCGGGGACCTGGTGACGATGGACTTCGGCGCGCTCTACGGCGGCTACCACGCCGACATGACCCGTACGGTCGCCGTCGGCCGGGTCTCGGACTGGCAGCGGGAGATCTACGACCTGGTGGCGGCGGCCCAGCGGGCCGGCTGCCGGGCCGCGGTGGCCGGCGCGGACACCAGGGACGTGGACGCCGCCGCGCGTGACCTCATCGCCGCCGCCGGGCACGCGGAGCATTTCCCGCACGGGCTCGGCCACGGAGTGGGGCTGGAGATCCAAGAGGCTCCGCTCCTGGGATACGACAAGACCGGTAAGCTGGTGGATCGGGTTCCCATCACCGCCGAGCCCGGCGTGTACGTCGCCGGCCGGGGTGGGGTCCGTATCGAGGACACCCTGGTGGTCCGAGCGGCCGGACCGGAACTCCTCACCAAGACGACGAAGGAGCTGCTGGTCCTGTGACCGGCGGACCGCTGACTGGAAAGACGACGCGGGCGGGGCGACCCCGTCAGCGGGTTGGAGAGAGCACGTGGCGACGACGAACGACCTGAAGAACGGCCTGGTACTCAAGCTCGACGGCGGTGATCTGTGGACCGTCGTGGAGTTCCAGCACGTCAAGCCGGGCAAGGGCGGCGCGTTCGTCCGCACCAAGCTGAAGAACATCCTGTCCGGCAAGGTCGTGGACAAGACCTTCAACGCGGGTGTCAAGGTCGAGGTGGCCAGCGTCGACAAGCGGGAGATGCAGTACTCCTACCCCGACGGTGACGAGTTCGTGTTCATGGACACCGAGACCTACGACATGCTGAACGTGACCCGGGCGACCCTCGGCGACGCCGCCAACTACCTGCTCGAGAACACCCTCGCCACGGTCGCCGTGCACGAGGGCGCCCCGCTGTACGTCGAGCTGCCCGCCGCCGTGGTCCTCGAGGTCACCCACACCGACCCGGGCCTGCAGGGCGACCGCTCCACCGGCGGCACCAAGCCCGCCACGCTGGAGACCGGCGCCGAGATCAAGGTGCCGCTGTTCATCACCACCGGCGAGAAGGTCAAGGTCGACACCCGGTCCGGCGACTATCTCGGCCGCGGCTGACGATGCCGGCACGGAGCAAGGCGCGTAAACACGCGTTCGAGGTGCTGTTCGAGGCGGAGCTGCGCGAGGACTCCGCCGTGGACGTGCTGGCCCGGCGGGGACAGCCCAAAGGTGAGGAGCTCGCGGAGTACGCCCATGCCGTACGGCTGGTGGAAGGCGCCTGGGAGCACCGGGAGCGCATCGACGAGCTGATCGCGACCTACGCGGTCGGCTGGACCCTGGACCGGATGCCGGCCGTGGACCGCACGATCCTGCGGCTCGGTACCCACGAGCTGCTCTGGGTCGACGACGTACCCGACGGGGTGGCGATCAGTGAGGCGGTGGCGCTGGCCACCGAGTTCTCCACCGACGAGTCCCCCAAGTTCGTCAACGGGCTGCTGTCCCGGTTGCAGCAGCTCAAGCCGTCCCTCTTCCTCTGACCTCCCTGCGCCGACCTCCCGTTCACCTCGAGTTCACCTCCCGCGATCGGCTGATCACCGATGATGATCACCGTGGGCCGCGCACCCGGGCCTGCCCGGCGCCGCGCACGGCTACTGTGGCCAGGGTGACGGACATGAAGGGGGCACCCGTGGACGAGCGCCCTGGAACCAAGCCCGGAATCCGCCGGACCAGCACCGTGCGCACCGCCGTCGTCTGGGACGTCCTGCGCGCGGCCCTGGACCGCATCTCGGCCGTGTCGGGGCGGACCGCGCTCGACGTCGTCGACGCCGGCGGCGGCACCGGCGGGTTCGCCGTGCCCCTGGCCGAGCTCGGGCACCGGGTCACCGTCGTCGACGCCAGTCCCGACGCGCTGGCCGCACTGGAACGCCGCGCGGCCGAGAAGGGCGTGAGCGTGCAGGCCCTGCAGGGCGACGCCGACGACCTGCTCGGGGTGGTGGGCACCGACAGCGCCGACCTGGTGCTGTGCCACAGTGTGCTGGAGTACGTCGACGACCCCGCCGCCGCGATGGCCTCCCTGGCCGCGGTGGTGCGTCCCGGCGGCTCGGTCAGCGTGCTGGCCGCCGGTCAGGTCGCCACCGTGCTGCACCGGGCGCTGGCCGGTCATTTCGACGACGCCCGGCACGCGCTCACCGATCCGGCCGGCCGCTGGGGCGACCGGGACCCGGTGCCGTGCCGGCTGACCCGCGACCGGCTGGCCGCGCTGGCGGAGGGAGCGGGCCTTCGGGTGGGCGAGGTGCACGGGGTGCGCATCTTCGCCGACCTGGTGCCCAGCGGTCTCATCGACGGGGACAACGCCGCGGCCGAGGCGCTCGTCGCGCTGGAGACCGCGGCCTCCAGCCACCCCGTGCTCCGCGACCTCGCCACCCAGCTCCATCTGCTCGCGCACCGCGCCTGACCGCCGGCGGGGCCCATGGCGGCGTTCCGGCGGGCTATGGTGGCGGTAGATGAGCCGCAAGCAGCAACTTCACAGGCCTGGGCCGCAGCCGGGCCCGCCGGCCGATGACGCCGGTTGCACCATCCTGCATGTGGACATGGACGCGTTCTTCGTGAGCGTCGAGCTGCTCGACCGTCCCGAGCTGCGCGGCCGGCCCGTCGTCGTGGGCGGAGCGGGGGCACGCGGTGTGGTGGCGGCGGCCTCTTACGAGGCGCGCAGCTATGGTGTGCACTCGGCGATGCCGATGACCAGGGCCAGGCGGCTGTGCCCGCAGGCGGTGGTCCTGCCGCCCGAGCATGAGAAGTACGCCCGGGTCTCCGCCGCGGTCATGGAGGTCTTCCGCTCGGTCACCCCCTACGTCGAGCCACTCGCCATGGACGAGGCGTTCCTGGACGTCTCCGGGGCGCTGCGGCGCCTGGGCCCCCCGGCCGGGATCGGCCGGCTCATCCGGGCGCAGGTCGCCGAACAGCAGGGGATCACCTGCTCGGTCGGGGTGGCGAGCACCAAGTTCGTGGCCAAGCTGGCCTCCACCCGGTGCAAACCCGACGGCATGCTCGTCGTGCCCGCCGGGGGGGTGGTGACGTTCCTGCACGCGCTGCCGGTGGCGGCCCTGTGGGGAGTGGGGGAGCGCACCGAGCAGACCCTCGCCAGGCTCGGGCTGCGCACCGTCCGCGACATCGCGCACGTCTCGCTGCCCACCCTGCAGCGTGAGCTCGGCACCGCCCTCGGCAGACATCTGCACGAGCTGTCGTGGGGACGCGACCCCCGGCCGGTCGTCCCGGCCGCCCCCGACAAGAGCATCGGCGCCGAGGAGACCTTCGACCACGACATCGACGACCGCGAGATCATCCGGCGTGAGCTGCTGCGGCTGGCGGAGAAGGTCGGAGCCCGGCTGCGCGCAAGTGGCAACGTTGGACGTACGATTAGTGTCAAACTGAGAATGGCGGACTTTAAAACGATCACCCGGGCCCGCACGCTGGGGGAGCCCACCGATCTGGCTCGTGTGATCTACGCCACAGCATGTGAGTTGTATGAGACGGCCGGACTTGAACGGGTACGACTTCGGCTGGTCGGCGTTCGGGTGGAGAACCTGGGCCCGGCCGATCGGACCCCCCGTCAGCTGACCTTGGACGAGCCTGAGAACGGCTGGCACGAGGCCGAGCGTGTCATGGACAAGGTGGTCGGCAGGTTCGGCAGGGGGGCCGTCCGACCGGCCACTCTGGTCCGGCCTGACGACGCGTACGACGACCATGGGACGAGAGGAGGGAGACGATGACCGGACCGCGCGATCTGTCTACCCCGCTGACCCGGGTCGGACGTTTTCTTTCGTACGCTCGTCCCGCCTCGTATTCTGGGCATATCACCGATAGCCAAGTCCCCGTCAGGCATCGGACCGACCGTAGCGGGGCTGTCTTTGGGAGGCGCCGTGCCGCTCTCTGAGCACGAGCAACGTCTGCTCGACCAGATCGAGCGGGCGCTGTATACCGAGGATCCGAAGTTCGCTCACGCGGTTCGGTCGACGAACCCGCAGGTGCACTACAAGCGCCGCATCGTCAAGGCGGTGCTCGGCTTCGTGCTGGGCGTGTGCGCGCTGATGGCGGGTCTGGTCATCAACGCCGGCTCCGTCACCGTCGGCGTCAGCGTGACGGGCTTCCTGCTGATGGTCGCCTGCTGCGTGTGGGCGCTGTCCAGCTGGAAGCGCATGACCGGGGTCGGCGCCGAGGCGGCGACGCCCAAGCGCAGCTCGCGGCCCGCCCGCGCCGGGTTCATGGATCGCCTGGAAGAACGCTGGCGCCGCCGCTCCGACGGGGAGTAGCAGCCCCCGTCGCACCCAGGCGGGAGCCTGAAGCGCGCCTTCCCCGGCCCGCGCGACCGTGTTTTGCTCTGCCCGCGGTGTATTCCAGCCCGCGGTGTTCTCACCTGCGGTGTTCTCACGTGCGGTACTCCTACCTGCGGTACTCCTACCTGCGGTATCCGTACCTGCGGTATCCGTACCTGCGGTATCCGTACCTGCCGTGTTCTTACCCGTGGCGCTCCTACCTGCGGTGTGTCAGCTCCCCGATCCGGCTTACCAGGCGGTCGAAGGTCTCGAGCGACCGGCCGCCGGCCCCGCGCAGCGCCGACATGGCCGTCGGCGGAACGAACCGGGCGCGCAGCCGGGTCTTGCGATCCACGGATTCGGCGATCACGGTGCGCATGACCTGCACGTCCGCGCGGAGCGTGTCGGCCGGAGCCGGTACGGGGGCGTACCGGGCGCGTTCCTCCGCCAGGGCGATCCGGTCCAGGGCGGCGGAGGCGGGACCGGCCAGCTCGAGGAGCTCGGCGAGATGGTGCGCCGCGGAGCGGGGGCTGTCGCTGGACCGCCAGGGCAGGCCGTGGTCGATGGCGTCCGCGCGCATCTCGGCCCAGGCGGCGTGCGCGGCCTCCGCGGGATCGGCGGGCGGGTCGTCCCGCCACGTCCGCCGTGGCCGGACCGGACCCCGGGAGGCCGGCTCGCGGGCCGGCGGCCGGATCGCCTGGGCCCAGCGGCGGCGCCTGGTGGCGAGGCGTACGCCCATGGGCGCCGCCAGGATCAACAGGACGAGCAGGATCGCGCTGATCCAGCCGAGCGGCACGCCCGGGCCGGTCTTCCGCTTCGGGACCGTACCGGTGAGCCCGCCCTCGTCCGGGCGGTGACCGAGCGGGCCCGCTCCGGGCGTGGCCTGGCCGCCGGTGACCGCGGGCGACGGCGTGGCCGGTGGGGCGTGGCCTCCCTGTCCGGAACCGGTGTCCCCGGTGGCCGTCTCGGCGTAGGCGGGGGTGGTCGCGGTGCCCTGGCCGGGCCCGCCGCCCGCCCCGGGGGTCGGTTCGAAGCGCACCCACCCCACGCCTTCGAAGTACAGCTCCGGCCACGCGTGCGCGTCCCGGGACCGCACCACCCAGGTGCCGTTCTGGTCCCGGCTGCCGGCGGTGTAGCCCGCGGCGACCCGGGCGGGGATGCCCAGGCTGCGGGCGAGGACCGCCATCGCGGCCGCGAACTGCTGGCAGTACCCGACCTGGTGCTTGGTGAGGAAGTCGACGAGGTCGTTGGCGTTGTCCGGAGGCTGCGCGGTCAGGCTGTAGGTGAACGCGGACGAGGTGAACCACTGCTGCAGCTTCATCGCCCGCTGGTAGTCCGTCTGCGCGCCCTTGGTGTGCTTGCGGGCCAGCGCCTGGATGGAGTCCTGTACCTCCGGGCTCACCGCGAGATAGTGGCTCCTGATATCCGCGGGGGCCTCGCCGGCGGCCTGGAGCTGCTCGGCCGTCGGCTCGGGCCGCTTGCTGGTGACCGTGTACGACCGTCCGTCGGCCACGTCGTGCAGGGAGTAGACCATGAGCGAGGCGGGGTGGACCCGCCAGTCCCCGCTGATGCCCACGCGGGCCGGCGCGTACGGCAGCGGCAGGAACTCGAAGTCCTTGGCGTGCCGGTCCATCTTGATCTCGGTCCGCACGGTACGGACCGGGGTGTCCTGGGTCAGGCCGGGTGCGGGCGGCAGATCGCGGTTCTTGATCCTGTCCTTGGGCGTGCCGTTGAACGAGCTGTAGGTCCACTGCCCGGACTCGAACAGGTCCAGTGCCCACAACCGCAGATAGTCGGGCTGCCCCGGGTCGTCGGTGCGGTAGGTCAGCACCACCGAGTCGTCCGGCCGCTGCAGTTCCCGCCGCAGGCTGACCATCGGGTCCGGTTTCCGCACCGTGCCCGACCCCGCGGGCCGGTCACCGGTGCCGCTCAGCCCGAGCAGCCCCTTCGGGTGGATCCCGGGCACCGCCATCGGCAGCAGCACCGCGATGGCGACGGCGGCCAGCCCGACCCGGCGCCCCGTTCCCGCCATGGCCCGAGAGTCGGGACGCTCACCCGGCACCTCCTCGGACCAGCGGACGGACAGCACGTGGCGGCCCCAGCCGCTCACCTGCTCCCGCGCGTCGGCGAGGAGCAGCGCCATGAACCCGATCGCGCCCAGCATGAAGGCGATCCAGCTGACGCTCTCGTCCCGTACCGCCGCCGGCACGCTGTACATCGCCAGCAGCGGCAGGCCCGCGGGGGCGGCGCGGCGCAGCCGTACCGCCAGCAGGTCTACGGTCGAGGCGACCAGCCCGACGCCGAGGGTGGCCAGCAGCGCGACGCCGTCGTTCAGCGGCACGGGCGCGGTGTACTTGTTCGCGGTGTTCCAGCCGTCGCCCATCAGCGAGCCCAGCCGCGCCAGCGACGCGGGAGTGGGCACGACCCACAGGAACGCCTCGGGGGCGGTGTAGACCGTCGTCAGGTACAGGTTCAGCGCGGCCAGGCCGCCCGCCAGGTTGAAGATCGCGGGTAGCCGGAACCGGCGGGTCAGCGCTCCCGCGCCGGACACGACGGCGACCGCTCCCAGCCCCGGCCAGAACCAGGCCCAGCCGATGAACAGCGGGTAGAGCCCGATCGAGCTCAGCAGCGTGGCCACCGCGGCGGTGACGGTCAGACGTGTCTTCATGGCCTGCTCCGCTCGGCGGGCGGGCTGTATCGGGCGTCTTCCAATGCCTCGCCGGCATGGGCCCAGGCGGTGGCCAGCGCGCCGGCCGTGCTGATCGTGAGCACCCGCCAGCCCGCCGTGCGCAGCGTCTCCGTCGCGATCATGATGGGGCCGTGCCCCGGTACCCCGTCCCGCTGGTTCACGTCGACCAGGATCGCGACGCAGGTGGCGGTTCCGCGCCGGATCGCGGCCACGGCACGCGCTTCCGCGGGATCCAGCTGACCGAAGATCGCGATGACCAGCCCGTCCCCCTCCCGGTGCGCTCCGATCGCCTCACGGAGCGCACCGAGCCCGGGGACCAGCGACCTGTTCCCGGACGTCCGGGCGACCGCCAGCGCGTCCAGCAGGGCCCCCTCGAAGCCGCTGCCGCCGGAGGAGGCCTGCGATTCGCCGGCGTCGGTCACGTACCGCAGGCCGAATCCCTCCCGGGCCAGGTGCACGCCCACCGAGGCGGTGGCCGAGACCGCCTGCTCGAACGACGACCCCGGGCCTTCGCCGCGGTGCACGTGGCGCCGGGTGTCCAGGAAGAGCGCCCCCCGGCTCTGCCACTGCTGCTCCTCGCGCCGCACCATCAGCTCGCCGTGCCTGGCCGTGGAACGCCAGTGGATCCGGCGCAGGTCATCGCCCTGGCGGTACTCGCGGGGAGCGATGTCGTCCTCGCCGGCGCTGGAGACCGTGCGCGCGCGGCTGTCCCCGCCGCCGGTCCACGCCCCGCTCAGCCGGCCGGGGGGCAGCGGGACGATGGTTGGGGTCACCGTGAGGGTGTCGGTGAGGCTGAACGAGCGGGCCAGCTCGACCAGCCCGAACGGATCCGCCAGGCGTACGGTCAGCGGACCCACCCGGTAGCGGCCGCGCACGTCGGAGCGGACCCGGTAGCTCAGCTCGCGCGCTCCGTTGGCCTCCACCCGGTCCAGCACGAACCGGGCCCGGCCGCCGAGGGTGTAAGGCACCCGGTCCTCGACCAGCAGCAGCCCGGTCGGCAGCCGGGACACGTTCTCCAGGCGCAGATCGACACGTGACTCATGGCCGACCGGCAGCCGGGACGGATCGAGCCGCCGGGCGCAGGCGAGCCGGTAGCGGGTACGCGACACCGCGAGCGACGACAGCAGCGGCATGGCCAGCACGAGAGTGCCGGCCCGGAGCAGATCCCGCTCGCCCAGGATGAACGCGCACAGGATCGCGGTCAGCCCCGCGGCGACGAAGGACCGGCCGCGGGTGGTGAGGGCGTTGAGTGACTTACGCATCTCCGGTGGCCGACTCGGTCATCGCCGCCGGTCGGGCACGGGCAGCCGGGTCACGATGTCGTGCACGACGTGCTCGGGGAGCCGGCGCTCCACCCTGGCCTCGGCGGTCGGGAGCAGCCGGTGCGCCAGCACCGGCACCGCGAGCTCCTGCAGGTCGTCGGGGACGACGTAATCGCGCTCGTCGATCGCGGCCCGGGCACGCGCCGCGCGCACCAGGTGCAGGGTGGCCCGCGGGGAGGCGCCGAGCCGCAGGTCCGGATGGTTGCGGGTGGCGGTCACCAGGTCGATCGCGTAGTGGCGGATGGCCGCGGCGACGTGCACCCGCCGGACCACGTCGATGAGGCCGCGGACGTCGTCGGCGTGGGCCACCGGCTCCAGCCGGTCCAGCGGCGACGCCTGCCCGTGGACGTCGAGCATCTCCAACTCGGACGCGGGGTCGGGGTAGCCCATGGAGATCCGGGCGGTGAACCGGTCCCGCTGTGCCTCGGGCAGCGGGTAGGTGCCCTCCATCTCCACGGGGTTCTGGGTGGCGACCACCATGAACGGCTGCTCCAGGTGATACGTCGTGCCGTCCACCGTGACCTGCCGCTCCTCCATGCACTCCAGCAGTGCGGACTGCGTCTTCGGGGAGGCCCGGTTGATCTCATCCCCGACGAGGAGGTTGGCGAAGACGGGCCCGGGCTTGAACTCGAACTCGCGTCGCTCCTGGTTGTAGGCGCTGACGCCGGTGATGTCACTGGGCAGCAGGTCGGGGGTGAACTGCACCCGCCGCACGGAGCAGTCGACGGAGCGGGCCAGGGCCTTGGCGAGCATGGTCTTGCCCACCCCCGGCACGTCCTCGATGAGCAGGTGGCCCTCCGCCAGCAGCACCGTGAGCGCGAGCCGTACGGCGACCGGCTTGCCCTCGATCACCGACTCGATGGCCGCGCGGATCTTGTTCACGATCTGCGCCAGTCCGTCCAGATCGCCGGCTCGGTCCCCGAGGTCGCCGTGCGTGCTGACTGCCACTAACCCTCCTCAGTCGCCTGCCGGCCCACCCGCGGCGTCCACGGCCCGGGGCGCCACTTTAATTTTGTCCGGCTTTCGACATTACGTCGTCAGGCATCCCGGCCGCGATGACCGCGTGGCAGTTGAGTAAACCGTGTTTTGCGGGAATCGGTGAATCTCCGGTTCCTATTGGTTTGCCACCGCCGGCCCGCATGCGCCGGGGCGCCCCGCGACTCCGATCACGCGCCTGGAGCCGGGCCGTGGCGGTCCGGGCGCGACCCCTTGGGCCTCGCCTCGCCCACGGGAGGGCCCGGCGCTCCGGTGGCGGACGACGGCCCCCCACTCCGCTCCACCGCCGTGACCTGGGGCTTTGTCGGAGGAGACGGCGCAGAAACAGCGTTTTCTCAGTTGACGGTGGAGGAGAGTGGAGTACAGTGGGGCGCTGTGGGGAGCATTTGCTCTCCGCGGCGTCCGGGAGGTGGGGCCGGTGTTCCTCGGCACCCATGCGCCGCGCCTGGACGACAAGGGGCGGTTGTTCCTCCCTGCCAAATACCGCGAGGAGCTGTCGGAGGGACTGGTGATCACGAAGGGCCAGGAGCGCTGCCTGTACCTCTTCCCGATGGCAGAGTTCGAGCGGATCACCGAGGCGCTCCGTACCGCGCCGGTCACCGCCAGGTCCGTTCGGGCCTACAGCCGTGTCTTCTTCGCCAGCGCCTCCGACGAGGTCCCGGACAAGCAGGGGCGGATCACCATTCCGCCGGCGTTGCGCGGCTATGCCGGGCTGGAACGCGACTGCGCCGTCATCGGGGCCAATACACGTTTGGAAATCTGGGACGCACAGGCATGGGAAACCTACCTGGAGCAGGAAGAGCAGCAGTTCTCCGACCTTTCGGAGGAGGTGTTGCCCGGGGTTCTTTGAGAGTTCGACTTTCCGGTCATTGACCGGTGTGGCCCACGTTCGGCCAGGTCTCCACCCGCTCTCCACGCCAGCTGACGCAGCTTCCCCGGCGCCAGGTGGCATTCCCGTCAACGGGATCTTCCTCAGGGCAGCGGATGGGGACCTGGCCGGGCGAGGCCCCCGGCGACCGGTGAAGGCCACAGTCCGCGAGCGGTGGCAGCACAAGGGGGGTGTAGGGATGCGCAGCAGTGATGACATGGGCGGGCACGGTCACGTACCGGTCATGCTCGATCGCGTCCTGTCGTTGCTGGAGCCCGCATTCCAGAACCCCGAGCCGATCTACGTGGACGCCACCCTGGGCATGGGGGGCCACGCCTACGCGATGCTCCAAGCCCATCCCCGGCTCAGGCTCATCGGGCTCGACCGGGACCCCACGGCACTGGACCGGTCCGGCCGGCGGCTGGCGCCCTTCGGGGATCGCGTGACCCTCGTCCACGCCGTCTACGACGAACTTCCCGCCGTCCTGGAGCGGCTCGGCGTATCCCGGATCGACGGGATCCTGTTCGACCTGGGCGTGTCCTCCCCGCAGCTCGACGAGGCCGAGCGTGGCTTCGCCTACTCCTACGACGCGCCGCTCGACATGCGCATGGACCGTACCCGCGGCCGCACCGCCGCCGAGGTGGTGAACGGCTACAGCGTCGGCGAGCTCACCCGGATCCTGCGCGACTACGGCGAGGAGCGCTACGCCCGCCGGGTGGCCATGGCGATCGTGCGGGAACGCGAGACCGAGCCCTTCGACTCCACCAAGCGCCTCGCCGACATCGTGCGGACCTCGATCCCCGCCGCGACCCGCCGCACCGGCGGCAACCCGGCCAAGCGCACCTTCCAGGCGCTGCGCATCGAGGTCAACGAGGAACTAGCGGTCTGGGAGCGGGCGCTGCCCGCCGCCCTGGACGCACTGCGCGTGGGCGGCAGGGTCGTCGTCCTGTCGTACCACTCGCTGGAGGACCGCATCACCAAGCGCGCCCTCGCCGAGCGCACCATCGACACCACTCCACCGGATCTGCCCGTCCCGATCCCCGGCCTGCAGCCCAGGTTCCGGCTGCTGGGCCGGGGGGCGGAACTGCCGTCCGAGGACGAGATCACCACGAACCCACGGGCAGCCTCAGTCCGGCTACGCGCCGCTGAGCGGATCCGGGAGGCCGGATGAGCACCACGACCACGCGCCCGACGAAGGCCGCGCCCACCGACAGGCCCGCCAAGAGGCCCGGCAGGACCGGGCCCAAGGCTCCGCCGCGGCCGGCCACGGAGACCTCGCCCGCAGACATCCGGCGTGCGGCCGATACCGGGGCGGCGCGCGCCCCGGCGCCGGCCGCACGCCCGGGGGTACCACCGCGGGCGCCCTTCGTGCTGCTGGTGGTGGCGCTGCTCGGCGGCGCGCTGGTCAGCCTGCTGCTGCTCAACACGGTGCTGGCCCAGGACGCGTTCACGCTCACCGAGCTGCAGCAGAGCAACAATCTGCTCACCCAGCAGCGGCAGGCACTGCAGGAGCAGATCGCCCGGGAGGAGGCGCCCGAGCGGCTCGCCCAGAAGGCGAAGGCACTGGGCATGATCCAGCCGGTCCGGCCCGCGTTCGTCGACGCCAGAACCGGCCGGGTCGCGGGCGACACCCTGCGTCCGGTGCCGCACGCCGCCGCGGCCGCGGCGGGCGCCGCGGGAGTGGTCGGGGTTCCGGGTGCCGTGGTTCCCGGTGACGGCATCCCCGGCTGGGGAGGCGGATCGGCGGTACCGGCCCAGGGCGGGACCCGGTGACGACCAGGCGGGGGCCTGCCATGCCGCCGCCGGGCCGGCGGGGCAGCCCGCCGGGCCGGGGGCAGGGCGGCGGTACGCCGCGCCGAGCGGGGGGCACCTCCCGAGGGACCGGCGCGGGCACCGCCAAGGGGACCGGAGGCAGCCCCCGCGCGCCGAGCGCGGGCACACCCAGGAAGACCCCGCCGCCGGCCGACCGGCTGCGGCCCCGGGACGGCACACGGCCCGCAACCACCGGCCGGGGCGGCTCCGGCCGCCCGCCCCCCCGCCGCCCGCGGCCGCGGATGGTCATGATCCGCAGGGACCCCCTCAAGCGGCTCAACATCGGGCTGCTCCTCATCGCCTTCGTGCTGTCGCTGTTCGCCGGCCGGCTGATGCAGCTGCAGGGCATGGAGTCCGCCGTCTACACCAAGATGGCGATCAAGCAGCGGCTGACCGAGATCACCTTGCCCGCCGTCCGCGGTGACATCACCGACGCGCAGGGCAAGCAGATCGCCATGACCGTCGAGGCGCGGGCGATCTTCGCCGACCCGGTGATGGTCCGTCCCGACCAGCGGGCCAAGATCGCGCAGACCCTGGCGCCGATGCTCGGCCTCAACCAGGCCCAGATCCTCAGGTCGCTGACCCCGGCCAAACCGGATACCCGCTACGTCGTGCTCGCGCACAACATCCCGCCGGACCAGGCCCGGATGGTGATGGCGCTGTCGTTCACCGGGATCGGCTCCGTCCGCGAGTACCGCCGGGTCTACCCCAGCGACAGCCTCGCCGCGAACGTCGTCGGCTTCGTCAACCAGAGCGGCAGCGGCGGAGCCGGCCTGGAGAGCGGCATGAACCGGCTGCTCGGCGGCCGGCCGGGCTGGCAGCGGGTGGAGACCAGCCGGGACGGCCAGCACATCCCGATGGGGGAGGACCAGACCCGCAAGCCGATCCCCGGCAGGGGCCTGCGGCTCACCTTGCTGCAGGACCTGCAGTACCACGCGGAGAAGGCGATCGCCGCCCAGGTGAAGGCGGTCAAGGCGGCCAGCGGCAGCGTGATCGTCATGGACCCGCGCACCGGGCAGATCCTGGCCATGGCCAGCGCGCCCACCTTCAACCCGAACCATCCCGCCAGCTCGAAGCCGGCGGACTGGAGCAACCGGGTCGTCCAGGAGGCCTTCGAGCCGGGCAGCACCAACAAGGTCATCACCGCCGCCGCGGTCCTGGAGAAGGGCGGGATCACCCCGCAGACCCCGTTCACGGTGCCGGACCACATCAAGAAGTACGACGCCGTCCTCAGTGACTCCCACTCGCACCCCCCCGAGCGCCTGACCTTCGGCGGGGTGCTGGCCAAGTCCAGCAACGTCGGTACGGTCGAGGCGAGCGAGCACATCACCGGGCAGCAGCTCTACCAGTTCATGCGCGATTTCGGGTACGGCCAGCCCACCGGCGTCGGGCTGCCCGGGGAGACCATGGGCCAGCTGCCCCCGGCCGACAAGTGGTCGGGGACCCAGCGCTACACCATCGCCTACGGCCAGGGTGTGACCGTCAACGCGCTCCAGGTGGCCAGCGTCTACGCGACCATCGCCAACAGGGGGGTCCGGGTCACGCCCACGATCATCGCCGGCACGACCGACGAGCGCGGCACCTTCACCCCCGCGGCGGCGCCGCAGCAGCGGCGAGTGATCACTGAGCGGACCGCCCAGCAGATCAGCGACATGCTCGAAGGCGCGACCAGCGACGAGGGCACCGCGCCGAAGGCGCAGATCCCGGGATACCGGGTGGCGGGCAAGACCGGCACGGCGGAGAAGGTCGATCCGCGCACCGGCCGTTACTCGGGCGGGCTCTACACCGCGTCCTTCGCGGGCTTCGCACCGGCCGATGATCCGCAGCTCGTCGTGCAGGTCGTGCTGCAGGATCCCCAGCGCGGCCACTATGGTGGCACGGTGGCGGCTCCGGTGTTCAAGGACGTCATGTCCTTCGCCCTGCAGACCCGGGGGATCCCCCCGACCGGGAGCAGGTCGCCCACGCTCGACATCCACCCCCGCTGAGTCCGGCGAGTACCCTCACGACCGGGCGGGCACGGCGGCCGGGCCGACCATGAAGACAACCGTTCAGCCAGCACACGTGCTCCGCATCGAAAGAGCCTCCATGCGTCCGACCATCAATCCGGCCCGGCCACTGCCCGGGCTCGTGCGGTTGCTCGCCCTGCCCCTGCCGCCGGAGTGGGGGGCCGAGGTCCAGGTGACCGGTGTCACCCACGACTCGCGGGCGGTGCTGCCCGGCGATCTGTACGCCGCCCTGCCCGGCAGCCGGATGCACGGCGCCGCGTTCGCCCGGCAGGCCGCCGAGGCGGGCGCCGTCGCGGTGCTCACCGACGAGGCCGGCCGCGAGCCCGCTGTCGCCGGCGGACTGCCCGTCCTGGTGGTGGAGGACCCCAGGGGCGTGCTGGGCCGGGTGGCGGCCTGGGCGTACGGCGACCCCGCGGGCGATCTCACCCTGATCGGCGTGACCGGCACCAGCGGCAAGACCACGACCGTCTACCTGCTGGAGGCCGGGCTGCGGGCCGCGGGCCTGCGGACGGGCGTCATCGGCACGGTGGAGACCAGGATCGGCGCCACCCGGCTGGCGAGCGCGCTCACCACCCCGGAGTCCACCGATCTGCACGCGATCTTCGCGATGATGCGTGAGCAGGGCGTCGGCGCCGCCGCCATGGAGGTCTCCAGCCACGCCTTGGAGCAGGGCCGGGTGGGCGGGGCCTTCTATGACGTGGCCGTCTTCACCAACCTCTCCCAGGACCACCTGGACTACCACCCGACGATGCAGGACTACTTCGCGGCCAAGGCCCGGCTGTTCACTCCGGAGTACGCGCGCGTCGGGGTGGTCAACCTCGACGACCGCTACGGGCAGGACCTGCTGGAGGTGGCCCGGATCCCGCTGACCACGTTCTCCGCCCGAGGGGACCGGGACGCGGACTGGCGGGCCGAGGACGTACGGCTCGGAGCCGACGGCAGCGTGTTCCGGGTGGTGGGGCCCGGAGGTATCGAGACCGACGCGGCGGTCCAGCTCGCCGGCCCGTTCAACGTCGCCAACGCCCTGGCCGCGATCGTCGCGCTGGTCGAGGCCGGGATCTCGCTGTCCACCGCGGCGCTCGGCGTCGGCGCCCTGACCGGGGTGCCCGGCCGGCTGGAGCGGATCGACGAGGGCCAGGACTTCGTCGCCCTCGTCGACTACTCGCACAAACCCGGCGCGGTCGAGGCCGTGCTCACCGCGCTACGCCCGGTCACCGAGGGCCGCCTGATCGTCGTGCTGGGATGCGGCGGTGACCGGGACAAGGGCAAGCGCCCGCTGATGGGGGAGGCGGCGGCGCGGCTGGCCGACGTGGCAGTATTCACCAACGACAACCCGAGGTCGGAAGATCCGCTCGCTATTCTCGGCGCTATGGTCGAAGGCGGGCTGAAGGTGCCGCAGGCCGGACGCGCGCACGTCGTGGTGGAGCCCGACCGGGCCGCCGCGATCGGGATCGCGGTCGGCCGGGCCCGGCGAGGCGACGTCGTCGTCGTCGCCGGCAAGGGGCATGAACTGGGGCAGTACGTCGCCGGTGAGGTGTTTCCGTTCGACGACCGCGAGGTCGTACGGGAGGCACTTCGTGACCGGCGGCGGCCCCACGAGGGCAGAGGAGACGGGGAGCGGGCGTGATCTCACTCTCACTGGCGGCGATCGCGGAGATCACGCGGGGCGTCGTCGAGGGGGTGGCCCCGGACACGGTGGTGACCGGTCCGGTGGTCATCGATTCCCGGGCGGCCGAGCCGGGCTCGCTGTTCGTGGCCGTCCGCGGCGAGCGGGCAGACGGGCACGACTTCGCCGCCGCGGCGGTACGGGCCGGTGCCGTGGCGGTGCTGGCGGAGCGGCCGCTGGACGGGATTCCCACGGTCGTCGTGGACGAGGCGGTCCAGGCACTGGGCCGGCTGGCCCGCGGGGTCGCGGACCGGCTGCCGAAGACCACCGTGATCGGGATCACCGGATCGTCCGGCAAGACCTCGACCAAGGACCTGGTGGCCCAGGTGGTCGGGCGGCTGGGGCCGACGGTGGCGCCCGCGGGCTCGTTCAACAACGAGATCGGCCATCCGCTCACCGTGCTCCGCGCCGACGAGGACACCCGTTACCTGGTGATGGAGAAGAGCGCGCGCGGCCTGGGCCACATCGCCTACCTCACCCGGATCGCGCCACCCCGGATCGGCGTCGTGCTCAACGTGGGCACCGCCCACCTCGGGGAGTTCGGCAGCCGCGAGGTCGTGGCCAAGGCCAAGGGTGAGCTGGTCGAGGCGCTGACCGCGGACGGCACTGCGATCCTCAACGCCGACGACCCCCTCGTCCGCACCATGGCCGCCCGTACCGCCGCCAAGATCGTCACCTTCGGGCGGGTGCCAGACGCCCTGGTCCGTGCCACGGACGAGCGGCTGGACGACCAGGGCCGGGCCCGTTTCTCGCTGGTGACCCCGGAGGGGACCGCGCCGGTCGCCCTGCGCCTGCACGGCTCGCACGCGGTGAGCAACGCGCTGGCCGCCGCCGCGGTCGCCCGGGAGGTCGGCATGCCGCTGCCGGACATCGCCGCCGCGCTGTCGGAGGCCGTACCCGTCAGCCGCTGGCGGATGGAGGTCAGTGAGCGTGCCGACGGCGTCACCGTCGTCAACGACGCCTACAACGCCAATCCGGAGTCCATGCGCGCCGCACTCGACGCTCTCGGCCATATGGCCCGCGGACGCCGGGCCTATGCGGTTCTGGGGGGAATGGCGGAGTTGGGCGCCTCCTCTGTGGCGGAACACGAGAAGATCGGGCAGCATGTCGCGCGCAGCGGTATCGCCGGACTGATCGCGGTCGGCGCCACCGCGGCGCCGATGCTCGACGGCGCCAGGCAGGTGGGGTCATGGACGGGAGAAAGCGTGCAGGTGGATGACGCCGGCGCGGCGATGGCCGCGCTGAGCGAACGGCTTCGGCCGCGAGACGTCGTGCTGGTGAAGGGCTCCCGGGTCGCGGGGCTCGAACGCGTCGCCCAGGCCCTGCTCTCGGAAGGCGGTAACGGCGCGTGAGGAGCATCCTCGTCGCCTCGGCGCTGGCCCTGATCATCGGACTGGTCGGCACCCCGCTGTGGATCCGGCTCGTGGTCCGTCTCGGCTACGGCCAGATGATCCGTGAGGAGGGCCCCGAGGCCCACCTGAACAAACGGGGCACCCCGACGATGGGCGGCACGGTGCTCGTCGTGGCGGCGCTGATCGGCTACGGCGCCGCCCACCTGGTGACGGGCACGCCGCCCACGGTCTCGGGCGCGCTGGTGCTGTTCCTGATGACGGGCCTGGGCGTGGTGGGCTTCGTCGACGACTACATCAAGGTCTTCAAGCAGCGCAGCCTCGGCCTGCGCAGCAGCGCCAAGGCCATCGGCATCGTGATCATCGGTGTCATCTTCGCCGTGTCCTGCCTGCACTTCCCGAACACCCTGCAGATCACCCCCGCCTCCCCCCAGCTGTCGTTCCTGCGGGACTTCGGGCCCACGATCGGCCCCTATCTCTTCGTCGTCTGGGCGCTGGTCCTCATCCAGGGGACCTCCAACGGCGTCAACCTGACCGACGGGCTCGACGGCCTGGCCAGCGGCGCGGCCGGCATGGTCCTGGCCGCCTACGTGATCATCGGCAACTGGCAGTTCCGGCAGAGCTGCGCCGCCGCCCTCGCACCGCACTGCTACCCGGTGCGGGATCCGCTGGACCTGGCGGTCGTGGCCGCCGCGGTCCTCGGCGCCTGCTTCGGCTTCCTGTGGTGGAACGCGCCTCCCGCCAAGATCTTCATGGGCGACACCGGCTCACTCGCCCTCGGCGGGGCCCTGGTCGGCCTGGCCATCACCACCCGTACCCAGTTCCTGCTGGGCATCCTGGCCGGGCTGGTCGTCATCATCACCCTGTCGGTGATCATCCAGGTGGGGTTCTTCAAGGCCACCAAGAAACGGGTCTTCAAGATGGCCCCGCTTCAGCATCACTTCGAGCTGTCGGGCTGGGCCGAGACCACCATCGTGGTGCGCTTCTGGCTGCTCGAGGGACTGTTCGTCGCCATCGGGCTGGGCCTGTTCTATCTCGAGTGGACTCCCAAGGGATGAGTGCGGGCTCGGACTTCGCCGGCCGGTCCGTCTGCGTGGCGGGGCTGGGGGTCTCGGGGCGGGCCGCCGCCGCCGTGCTCGCCGGGCGAGGCGCGCACGTCACCATCGTGGACGCGCGTGACGGCCAGGCCCAGCGTGAGCACGCCGGGCCGCTCGAGGCGCTGGGCGTGACCGTGCGCCTGGGCGACGGCGAGACGTTGCCCGCCGGTACCGAGACGGTCATCACCTCCCCCGGCTGGCGGCCCGACGCCCCGCTCCTCACCGCCGCCCAGGCGGCGGGGGTGGAGATCCTCGGCGAGGTCGAGCTGGCCTGGCGGCTCCGGGGCGGCGCTCCCTGGCTGGCCGTGACCGGCACCAACGGCAAGACGACCGTGGTCCGGATGCTCGCCCAGATCCTCGCCGCGGCCGGGCTGAAGTCGGTGGCCGTCGGCAACGTCGGCACCCCGATCGTCGAGGCGGTCCTCGGGGACTACGACGTGCTCGCCGTGGAGCTGTCCAGCTATCAGCTGCACTGGTCCAGCACACTCGCGCCGCACGCCGCCGCCATCCTCAACGTGGCGCCCGACCACATCGACTGGCACGGCTCGCTGGAGGCCTACGCCGCGGACAAGGGCAAGATCTTCGGCCCCGGCACCATCGCCGTGGTGAACGCCGACGACGCATGGCCGCCGCGGCTCGCCGAGCACGCCGACCGGGTGGTGGGATTCACGCTCGGGATCCCGGCGCCGGGCCGGCTGGGCGTGGTCGAGCACCTGCTCGTCGACCGCGCCTTCGTCGCGGACCCGGTACGCGAGGCCACCGAGCTCGCCGGGATCGACGACGTACGCCCGTTCGCGCCGCACAACGTCGCCAACGCGCTGGCGGCCGCGGCCCTGGCCCGTGCCTACGGGGTGCCGCCCGAGGCGGTACGGGAGGGACTGCGGGCGTTCCGGCCCGATCCGCACCGCATCGCCCTCGTCGCCACCGTGGGCGAAGTGGGCTACATCGACGACTCCAAGGCGACCAACCCGCACGCGGCCGCCGCCTCACTGTCCGCCTACACCTCGGTCGTCTGGATCGCGGGCGGTCTGCTCAAGGGGGCCGACGTCGAGGATCTCGTCCGTTCGTGCTCGCCGCGGCTGCGCGGCGCGGTGCTGATCGGGACCGACCGGGCCCAAATAGCGGCGGCACTCGCGCGACACGCACCGAATGTCCCAGTGGTGGACGTACCCGACCTCGACACTGGGGCGATGGACAGCGTCGTGATCGAAGCCGCCGGAATGGCCCGGCCGGGTGACACCGTGCTCCTCGCCCCTGCGGGAGCCTCGTTCGACATGTTCACGAGCTACGGCGCGCGCGGTGACGCGTTCGCCGCGGCGGTTCGGCGGCTGGCCGAGTCCCGTTAGCGGGCGGGGATCCATGAGCATGACCGTCCAGGGACTGGGACTCCCGCGAGCGGAGCGCCCGCGGTGAGCGTCGCGGACGTCCCCGCGGACAAGACCCGCGAGACCGACGGCGAGCGCGAGGGGCGGCCCGGGCTGCGGGCCCAGACGGCCGCCGTCGTCGGCCTGCTCGACCGGCCGCTGACCTCGTACTACCTGGTGCTGGGCTGCTCCATGCTGTTGCTCGCGCTGGGGCTCACGATGGTGCTGTCGGCCTCCAGCGTGGTGCAGCTGACCAAGACGGGCTCGGCGTTCACGCTCTTCCACAAGCAGGCGATCTGGGTCGGGATCGGGCTGCCGATGATGTGGCTGGCGGCCGCCCTGCCGGTGCGGGCGTTCCGGGTGCTGGCCTATCCGCTGCTGCTGCTGTCGGTCCTGGCGCTGGTGCTGGTGCTGGTGCCCGGCATGGGCGCCACCGCGGGCGTGGCGACCCGGTGGCTCAGCTTCGGTGGGTTCTTCCAGCTGCAGCCGTCCGAACCGGCCAAGCTCGCCCTCACCCTGTGGGGCGCGGACCTGCTCGCCCGCAAGGAGAAGCTGGGACAGCTGACCGAGTGGCGGCAGCTGCTGATCCCGCTGCTGCCCGGGGCCGGGCTGGTCGTGCTGCTGGTCATGCTGGGCAACGACCTGGGCACCACCTTGGTGCTGCTCACCATCTTCCTGGCCCTGCTGTGGGTGGTCGGTGCGCCCGGACGGCTGTTCCTGGGCATCGCCGGGCTGGTCTGCCTGCTGGTCGCGATCCTCATCATGGTCGAGCCGTACCGGCTGCAGCGGCTGACCGGATTCCTCGACTCCTCCGGTAACAAGCTGACCACCAACTACCAGGGCACCCAGGGTCTGTACGCGGTCGCCTCCGGTGGCTGGTTCGGCACCGGGCTGGGCGAGGGCAAGGCCAAGTGGCAGTACCTCCCGCACGCCGAGACCGACTTCATCTTCGCGATCATCGGAGAAGAGCTGGGCTTGATCGGTACGCTCCTCGTGCTGGGGCTGTTCGGGCTGCTCGCCTACGCGGGTCTCCGGATCGCCCGGCGGGTCAAGGATCCCTTCATGCGGCTGGCGGCGGCCGGTGCCACGGCCTGGCTCGTGGTGCAGGCGGTGGTGAACATCGGGGCGGTCATCCGGGTGCTTCCCATCACCGGCATCCCGCTGCCGCTGGTCTCCTATGGAGGATCGGCCCTGATCCCGACTTTGATCGCGCTGGGCATGCTGCTGTCGTTCGCCAAGCGTGAACCGGGAGCCCGGCAGGCCTTGGCCGCTCGGGGTCCCGGACCCATCACGCGGGCCCTAAGCTGGCTTGGCCTGGCAAGGCGTTAAATACGTGGTTGTACGCCGCCGTGGAGAACTGGTGAAGTTTCCCGATTGCACGTCACTGAGAGAGGTTGCCCCATGAGGGTTGTCCTGGCCGGCGGCGGGACCGCTGGACACATCGAGCCCGCCCTCGCCCTCGCCGACGCGTTGCGCCGCCTGGACCCGAGCGTCCAGGTGACCTGCCTGGGCACCGAGCGTGGCCTGGAGACCCGGCTGGTGCCGGCCCGCGGCTACGAGCTCGCGCTCATCCCCCCGGTGCCGCTGCCGCGGACGTTGACCCCCCGGCTGCTGACGGTGCCGGGCCGGCTGCGCGGCGCGATCAACGCCGCCGCCGCCGTGCTCGACAAGACGGGAGCCGACGTGCTGGTCGGCTTCGGCGGGTACGTGGCGACCCCGGGGTATCTCGCGGCCCGTAGGCGGCACATCCCGATCATCGTCCACGAGGCGAACCCCCGGCCCGGGCTGGCCAACCGGCTCGGCGCGCGGTTCACCGAGCACGTCGCGGTGTCCAACCCGGACACCCCCCTGCCGCACGCCCGGTTCGTCGGTGTCCCGCTGCGGCAGGAGATCTCGACGCTGAACCGCCTGGCCACCGGCGACAAGGCCCGCTCGTACTTCGGCCTGCTGCCGGATCTGCCCACGCTGCTGGTCTTCGGCGGCTCGCAGGGGGCCCGCTCGCTGAACCGGGCCGCTGTGGCCGCCGCCCCGGCCTTCCGGGCCGCGGGGATCCAGGTGCTGCACATCGTGGGCCCCAAGAACACCGAGGAGCCGGAGCCCGCCGACGGCCCGCAGTACGTCACCATCCCCTACTGCGACCGGATGGACCTGGCCTACGCCGCCGCGGACGTGGCGATGTGCCGCTCCGGCGCCATGACCTGCGCGGAGCTGGCCGCCGTGGCGCTGCCCGCCGCGTACGTGCCGCTGCCGCACGGCAACGGTGAGCAGCGGCTCAACGCCGAGCCGATCGTGGCCGGCGGGGGCGGCCTGCTGGTCGAGGACGCCGAGCTCACCCCGGAGTGGATCATCGGCAACCTGATCCCCATCCTGTCCGACGCGGACCGCGTCGCCGCGATGTCCGAGGCCGCCGGGCGGCTGGGCCGCCGCGACGCCGACGTCACGCTCGCCCGCATGGTCTTCGACGTCGTCCGCGGCCGGGCGGCCCAGCAGTGAGTTTGATCACGCGGTCCGACGTCGTGCCCGCCGGCCGGCTGGGGAAGGTCCATTTCATCGCCATCGGCGGCGCGGGGATGTCCGGCATCGCACGCATCATGCTCAAGCGGGGCATCGCTGTCTCCGGGAGCGACGCGCGGGACTCCGAGCTGCTGACCCAGCTGAAGGATCTCGGCGCCCAGGTCTTCGTCGGCCACGCCGCCGGCCATCTGGGGGACGCCGACACGGTGGTGGTCTCCACCGCGATCCGCGAGGACAACCCCGAGCTCGTCGCCGCCCGGGCGGGCGGCCTGCGGGTCCTGCACCGCTCCGCCGCCCTGGCGGCGCTGATGGCCGGCCGCCGGGCGGTGGCCGTCGCGGGCACGCACGGCAAGACGACCACGACCTCGATGCTCACCGTCGCGTTGCAGCACGCGGGCGCCGACCCGGCGTACTGCATCGGAGGCCAGCTGGTGACCACCGGCCTGGGCGCCGACGAGGGCGGAGGCGACGTGTTCGTCGCGGAGGCGGACGAGAGCGATGGCTCGTTCCTGATGTACACCCCGTACATCGCCGTCGTCACCAACATCGAGGCCGACCACCTCGACAACTACGGCGGTTTCGAGGAGGTCAAGGAGAACTTCGCCCGCTTCGTCGAGCGGATCGAGCCGGGCGGCGTGCTGGTCGCCGGGGCCGACGACCCGGTGGTGCGGGAACTGGCCGCGGCCGCCCGGTCCCGGGGCCTGTCCGTGCGGACCTATGGCGAGGTGGCCGGCGCCGATCTGCGGGTCACCGCATTCACCCCGCGCGGGCTGGGTTCCCGCTTCCGGATCGAGTTCTCGGACGCTGCGGGCGGCCGGGAGGCCGGGGAGCGGGCCGGCGCGATCGAGCTCACCGTGCCGGGACGGCACAACGCCCTCAACGCCACCGCCGCGTTCGCCGTCGCGCAGCTCCTCGGCTGCGACCTCACCGCCGTACGCGACGGTCTCGCCGGCTTCGGCGGGGCGATGCGGCGGCTGGAGCTCAAGGGAGAGGCCGGCGGCGCGCAGGTCTTCGACAGCTACGCCCACCACCCGACCGAGCTGACCGCCGATCTGGAAGCCACCCGGGACTACGTGGTGCAGCGGGCCGAGCAGACGGGCGCCACCGGCCGGATCGTGGCGGTGTTCCAGCCGCATCTCTACAGCCGGACGAAGTTCTTCGCGGCCGAGTTCGGCGCCGCGCTCGCGCTCGCCGACGTCGCCGTGGTGCTCGACGTCTACGGAGCCCGTGAGGACCCCGAGCCCGGGGTGACCGGCAAGCTCATCGCCGACGCCGTCCCGCCGGGCCGCACCGAGGTCAGCTACCTGCCCGAGCAGAGCGAGGCACCGGACCGGGTGGCCGGGCTGGCGCTGCCCGGCGACGTCATCATCACCCTCGGCGCCGGTGACGTGACCAAACTCGGCCCGCTGATCCTGGACCGCCTCGCCCGCTGACAGCGCTTGCGACGTACCGGGCCCTCCGTAGGCACGACGTCGAAATACGCTGTGCCCGGCGTGGAGTGCCGCCGACGGCGGCCGGTCCGGGTCATCATCGGGTCATGCGAGCCGCGAGCGGGACGATCAGGACGGGCGGAACGGCGAGCCGGGCGGGCGCCGCCGAGGATCCGGGGGGCCCGGAGGCCGCGTTGCCCGACACTCCGGTGCGGCGCCGGGCGAACCGCTGGAAGGTGATGTTCATCTCCCTGCTGGTCATCGGGGTCTTCGGCGTGGCGGCGTGGGTGCTGCTGGGTTCCCGGCTGTTGGTGGTGCGTCACGTCGAGGTGGTAGGGACGCATCTGCTGCCCCGCGACCGGGTGGTGGGGGTGGCGCGGATCCATCTCGGCACCCCGATGATCCGGCTGGGCGCCGGGGCGGTACGGGACCGGATCGAAGGCATCCAGGAGGTCGAGGCGGTACGGGTGGAACGGAGCTGGCCGACCACGATCCGCATCGTCGTCACCGAGCGGGTGCCGGTGGTGGTCGTGCCGCGCGGCGGCAGGTTCCAGCAGTACGACCGGTACGGCGTGCTCGTCGTCACCACCCCGGCACGGCCACCCGCCCTTCCCGACCTGGTGGTCGCCACTCCGGGGCCCGCCGACGCGGCGACCTGGGCGGCCCTGACCGCGTGGCGGAGCCTGCCGCCGCGGCTGGTCCGGCGGCTGGTCGCGGTCGAGGCGCCGACCACGGAGTCGATCACTTTCCGGCTCTCCGGAGGGCGCGCCATCGTCTGGGGCGCCGCCGAGCGGGCAGCGGAGAAGCTGCGCCTCATCGACGCGCTGAGCCGCACCCCGGCCGGACGCTCCGCACGGACCATCGACGTGAGTTCTCCCGAAGTCGTCACGACCGGGTAATAGCCGCGCACGGGACACGCCGACCCGCCACGATAGGGGGCGGCGGGCCGCCGCGGACCGGAAGTGCGTGTCGCCGGTCGGTTTCGACCGCTGTGATGGGGCAGGGTGGAGGGCAATGTTCGGACGGACGGGGGAGGTGGGCAGGTGAGCGACCTCAAACGGGGCAAACCGGACCCACTGCGACACGCCGGTTCAGTTCGTGGCGGGTTAGTTGACCCTGGTGGTTGACCGCCCCTACTGTCCGTATCAGTCCTCAGGTTGACATAACTGTAAGCCTCAACTTGAGGGTGAGGGTTGAAGGCGGTTCGCCGCCACCCGCATCTTCACGCATAGACCAGGTCAGCAATACCAGCGGCGCGGTTCACGAACCGGGCCGGTCGGTTGGACAGAGCGAGCGGAAAGGCCCCTCCTCGTGGCAGCACCGCAGAATTACCTCGCGGTCATCAAGGTCGTCGGCATCGGCGGCGGCGGCGTCAACGCCGTCAACCGGATGATCGAAGAGGGACTCAAGGGTGTCGAGTTCATCGCGATCAACACCGACGCCCAGGCGCTGCTGATGAGTGACGCGGACGTGAAGCTCGATGTCGGCCGGGAGCTCACCCGCGGCCTCGGCGCGGGCGCCAACCCAGACGTGGGGCGCAAGGCGGCCGAGGACCATCGCGAGGAGATCGAAGAGGTCCTCAAGGGCGCGGACATGGTGTTCGTGACCGCGGGCGAGGGCGGTGGCACCGGCACCGGGGGCGCCCCGGTGGTGGCCAACATCGCCCGATCCCTCGGCGCGCTCACGATAGGCGTGGTGACCCGGCCGTTCAGCTTCGAGGGCAAGCGCCGGGCGATGCAGGCCGAGGCGGGCATCGAGACGCTGCGCGATGAGGTCGACACCCTCATCGTCATCCCCAACGACAGGCTGCTGTCGATTTCCGACCGCCAGGTCAGCGTGCTGGACGCCTTCAAGGCCGCCGACCAGGTGCTGCTGTCCGGTGTGCAGGGCATCACCGACCTCATCACCACCCCGGGCCTGATCAACCTCGACTTCGCCGACGTCAAGTCCGTCATGTCCGGTGCGGGATCGGCGCTCATGGGCATCGGCTCCGCACGTGGCGACGACCGCTCGGTGGCCGCCGCCGAGATGGCGATCTCCAGCCCGCTGCTGGAGGCGAGCATCGACGGCGCGCACGGCGTGCTGCTGTCCATCTCCGGCGGATCCGACCTCGGCCTCTTCGAGATCAATGAAGCGGCCCAGCTGGTCTCCAACGCCGCGGCCCCGGACGCCAACATCATCTTCGGCGCGGTCATCGACGACGCCCTCGGTGACGAGGTGCGGGTGACGGTCATCGCGGCGGGCTTCGACGAGGGCAGCCCCACGCACGCCGCCTCGGAGCCGGCGCACCGGCGGACCGTTCCGCCGCCCGCGCGGCCCGCGCCACCGCCACCACCTCCGCCTCGTCCCGCCGCACCTGCGGTCAGCCTGCCGCCGGCGCCCTCGGTGGTGTCGGAGTCCGCGCGCCCGACGCCCGCGGCCGTTTCGGTCCCGCCGCCGCTGCCCGCCGCGGCGAGCGAGTCCGCGTCCGCCGCGGCGTCCGGCTCCGTGGGGCGCGACACGGAGTCCACGCCGGACCCTAAGGTGCCGCGGCCGGCGGCCGAACCGTCCGCGGCGCGCATCGGCGCGGGTGACGACGGTGGAGGCGGCACGTCCTCCTCCGGTGGGTGGAAGGACGATGGGGCGGGTTCCGGTGGCGGAGGCTGGAAGGAACAGTCGCGCCGCCGGCCGGTCGTGTTCGACGAGGACGACGATCTCGACGTCCCCGACTTCCTGAAGTAGTGCTCACCCGGATCGATCTCGGAAACGGCATCGGGGCGGCCTTCACCGGCCGGGCGGGCGGGGCCAGCGCCGAGCCGTACGTCTCCCTCAACCTGGGCGGTGGCGTCGGTGATGATCCCGGCGCCGTACGGGAGAACCGCCGCAGGGCCGGAGCGGAGCTCGGCGTCGACCCCTCCCGCATGGTCTGGATGCGCCAGGTGCACGGCGCCGAGGTCGCCTACGTCGACGGACCCTTCACCCAGGAAACCGCCGTGGCCGCCCCGCCGGGCGTGGACGCCGTGCTGACCACCGAGCCCGGCCTGGCGCTCGGCGTGCTGGTCGCCGACTGCGCCCCGGTCCTGCTCGCCGACCCGGGCGCCAAGATCATCGGAGCCGCGCACTCGGGCCGTCCGGGAACCCTGGCCGGCGTCGTGCCGGCCCTGGTCGAGCGGATGCGCGAACACGGCGCCGACCCCGCGCGGATGGTGGCCGTGATCGGTCCCGCCGTGTGCGGGGACTGTTACGAGGTGCCGGCGGCGATGCGGGACGAGGTCGCCGCGGTGGCGCCCGAGGCGTACGCCACCACCCGCGACGGCACCCCCGGCCTGGACATCCGGCGCGGCGTCACCGCTCAGCTGTCCGCAGCGGGGGTGGACGACATCCGGCTCGACACCCGGTGCACCATGGAGACGTCCGACCTTTTCTCCTTCCGGCGCGACGGCCGTACCGGCCGGTTCGCCGGTTTCATCTGGCTCAGGCCGTGACCGCGCCACCCCGACGCGACCCCACCGCGGCCACGACCGGACCCGAGCGACCGAGAGATGAGGAACGTCATCGGCTCGAAGGTGCCCCCCGACCTCCGAGCGGAGCGAGACCATGAGCGCGCGTAAGGACGAACTGGCCGCCGGCCTGGCGGAGGTACGCCGCCGGGTGGGCGCCGCGTGCCTGGCAGCCGGACGGGACGTGAACGAGATCACGCTGATCGCGGTCACCAAGACCTTCCCCGCCTCCGATATCCGGCTGCTGGCCGAGCTGGGTGTGACCGACATCGCCGAGAACCGGGACCAGGAGGCGGCCCCCAAGGTGGCCGAGTCCTCGGACCTCCCGCTGACCTGGCATTTCGTCGGACGGCTGCAGACCAACAAGGTCCGTTCGGTGGTCGCCTACGCCGACGTGGTGCACTCGGTGGATCGCTCCAGGCTGATCACCGCGCTGTCCGCCGCGGCCGTGCGGGCGGACCGCACGCTGCGGTGCCTGATCCAGGTCTCGCTCGACGTCCCGCCCGGCGAGCCCTCCGGCGGTCCGGCCGACGACGTCGCCAGCGAGCGGGGCTGGCGCGGCGGGGCGCTCTTCCCGGAGGTGCCGGGCCTCGCCGAGGCCGTCGCCGGCGCCGAAGGGCTGGAACTCGGCGGCGTCATGGCGGTCGCCCCGCTCGGCGCCGACCCCGCGCCGGGCTTCGCGCGGCTGGCCGAGATGGCGGCCGCCGTGCGGGCCGCCCATCCCGGCGCCACGATCATCTCCGCGGGAATGAGCGGGGATCTGGAACAGGCGATCGCCTCCGGCGCGACACACGTGCGTGTCGGTACGGCGTTGCTCGGGGGCAGACAAGCGATCGTCAGGTAATGTCCGCAGCGGGGGCACTGTGGGTTCACGGGTCCTCGGACCTTCAGTCGGACAGCGACTGTCCACCAGCACGCCAACAGAGGACGTCGGAGGGCACATGGCCAGCGCAATGCGCAAGATGGCGGTCTACCTCGGCCTCGTTGAGGACGACCGCTACCACGACGACTACGACGATTACGACGTCTACGACGACGACGCCACCACCGATCGGCGCCGTCCCGAGGATGAGCCGGCCGGGCAGCAGCCCGCCCGGATCCAGGAGCTGGCGGACCGGGATCGCGAGCAGTCGCCGCCGGCCGCCGAGCGCCGCTCCTCGACCGTGGTCTACGACGCGGCCGCCTCCGACCTTGCGCGCATCACTACACTTCACCCGAGAACGTACAACGAGGCGAGGACCATCGGGGAACACTTCCGTGAAGGCACTCCAGTGATCATGAATCTGACCGAGATGGTCGACAGCGACGCCAAGCGTCTGGTCGATTTCGCGGCGGGTCTCGTGTTCGGCCTGCATGGAAGCATCGAACGTGTTACGAACAAGGTGTTCCTGCTGTCCCCGGTCAACGTCGAGGTAACCGCCGAAGACAAGGCCCGGATGGCAGAACGAGGATTCTTCAACCAAAGCTGACAGCCACATGCGAGAGTGTCCGTGACAATCGTTAGAACCGTGCTGATCGTACTGCTGTACCTCTTCCTGCTGTTCCTGATCGGCAGGCTGATCCTGGAGTACGTCCAGCGATTCGCACGGTCATGGCGTCCGACAGGGGTGGTACTCGTGCTGGCCGAGGCCACGTACACCGTCACCGACCCGCCACTGAAGCTCCTCAAGCGCTTCATCCCGGACCTGCGTCTGGGTGGTGTGGCGTTGGATCTCAGCTTCACGGTGCTTTTCCTTGTGGTCTGGGTCATGATCATGATTGTGGGAGGGTGATCAACTTAATGATCATCTTCGTGCAGAGGTTCTGATCGGATACCGTCCTTTGGTACAGACTCCAAGCGCGCCAAGGAGACAACATGCCGCTGACACCCGCGGATGTCCGGAACAAGCAGTTCAGTACGACCCGGTTGAGGCCGGGGTACGACGAAGAGGAGGTCGATGCCTTCCTCGACGAGGTCGAGGCTGAGCTGGACCGACTCATCCAGGAGAACGAGGAGCTGCGGGCCAAGCTCGCCGAGTGCCTGCGGGGCAAGGTGCCCGCGATGGCCGCGCCGATCGTCGAACCCAAGCCCGACCTCGCGCCGGTGCCCGAGCCCATGCGGCCGGAGCCCAAGCCCGAACCCGAGCCCGTCATGAGCTTCGGTTCGTCGCACAGCGGCGAGGACAACATGGACACGGCCGCCCGCGTGCTCGCGCTGGCGCAGCAGACCGCCGACCAGGCGATCGCCGATGCCCGCCGGGAGGCCGACGAGACGCTCGGCCGGGCCCGCCGCGAGGCGGAGGAGATCGTCGGCAAGGCCCGCCGCCAGGCCGACCAGATCGTGAGCGAGGCCCGGGCACGGGCCGAGCAGCTGGACCGTGACGCCCAGGACCGGCATCGTCAGGTCATGGGCTCGCTCGTCCAGCAGCGTGAGGACCTTGAGCGCGACGTCGACAACCTGCGTGCGTTCGAGCGTGAGTACCGCACCCGGCTGAAGGCCTACCTCGAGGGTCAGCTCCGTGAGCTCGAGGCCGGCACCGCCGAGGCCGCGTCGTTCCCCAAGGGCGGCGGGTCCACGACCGGCCCGCAGCCTGCCGTGCAGGCCCCGCTGGTGCACGCCGAGGCGCGCAACGGCCAGCCGAGCCCCGCTCCGACGACGACGGGCCCGACCCCGTTCCCGCCGCCGGCCGAGCCCGCTCAGCATGCCCAGCACGCTCAGCACTCCGGCACCGGAGCCTTCCACACGGCCGACAACCAGCCGCACGAGAGGCGCTGAACACCGGCCGAGGCAGCTCGCCGAGCCGCTGGAGCCGGACGGCCTGGCGTGCGCCCAAGCGGCGCCGGCAGGCGATAGTGTCTGGGACGACCATTGCGCCGCGCACCAACGGCGGTGGACGTCGGCGGTCCATCCGGTCGGTGGTCGCATCGAGCCGCAGGTTCAGCCGGTAGAGGGAGAGACCCTGTGATCATCCTGAGTGGCATTCTCGTCGTGCTCGCGATCGCGTTGCTCGTCGCGGGCATCGTGGTCGGGGCGGACGGGGTGGGGGGTGTCCAGGGGCTGACTCTGATCTACGTCTCGATCGCGGTCAGCATCGTCTCTGCGCTCTGCCTTGCCATCGGGGTGTACCTCCGCCGTAAGGAGCTCTTCGGCTCCGGGGCCGCGGCGCCCGCGCGGGCCGGGAAGCCCGCGAAGGGCGGCAAGCCGGGCAAGGCCGCCCGGCAGGCCAAGGGCGCCAAGGAGAAGGGCGCCAAGGAGGCCGACGGCCGGCTGCCGGACGAGCCGGCGGAGGAGACGGTGACGCTGCCCTCTCAGCCGCTGGACGTGCCCGCGGACGCCACGGTCTTCGTCGTTCGCGGACGCAAGAGATATCACCTGGAGAACTGCCGTCAGCTCACCGGGCGGGACAAGGAAGACCTGACCTATGCCGAGGCCCTGGAAGAGGGCTTCAGCCCGTGCACGGCCTGCATGCCCGACACCGCACTCGCGGCGCGCGCGGCGATGTCGGGCGGCGAGCCGGCCGCACAGGTGGGCACCGGGGACAGGAGCGTGGCCGGCGGGACCGCCGGGCTGGGGAAGGGCGCGCGGACGGAGTCGGCCGCGGCCGGCCTGTCCGCGTCCCGCCCGGCCGGCGGCCCATCGCGGACGTCCACGCCGTCCACTGCAGGTCCGGAGGACCGCTTCGGGACCGACCGGCCGGGAAGCGGCGGCTTCGACCCCTCCCAGTGGGAGTCGCCCGGTACCCCGGCGCCGCGCAGCCCGCTTTCCGCGCCCTCGTCCTACGCCTCTTCCGCCGAGCCGGTGACCAGCCCTCCGGAGGAGGATTCGCCGGGATGGGAGAGCGACCGGGACCTGGGCGTCCCGTCGTGGGCCGAGTCGCCGCTGACGCGTCCGGAGGCCACCCGCCCCGAGCGGCTGCCGGAGTCCCGGACCGAGGAGGCCGTCACGGCCGAACTCGGCGCCGTCGCCCCGGAGAGCACCGGCCAGGACGACGAGGTCTCCGCCCCGTCCTCCGTCTGGACGACCTCCCCGATCGCTCCCAGCGCCCTCGACCTTCCGGCGGAGGCCGACGCGCCGCCGGTGACGCTCGAATTCACCGCGGCCGAGGCGAAGCCGGTCCCGTCCCGCACGGCCGGTGCCGACCCGGCCCCGGCGACCCCGGCCACCGAGGACCTGGAATGGGAGACGCCGCTGGATGCGGCGCCCGACGTGCTCGGAGACGACATCCCGGAGATCGTGACGGACGAGCCCGAGGGCGCTCGCGAGCCGGACAACGGACACGCCGCCGACGAACCGGATCCCGAGCCGACCCAGGACGACGCGCCCGGCGCCGCCAGCCCTCAGGTGCGCATCCTCAGCGGCACCAGGCGCTACCACCGCCCGGACTGCGCGCTGATCGAGGACATCGGTGACGAGGCCGAGGACCTGGAGTCCCTGTCGCGGGACGAGGCCAAGGAGCGGGGCTGCACGCCGTGCCTGGTGTGCCAGCCTGACAAGGAGCACACCGGGGACTGAGCGGGCTCCCCGCGAGGCGCCCAGGGGGCCAGCGGGCGCCTGCCCCGGCCGCCAGGCCATATCCCAGGCCATATCCGGCCATATCCGGTCGGTCAGCGCTCACGGCGGTCCCTGCGGCGTGCCTGGCGGAGTTCCCGGAGATGGTCACGGCGCTCGTCGCGCCGCTGCCGGATCTGGTCGCGCTGCTCGCGCAGGCGCTCCCGGAAGTCGCCCTGTTCGCCCTTGGGCGCCCTGCGCTTGACGTCGACGCCGCCGAACAGCGTGAAACCGGTAAGCCGGATCACCGGGGCGTTCGGATCGTCGGGGTCGCCGCCCGCGATCGAGCGGCCGCCGAAAATGGCCATGCCGGAGTCGATCACCCGGACGCCCGGCGGCACCTTGATGTCGACGCCGCCGAAGATGCAGGTGATATTGATCGTCACCTCGCGCTGGGTGAGCACCGCCTCGCGGAAGTCGAGTTCCACCCCGCCGAACATGGTGAAGACGTTGGTGTGCGGTTCGACCAGCCAGCGGCCCTTGCGCTCCGCGCCACTGAAGATCGCCACAATACCGGCCGGCTCATGAGGCGGTGCGGGAAGGTCCTGCGGGGCCGCGACAGTGGGCGCCGCGCTCGGCGCGACCGTGACCGGCAGATCTTCCAGGGCCGGTGCCAGCTCCGCGTACGTCTTGGCAGAGTAGACCAGCTCGATCCGCTCGGCGTGCTCCTCGGGACTCAGCCGCCCCTCGGCGAGCGCTTCGCGGAGCTGGTCGGCGACCCGGTCGCGATCCGCGTCGGAGGCCCGGAACCGGGAGGGGTCGGCCGGTGCGGGCTGCTGCTCTGGAAGGTCCACGCGCCCATCATTCCGCACACGATGTGTCGCGTCCACGCCCCTGTTCCCCGTGACACGCCTCCGTGATCATGCGATCGATCCCCGATCGATCGCATGATCACGGAAGTTACGTCAGGACGATTTCCGCAACCAGAAGGTGAGCCTCAGGTCTTCGTCCTGCCGGGCGGGCAGCTCGGCGATCACGTCGGCCGGTGGCTCGCCGCCGGGGTGGATGGCGCCGAGCACCTCTAGCGCGACGTAGCCGTCGTGCTCCCGCAGGGCCTCGGTGACCTCAGGGTCCTTTGACGTCCACCAGAGCTCGACGCGGTCGGTGACCTCCAGGCCGCTGTTCTTGCGGGCGTCCTGGAGCAGCCGTACGGCCTCCCGGGCGATCCCGGCGCGACGCAGCTCCGGGGTGACGGCCAGGTCCAGCGCCAGGGTCTCGCCGGCGGCGCTCTCGACGGCCCAGCCGCTGCGCGGCCGTTCGGTGACGACCACGTCGTCCGGGCCGAGCGCGACCGCGCCGACCTCCGGGGCCTGCACGGTGACCGAGCCCGTGTCGCGCAGTGCCCGGACCAGGTCGGCCGGGTCGGCGGCGGTGACCTGCGCGGCTACCTTCGGGGTGTTCTTGCCGTAGCGCCGTCCGAGTTCCCGGAAGTTCGGTTTCACCTCGTACTCCACCAGGTCTCCGCCGATCGAGGACAGGTCCTCGAAGGACTGGACGTTGAGCTCCTCGGCGATCTGGGCACGCAGCGCGGCCGGCAGCGTGGCCCAGCCGGGGGCGCCCACCAGCGCCCGGCCCAGCGGCTGCCGGGTGCGCACGCCGCTCGAGGCACGGGCGGCCCGGCCGAGCTCGACCAGCCGCCGCACCAGCGCCATCTGGGCCGTCAGCTCGTCGTCCAGCAGCTCCTCCCGGACCTGCGGCCAGTCGGCGAGATGCACCGACTCGGGGGCTCCCGCCGGGCGGATCACGTCCCAGACGTGGTCGGTGACGAACGGCACGATCGGCGCCATGAGCCGGGTGAGGGTCTCCAGGCACTCATAGAGCGTCGCGAACGCCGCCGCGCCCTCGGCGGACCCGGGTCCCTCCCAGAACCGCCGCCGGGACCGGCGTACGTACCAGTTGGACAGGTCGTCGACGAACTCGGCCAGCAACCGCCCGGCCTGCGCGGTGTCGAACTGCTCCATCGCCGCGTCCACCTCCGCGACCGTGCGGTTCAGCTCGGCCAGCGCCCAGCGGTCCAGCAACGGCCGGTCGGCGGGTGCCGGGGCCTCGGTCAGCCGGTCCGGGGTCCAGGCGGCGCCCTGCGCGGCGGCCGCGTTGGCGTACAGCACCAGGAACGAGGCGGTGTTCCAGTAGGTCAGCAAGACCTTGCGGACGATCTCCTCGAGGGCGGCGTGGCCGACCCGGCGGGCCGCCCACGGCGATCCCGCGCAGGCCATGAACCAGCGCAGCGCGTCCGCGCCGTGCTGTTCCATCAGCGGCATCGGCTGCAGCACGTTCCCCAGGTGCTTGCTCATCTTCCGGCCGTCCTCGGCGAGGATGAGTCCCAGGCAGAGCACGTTCTCGTACGACGACCTGTCGAACACCAGGGTGCCGACCGCCATCAGCGAGTAGAACCAGCCTCGGGTCTGGTCGGTCCCCTCGCAGATGAACTGCGCCGGGTAGGCCTGCTCGAAGGTCTCCTGGTCGTGCTGTGGGGCGCCCCACTGGGCGAACGGCATGGAACCGGAGTCGTACCAGGCGTCGATCACGTCGGGGACCCGCGTGGCGGTGCCGCCGCACGTCGGGCAGGGAAAGGTCACGTCGTCGACGAAGGGCCGGTGGGGGTCGAGCGCCGAGACGTCCTGGCCGGCGAGCTCGCCGAGCTCGGCCAGTGATCCGACGCACGTCACGTGGGAGTCGTCCGCCGAGCAGATCCACAGCGGCAGCGGGGTGCCCCAGTAGCGCGACCGGGACAGCGACCAGTCGACGTTGTTGCGCAGCCAGTCCCCGAAGCGGCCCCACTTGATCGTCTCCGGGAACCAGCTGGTCTTCTCGTTCTCGGCCAGCAGCCGATCCTTGATCTTGGTGGTACGGATGTACCACGCGGGGAGCGCGTAGTAGAGCAGCGCCGTGTGGCAGCGCCAGCAGTGCGGGTAGCTGTGCTCGAAGTGGGTCCCGCGCAGCAGCAGGCCGCGTGAGCGCAGGTCGGCGGTCAGGTCCTCGTCGGCGTCCTTGAAGAAGACCCCGCCGACCATGGGGACGCCGGGCAGGAAACGCCCGTCCGGGCCGATCGGATTGACCACGGGCAGGCCGTACCGCTTGCAGATCTGCAGGTCGTCGGCGCCGAAGGCGGGGGCCTGGTGGACCAGCCCGGTGCCGTCCTCGACGGTGACGTACTCGGCCAGCACCACGTAGTGGGCCCCGGGGATGTCCACCAGCTCGAAGGGGCGGGAGTACGGGGTGCGCTCCAGGTCATAGCCGGACAGCCGCTCGCGGACCGTCCAGCCCTCGCCGAGGGCGTCGTCCATCAGCGGTTCCGCCACGATGACCGGGCGCTCGCCCTCCTTTTCCGCGACCACGTAGGTCACTGAGGGGTTGACGGCCACGGCGGTGTTGGAGACCAGCGTCCACGGCGTGGTCGTCCAGATCAGCAGGTCGGTGCCCCCGAACCGGCCCGAGGTCACGGGCATCCGCACGTAGACCGACGGGCTGCTGACCATCTCGTACCCGCCGGGCTGGCCCAGCTCGTGGTCGGACAGGCCGGTGCCGCAGCGCGGGCAGTACGGGGTGATCCGGTGGTCGGAGAACAGCAGGTCCTTGTCCCAGATGACCTTGAGGGACCACCACACCGACTCGACATAGGAGGGGTCCATGGTGCGGTAGGCCTGGGAGAGGTCCACCCAGTAGCCCATCCGCTCCGTGAGTTCCTCGAAGGCGTCGGTGTGACGGAGCACCGACTCCCGGCAGCGCGCGTTGAACTCGGCGATGCCGTACTCCTCGATCTGCGGCTTGCCGGACAGGCCGAGCTCCTTCTCCACCGCGACCTCCACGGGGAGCCCATGGCAGTCCCAGCCGGCCTTACGGGGGACCTGGTAGCCCTTCATGGTCTTGAACCGGGGGAAGACGTCCTTGAAGACACGGGCCTCGACGTGGTGCACGCCGGGCATGCCGTTGGCGGTCGGCGGCCCTTCGTAGAAGACCCAGCGGGGACCGGACGCGTTACGCTCCAGCGAGCGTTCGAAGATCTTCTCCTCCTGCCAGCGCCGGAGCGTGTCGTGCTCGACGGCGGGCAGATCGACCTGGGCGGGCAGCGCGCGCATCGTGCGCGGCGCCTGTTGTTCACTCACGGGTGGACCTCCACGGGAATGCACGGACCCAGTGGAGATACTGCGGCCAGGCTCGCGGCACCGCCCCTGGGGGGACCCGGAGGGACGAGGCTGTGCGCCCCGCGGTACCACCCTCCTTGACCGTGCGCGTGTGGCACGGCCCGCTTCGTTGTGCGTTCCTGCTGCGGCTGCCGGGTCTACTGGGTTCCCCTGGAACTGCCTGGAACCGTTCTTCCGGCGGCTCCGGGTGATCAGACCGCCGGGCTCGCCTCCGGGCTCGCACCGTCCCCGGATCGCTCATGGCCGCTCACGACGGCAGGTGTCCCATCAACGCCTCGCCGACTGGCACGATTGTACGGCCAGGAGAGGTACGGCTCCGACACGTTTTCGAACCTTGATCATGTCGGGAGGCAGTCGGGAGGCAACGGTGGGGGTCCGGGTGGCGATCCGCGTCAAACCCGGCGGCAGCCGGACGCGGGTGGGCGGCGCCCATGGTGACGCGCTGATCGTCAAGGTGGCGGCGCGCGCGGTCGGGGGCCAGGCGACCGAGGCGGCGCTGCGGGCCGTCGCCGGTGCACTGGGCGTCCGGCGCCGCGACGTGACGCTGGTGAGCGGGCGGACGAGCCGGGACAAGGTCGTCGAGATTGAGGCCGATGTGGCGCAGGTCACTGTCTTGATCGACCGGCTGAGGGGTTCCTGACACGTCGTTACGGGGCATATGCCGCCTGTAACAAACCCCTGTTGTTTGCCGTCCGACGAACGGAGACCTATGCTGCCCGCACTGCCTGTCGACAAGATCAGCGCGAGGGGGCCCGACATGGCCGGCGCCGGGGGGGACGAGATGTCCTCCAGTGACACCACCCGGAGTAGCCGCACGTCTTCACCAGGGACGAAACGAGCCGCAGGCTCGTCCACCGTGGTGGCCGTGCCGGAGCTGGCGGCCGAGGCGCTGCCGGTCCGCGCGGGCGAGGATCGTTGGACGGGGGCCGAGCTGACGGAGATCAGGGCCCGGCTCCAGGACGAGATCTACGAGCTCGGCATGGAAATCGCCACGGCCGAGTCACAGATCGCCGAAGGCGACTCCACCGACGGGGCCGGTGACGATCAGGCCGACATCGGGGCCAAGACCTACGAGCGCGAGCACGAGATGTCGCTGGCCTACAACTCCCGTGACCTGCTCGCCCAGAACGAGCGAGCGCTCGAGCGGATCGAGGCCGGGACGTACGGCGTGTGCGAATCGTGCGGTAAGGCGATCGGGAAGGCGCGCTTGCAGGCTTTTCCACGTGCGACCCTATGTGTGACATGCAAACAACGCGAGGAGCGTCGCTGAGCGGCGCCACGAACCCAGATGAGCGCGGTGCCGGGTCCCCAGAGCGGGAGATCCGGCCTCGCCGTGTCGCCGTGCTGGTCGCGGTCGCCGCGGGAGCCCTGACCCTCGACATCGTCTCCAAGGTGGTCGTCGTCGCCCAGCTGTCGGACCGGCCGCCGGTCAGGCTGCTCGGCGGGCTGCTGACCCTGCGCGTCACCCGCAACAGCGGCGCGGCGTTCTCCATCGGCACCGGGATGACCTTCGTCCTCACCCTGATCGCGGTCAGCGTGATCATCGCGATCCTGCGGACCGCCCGTCGCCTGCGCAGCCTGCCCTGGGCGATCACACTGGGTCTGCTGCTGGGCGGTGCGACCGGCAACCTGGTCGACCGCCTGCTGCGCTCTCCTGGGCCGCTGAGGGGCCATGTGGTCGACTGGATCGAGCTGCCGCACTGGCCGGTGTTCAACCTGGCCGACTCGGCGATCGTCTGCGGCGGGGCCATCGCGGTGCTGCTGGCCGCCAGGGGACTGCAGCTCGACGGCACCCGGTCCGCGGGCGACGCGACCGATCCCGTGGCCGCGGACAAGGACGGCAACGAGGACGGCAACGAGGACGGCAACGGGAACGGGACGGCACAGCAGGACGCCCCGCCGCCCCCGGACCGGAAGTCGTGAGCGCCATGGCCGACATGCGCAGCCTTCCTGTTCCCGACGGCCTCGAAGGCGAGCGGGTGGACTCCGCGCTGGCCAGGCTGTTCGGCCTGTCCCGCGCCCGGGCCGCCGACGTGATCACCGCCGGGGACGTCCTGCTCGACGGCAGGACCGTGGCCAAGTCGGACCGGGTGCACGCGGGGGCCTGGCTCGAGGTGACGCTGCCGCCGCCGCCCTCGGCGCCCGTCGCGGTCCCCGAGCCCGTCCCGGGCATGAGGATCCTGTACGAGGACGATGACATCGTCGTGGTCGACAAGCCGATCGGGGTCGCGGCCCATCCGACGACCGGGTGGACCGGCCCCACCGTGATCGGCGGCCTGCTGGGCACCGGGCACACCGTCGCGACCAGCGGAGCGGCCGAGCGGCAGGGGATCGTGCACCGCCTGGACGCCAACACCACCGGGGCGATGGTGGTGGCCAAGAGCGAGGTCGCCTACTCCCGGCTGAAGTCGGCTTTCAAGGAGCGCCGGATCGACAAGCGCTATCACGCGCTCGTCCAGGGCCACCCCGACCCATTCCGTGGCACCGTGGACGCGCCGATCGACCGGCATCCCACGGCCGGCGGGAAGTTCGCGGTGGTCGCCGGCGGCAAGCCGTCGGTCACGCACTACGACACGATCGAGGCCTTCCGGGCCGCCACCCTGCTCGACATCGACCTGGAGACCGGCCGGACCCATCAGATCCGGGTCCACATGGCGGCGATCCGCCACCCGTGCGTCGGTGACCTGATGTACGGGGCCGATCCGACGCTCGCCGCCCGCCTGGGTGCCACCCGGCAGTGGCTGCACGCGGTGCGGCTCGGGTTCGAACACCCGACCCAGGGGCACTGGGTGGAGTTCGAGAGCCCCTATCCCGGCGAGCTGGCCGCCGCCCTGGAGATCGTCCGCGCCGAGTCCTGACCGTGCGCCCGGCCCCTCACATGCCGAGGAGGCGGAGGCCGGCCGCGATCCCGGAGGCCGGCCGCGATCCCGGCGGCCGCGGCCAGCACCACCAGGAAGGGCGCGCGCAGCAACAGGGCTGCCACCGCCGTCGCGAGACCGGCCGGCCGGGGGCCGTCCACTTGGAGCGCCTGGCCGTGGGCCAGGGTCTGTACGGCCACCAGAGCGGTCAGCAGGGCCACCGCAACCAGCTGGGTGAAGCGCCGTACAGCACGATTGTCGAGCACCCGCTGCGGCGCAACCAGCCCCGCCAGCTTCATGCCGTAGCAGCCCAGCCCGGTCGCGATCACCGCGATCCAGACGTTCATCGTCGTGCCTCCCGGCCGGTCCGGGTGAAGACTCCGGCCAGCGCCGCCACCGCGGCGAGCATGACCGGGATGCCGGCGGGGAGCAAGGGTGTGGCCACATGGCCGGACGACATGGGTAGGGCGCGGACGGCTCCGGTCATGCGCGGGAGGCCAGGGGGCCGGGAGGGCCGGGCGGGGCGCGTGGCCCTGCCCTCCCGATCACCGCCGTCAGTCCTCGATCTCACCCAGTGCGACTCGTACCGCGTGGACCGCCGCGTCGGGTAGGTCGGACTGGACCAGGGTCGCGCCGGGGAAGCGTTCGAGCTCACGCTGGAGGTCACCGAGCGAGAGATGGCTGACCAGCAGGGCCAGGGCGGTGGTGCCCGGGGGCACCGCGTCGCGCAAGGCCTTGATCTTGTCGTCTTTGATGCCGGTGTCGATGAGCTTGCCGAGCAGCGCGCCCCCGCCCGCGGACGCGGCGCCGCCGATGAGGCCGCCGATCGGGCCGCCGAAAAGGGTGCCGACGAGCAGGCCCCACATCGCGCCGCCCAGCGCGCCCTTACCCGGGGTGAGGTCCTGCGTCTCGCGCACGGCCGAGCGGCCGTCCTCGGACCGCTCGATGAAGACCGCGTCGTGCAGCTTGATCTGCTCGTGTCCCTGCATGCGCACCACGGCGAGCAGGAACTCGCTGGCCTTCAGCGGCTCGTTGAACCCGATCACGATGAGTTTCTGCACGGGCTCTGTCACGGTGTCTCCCAAGTAGGCGGGTCTGCGGGCAGCTTAGTCAATGCGTCTCGTCTCGTGAGACGACCTGTCCGCGAAGTGGCGGCCGCCTTCGCAGGTCACGTAAGGTCACGAGCATGGAGCGGTGTTTCGGGTTTACGTCGCCGGCTCCGGGTGAGCCGGTCGACTCGACCTGAGCGACGACCCCGGAGCCGGCGAAGGCAGAGACCCGCGCGAGCGCTGGTGCTCTGCCTTCTGCGTGTCCGGATCAGGACGCCGCCGGTCGCCTTCGACGGCCGGCCGCCGTGGAGGAAGGACCGGGATGACCGGAGAGCCGACGGGCCAGGAGATCACCACACTGGCGCAGGCCCGCGCCGCCATCGACAGGGTCGACGCCGAACTCGCCGCGCTGCTGCAGCGCCGGGCCGAACTGGCCGGGGTCGTGCAGCGGCTCAAGCCGGTGGGCGGTTTCGCCGGCCGTGATCCGCGCCGGGAGCGGCAGGTGGTCGAGGCGATGGCCCGGCACGCACCCCGGCTGGGCCGGGACCGGCTGGAGCGGATCATGAGCGCGGTCATCGAGGCCGGTCTGGAAGTGGCCGAGAACGAGCGGGGCCCCGCCGTCAGGTGAAGATCCGCTGTCCCGGAGCGAGGATGCCGCCGGGATCGTACCGGCGCTTGGCGGCGGCGAGGGCCGGCCAGGCGCCGCCGAAGTGCCGGCGCCAGTCGTGCGGGGTCATCGGCGCGTGGGGTGTTCCAGGCGCCGCCCAGGGGTCTGAGAGCGGGTTGTGTCTTGCTCGCGGTGACATGCGCGACGGGCTTAGGCTGCTGAGTCGAACCCGTCCCGAAGGAGCCGCGCGTGTCTGAGTCGTTCGTGCATCTGCACGTTCACACCGAGTATTCGATGCTCGACGGCGCAGCGCGGCTCAAGCAGATGTTCGCGGAGGTCGACCGGCAGAAGATGCCGGCGATCGCGATGACCGACCACGGCAACATGCACGGCGCCAACGGTTTCTTCAAGCAGGCGATGGACGCCGGTGTCACCCCGGTCATCGGCATCGAGGCCTATGTGGCGCCGGAGTCGCGCTTCCACAAGAAGCGCGTCCAGTGGGGCGAGCCGAGCCAGAAGCGCGATGACCTGTCCGGTGGTGGTCTCTACACCCACAAGACGCTGTGGGCCCGCAACAAGACCGGCCTGCACAACCTGTTCAAGCTGACCTCCAGATCGTTCACCGAGGGCTTCGTCTTCAAGTACGCCCGGATGGACGACGAGCTGATCTCCCAGCACGCCGACGGGCTGATGGCCACCACCGGCTGCCCTTCCGGGGAGGTGCAGACCCGGCTGCGGCTCGGGCACTTCGACAGGGCCCTCGAAGCGGCCGCGAAATACCAGTCGATCTTCGGCAAGGACAACTACTTCCTCGAGATCATGGACCACGGGCTCGACATCGAGCGCCGGGTCCGCGACGGCCTGATCGAGATCAGCAAGAAGCTCGGCATCCCCCCGGTGGTCACCAACGACAGCCACTACACCCGGGAGAGCGAGTCCGCGGCGCACGACGCCCTGCTCTGCGTCCAGGTCGGCAAGCAACTGGCCGACCCGGACCGGTTCCGGTTCGACGGCTCCGGCTACTACCTCAAGAGCGCCGACGAGATGCGCGCCATCGACGGTTCCGACATCTGGGCGGAGGGCTGCCGCAACACGCTGCTGATCGCCGAGCGGGTCGACCCGGCGGGCATGTTCGAGTACCGCAACCTGATGCCGATCTTCCCCGTTCCCGAGGGGGAGACCGAGGAGTCCTGGTTCCGCAAGGAAGTCAAGCGGGGCATGGAGTGGCGCTTCCCGGACGGGATCGACGAGGAGCACCAGCGCCAGGTCGAGTACGAGATCGGCGTAGTCCTGCAGATGGGCTTCCCCTCGTACTTCCTCGTGGTCGCCGACTTCATAATGTGGGCGAAGAAGAACGGGATCGCGGTGGGCCCGGGACGAGGGTCGGCGGCGGGTTCGCTGGCCGCCTACGCCATGGGCATCACCGACCTCGACCCGCTGCCGCACGGGCTGATCTTCGAGCGCTTCCTCAACCCCGAGCGTGTCTCCATGCCCGACGTCGACATCGACTTCGACGAGCGCCGGCGCGGTGACGTGATCCGCTACGTCACCGAGAAGTGGGGCGCAGACAAGGTCGCCATGATCGCCACCTTCGGCACCATCAAGGCCAAGGCCGCGATCAAGGACGCCTCGCGGGTCCTCGGCTTCCCCTACGCCCTCGGGGACCGGCTCACCAAGGCGTTCCCGCCCGCGGTCATGGGCAAGGAGATCCCGCTGTCGGGCATCTTCGACGACAAGCACCCGCGATACAGCGAGGCCGGCGAGCTGCGCAAGCTGTACGAGGACGAGACCGACGTCAAGCAGGTGCTGGACCTGGCCCAGGGTCTCGAGGGCCTGATCCGGCAGACGGGCGTGCACGCCGCCGGCGTGATCATGAGCGCCGAGACGCTGACCGACCACATCCCGATCATGCGCCGGGACTCCGACGGCGTGATCATCACGCAGTTCGACTACCCGACCTGCGAGTCGCTCGGCCTGCTCAAGATGGACTTCCTGGGCCTGCGCAACCTCACGATCATGGATGACGCGGTCAAGGCGATCAAGCTCAACAAGGGCATCGAGATCGATCTGCTCAAGCTGCCGCTGGACGACGTCAAGACCTACGAGCTGCTCTCCCGTGGCGACACCCTCGGGGTGTTCCAGCTGGACGGCGGCCCCATGCGGGGTCTGCTGCGGCTGATGAGGCCCGACAACTTCGAGGACATCTCCGCGGTCCTGGCGCTCTACCGGCCCGGCCCGATGGGCGCGAATTCGCACACCAACTACGCGCTGCGCAAGAACAAGCAGCAGGAGATCACCCCGATCCACCCAGAGCTGGAAGAGCCGCTCAGGGAGATCCTGGACACCACCCACGGCCTGATCGTGTACCAGGAGCAGGTCATGGCCATCGCGCAGAAGGTCGCCGGCTACTCACTCGGCGGCGCCGACCTGCTCCGCCGCGCCATGGGCAAGAAGAAGAAGTCCGAGCTGGACAAGCAGTTCGAGTTCTTCGAGAAGGGCATGCAGGACAGCGGGTTCTCGGCGGCCTCCATCAAGGCCCTGTGGGACATCCTGCTGCCGTTCTCCGACTACGCCTTCAACAAGGCGCACACCGCGGGGTACGGGCTGGTCTCCTACTGGACGGGCTACCTCAAGGCCAACTATCCCGCCGAGTACATGGCGGCGCTGCTCACCTCGGTCAAAGACGACAAGGACAAGAGCGCGCTCTACCTCAACGAGTGCCGCCGGATGGGGATTACGGTGCTCCCGCCCGACGTCAACGAGTCCGACGCGGACTTCACCCCGCGCGGCGACACCGAGATCCGCTTCGGCCTGTCGGCCATCCGCAACGTGGGCGACAACGTCGTCGACGGCGTCATCGCGGCCCGCCGGGAGAAGGGCCGGTTCGCCGACTTCAACGACTTCCTGCGCAAGGTGCCGCCTGTGGTGTGCAACAAACGGGTCGTCGAGTCCCTGATCAAGGCCGGATCCTTCGACGACCTGGGGCATGAGCGCAAGTCCCTGGTCATGGTGCACGAACAGGCCATCGACTCGGTCATCGACGTCAAGCGCAACGAGGCGATCGGCCAGGACTCGCTGTTCGGCGCCATCGACGACGGCGGCTCCGCCGAAGAGGCCTTCACCGTGGAGATCCCGGCGGGGGAGTGGGACAAGACCACGCTGCTGGCCTTCGAGCGGGAGATGCTCGGCCTGTACGTCTCCGACCACCCGCTGCTCGGCGTCGAACACATCCTGGCCAAGGAGACCGACTGCTCCATCTCCGCCCTCACCGCCGAAGGGGACCGCCCGGACGGCCAGATCGTGGCCATCGGCGGGCTGCTGTCGGGCCTGCAGCGCAAGGTCACCAAGCAGGGCAACTCCTGGGCGATGTTCTCGCTGGAGGACCTCGGCGGCTCCATCGAGGTGATGGCCTTCCCCTCCGCCTACCAGTTGTGCTCCACCCTCCTCGCCGAGGACGCGGTGCTGGTCGTCAGGGGCCGGATCGACAAGCGTGAGGACATAGCCAAGATCATCGCAATGGAGGTCACCCAGCCGGACCTCACCATCAGCGACATGTCCGGCCCGCTCTCCGTGGCGATGCCGATCGGCCGCTGTACCCCGCCGGTCGTGGAACGCCTCAAAGAAGTCCTCATCACCCACCCCGGCTCCAGTGAGGTGCACCTGCACCTGCAGAACGGTCCCCGTACGACCGTGGTCCGGCTGGACGACAAGCTCCGGGTAACGCCCTCGCCCGCGCTGATGGGCGATCTCAAGCAGCTCCTGGGACCCGCCTGCCTGATGGGATGAAACGGGCGATAAAGATCTACCTTTTCGGACGTCCGATTTTTGGCTTTTTGCCCTTTCGATGCCTAGACTCGACCGGGAAGAGACAACAATCTTCCTGAATGCGTACAAACGCAAAGCCGTCACTCCCTGCACCCCAAGCAGGGGACACTCGCCCAGCTGACGCAAACCGGGCCTTCCACGCGCTCCGGATCTGAACGACACGTCAGTGGGCTGCCGATCCCAAGGTCGAGGGCCGCGAGGCCTGCCTGGGGGCCGCACGGCCTTCACGGGATCCGGGCACGCGGATACGGACACCGCCCTCTGACGGCCACCCCTGCCCTGACGGGGTCGCTCCGCCTCTTCACAGCCTTCGCGCGGAGTCGTTGCGTCATGTCCACCGAGAGATAGGAAATCATGCAGCAGCGATTCACCCGGCTGATCCTGGCCGGCGCGGCGACCTTCACCTTCGGTCTCGGGGCCTCTGCTCTTTCCTCGCACCACTCCGACGAGGTCTCCCTGCCCGCGATGACCAAGGCCGCCGCGGTGACCGACCTGACCGCCCATGAGAAGACCCCCGTACGGCTGACCTCCGCCATGGCGAAGAAGGCCGAGAAGGCGAAGCGGAAGGCCGCCCCCCGTGCGAAGGCCGCCCAGCCGGCGGTCCTGTTCAAGAACCAGACACTGGGCTCGTACTTCTGGGACACCGGCAGCTCCGGCAACGGCGACACCGGAGCCCCCGCCTCCGGCATGCCCATGCAGGAAGGCTGCTTCGCGAGCCCGAGCTGGCCCATGGGCACCAAGGGCTACATCGAGTACCAGGGCAAGAAGGCCGCCTTCACGATCTGTGACCGTGGTCCGGGCACTCCCTCCCGGAGCGGCGTCATGCTCGACATCGACGGCATCACCTTCGCCAAGCTGACCGGCGGCACGTGGAACGAGCCCTACGTGGTCGGCGGAAGCGGCGAGGCGAACGGGCACATCCCCGTGACCTACTACGTGACCCACTGGGGCGACGGGCCGGGCAAGGGAGCCCCCCAGCCGCTCTGAACCCCATCCCTGGTGATCATTCCCTCATGATCGTGCGGTCGATGACCGGCGCCGGCCGCACGATCACGTGCTGACGGGGTCACCCGACGGTGAGGCCGGCCTCCCAGTTGATGAAGCGGCCCTCGTCGTCGAACATGGCGCGGGCGGTCCCGCCGCCGGGCATCCGGGCCTCGGTCATGCCGGCGGACTGGCGGTAGGGCACCCGGTGGTGGCTGAGGAACCGGGCCAGGGTCAGGTGCGGGTCGCCCGCGAACAGGCTGGCCGCGTTGATGATCAGCCGGGGCACCGGGATCGGGTCCCAGCGGGCCGCCGGTACCGCGGGATCGTCGACGTGCAGGTACGCGGACCCGCCGTCGTAGCCGGCTCCGATGTAACCGCCGCCACCGAGCAGCCCGGCTGCGATCATCGCGATGAGCTCGCCACCGTGCGCCGCGGGTCCCTGGTACCACGACAGGTCGACTTCCGGAGTGGTGAGCTCCGGGACGCCCAGCCTCTCGCCCATCTCCTGGACGCTCAGCGTCGGCTGGACCGCGGGGTGGCCGGGGCCGAACTGGGGGTTGGCCCACCCCCACAGCCAGGTTTTCTCTCGCCCGGCGTAGCTGCCGAGCAACGACACGCGGACGGTGACCCCGCCGCTGGTATATGTGCGTTCGGCGAGGTCGGCACTCCAATCCTCGCGGGGGAGGAACTCGGCCAGTGTCTCCTGCTGTTGCAGGACCACCGCGCCGAGCGCCGAACCGAGCCGATCGAATGCCGGGCTGAATCCAGACATGCCGGTCACGTTATCTCAGCCGCATCTCAGCCGCGCCGTTCGCCGGCGAGCGGGCCCGCCCGGGGGGCGATCGTGGATCTTGGGACGAAACGCGTTACGCTGCGATCACAGACGGCCGAAGGCCTGCGGAACGGTGAGGGGACGGCCCCCGGCCGAGGGGAGTGCGATGGACGCGCTGGCGGGACTGGGGCGGCAGGTGCGGATCGCGGTGGTGACCGTCGTGGCATCGGCCGTGCTCGGTGTCCTCGCCGGGCTGCTGTGGGCGGCGATCTCCCCGCATGTGAAATACGTTTCGGTGGACGGCAAGATCTTTCTGATCGATCCCGAATCGCCCGCCGTCATCGGCACGGACGGCAGGTTCGCCCTGATCACCGCGGGGATCGGGCTGGCCTGCGGGGTCGCGGCCTACCTGGCCGCGGGCCGGGGCAACGACCTCGTGCTGGTCGCGGGGCTCGCGGTGGGCGGGATCGTCGCGGCCCTCCTGGCCTGGCGGGTCGGGCATCTGATCGGGCTGGACACCTTCCACCGCATGGTGCGCGCCGGCGACCGGACCCGGGCGTTCAACGGCCCCGCGGACCTGGCCGCGCGCGGGGTACTGGTGTGCTGGCCCTTCGTCGCGCTGGTGGCCTACGGCCTGCTGGAGGCGATCGACGTGGCCAATCGGATCCGTCCCGACGGGTCAGTACCGGCGGGCGATCTCAGCGGTCCGCGCACCGGTCAGCACGATCAGGTCGGCGGGGGACAGTTCGATCTGCAGGCCGCGCCGACCGGCCGAGACGTAGACGGTCGCCAGGCCTGAGACCGACCCGTCGATGACGGTGGGCAGCCGCCGGCGCTGGCCCAGCGGGCTGATGCCGCCGAGTACGTAACCGGTGGTGCGCTCGGCGGTGTGCGGATCGGCCATCTGCGCCTTCTTGCCGCCGGCGGCGGCGGCCAGCGCCTTCAGGTCGAGGGTGGCCGCGACCGGCACCACCGCCACGGTGAGCGCACCGTCGACCTCGGCGACGAGGGTCTTGAAGATCTGGTCGTGCGGAATGCCGAGCGCGTCCGCGGCGGCCTCCCCGTAGGAGTCGGCGTCCGGATCGGTCTCATACGGGTGCAGGGTGAACTCGATCCCGGCCTGGGTGGCGGCGACGGTCGCCGGCGTGCCCTTCCCCCCGGCGGTCCTGGCTTTGCTCATGGGGGCCATTGTGCCTGCCCGCACCGCGATGATCACATCGATTCACCGGCGGCCGGGCCCGGTCAGTTGGGGTTGATGCCGTCGTCGAGGAACGGGGAGGCGGGCACCGCGGGGAGGGCGTCGAGCAGCCGGGTCTCCCGGAGTAGGAACTCCTCCTCCAGCCGGAACCGGGCCGTGGCGTCCTCGGCCTCGAGCAGCCGCTGTTTCTCTCGCCGGTCCAGCACGACCGTGGCGGCGATGAGATACGACAGCCGGACCGGGTCGGGCGGCAGCTCCATCGGCCGCCGGACCTCCGCCCCGACGTCCGCGAGCCGCCCGCGGTAGAGCCGGAACAACCGGATCACACGCCGGGCGGCCGGTCCCGGATCCGGTCCGGCGTCGTCCGGCCGGAACTCCACATCGGCGCACAGGTACGGCAGGGAGTCGTCCACTCCGGTGATGTCGAACCTCCTGCCGCCGACGGTGACGACGTCGAATCTGCCGTCCACGTGCGGGATCACTCCGTGCACCTCGGCGGTACACCCCACCATGGCCAGCCCCGGTCCCGCCCCGTGTTCGTGCCGGCACTCCAGAGGCCCTTCGTCCCCGGCCGCACGACCGGGTTCGACCGCATGACCGAGCTCGACCGCCACGATGCCGAACCGGCGCGGCTCGGGGTGCTCCAGCAGGTCCTGGATCATCAGCCGGTAGCGCTCCTCGAAGACGTGCAGCGGAAGGACCAGACCGGGGAACAGCACGATGCCCAGCGGGAAGAGTGGGAGCCGTTCATTCACCCTTTCAGGCTACGCGCCCCGAGGTCGCAAGCTTTTGATCTACAAGGTGAAGGCGCGGGCCGGGAAGTGCGTTCGGGACGAGCGGGACGGTGACCACACCCGAACGGGGCATGCGATCTGGTCAGCGCTAGCTACTTCCCGCAGATGGACCGCGTCGTGGTGGTATGCGGGTTTAGTCTCGGGCGGACCCGAGGCGTCCTTCGTCGGTCGGCCGCGGGCCGGTGACATCACTCACCGGTTCCTCTTCTGGAGGCCGCCATCATGTGGCTGAACGTGTTCATCATGGGCTTCGCGAGCCTGTCGGTCGGATTCATCCTGGGCTGGGTCATGGGGCGTCCACGACGCTGGGATCGCTACGTCTGGAACGAGGCTCCCACCGTCCCCGGCCCGGCCACGGACGACCTGGTGCCGCTGTCCACGACGCTGACGACCCACGGTTGATCGGAAGGCCGGAACGCCTACAGTTCCGGTATGAGGATTCTTGTCGTCGACGCTTTTACCGACCGGGCCTTCGCGGGCAACCCGGCGGGCGTCTGCCTGCTGGACGCTCCCGCGGACGCCGGCTGGATGCAGCGGATCGCCGCCGAGATGCGGCACGCCGAGACCGCCTTCGTCCGCCCGCTCGGCACCCCCGAGGCCGATTACGAGCTGCGCTGGTTCACCCCCGCCGTCGAGGTCGCCCTCTGCGGTCACGCCACCCTGGCCAGTGCGCATGCCCTGTACGAGACCGGTACGGTCCCCGCCGGCGGCCCGATCCGGTTCCAGACCCGCCGCAGCGGGGTCCTCACCGTTCAGCCGGCGCGGGCCCCGGGGTCCGGCGGCCTGCTGGAGATGGACTTCCCGGCCCAGCCCGCCCGGCCGGTGCAGGTGCCGGCGGGTTTGGCGGAAGCGCTGGGCGTGCCCGTCACGGAGGCCGGCCGCAACGCTCAGAACGATCTCCTCGTGGTCCTCGACGATGACGAGGCCGTACGCAAGCTGGTCCCCGACCAGGTGGCCCTCGCCCGGATCGACGCCCGCGGCGTCTGCGTCACCGCCCCGGCCGCCCCGGGTCCCGAGCCGTACGACTTCGTGTCGCGGTTCTTCGGGCCGGCCGTCGGGGTGGACGAGGATCCGGTGACCGGCTCCGCGCACTGCATGCTGGCGCCCTACTGGTCGGGCCGGCTGAACCGCGACGCGCTCCTGGGCTATCAGGCCTCCGAGCGCGGGGGGACGGTCCGGGTGACCGTCCGCGGAGACCGGGTCACGCTGGCCGGCCGGGCCGTGACCGTTCTGGACGGCACCCTCAAGGTGTGAGCGACGGGACTCACCCGTCTCACCGATCGAGATGACGCGCGGGTGGTCGGCCGTTCTTCATAGACTGGCCTGGTGATATCCCGTCTGGATCTGCGCGGCTCGCTCCCCGGCGACCTGCGCACCGTGCTGCCCCGCGCCGAGCTCGACGTCGAGGCCGCCCTGGAGAAGGTGCGGCCGATCTGCGACGACGTACGCCATCGCGGGGCCGCGGCCGTACGGGAGTACACCGCCAGGTTCGACGGCGTCGACCTGGAGACGGCCCGGGTCCCGGTCGCCCAGATCCACCAGGCGCTGGCCGTCCTCGATCCGGCGGTGCGCGACGCCCTCGAGGAGTGCATCCGGCGCACCCGGCTGGTCCACCGTGACCAGCGCCGTACCGACCTCACCACCCAGGTGGTGCCGGGCGGCACCGTGACCGAGCGCTGGGTGCCCGTCGCGCGCGTCGGGCTTTACGTCCCCGGCGGCCAGGCCGTCTACCCCTCCAGCGTCGTGATGAACGTCGTCCCGGCGCAGGAGGCCGGGGTCGGATCCCTCGCCGTCACCTCGCCCGCGCAGAAGGAGCATGGCGGGCTCCCGCATCCGGCGATCCTGGCCGCGTGCGCGCTGCTGGGCGTCGACGAGGTGTACGCGGCCGGTGGTGCCCAGGCGATCGCGATGTTCGCCTACGGTACCGAAGAGTGCCGCCCCGCCGACCTGGTCACCGGGCCCGGCAACATCTGGGTGGCGGCCGCCAAGCGGCTGCTCAAGGGCGTCATCGGCATCGACTCCGAGGCCGGCCCGACCGAGATCGCGATCCTGGCGGACGAGACGGCCGACCCCGTCCATGTGGCCGCCGATCTGATCAGCCAGGCCGAGCACGACACGCTCGCCGCCGCCGTGCTGGTCACCGACTCCGAAGAGCTCGCCGGCCGGGTGGCGCAGGAGCTGCGGCAGCAGGTCGCCCGCGCCAAGCACGCCGAGCGGATCACCGCGGCGCTGGCCGGGCGCCAGTCCGGCATCGTGCTGGTCGACGACCTCGAAGCGGGCCTCAAGGTCGTCGACGCGTACGCGGCCGAGCACCTGGAGATCCAGACCGCCGACGCCCGGCAGGTCGCCGCCCGGGTCCGCAATGCGGGCGCGGTCTTCGTCGGGCCGCACGCGCCGGTCTCCCTCGGCGACTACCTCGCGGGCTCCAACCATGTGCTGCCCACCGGCGGATGTGCCTGCCACTCTTCGGGGCTGTCGGTCCAGACCTTCCTGCGCGGCGTCCACGTCGTGGAGTACGACGAGGCCGCCCTGGCGGAGGCGACGGCGCGCGTGGTCACCCTGGCCGAGGCCGAGGACCTGCCCGCGCACGGGGCCGCGCTGAAGGCGCGCTTCGGCTGGGAGACGCCCTCGTGACGTCGCTCAACGATCTCCCGATCCGGGACGACCTGCGGGGCCGCGAGCCGTACGGAGCGCCCCAGCTGGACGTTGCCGTGCAGCTCAACACCAACGAGAACCCCTACCCGCCGTCCCCGCGGCTCGTGAAGGCGCTCGGCGAGGCGGTCGCCGAGGTGGCCGGGTCGCTGAACCGCTACCCGGACCGGGACGCGGTGGCCCTGCGCACGGAGCTGGCGGCCTTCCTCAACGGTGACACGCCCGGAGCGGGGCTGACGGCGGCGCAGGTCTGGGCGGCCAACGGCTCCAACGAGATCATCCAGCAGATCCTGCAGGCGTTCGGCGGACCAGGCCGGGCGGCGCTGGGCTTCGAGCCGTCGTATTCGATGCACCCGATCATCACCCATGTGACCGGCACGGCGTGGATCAACGCCCACCGGGACGAGGACTTCGGCCTGCCACCGGAGCGGGCGATCGCCGCGATCGGGGAGCACCGGCCCGACCTGGTCTTCCTGACCTCACCGAACAACCCGACCGGCACCGCGCTGCCGCTGGAGGCGATCCAGGCCGTCCTCGAGGTCGCACCCGGCATGGTGATCGTCGATGAGGCCTATGGCGAGTTCCGCCGGGCGGGGACGCCATCGGCCCTGGAGCTGCTGCCGGGCAATCCCCGGCTCATCGTGACCCGGACCATGTCCAAGGCGTTCGCCATGGCCGGAACCCGGCTCGGCTATCTCGCCGCGGACCCCGCCGTGGTGGACGCGCTGCAGCTGGTCCGGCTGCCGTACCACCTGTCCGCCGTCACCCAGGCCGTGGCATGCACCGCCCTTGCCTACGGTGAGGAGTTGCTCGGCGCGGTGGACACGCTCCGGCACGAGCGCGACTCCCTGGTGGAGTGGCTGCGCGCGGAGGGGCTCATGGTGGCCGACTCCGACGCCAACTTCGTCCTGTTCGGCCTGTTCGAACATCGGCACGCCGTCTGGCAGGGAATGCTGGACCGGGGGGTGCTGATCCGGGAGGTCGGCCCGCCACAGTGGCTGCGGGTGTCCGTGGGGACCCCCGAGGAGATGGCCGCATTTCGTGACGCTCTGAAGGAGAGCCTGTGAATCGCAAGGGCAGGGTCGAGCGCGGGACCAAGGAGACCTCGGTCCTCGTGGAGATCGACCTGGACGGCACCGGTGAGGTGGACATCGCCACCGGGGTCGGGTTCTTCGACCACATGCTGGCCCAGCTCGGCAAGCACGGCTCCTTCGACCTGACCGTCAAGACGCAGGGGGACCTGCACATCGACAGCCACCACACGATCGAGGACACCTCGATCGCCCTCGGCCAGGCGTTCCGGCAGGCACTGGGGGACAAGGCGGGGATCCGCCGCTTCGCGGCCGCGTCCATCCCGCTGGACGAGGCGCTCGCCCAGGTGACCGTCGACGTGTCCGGCCGGCCCTACCTGGTGCACACCGAGCCCGAGGGCATGGCGCCGATGATCGGCTCGGAGTACGACACGACGCTGACCCGGCACATCCTGGAGTCCTTCGCCGGCAATGCCCAGATCGCCCTGCATGTGCACGTGCCGTACGGCCGCAACGCGCACCACATCGTGGAGGCGCAGTTCAAGGCGCTGGCCAGGGCACTGCGCGACGCGGTCGCCTTCGACCCGAAGGTGCACGGCATCCCCTCCACCAAGGGGGCACTGTGAGCGAGCCTGCGGGGCGCGGCGCGAGCCGGACCGAGGAGCGCGTGGAGCGAGGGACGAGCGACCAGGCGACGAGGCAGGCTCGTGCCTCCGGGCGCGCCGCAGACGAGCGGGTGACACCGTGAGCCTGTTCGGGCAGCACTTCTCCACTCTGTCGATCTTCCTGCTCGCGCTGGGGGCCTTCTTCCTCGCCGGGGTCTACAGTGCGCTCAAGCAGGGCATCAAGGCGTTGGCGGTGCTCGCCTTCATCGCGGCCGCGCTGGCCATCGCCGGAGGAGTGCTGAGACTGTGAGTTCCAAGGTGGTCGTCTTCGACTACGGGTCGGGGAACCTGCGCTCGGCGGAACGCGCGGTGGCGCGGACCGGCGCCGACGTGACCGTGACGTCCGACTTCGACGTGGCGCTGAACGCCGACGGCCTCGTGGTGCCGGGGGTCGGGGCGTTCGCCGCCTGTATGGAGGGGCTGCTCGGGGTCAGTGGCGACCAGGTGATCGGCCGCCGGCTCGCCGGGGGCCGCCCGGTGCTGGGCATCTGCGTCGGCATGCAGATTCTCTTCGGGAAGGGCGTGGAGCACGGCGTCACCACCGAGGGGTGCGGCGAATGGCCCGGCACGGTCGAGCGGCTCGACGCCCCGGTGCTGCCGCACATGGGGTGGAACACCGTCCAGGCCCCCGGCGAGTCGGTGCTGTTCCGTGGCATCGACCCGGCGACCCGGTTCTATTTCGTGCACTCCTACGGCGTACGCCGCTGGGAGCTGGACCCCGGACGTTTCGCCCCGCCGCTGGTGACCTGGGCCGAGCACGGCGACCGGTTCGTCGCGGCGGTCGAGAACGGGCCGTTGTGCGCGACCCAGTTCCACCCGGAGAAGTCCGGGGACGCCGGCGCCCAGTTGCTGGCGAACTGGCTGACCACACTCTGATGGGCTCCTCTGGTGAGCGCAGGGTGAGCCACGCCGGTGAACCGCCCGTGGCCGCCTGTGGCCCGCTCCTGAGTCGCCCGTGGCCGCTCGTGAGTCGCCCGTGGCCCGCTCGTAAATCGCCCATGAGCCCCCCGTGAGCAAGGAAAGGGCCCGCCGCCGGGCCGAACGGGCGGCCGCGGCCGCCCGCTCGGCGCAGGTACGGGCCGTACGCCTGCGGCGAGCGGCCAGACGGCGGGCTCTTCTCGGCCGGCTGCGGCGGCTCGTCCCGTTCCCCGTCCGTCACCGGCGGCAGGGCGGCGTGCTGGCCCGGCGCCGCCGCGCCCAGAACGGCGGAGTCTTCCTGGTGTTCCTCGCCGTGCAGTGCCTCGCCTGGCTGCTGTGCTCGACCTGGACCGCCCGGCTGGCCGTCTTCGGTCTCTCGATCTTCCTGGTGCCCGTCGTCGTCACCCTGGCCTTTGACCGCCGGTCTTGACGGCGGCGGCCACCTGGACCACCGCACGGGGCAACCCTCGCGGCCCTTTCCCGTCCTCGCCGTCCCAGAGTTCGTCACGATGGCCACGGCGCGAGCGTGATCGTCGACGCCGAGTCGGCGGGCCGGCGCCACCGGTCCCGGTGGGCGATTGATCGCTACACTGGTGCGCAGGCCCCTCCTGGGGGCCGCGGCGGTGGGGCCCGCCGCCCCCGCCTCGATGCGCGGGAAAACCGCGGTGTCCCGCCGCCAACGGTCCCTGCCAGTGGAGTTCGTCGTGCTGGTAGGAGGAGTCTGTGCCTGACCCGCTGGTCCCTCGACGTCTTGCGGACTCTGCCGGGCCGGTAGACCCGGACGTCGACCTGCGTGTGCCACGGCAGCGGCTGGAGCTGCGCCGGGCGCCGTGGCCGACGTTGGCGGTGATCTCGGTGGGCGGGGTGCTCGGGGCGCTGGCCCGCTACGGGATTTCGGCAGCGTTTCCGCACCCGGCCGGTTCGTTCGGGTGGGCGACCTTCTGGATCAATGTGGCCGGTTGCGCGCTGATCGGGATGCTGATGGTGGCGATCACCGAGGTCGGGCAGGCTCACGCCCTGGTCCGCCCGTTCCTGGGCGTAGGGGTGCTGGGCGGCTTCACCACCTTCTCCACCTACATCGTCGACATCCAGCGGGCCGTCGCCGCGGGTGCGCCGCGTACGGCACTGACGTACCTGGCCGGCACCCTGGTGGCGGCACTGGTCGCGGTCTACACCGGAGTGCATGGCGCCCGGCTGCTCACCCGCCCACACCGACGCCGACACGCACACGGCGAGCCACAGCCACGGCGACCGGCACAGCCACGGCCACAGAGACACGGTCAAGGTCAACAGGAGGGTGACGGTCATGAGGATTGAGGGGCCCGCCCTGCGGTTGACCATCTTTGTCGGGGAGTCCGATCAGTGGCACCGCCGCCCGCTGTACCACGAGGTCGTCGCCCGGGCCCACGCCGCCGGGCTGGCGGGGGCGAGTGTGCTGCGCGGCATCGAGGGATACGGGGCGTCGAGCCGCATCCACACCACCCGGATCCTGTCGCTGTCGGGGGATCTGCCGCTGGCGATCGTCATCGTGGACGTGGAACACAAGATCCGGGACTTTCTTCCCCAGCTCGACGAGCTGATCACCGAGGGGCTGGTCATCATCGACCCGGTCGAGGTGGTCCGCTACGTCGGCCGCCCCGCGGGCCGGGAGGAGCGGTGAACGCGTTGCTGGTCGTGGTCGGCGCCGCGATCGGGGCACCGCTGCGGTATCTCGTCGACCGGCTGGTTCAGGCCCGCACCGACTCGGTGCTCCCGTGGGGGACCTTCGCGGTGAACGTGGCGGGGTCGGGGCTGCTGGGGTTCCTGGCCGCGCTGCCGGCGGACGGCCCGGTGATGGCGATGGCGGGGATCGGGTTCTGCGGGACGCTGACCACGTATTCGACGTTCGGCTACGAGACGCTGAGGCTGGCCGAGGACGGCGCCCGCACCTACGCAATGCTGTACGCGGTCGGCTCCATCGCCGCCGGGCTGGGCGCCGCCTACTGCGGAATGGCACTCGCCGGGGCCATCCCCGGGCACGGATGATCGCCGGGGCGCTCTCGTGACGGTGCGGGTGGCGCGGCACGCCGGTGGAGCCCAGCGGTCCGCGAGCACGGGCGTTCCCATGAGCACTTCACCCGGGTTTGATGCGCCGGCCCGCGACCGCCGGCCGGCGGTGCGTCTGCCGAGCCATTCCCGCGCCTGGCGGCGGCTCTCAGGAGGACTCCGGCCGGAGGGCGCGCTTGCGCGTCAACAGCGGCTGGATGAACCAGGTCCAGGCGCACAGGACCACGACGCCCATCGCGGTGACGGCCGCGAGCCACGAGGAGAAGAAGCCTCGGGCGGCGACCGCCACACCGCAGGCCATGGACACGGTCAAGGCGCTCGCTCCGGCGATGCCGTACTGGTTCGAGCGGCTGATCAGCAGTTCCTCGTTACCGGAGTGGAACAGCATCCGGTGCTGGGTCGCGGGCGCGATGAAGCAGATCGACGCGACCGCCGCCGTGATCAGCGAGACGTAGTACACCCAGCGTCCGGTGTAGCCGATCCGGTGGAAGCCGGTGGAGAACGGCAGGGTCAGCAGGAAGCCGAACAGGATCTGCACCCCGGCCACCGCGACGCGCAGTTCCTGGAGTATCTCCACCAAGTCCCGGTCGAGAGCCTCCCTCCGTGACCCGTCTCCCGTCGGCCCCATCGCTGCTCCTGCTGATCGCGTTCCGCCCCGAAGCCTCGCTGACCGTCGGCTCGTGACAGCGAACTCCGGCTCGGACTGGCTTCGCTCGGCCGCCTCGGAGGTGGCGCAATGCGGCACGGTCATCTCAGGCAGGGGGAACAGTAGCGGAAACCGACCCGGGAGTCCGGCTCATGGGAGACCGCTGCCGCCACGTGGCGCCAAGCCAGAGGCGCCGCCGGTAGTCCCACGCCGGTGCCTGCGGGGCGCATCTCCGGGGACGGTCAGCCGTTGCCGTGGGCGGTGCCAGCGGTGTCGAGTGCGCGCCCGACCTGGTCGGCGAGGGTCACCGCGACGAGGCGTGCCTGCAAGGACGGGGCGGTCCCGGGCGTGGGCTGGAGCATGAACCGGCCGTAGAAGTGGCCGTTGCCGAACGTGCGCAGCTCGACTTCCTGGTCAGGGAGCCCGTACCGGTCGACGTCCCAGTGCCTGCGGCCCACTACCACGGTGCCGTCCTGTTCGAGGCGTGGCGGATGGCCGAGCAGCGATCCGTACTCGAACCGGCATCCGCGCAGGCCCAGAAGGCCGGTGAGTTGTTCGCCCACGTGGTCGACCACCGTGCTGGGTGACCTGGCGGACTGGGTGAGCTCGGCGGTCTCGTGAAGCTGGGACAGGTAGCCGGCGTCGGTGACGACGATCATCTTCAGGCGGCGGGCGTGAGCGGCCAGCTGGGAGACCGCCAGGCCGACGACGAGCAGCAGGGCGGCCGTCCTGACGTCTTCCGCCTTGGTGATGGTGAAGCGCTGGTACGGCCGGGTGAAGAAGAAGTCGAACCAGACGGCGGCCGACAGCGCCGCGAGCGCGCCGGCGATGCGGTGCCCGCTGGCGGCCACCGCGACCACGACCACCACCAGGGCCAGGGCCACATCGGCGTGCGAGAAA
>JAOPYK010000223.1 GCA_025964695.1 Streptosporangiaceae bacterium | reverse complement strand
AGCGGCTCGAGTCGCCGTAGGCGAACATCCGCCCCAGCACCATCCGGTCCGGGCTGGGCCCGATGCCCGGGACAAAGTTCGCCACGTCGAACGTGGCCTGCACGATCTGGGCGAAGAAGTTCTCGGGGTTGCGGTCGAGCACCATCCGACCAATCGGGATCGTGGGGTAGTCCTTGTGCGGCCAGACCTTGGTTATGTCGAAGGGGTTGAAGCGGTAGTTGGCCGCGTCCTCGTAGGGCATGATCTGCATCTCGAGGCGCCAGGACGGGTAGTCGTTGCGAGCGATCGCCTCCCACAGGTCACGCCGGTGGTAGTCGAGGTCCTCGGCGCGCATGGCCCTGGCCTCGGCGTCGGTCATGTTCTGGATGCCCTGCTCGGTCTTGAAGTGGTACTTGACCCAGAACTTCTTACCCGCGGCGTTCTCCCACATGTACGTGTCGCTGCTGTAGCCGTTCATGTTGCGCCAGGTGCGCGGCGTTCCGCGGTCGCTCATCAGGATCGTCACCTGGTGGGCCGACTCGGGCGAGAGCGTCCAGAAGTCCCACTGCATGTTGTTGCTGCGCAGGCCGCTGTCGGGCATGCGCTCCTGCGAGTGAATGAAGTCAGGGAACTTCATGGGGTCACGCACGAAGAAGACCGGCGTGTTGTTGCCGACGAGGTCGTAGTTGCCCTCTTCGGTGTAGAACTTCATGGCGAAGCCGCGCACGTCGCGGTCCGTGTCTGGGTAGCCCTCTTCACCGGCCACCGACGAGAGGCGCACGAGCATCGGTGTGCGCTTGCCGACTTGGTTGAGGAAGGCGGCCTTGGTCCACTGGGTGACGTCGGCGGTCACCTCGAAGTAGCCGAAGGCGCCACCGCCCTTGACGTGGTACACGCGATCGGGGACGCGCTCGCGGACGAAGTGGGCCAGCTTCTCGATCAGGTAGGCATCCTGCAGCAGCACAGGGCCGGCGGGGCCGGCCGTGAGTGAGTACTCATCGCTGGGCACGGGAATACCGGCGTCCGTGGTCGTGCTCGGTGGTTGGTCACTCATTCCCTTTCCCCCCTACTTCTTCCAAGACATGTTTGCTCCGCTCCGGCACGAAGCGGACCGCTTGTGCAGAGTTCTCATCGCGCAGCACCCTGGCCGTGACGGCAACAACCACCAGCCCACCTCATCGAGGCTCAGCCTCAAGCGCGGCCGCTCAGAGCGACCATCGCGGTGGACTTCATCAACGTGCTCGAATGACAAGGTCGGCCTGGCAGGGCGGCGCCGTTGCCTTCGATTGTGGCGGTTTCGTCTGTGGGCCGGCCTGTCAATAACCTGGATACGCCAGCGGTTGGGGGAGCTCCCAAGCCCCCCGTCGCGTATCGAGCATCCGTCTACGCCATACCCTCGCGCTATAGCATCACACTAACGAACGACCAGGATTTACCCGGCCAGTGAGGCGTTCGACGAGCCCGTTCGGGGCGGCTCGACCGTCGCCCGGGCATCGAGGTGGTGGGCGAGGCGGCCGACGGCGCGCTGAACGGGGGCCGGGCCGACGAACGGCAACGGCAGGTTGGCGGACCCGGTGCGATCAGCGGCTGACGGCCCGCAGGACGTAGTCGGCGATGGCCGCGGCGTGCTGGTCGCGTTCGGTGTGGATGGCGGTCCGCTGGGCGCCGGGCGTGAGCACGATGAGCCGCAATACGCGGCCCATGATGGCGTCGACGATCAGGTCCGGCGAGGTGCCCGGGGGGAGTTCGCCGCGGTCGAGTGCGGCCTGGATGACGGACTGGCCGGTGGTGAAGCGCGCCTGGACGATGTTCTGGACCATGTCGTCGAAGCGCGGGGGGTACTGTCCCGCCTCGACGAGGACGCGGGGCAGAACCATGGCCTTGGGGCCGACGTACATGGCGATGACCTGCCCGGCCATGGCGGTGAGGCAGCCACGCAGGTCGTTCGGGTCCAGCGGCTCTTCCGGTGGTTCTGCCAGCTGCTCGAGGGCGGCCAGGAGCAGGTCCTCCCTGGTGGACCAGCGGCGGTAGAGGGCCGCTTTGCCGACCGGCGCCCGGCGGGCGACGGCGTCGAGGGTGAATCCGGCCCAGCCGACCTCTCCGTAGACGGTGAGCGCCGCGGTCAGTACCCGTTTCTCGATTCCGGGGTCTGCCGGACGTCCCCGCAGGCTGGCTGCCGATCCCATGCCCCTGAGTCTTCCATGGCGCTCAGTCGGGGATCAGCACGGGCTTGACCGCTTGACCGGTGCTGGTGGCGGCCTCGGCTTGGTTGATCTGGGTTAGGGGGTAGGTGGTGATGAGCTTGTCGAAGGGGAAGCGGCCCTGTTTCCAGAGTCGGATGAGCTGCGGAATGAACAGCTGGGGTACGGCGTCGCCTTCGAGGATGCCCATGAGGTTACGGCCCCCGGCCAGGGCCATCGGGTCCAGGACGAGGTCGCCTTGGGCGATGCCGACGAGCCCGCAGGTGCCGGTGGGGCGGAGGCTGTTGATGGCGGCGGTGATGACCGCGGGGGCTCCGGTGGTGTCGAAGCAGTACTGTGCGCCATCGCCGGTGATGGCGAGGATCTGGGCGGTGATGTCGTCGTCGGCGCCGTTGATGGTATGGGTGGCGCCGAGTTCGGCGGCGAGGTCGAGGCGGCTGGGGTGCAGGTCGACGGCGATGATGGTGGCGGCTCCGGCGACCTTGGCGGCCATGACGGCGGCGAGTCCGACTCCGCCCGTGCCGAAGACGGCGATGCTGGATCCGGCGGTGACGCCGAGCGCGATGAGGACCGATCCAGCGCCGGTCTGGATTCCGCAGCCGAGCGGTCCGAGGAGCTTCAGCGGCAGGCCCGGTTCCACTCGCACGACATTGCGGGCCGTGGCGATGGTGTGGGTGGCGAAGCTCGATTGGGCGAACCACCGGGCGGCGACCGGTTTCCCGTCCTGGCCGGTGGCGGGTGTGGAGCCGTCGGTGGCCAGGCCGGTGAGGTTGCGGTGGAAGAACTCAGCGCAGTAGGCGGGGTGGGCGGCCAGGCAGTTGACGCAGCCGCCGCACGAGTCGAAGGACAGCACGACGGGGTCACCGGTGGCCAGGCCGGTCACGCCGGGTCCGACGGCTTCGACTATCCCGGAGCCTTCGTGGCCGAGAATCACCGGCTTTCCGACCAGGTCGGTACGGCCGAGCAGGTCGGTGTGGCACAGGCCCGCCCCGGCGATCTTGACGAGCACCTCGCCGGGTCCCGGATCGCCGAGCTGCACCTGCTCGATGGTGTACGGCGCGTCGCTGGCACGTAGCACGGCTGCGTTGATCAGCATCGGGTCATCCCTTCAGGGTGTAGCGGATGGGCAGGTGCTTGAGGCCGCCGACGAAGGTGGTGGCCATCCACTCGGGCTGCCCGGCGAGCTCGATGGACTGCAGGCGGGGCAGCAGTTCGGCGAACAGGGCGCGGGTCTCCATACGGGCGAGAGCCGCGCCGAGGCAGAAGTGGACGCCGAACCCGAACGCGAGATGCTTGTTGGGGTCGCGGCCCACGTCGAAGCGAAACGGGTCGGTGAACACCTCGGCGTCGCGGTTGCCCGAGGGGTAGGACAGCAGCACCGCCTCGCCCTCCTTGATGGGCACTCCGCCGACCTGGGTGTCGGCGGTGGCGGTACGCATGAACTCCTTGACGGGGGTGACCCAGCGGATCATCTCGTCCACCGCGGTCGGCAACAGGGCGGAGTTGTCTCGCAGGCGGGCCAGCTCGCTGGGATGCTGGATGAGGGCGTGCAGACCGCCGGAGATGGTGGAGCTGGTGGTGTCGTGCCCGGCGGTGGCGATGATGACGTAATAGGAGGCGACGTCGATGTCCGACAGGTATTCGCCGTCGACGCGGGCGTTGGCGATCGCCGAGGCCAGATCGTCGGTTGGCGTGGCCCGGCGCGCGTTCGTGATCTCCTGGAAGTAGGCGAAGAAGTCGAGCAGGGTCGCGAGCAGGTCCTCCGGTGTGGTGCCGCGCTGGAACTCCTCGTCGGCGCCGCCGAACAACTCCTGGGTGAGCTTGAGCAGCCGCGGGAAGTCCGATTCGGGCAGCCCGAGCAGCGACAGGATCACATACAGCGGGTAGTGCACGGCGATCTGGGTGGCGAAATCACACTCCCCGCCATATTCGGTCATCCGGGCGACGTAGCGCCGGGCGAGTTCCTGGACGCGTTCCTCCATCGCCCGCATCGCCCTGGGCTTGAACCAGTCGGCGCCGATCGCCCGTACCACCCGGTGCTGCGGATCGTCCATGTGGATGAGCGTCCGCAAGCCTATGCCGTCTGCTTCGCGCTGCCGCTGCTGAGCGTCCAACTCGGCGGTCTGCAGCAACGGCCGGGGAGCGTTGTGGAACAGCGTGTGGTTCCGCTCGATCTCCATGATGTCGGCATGCCGGGTGACGGCCCAGAACGGATTGAACTCCGGCGCCTCGACTCGGTGCACCGGGGCCTTGCGGCGCAGCAGCCCGAGCGCCTCATGCAGCCGGGGCTCGTCGGCGTAGGCGGTGGCGTCGGTGAGGGCGAGCCCTGCTTCGGTCACGGTGAGGGTCATCGGGGGACCTCCTGCAGTTGGGCGTACTCGTCGCGGAGAACCCGCTTGAGAAGCTTGCCAGTGGGGTGGCGGGGCAGGTCGGCGCGGAAGTCGACCGACCGGGGGCCCGGTCTCGATCGCGGCGAGCGCCTGCTCGGGTTCGAACTTCTCCAGCACCACCACCGTCGCGCCGACCGCTGCATGGTCAGGCAGTACCGCAGCGGCGCGGCGTGATACAGCGGGGCCGGGGACAGGTAGACCGAGTCGGCGTCCGGCGGGAACAGCAGCGACACCAGCCGGTACAGCGAGTCCGGGGTGCCCACCGGAGTGCTGCCCAGAGGCTTCTCCGTGCTCGCTGAGGCCACCTCGATCCGCTTGCTGCCGACCGGCTTTTGCCATGGCCATCGATGAACAGCGACCCGTGCGTGTAGCTCATAGTTCACTCCTCACGGCTCGTCCCAGCCGATGGACCGGGGCGGCAGGAGATTTTCAGACAAAGTTTGTCTGATATTGACTACAATAGAATCCCATTCGGATTGAGGCAAGGGGTCAGCGGGTGGGACAGTCGAGCACGCCCAGACCGACGCGTTCACCCCATTTCGCACGCATCACCTTGTACAGCCTGTCCAGGGGTACGTCGAATTCGAAGGTCTCCTGTTACCTTGCTCGCCAACGCCCATACCCGGTCGGCAACGGCGGCGGGCTGGCGAGCCCGCCGCCGTGCCGGTGTGGTCCTCGGTCAGCCCTGGGCGCCCGCGCGCACGTACCGCAGTGGAGGCGCGGTGTTCGGCGCCACGTGACCATGCGCGCGCTGCTCGAAGGCGTACGCCATCCCGACGAGCTTGCCGTCGTCCCAGGCGCGGCCGAGCAGCTGGAGGTTGATCGGCGCGCCGTTGCGGTCGCGTCCGGCGGGGAAGGCGACCGTTGGCGCGCCCGAGGCGCCCGACGGGGTGTCGCGCCGGCCGAAGCTCGAGCGGTTGCCACCGCCGTCGTTGAGGCTGATCTCGCTCAGCAGGCCTGGGTAGACCACTGCATCGATCTGGTTGGCGTCCATCCACGCCGCGATGTTCGACTTGTACTGGGCCCGGTAGTCACGCCAGGCCTTGATCTCCTCGGCCGTCATCCGGCGCTTGCCGTCGCAGTACGAGGGCGCGTAGCGGGTGTACGGCAGCTTGCGCTGCGAGCACACGATCTGCGCCGGGTCGCGCAGGGACAGCTCCGGATGCGAGTCGATGTACCGGGCCCAGCCCTCCCAGTTGCGGTCGCTCGTCACCGACGGCGGCGCCGTCGGGCCGGAGGGCAGCTCGACGAGCTGCGCGCCCGCCTCCGCGAAGTACTTCAGCGCGGCCTTCTCGGCGTCCGTCGTCGTCGTCGTGCCGTACGGGTCGACCCACGTGGACGGCACGATGCCGATCCGCTTGCCCTTCAGCGCGTTCGCGTCGAGCACGCTGCGCCAGTCGGCCGGCCGGTGCGCGCTCGCCTCAGCCGTCTCGGGGTTCTCCGGGTCGGTCCCCGAGACGACGTTGAGGATGTCGGCGAGGTCGCCGACCGAGCGCGCCATCGCGCCCGCGTAGTCCTGGAGCCACGACAGCGGCATCACGCCCCTGTCGCTCTGCATGCCGTCGGTGCCGCGCAGCGTGACGAGGCTCGCCGCGCTGGCGGGCGCGTAGAGCGAGTCACCGGTCTGGGAGCCCAGCGCCGCGGCGGCAAGGCTGGTGGCCGTGGCGACGGCCGACCCGCCGCTCGAGGCCAGCGCGGAGCGGGACGGGTCGAATGCGTTCCAGACCGTGCCGTAGGCGCTGTCAGAGTAGCTGCCGCTCGTGGCGTACTGCTCCATGCTCGCCTTGCCGATGATCACGGCGCCGGCCTCGCGCAACCGTGCGACCTGGTAGGCGTCGTGCGCCGGCTGGTAGCCCTCGAACGTCAGGCTGCCGTTCGTCGTCGGCATGTCCTTGGTGTCGTAGAGGTCCTTGACGGCGATCGGGATGCCGAGCAGCGCCCCGCGCTTGCCGGCCGCACGCTGCTTGTCGGCGTTGCGCGCCTGCGTCATCGCGTCCTTGGCGACCGTGATGTATGCGTTGAACCCGAACTGGCCCGTGTCGTAGGCGGAGATCCGGTCGAGGTAGGCG
>JAOPYK010000142.1 GCA_025964695.1 Streptosporangiaceae bacterium | reverse complement strand
CCGCCCCGGCGGGAGGCCCGCCGGGGCGAGAGGGGCCGCTTCACTCGGCGGCGTCGTCGGCGAGGATGCCGTAGAGGCGGCGGCGGGCGTCGGAGACGACGTCCAGCGCGCGGGCCTTCTGATCCTCCGTGCCGGCCATCATGACCTGGCGGAGCGCCATGACCAGCTGGCCGACGGCTTCACGGGCGTGGGTGGCGTTCTCGCCGGCCTCCTCGGAGACCTCGTCCCATGGAGTCACCGTCTGCTGCTCGGCCTCGGCCCGGCCGGCGTCGGTCAGCGCGAACAGCCGCTTGCCGGACTGTTCCTCGCTGGTCACCAGGCCCTCGTCCTCCAGCAACTGGAGGGTGGGATAGACCGAGCCCGGGCTGGGCCGCCAGACGCCGCCCGTGCGGTTCTCGAGCTCCTGGATCATCTCGTAGCCGTGCATGGGCCGTTCGGCCAGCAGTGCCAGGATCGCGGCCCGGACGTTGCCGCGCTTGGTGCGACGGCCACGGCCCCGGCCGGGGTGGCGCGGACCGAATCCCGGACCCCACTGGGGTCCGAAGGAGTCTCCGCGACGTCGTGCCCGTTCTGGGCTTCTGAATTGACGATGCATGTGTGCATCCCTTCTGGTCTTCTCTACCACCTGCTTACGCGGTAGTGAGTGCTTCCGATGTATTAACGATATATCGCTAACGTGTCGTTAGCAAGTCCTGGAGGCCCGCTGGCGTGGAAGAGCCCTGCCGCCGGTGGCGACAGGGCTCTTCCACGGCCTGCGGTGCGGCTACTTGATCACCAGGCTGTCGAGGATCTTCTTGGTGCGATCGGTGGCGTCGACCTGCTTGATCCGGATCCACAGGCCGAACTTGCCGCCGGTGTCGGTCAGCCCGATCTCCGAGATCGACGAGGTGCCGGTCTTGCAGCCGGTGTAGTGGGTGATCGTGCCCTTCAGCGTGCCCCGGGTGTACGGCTCCGGCTGCCCCTTCGTGCACTGCGGATGCACGGCGGCCGTGGCCGGTGGCAGCTTCCCTGCGGTCACGTCGGTGGTCAGCCCGACGAATACCCCCGGCGTCTTGCCGGTCGCGGTGCGGAACTGGGTGACGTTCGGGGTGGCTCGCAGCACCGGCTCCTGCTTGGCGTCGGCCAGCCCGACGGTGGAGGGCAGCCAGGTCTGCTCCGGCCCCTTCGGCCACTCCTTCGGCACCGTCACGGTCAGCCGGCCGGAGGGGTCGCTGACGGTGACGGAGTTCGGATCCGGGGTCGGCGTCTTGGTGCCCGGCTTCTTCCCATTGCCGGAGAAAAGGCTGCCGACCAGCAGGCCGCCGATGATGGCGATGACCAGGACGCCGACCGCGATGCCGATGGGGATGATCAGCTTGTTGCGCCTGCCTCCTGAACCGCCTCCGCCGGGAGGTCCTCCGCCGGGCGGCTGCCCCGGGGGTGGCCCGCCATAGGGCGGGCCACCGTGCTGGAGTCCGCCATGGCCTGGTCCGCCGTAGCCGGGCGCGCCATGCCCTCCCGGTACCCCGGGAGGCATCCTGCTGCCGACGTACGGGGTCGAGTCGTTGGGCCCGGGCGGGCCGGGAGGCGGGGTGTGCATGCCGTCCCGGGGGGTGCCAGGGGGCGGCCCCGGTGAGAAGACCGTGGTCTTGCCGTCGTCGGAGCCCGGCACGGTGCGGGCGCCGTCCTGGTTGCGGCCCGGGTCGAGCCTGGTGCGGCCCTCATCGTGCGGCGGCTGCTGGTAGGTCGGTGGCACGCGTACCTCCGTCGTCCGGACATCGTCGGGTGACGCGGGCGTCGGCGGACCGTACGACCGCTGCGGCCCCGCGGGCGGCCCACCCGGGCCGGGGGGCTGCTGGCCGTAGCCGGGGCGCTGGATCGCCTGGGTGGCGTCCTCTTCGGACTCGCCCTGCGACGTGGGGAACCGCTGCGCCGGGTCCTGCGGCCCATGCTCTTGCGGCCCCGGCCCCGGCCCCGGCCCCGGCTCGTGCGGCTCCTGCGCGTACGGGCCCTGCGCGTGCCGGCCCGGACTCTGCCGGGGCACGTCGTCGGCGGTCATCGGAGCCTGTGGGGGAGTCTGCTGGTCGGGTGTCGCGAACTGGACGCTGGGCTCGCGCTCGGGGGTCGTGACACCGGCCGGCGGCTGCGGCGTGCCCGGTGCCCCGGCGGGCGGACTCATGGGCGCGCCCTCCACCCGGGTGGCGTCGTTCGCCGCTCCCCGGCCGGCGTACGGCGGGAGGGCGCCCTGCTGAGGGGCCTCGGTCGGCCTGAGCGTGGACAGCGCCTGGGCGAAGGACTCCGCCGTCGGCCAGCGCTTCTCCCGGTCCGCCTCCAGGGCGCGCAGGATGACCTCGTCGAACCCGGGGCCCAGATCCGGCTTCAGCTGACTCGGGGTGATCTTCACCGGGGCCGGCCCGGGCGGCCGCCCGGTGAGCAGATGGAAGGTCAGGGCGCCCAGACCGTACACGTCGGCGCGGACGTCCAGGCCGCCGCCGAACTTGGCCTGCTCGGGCGACATGTAACCGGGGGTCCCCACCGGGAGCGTGAAGGCACCGGAGGCGTGCGCGAGTGCCTTGGCCAGGCCGAGGTCCGCGATGAGCAGCCGTTCGGTCCCGTCCGAGGCGGTCTGGAACAGCACGTTGGACGGCTTCAGGTCCCGGTGGATGATGCCCAGCCTGTTGATGACTTCCACTCCGTAGGCGATCTCCTCGGCCACCGCGAGGGCTTCGGTGACCGGAAGTGGCCGTTCCCGCATCCGTTCCGCGAGCGTGCCACGGTCCGCGTACGACATGACGAAGTAAGGACGGCCGTCGGACAGTTCACCGATGTCATGGACCCGTACGAGCCGCTCGGAATCGGCCCGTCGCAGGATGCGGGCCTCTTCCAGGAAGCGATTGCGCACGTCCAGGTCGTCCAGGAGGCTCCCGGCCAGCACTTTGATCGCCACCGGCGCCTCGAGGACATCGTCGTGCGCGAGCCAGACCGAGGCGAACGCCCCGGAGCCCAGAACACGGTCTATTCGATAACGACCGACTGATGAAGGGATGGACACCCCCGTATCATGCCCAACAACGGGGTGCGTGTGTGAGGGCGAGGTGGCATGGCGTTCAACGAAGAGACCGAGGAACTGGCAGTAAAGGCATCTCAAGGAGATCAAACCGCCCTGAACGGGCTGCTCCGGAAGATCGAGCCCGACGTGCTTCGGCACGCATCGCGGTTCCTGCCCTGCAGACAGGACGCCGAGGAGGCCTGCCAGGACGCGCTGCTCCAGGTGGCCCGCAACATCCACCGGTTCGAGGGACGGTCCCGGTTCAGCACCTGGCTGCACGTGGTCGTGGCCAACTCCTCCCGCTCGACCTACCGCTCGCTCAAGCGGCGCTCGGTCGAGCAGGCGGGGGAACTGCCCCAGCAGCGGCCCGACCCGCGCCGGACGAGCGTGATCGCCGGATCCCGGGTGGACATCCTGGACGCGATGGAGGATCTGGAGGCGCGCAAGCCGGATCTGATCCAGGCACTCGTGCTGCGGGATGTCTCGCAGCTGGAGTACTCCGAGATCGCGGATCAGCTCGGCCTGCCCCTGGGCACGGTCAAGTCCAGGATCCACGAGGCGCGCAAGCAGGTCCGGCAAACCCTCGGCGAGTCCTATTCCTAGACGTTCCCGGACGTTCCGGGACGTTCCCGGCATCCGCCGGGCTTTCTCCGGCACCGGGTCCTGGACGGCGCAAGCGCCGGTCAGGACTCGGTCATGGATCGGCAAGTCTGCGGGTAGTTCCGGGGCGCGGCGCCGCCTGAGCGCCAACCATCGTCGGCATGGCTGCCAACAGTGACCGACCGATCTTCGTGGTGGGATGCCCGCGTTCGGGCACGACGATGCTGCAGCTGATGCTGCACTCGCATCCACGGATCGCGATCCCCCCGGAGACCCGCTTCGTGGTGACCGCATACGAGCGACGACGTGAGTTCGGCGATCTGGAGCACCCGGCGAACCGGCGGGCGCTGGCGCGGTGGATCGTCGGCCGCTCGCAGACGAAGTTCCTCGACCTCGGCCTCGACGCGGACTCGATCATCGAAGAGATCATGGCGGCGCCTCCGTCCCTCGGCTCGGCGCTCGGCACCGTCTTCCAGGCGTACGCCCGCCGGTTCGGCAAGCAGCGGTGGGGAGACAAGCGCCCCACCTACATCCAGCATCTGGACGGGCTGCTGCGGCTCTTCCCGGACGCACAGGTGGTGCACCTCATCCGGGACGGCAGGGACTGTGTCGCCTCGCTCAAGGAGGTGTCCTGGTACAAACGCGACGTCTTCCATGCCGCCGCCACCTGGACGCAGGCGATCGATCTGGGCCGCCGGGCGGAGGCACGGCTGGGCCCGGACTCCTACTACCAGCTGCAGTACGAGCACCTCGTCGACGACCCCCAAGGGGAACTACGCGGGCTGTGCGCCTTCCTGGGGGAGGACTTCGACTCCCGGATGACCCAGCCCCAGCGGATCGCGGGCACGGTCGTACCGCCACAGAAGCGGTGGCATCACAACACCCGGACCGTGGTCAACTCCGGCCGGGTCGGCTCGTGGAGTGCCAGGCTGGAGCCCTGGGAGATCTCGCTCGCCGAGGCCGTGATGAGCCGGCGGCTCCGGGAGCACGGTTACGAGCTGACCGGAGCACCGCGGCCCCCGGCCACGCACCTCGCCACGTACACCCGCATCACGGCCGATCGCCGGCTGGTGGCGGGCAAACGGGCGCTGCGCGACCGCTGGGACCGGCTGCACGAGGCCAACCCCGTCGCGCTAGTCCAGCGCGGCGAGCTGGTCCGCGAACCACTGCTGCGGCGGTAGTGCGGTGGCGGCCTGCGCGAGGCGTTCGCAGCGCGCCGCCCGCTCGTCCCGTGGCATCAGCAGCGCCTGGTGCAGTGTCTCGGCGGTCTGGGACACGTCGAACGGATTGATCATCAGGGCGTCCTCGCCCAGCTCCGCGGCGGCGCCCGCCTCCCGGGACAGGACGAGGGCGCAGCCGCGCTCGGACAGCACCGGGCCCTCCTTGGCGACCAGGTTCATGCCGTCCCGGATCGGGTTGACCAGCAGCACGTCGGCCATGCCGTAGGCGGCCAGCGAGCGCGGATAGTCGTCGTTGACCTGCAGGATCAGAGGCTGCCAGCCCGGAGTGGAGAACTCGTCGTTGATCTCGGCGGCGATCCGGCGCACCGCGGCGGTGTACTCGCGGTACTCCGGCAGATCGTGCCGGGACGGGTACGCGAAGGCCAGATGCACCACTCGCCCGTGCCATTCCGGATGGTTGACCAGCAGTTCCCAGTAGGCGGCCAGGCCACGCACGATGTTCTTGGACAGCTCGGTCCGGTCGATCCGCACGATGAGCTGCCGGTCGCCCACCTGCTCGTGCAACGCCCGCGTACGGTCGGCCACGTCCGGCTCCGCGGCCCGGGCCCGTAGTTCGGCACAGTCGACGCCCAGGCCGTGCACCCCGACCCGGGTGGTCCGGCCCTGGTAGGCGACCGTGCCAGTGAGCCGGTCGACCTTGGCGGGCAGGAAGGTCTCACAGCAGTCCAGGAACGCCTGTGCCCAGCGTTCGGCGAGGAAGCCGGCGTGGTCGGCGCCGAGGATGCCCTCCAGCACCTGCACGCCCATGTCGTCGGGCAGCAGCCGGTAGTACTCCGGGGGCGCCCACGGCGTGTGTGAGAAGTGTGTGATCTTCAGGTCCGGTCGTCTTTCCCGGAGCATCCGCGGTGCCAGCGACAGGTGGTAGTCCTGGATCGCCACCTTGGCCCCGGAGGCGGCGTCTCCGCCGAGCGTGTCCGCGAAGGCCGCGTTGTAGGCCTCGTACGACTGCCAGTCGCGGCGCGAGCGGGCATCGAAGAGCGGCGCGTTGGGCGTGTCGTACAGCAGGTGGTGGACGAACCACAGGGTCGAGTTGGCGACCGCGTTGTAGGCGCGCTGGAAGGTCGCCGCCGGAATGTCCAGCATCCGGACGGAGGCTCCGCCGATGTCATGTCCCGCCAGGTCCAGACGGCCGTCGGGCGCCTGTCGTACGGCCGTCCGGTCCGCTTCCGACAGCGCCGCGCACACCCAGACGACGTCGGTCTCACTGGCCACCGACGCCAGTCCGGACACCAGCCCGCCGCCGCCGCGGCGCATCGTCAGCGCACCGTCGTCGGACAGTGAGAAAGACACCGGACCGCGATTGGACGCGACAAGAACCTGCGTGTCACTCATGCCGGAAAGTCTGACATGACGGCTCGCGCCCGCTCTTGCACGGGTGGGCAGTAAGTGGCACTCGTGTTTTCAAACCTGGCCGAGCAGAGTGATTCGGAGGCCGCGCCACCCGCCCTGGTCGGGGCCGGGGCGAGGTCTGGCTGGCGTACATCATGCCGGGTCTGTCCTTCGTGCTGGAGGGCGCCTCCTGGCTGCGGGCTTTCGGCCAGGCGCGCCAGGAGACCCGCGACAACGGCCGGCAACTGCTCGACCATGTCCGGCGCAGTCCGGACATCACCTTCAAGGGGGGACAGGCGCCATCAGACGCGGCACAGCCCATCGGCCAGCCGTCTCAAGAGCTGGGACCGGTCCATCAAGCGAGCGGTCAGATGAGGTAAAGTCACTCACGCGGTTCAATACAACTTCATATGTCCCACCGAGGGGTGCACCGATGACCCCTCGTACAACTTCATATTGCTCATCCAGAGGGGTGGAGGGATCGGCCCTGCGAAGCCCCGGCAACCATCTCGGTTCTGCGTTTGTTGAGCGCGCCTCCGGCAGCGGCCGGGGCTCAGCGAGACCGGCCGAGACAGGTGCCAAATCCGACCTGTGACCAAGGTGGCACAGGGCAGATGAGGAGAGAAGGCCTCGCGAACATGGCAATCACCCCTGCCACTACATCCCTCGGTCCGGCGACCGCTCTGACCTGCCGCGAGTGCGGGGAGTCGTACGATCTCGGCCCGCGCTACGCCTGTGAGCAGTGTTTCGGCCCACTGGAGATCTCGTACGACTTCGGTGGCATCACCCGAGCGGACATCGAAGCCGGCCCCGGCAACATCTGGCGCTACAAGGGCCTGCTGCCCGTGCCGTCCGACGTGGCCGAGAGCCCGAACGTCGAGCCCGGCTGGACCCGGCTGGTCCGGGCCGATCAGCTCGCCTCGGCGCTGGGGATCCGTACCCTGTGGGTCAAGGACGACAGCGGCAACCCGACCCACTCGTTCAAGGACCGTGTCGTCGCGGTGGCTCTGGCCGCCGCCCGGGAGCTGGGCTTCAAGGTCCTGGCCTGCCCGTCCACCGGCAACCTGGCCAACGCCGTCGCCGCGGCGGCGGCCCGGGCCGGGATCCGCTCCGCGGTCTTCGTGCCCTCCAATCTCGAGACCCAGAAGATCGTCACCACGGCGGTCTACGGCGGCCTGTTCGTCACCGTGGACGGCAACTACGACGACGTCAACCGGCTGGCCAGCGAGATCGCCGGTGAGCGGGACGACTGGGCGTTCGTCAACGTCAACGTCCGGCCGTACTACGCCGAGGGTTCCAAGACGCTCGGCTACGAGATCGCCGAGCAGCTCGGCTGGCGGCTGCCCGACCAGGTCGTCATCCCGGTGGCCTCCGGCTCCCAGCTCACCAAGATCGACAAGGCGTTCCAGGAGTTCATCAAGCTCGGCCTGGTCGAGGACAAGCCGTACAAGATCTTCGGAGCCCAGGCGGCCGGCTGCAATCCCGTCGCGGCGGCCTTCAAGGGAGGCCACGACGTCGTACGGCCGGTGAAGCCCGACACGATCGCCAAGTCGCTCGCGATCGGCAACCCGGCTGACGGCCCGTACGTGCTGGACGCCGTGCGCCGGACCGGTGGCGCGGTCGAGGACGTCACCGATACCGAGGTCGTCGAGGGCATCCAGTTGCTCGCGCGGACCGAGGGTATCTTCGGGGAGACGGCGGGCGGCGTGACCGTTGCGACGCTGCGCAAGTTGGTCCAGACCGGCCAGCTGGACCCCGAGGCCGAGACCGTCATCATCAACTCCGGTGACGGGCTGAAGACCCTGGACGCGGTGGCCCCGGTGGCCAAGCCGTCCGCCAACATCGCTGCTTCCTACGAAGCGTTCCGAAAGGCAGGCCTGGCGTGAGTGTCTCAGTGCGGATCCCGACCATCCTGCGGACCTTCACCGGGGGTGAGTCCGAGGTCAAGGCCGAGGGCCCCACGCTGCGCGAGGTCATCGCCCACCTTGACGCCGATCACCCGGGGATCGCGGGCCGCGTTCTGGATGACAATGGCAAGATCCGGCGCTTCGTCAACGTCTACGTAGGCGATGAGGATGTGCGGTTCGCCGACGGGCTGGACACCGCGACCCCCGAAGGCGTTCAGATCTCGATCATTCCCGCGGTCGCCGGCGGCTGACCGGTCCCTGCTGTCAGAACGCCCCGAACCTTGCCGGGTTCGGGGCGTTTCTGTGCTCTTCTCGCCATGGAATGTAGCTACTGAGACCAATAAGAGGGTTTTGGTGCAATAAGGGGTATTGCCTCTCGCATGGGAATCGCGGAGGACGTGGTGGAGGCGGTTCGGGCCCATCCGGCGGTACGGGACATATGCCTGACCGGATCCCGGGCGCGAGGGGATGCCACCGAACTGTCGGACTGGGACTACCAGGTGGTCGCGGATGACTTCGGGAGTATCGCCCGGGATCTGCCATGCCTGGTCGCGCGGTTCGACCCGCTTGCCGCGCAGTGGGACCGGCTGCGAGATCACGAGTGCTATCTGCTCGTCCTGGACGGCCCCACCAAGATCGATCTGATCTTCGCGGACGTGTCGCGCAGCTGGTATCCGCCGTGGCGCGTCGGGCCGGACACCCTACGGGGCGTCGACGCGCATTTCTGGGACTGGATGCTCTGGCTGGCCGGGAAGCGGAGGCGCGGAAAGCGCGACCTGGTCCGGGTGGAACTGCACAAGATGCATGAGCACCTGCTGGCTCCGATGGGGGTCGCGGTGGTTCCGTTGACGCTCGGCGAGGCCGTCGAGCGCTACCGCAAAGCCCGGCTCCACCTGGAGAGACGTTATGGCGAGCACATTCCGCGGCGGCTGGAGGAGGCGGTCGTCCCGATCGTGACCGCCCCATTCGGTGACCATTACCGGCCGTTTGATCGCGCGCAATGAGGGGTGTTGTCCGGCTGGTTCAGATGGGTATGGTCTACCCCGATCGTTGCAGGTACGCCCGCGATCGATCACCGGAGACCGTGGCGGAAGAGCGGTTCCGGGAGCAGATACCGCGGCCTCGGGCCGTGGCTCCAGCACGGCAGGATTGGTGAGAAATGGCTCAGGGAACCGTCAAATGGTTCAATGCCGACAAGGGTTACGGCTTCGTCGAGGTCGACGGCGGTAGGGACGTATTCGTTCACTATTCAGCCATCCAGGGTGATGGCTACCGCAGCCTCGATCAAGGACAGCGCGTCGAGTTCGAGATCACCCAGAGTGATCGCGGCCCGCAGGCGGACGGCGTCCGACCGCTCTGACCCGGCGTTGGTGGGCCCGCTGTTCGGCGGTGGCCTGCTGGATTTGCCACACTTTATAGATGGCGAACCTCCAGTGGCGGCGGCTGGTCCAGCAACGGGTCCTCGAAAAGCGTCAGATCCTCGCCTCCGACGTGACCCGGGACTCCACCCTGGTCGACGGCTTCCCGCATCCGTACATCTTCGTCGCGGTGGGACGCCGGCTGCGCCTGGAACAGTTGTTCGCGGCCGTCGAGACGCTCGAGGCCAGGGGCTGGACGCCGGTGAGCTGGCATCTGGTCGCCGAGACGCGCGGTGTCGTCATGCGTCACCGCCCCCCGGCGCCGCCACCGGCGCCCCCACGCCCACCCGCCGAGCAGCGAGCCGACGAACTCGATCCCGGTGACCAGAGTGACCAGGCCGAGTGAAAGGTGATCGGCGCTACGGCTCCCTGACCGCCGAGCCTCCAGAGCGCGCCGGACCGCAGGACGCTGGCGACGATCCCGTTGTGATCTTTGATGCGCTCCCGTCGTCGTATCGGGCACAGTTCTCCGATCAGCGGAGAGTGACTGTGGTCACGTGGTCGATGACGGGGGCCAGGCAGGTGCTGCTGCTGCAGGCCCCGTAGGACACAACGATGTCGGCCGTAGGCCCTGTGCGCCGGACAGGCAGTGAGACTGTGACCAGCCCGTCTGGGTAAACCGGGAGCTTCAGCCCCAGAGCCGGCAGGTCCAGCAGCCGTACGGCCTTGTCGGCGGTGGCGTGGCCAGTGGCTGTCAGGCCCGCGCGTACGTTCAGCCGGGTTGGAACGCCCAGCCCATCGATCCCGCCTGGCGGGAGGTCAATGCTGTAAACGTGAAAACCTGGCCGCGTCGGCCGATAGATCGTTTTCACCTGGGCCGCCGACACGGTGATCGTCACCTCGACGCCGCTCTCGGTGAACCGGGTGGTGGCCGATTGGGCCTGCGAGTGACCACACGCGGTGAGCAGAACTGGCGCCGCCCACAGGAGCGATGCTCGCCTCACTGCCAGCGCTTCAGGAACGCGGCGACCTTATCGGGCGTCATCGTGCGGGCGTTCGCGAACGAACCGTCGTTGGTGGTGGTCCGGACCTTGCCGGTGCCGGAAAGGACGACGAACGCGGGGATGCCGCTTGTGCGCAGATCGAGGTGGTACTTCGTCGCCAGGTCGAGGTGACGATCGAATCTGCCGACGTCGACCGCGACGACATGGAACCCGTTGATGACCGGCCGGACCGTGTCGGTGCCGAAGGTGTGCTCCAGGGCCACGCAGTCGGGGCACCAGTTCGCACCGAAGTCGAGTAGAACGGGCCGCTTATCGGCCTTGGACTTCGCTAGCGCGGCTGCGATGTCGGCCTTCGCGTCGCGCCGCGGGTTGTACCCGTTCGGCAGCGCCGCGAGCGTCGGCGTGAGGACGGGGGGCGTGGACGCCGCGGCGGCCGCAGTGGTCGTCGACGGAGCAGCCGAGCCGGACGTTGAGCTGGTATTACCGCAGGCCACGGCGGCGAGGAGCACGGCGGCGAGCACGAGATACGTCTTTGCGGGCATGGTGGGGCTCCTCCGGATCAACCGGGCCCCAACAATAGCGATCTTCGATTGCTCGTGGATCACCAAGCAGGCGAGAGCCGACACTTCACGGTCAAACTTGATCCACCGCTGGTTTCCGCTTGCCGCCCCGATGGGCTCCGCGCCGCCTTGCCCCGCAGTCAGGCCAGGAACCGGGAGGCTGATGCCGAGCAGTGGCCGGCTTACTCCGACCGAGGTCGTACCGCTTGACACCACAACGACACCCGATCAGCAGGAGAGTGGTCGGACTACCCGCAGGTGAGGCCATGTCCGGCCAGGTGGGGGAAACCTCGCCTGGTGAGGATGTACGCCGCTTGCACTCGGCAGGGTAGAGTGCTAAAAAAATGGTTGGCACTCTACTGTGGAGAGTGACAGCTTCACAGTCTGGATCGAGG
>JAOPYK010000140.1 GCA_025964695.1 Streptosporangiaceae bacterium | reverse complement strand
GATCCGCGCCCCACTTTGGGTTTCACCGCCCGTGTCGGTGGGAGATCTCCAGGTATGGGCAAGGATGTCGCCCGGATCTCGGTCAGCCGAGACGATCGGCGACAGTACCGGGAGAAGGTGCATCGCTGTCTGGACGTGCTCGCCCGCATGCTCCAAGAGTCGCAGTTCGAGTTCAACCGTCCGCACATCGGGCTGGAGATAGAACTCAATCTGGTCGACCGGCACGGCGATCCACTCATGCGCAACGCCGACGTCCTGGACGCCATCGCCGACCCGGCCTGGGAGACGGAGCTGGGCCAGTTCAACCTCGAGATCAACGTGCCGCCGAGAGAGCTGGGCAGCGGCGGGGAACTGGAACAGGAGATCCGCGACAACCTCGACAAGGCCGAGGAGGGTGCCCGGAGCGTCGGTGGCCGGCTGGTGATGATAGGCATCCTGCCGACGTTGCGGGAGTCCGACATCCATCTGGGCACGCTCTCCCACAATGAGCGTTACAAGCTGCTGAACGAGCAGATCTTCGCGGCCCGGGGCGAGGACCTGCACATCAAGATCGACGGGGTGGAGCGGCTGAACACCTATGCCGACTGCATCACCCCCGAAGCGGCCTGCACGAGCATCCAGTTCCATCTCCAGGTGAGCCCCGACGACTTCGGGCCGTACTGGAACGCGGCACAGGCCATCGCGGGCGCCGAGGTGGCGGTCGCCGCGAACTCACCGTTCCTGTTCGGTCAGGAGCTCTGGCACGAGACCCGTATCACCCTGTTCGAGCAGGCCACCGACACTCGGCCGCAGGAGCTCAAGTCCCAGGGGGTACGTCCCCGGGTGTGGTTCGGCGAACGCTGGATCACCTCGGTCTTCGATCTGTTCGAGGAGAACACCAGATACTTCCCCGCACTGCTGCCCATCTGCGAGGACGAGGATCCGGAGGCCACCCTGGCACGCGGCGGCATTCCGCATCTGGGCGAGCTCACCCTGCACAACGGCACCGTCTACCGGTGGAATCGGCCGGTGTACGCGGTCGTGGACGGCAGGCCGCACCTGCGAGTGGAGAACCGGGTGCTGCCGGCCGGGCCGACGGTCACCGACGTGATCGCCAACGGTGCCTTCTACTACGGGCTGGTCCGCTATCTCGCCGAGGAGGACCGGCCCGTCTGGTCCCGGCTCTCGTTCACGGCCGCCGAGGACAATCTGCACAGCGCCGCCCGGTACGGCATCGAGGCGCCACAGTACTGGCCGGGGCTCGGCGAGCTGACCGCCTCCGAACTCATCCTGCGGCGGCTGCTGCCGATGGCCCACGAGGGTCTCGAACGGTGGGGCGTCGGGCGCGAACGCCGCGAGCACCTGCTCGGCATCATCGAGCAGCGCTGCCGCAACGGCCAGACCGGCGCCGCCTGGCAAATGGCGACGTTGCACGCCATCGAGGAGTCGTTCGGCCTCGACCGGCACGCGAGCCTGCAACTGATGACCAACGCCTACATCGAGCGCATGCACACCAACGAGCCCGTCCACACCTGGGACATCGGCCCCTGAGGGGCTTCTAGCCGCGGAAGGCGATGACCTCTCCGGCGGCCACCACCTTGTGGGGGGCGGTGACCTCCAGGGCGAGGCCTTCGCCCTGCGCCATGAGCAGCCGCCGGGCCCGCAGCACGATCTCCAGGTCGAACCGCTGGTCGGGGTCCAGCAACTGGTCCCCGAACAGATCCTCGAGCTGGCGCAGCCGGTAACGCACGGTCTGCGGGTGGACATGCAGGCGCATGGCGACCTCGTTGGCGTTGCGCCCGGCCTGCAGCCAGGCCAGCAGCGTCTCGGCCAGCCGGTCCTGCTGGCTGGCGCGCAGATGCGCCAGCGGTGCCAGCCGCCGCAGAGCGAGCGACTCCAGCAGGTCCTCGTCCCGAAAGACGATCAAGGTGGAGATGTGCTCGACGCAGCGCACCACGCCCGTCTCCTCGATGATCCCCCGCTGGCTGAGGGCGAGCGTCTGGCGGGCCCACTGCATCGAGCGGGCCGCCTCGTTGAGGGGCACCGTCGGCCCGACGGCGGCGACGCAGTCGGCCAGCGCACGGTCGATGAGCTTGGCGCGGCCCGGCCCGTCCGGGTCCGGAATGATCAGTGACGGCCTGCGCCGGGTGAGGTCGGCGAGGATGTCGGGGGGCAGGGCGTGCAGCCGGGTGTCCTGGTGGTTGCCGCCCAGCGCGACTGCGGCGACCGTACGCGGCAGCGGCCAGTGCGCGGCGGCCGCCAGGTCGGCGATGGCCTCCATGCTGGACGGCGGAGTGCTGAGCAACAGGTCGAGCAGGCGCCGGCGGCGGCGTTGCATCTCGCCGGCGGCCGCGGACTGCGCCTGCGCGTAGCCCTCGGCGGCCGCGGCGGCGAGTTCGTCCTGGAAGGTGAGCAGAGCCTCGCCGAGGATCGCCACCACCTTGGCGGCGATGTTCAGCGCCACGGCTCCTTCGGAGATATGCCGCCAGGCGATCAGGCCACCGACCCGGGTGGCCGCCTGCAACGCGTCGAGGCTGCGCCCCTCCCCCGCCTCACCGCGGCCGATCGCGCGGAAGAAGTCGGTGACGCTCTCGGCCGGTGTGTCGGGCGAGCCGATCCGGTCCACGAAGTACTGCAGGACGCGCTCGACGGCGAGCCGCAGAGTCGCCGAGTACGGACCGTCACCCGGCCGCGAATACTCCCTGACCCGCGCCTGGATCTCCTGAATCATGTCGTCCGCCACCTCGTCGAGGTGGGGCCGGATCATCTCCGCCAGTTCCTGGGGGATGTCGACCCAGGGCTGGTGAGACAGAGCGGATGCCCCCGTTTCGCCAGTCACGCACATACCTCCAGCCGATCACTACCTCACCAGTAACGCACAGGGCAGTGGAGATGTGTGGTTACTTGTGTAACAACCGTAGGAAATAATCATGACCGTCCGTCGCCAGGTCGCCAGTGTAGGTCGGGCCAAGGCCGGCTTCGGTCGCCGAATATGTCACGAAACGGGATATCCGATCCGTCCTAGCGGGTAGATGCGAGATTGGTGACGGGCGATCTGGAGGTCCCGATGGCCGCTCCCCCCAAGCCTCTGGCCGGTCGCGGAACAAAATCCGCCAAAGCGATCGATGACCGCTTCGGACCGGGGAAGTTCCTCGGCAAGGCCATGAAGAAGGCCTTTCCCGATCACTGGAGCTTCCTGCTCGGCGAGATCGCCCTGTACTCCTTTCTGATCATCTTGCTGACCGGGGTCTTCCTGACCCTGTTCTTCCGGCCGAGCATGACCGAGGTGGTCTACCACGGGTCGTATGTGCCGCTGCGGGGAGAGCGGATGAGCGAGGCGTACGCCTCGACGCTGAACATCAGCTTCGATGTCCGCGGCGGGCTGCTGATGCGGCAGATGCACCACTGGGCGACCGTGCTGTTCATGGCGGCGATCGTCATCCACATGCTCCGCAACTTCTTCACCGGGGCCTTCCGCAAGCCGCGCGAGCTCAACTGGCTGATCGGCGTCGCGCTGTTCACGCTGGTGCTGCTCAACGGGCTGTTCGGCTACTCCCTCCCGGACGACCTGCTGTCCGGGGCGGGGCTGCGGATCCTCTACGGAGTGATCCTGTCGCTCCCGATCGTCGGCAGCTACATCATGTACTTCCTGTTCGGCGCCGGCGGTTTCCCAGGCGACGCGCTGATCCCCCGGCTGTTCACCATCCACATCCTGCTCATCCCCGGCATCCTGCTGGCGCTGATCCCGCTGCACGGCGTGGTCCTCACCTGGCTGCAGACCCACACGCAGTTCCCCGGCAAGGGCAGCAGCAACCGGACCGTCCGCGGCTATCCGTTCTTCCCCGTCTTCGTCGCGAAGACGACCGCGTTCTTCCTGTGGGTCTTCGCGGCCACCGCGCTGCTGGCCACCTTCTTCCAGATCAACCCGATCTGGTTGTTCGGGCCGTACCGCCCGGAGGACATCACCGCGGGTTCGCAGCCGGACTGGTACATGGGGTTCATGGAGGGCGCCCTGCGGATCATGCCCGCCTGGGAGATCGATCTCTGGGGCCACACCCTGGCAATGAGCGTGATCATCCCGGCTCTGCTGGTCCCCGGAATCCTGTTCACCGGGCTGGCCGTCTACCCGTTCCTGGAACGCTGGGTGACCGGGGATCATGGAGTGCATCATCTGCTGGACCGGCCGCGGGACGTGCCGGTGCGCACCGCCATCGGCGCGGCGGGCATCGCCTTCTACGGCGTGCTGTGGGCGGCGGGCGGCAACGACATCCTGGCCACGCGGTTCTCCATCCCGCTGTTCTGGACTACCTGGTTCTTCCGGTTCGCCATCTTCCTGGGGCCGGTGTTCGCCTACTTCGTGACGTACCGCATGTGCCTGGGCCTGCAGCGACGGGACCGGGATCTGGTCGTGCACGGGGTGGAGACCGGGATCATCGAACGGCTGCCGGACGGGGAGTACATCGAGGTCGAGCGGCCCCTCACCCAGGAGGAGCTCGCACCGATCATCGACGAACGGCCGCCGCCGGCCATCCCACTGGCCCGCCCGACGCTGGACGGTATCCAGGCCCCGGCCAACCGCGGCCCGATCAACCGGCTGAGGGTCGCCCTGAACCGGAGATTCGTGACCGATCTCGGCGGGCCCCCGGAGGAGCCCGCCGAGGAACGGCAGGCGATCAGTGGCGGTAAAGGTTGATCTTGTCCTCGCCGATGCGCTCGCGCAGGGCGTGGTCGTCGATGCCCTGGTTCTCCTCCTTCGCGCCGCATAGGACCGCGACCTTGCCGGTGTGCTGGTTGGTCTGCACCGCGCGCGTGGCATCGGCGGCCTGGTCCAGCGGGAAGACCTTCGAGAGCGTCGGGTGGATCATGCCGAGGCTGATCAGCCGGTTGGTCTCCACGGCCTCGTGGTAGTTGAAGCCGTGTGAGCCGATGATGCTCTTGAGCCGCATCCACAGGAACCTGTTGTCGTACTCATGCTTGAAGCCGGTGCTGGAACCGCAGGTCACTATCTTGCCGCCGCGCCTGGCGACGTAGACCGAGGCGCCGAAGGTCTCGCGGCCGAGGTACTCGAACACGATCTGCGGGTCTTCACCGACCAGCCGGCGTACGGCCTCACCGAGCATCCGGCCGGCTTTGGGGTGACGGAAGCCCTGCTCGCCCAGCTCCAGGTCGTTGCGGTTGATGACGTGCTCGCATCCCTGTGACCGGACGAGGTCGGCCTTCTTGTCCGAACCGACCACCGCGACCGGGATGCCGCCGCCGTTCTTGACCAGCTGGGTGGCGTAGCTGCCCAGTCCGCCGGTGCCGCCCCAGACCAGGACGACGTCGCCCTGCTTCATCTGCGCGCCGTGCTTGCCGACCAGCATGCGGTACGCCGTTGACGCGCACAGCGTGTTGGCGGCCGACTCCTCCCAGCTCAGGTGGCGGGGCTTCTTGATGAGCTGGTTGGCCTTGACGATGCAGTACTCGCCGAGGGAGCCGAAGTTGGTCTCGAAGCCCCAGGCCAGCTGGGTCTCGGTCATCATGCCGTCGTCGTAGGAGGCGTGGTCCTCCTCGTCGACGTACGACGGGGAGATGACGACCTTGTCGCCGACCTTCCAGTGCTTGACGCCGATGCCGGTGCGCACGACCACGCCGGAGCCGTCGGAGCCGAGGATGTGGTACGGCAGGTTGTGCCGGGCACCGTTCCAGCCCTGGCGGCCGAACTTCTCCAGGAAGGCGAACGTCGGGATCGGCTCGAAGATGGCCGACCATACGGTGTTGAAGTTGATGGCGGCCGACATGACCGCGACGACGCATTCGTCCGGTGCCAGCTCCGGCATCTCGACGTCACCGACGTGCAGTGACCTGCGTACGTCCTTGTCGGTCTCGCCTTCGAAGATGCCCACTTCATCCTTGAGCGTGTACGCGGCCCTGAACCGGGTCGGCAGCTCGCAATCGAGCAGCTCAGCGGCCTCAGCGCCTGCGCGTACGGCGTCGAGCAGGTCAGACATCGATAACCTCCGGGGTGCGGGACGGGTCGACCACTGGCGCGCCTCCAGCGAGCTGTTCACCCAGGTGGGCGGCGATGGCCTCCACACCTGGCGGATCGAGCAGATTCAGGTGATGCGTCTGAGGGATCCAGACGATCTCCAGATTCGAACAGAGCTCACCGAAACCGTTGGTCTCGTCGAGTGCGTAGCGTTCACCGACGTCCAGCCCCCAGGGGGTGGGGTCGGGCGCTCGGTAGAGCACCACCCGGCCGTCGTAGGGCTGTGGCCGGTAGGCCTCCAGGGATCTGGTGTCCTGGTGCGAGGTGAGCTGATGGTGCAGCACCGCCGGCGGCAGGATCTCGATCAGCGGTGCCGCCCGCTCCATGACCAGGGCGAACTGCGCTTCCTCCGACAGCCCGGCCAGTTCGTCATAGGGCAGGACGAGGTCCAGGCCGTAGGTGGTGTTGAGGTACTCGACGAAGGCGGAGAACCGCTTGGCCAGCGTGTCGGCTTCGTCCTCCACCGGCCTGGGCACGCCGGCGTCGAACAGCACGACCATCTCGACGTCACGGCCGGCGGCCACCAGCTGGCGAGCGGTCTCGTAGGCCAGCACCCCGCCGAAAGACCAGCCGCCGAGCCGGAACGGCCCCTCGGGCTGCACCTGCCGCAGGTGCTCGACGTAACGGGCGCACCGTTCTTCCACACTGGGCGCGTCCTCGAACCGCTCCAGCCCGTAGAACGGCTGGTCGGTCCCGAGCAGCGAGGCCAGCTGCTGGTAGACGCCGGTGGTGCCGCCCGCCGGATGCGCCGAGAAGAACGGCAGCCGCGTTCCGTGCGGCTGCAGCGGCCGCACGGTCTGCCGCGCCGCCTCCTCCTCCGCGCCGCGGATGACCTCCGCGACGTGCTCGGCAGTCGGGGTGACGAACAGCTCGGACCGGTTGAGTTCGCAGCCCAGCTCGGCGGTGAGATGCCGGACGACCTCGTCGGCCTGATGGTCGTGGCCGCCCAGCTCGGCGAAGAAGTCGGCGATGACACTGATCCGGGAGAGCCCGAGGACCTCCTCGAAGATCCGTACGGCCAGTCGCTCGGCGGCGTCCCGGGGCATGACGTAGGAGGGGTCCTCGGCCATTGTCACCTGGACGGGCACCGGTGCGTCGCCGAGCCCGAGCTCGCCGGCCGCCCAGGCCTCGAAGGAACCGACGCTGGCGCCCTGCAGCAGAATGGCCGGGGGCACGGTCAGCCCCAGGTCATGCTCCACGCCGCTCTTGATCCGCACAGCGACGAGGGAGTCCAGACCGAGGTCGGTGAGCGGTACAGCCGGGTCCAGCTGCTCGGGGGCGTACCCCAGCACGGTGGCGATCCGCCAGCGCATCCGGTCGGAGATCATGCGCCGGGCCACGGCGGGCTCCAGCTCCTTGAGCGCCTCCGGGCCGGGCCAGTCGCCATCCTCGGCGTCCTGCCGCAGCTCCGCCTCGCTGACCAGCGCCGTGAAGTACGGCATGGCGGTGATCTCAGGGAACAGGCCGAGTGCCGTCACCGCGTCGAAACGGACGACCCCGGTCGCGGGCCGGTCGTGGGCGAGCAGCGCCTCCAGCGCCTCGACGCCCTCGTCCGGGGTGATCGGCTCGAGCACGGTGACGCTGAGGTCGGCGGCCCCGCCGACCTGCGACCAGGTGCCCCAGTTGATCGTCGTCGCGGGGAGCCCCTGCGCGCGGCGCCAGCCGACGAGGGCGTCCAGCGCCGCGTTGGCCGCTGCGTACGAGCCCTGTCCGGGCGAACCCAGCAACGCGGCGGCGCTCGAGTGCACCAGCCACCAGTCGAGCTCGAGATCCCGCGTCGCCTCGTGCAGCCGCCAGGCACCACCGACCTTCGGGGTCCACACCGTGTGCAGATCGCCGGCGCCCAGATCGGCGATCAGCCTGTCGTCCATTCCGGCCGCGCCGTGCACCACGCCGCACAGCCGGACGCCGCTCTCCTGGGCGACCGCGACCAGGCGCTCGGCGACTCCGGGCTCGGCGATGTCGCCGAGGACCACCCCGACGTCCACGCCGCTCTCCCGCAGCTTGGCCAGGATCTTCTCCGCGTCGGGCCTGGGCCCGGACCGGCCGGCCAGCACGATCCGCCCGGCGCCACGTTCGGCCAGCAGCCGTGCGGTGACCAGGCCGATTCCCCCGTAGCCGCCGGTGATGATGTACGACCCGCCGCGGCGCACGATCTTCTTGGGCCTGCCCTCGCCCAGTGCCGCGGCCTGGATCCGGGCGACATGACGCACGCCGTCGCGATATGCCACCTCGGTGTCGGCCGCGTCGGCGGCCAGCTCGGCGACCAGCCACCGGCCGGCGGCGAGGTCCGCCGGCCCGCCGAGGTCCGCTTCCGTGGCGGGGCCGGTACGGGGCTCGCCCCGGCCGGGCGGAAGGTCGACCAGGGTGGCGCGCAGTGCCGGGTGCTCGAAGCCGAGGACCCTGACCAGTGCCCGGACGAAGGCCTGCCGGGGGTTGCCGCTCTCCTGCTCCCGTACGGTCAGCGCGCCACGGGTGACGATCCACAGCCGAGGCGGGGTCTCGATGCCGGCCGACCCGCCACCGGCACCGTCGGCCGGCACGGAGGCGTGCGCGGAGGCCGGCACTGAGTCGGGCATGGGGTCGGGTATGGGGTCGGGCATGGAGGCCAGTGCGCGGGCCGCGCCGGTGACGGCGAGCACCAGCCGCTCGTCCACCAGGTCGGCGGGCGGGGCCAGCACGACATGCCGCGGAGACGCGGCCAGCGCCGCTCGCACGGAGGTCTCGATGTCGTCCCAGTCGACGGCGGCGGTGCCTTCGGCCAGCACGTCGTCGCCGAGCACTACGTGGATGCCGGGGTCGCCGCCCGCCGGGGTCTCGGACTCCTGCCAGGCCACCTCGACGAGCTTGCCCGACAGGGGCACGGGCACTTCCGTGGCGAGGACCCTGCGCAGCACGACGCCGGTGGCCTCCGCGAGGACCTCACCACCGTCGCCGAGCAGGCGTACCGCGCCGACCGGACCATGCTCGGCCCGCACGATGTTCGTCTGGACCCGGCCACCACGGTGCGTCGGGCCGAGCACCCGCAGTGCGCCGATCCAGTGGGGCAGAACGGTGTTCTCACCGGCTCCCGGGGGCCCGAGGAACGCGGCGGCCTCGGCGCACAGCACGGCTAGGCAGCGGTCGAACACCTCGGGGTGCAGCCGGTAGTGCCTGCTGCCTCGTACCGCGGGCTCGACGGCCACCGCCGGCTCGCTTCCGGTAGTCGGCGCGGGGCCGGAGTCCGGACCGACGTCGGCGTAGGCCAGCCGCGCGAAGCTGCCGGCCGGGGTCAGCGCGTGGATCTCCACCCGCTGGTCGACGACGGTGAAGGTGGTGGTGACGGTGGTGTGCTCCTCCAGCGGGAGCAGCCGCTCCACGCACAGGCCGCTGACGCGGACGGCGCCGTCGCCGAGCGCCTCGGTCCCGGCGGCCAGTGCCATCTCGGCCAGTGCGGCGGCGGGCAGCAGTGTGGTGCCGTGCACCTGCCGCTCGGCGAGCCAGGGCTGTGCGGCGGTGCCGACCTCGGCACGCCAGGCGTGCCGGTCCTCACCCGGCAGTTCCACATGCGCGCCGAGCAGCGGGTGTTCGTCCGCTCGCGGGGCCGGGCGCGGAGCCACCCAGTGCCGCTCGTGCCGCCAGGGCGCCGACGGCAAGTCGATGATCTTGCCTGCGGTGGGCGGGCTCGCCTGGTGACCGTGGACCGCGAGGGTGGCCAGCCCGGTGTGGAAGGTGAGGGTGTCATCGGTCTCCTGCCCCTTGGGCCCGCGCTTGATCGAATGGGTGACCAGCGTGCCGGAGACGTCGTGCAGTGTCTCGCCGACCGCGTGGGACAGGATGGGATGGGCGTTGATCTCGACGAAGGTCCGGTGGCCGTCCTGCGCGGCCGCGGAGACCGCGCCGGTGAGACGGACCGGGTTGCGCAGGTTCGCCGCCCAGTAGCCGGCGTCCGGCCTTACGCCCTCGAACAGCGCGCGCGGGTCCTCCAGGGCCGTGGTGTAGAGCCTGATGCCCGCCGCCAGCGGCGTTCCCTCGGAGCCGCCGAGGTCGGCGAGCTCCTCCCGGAGCAACGGCAGCAGCGGGTCCACCTGCGGGGAGTGCCCGGCACCCTCGGCCTGGACCATCCGGGCCAGCACGCCGCGCTCCTCCGCGCGGGCGACGACGACGGCGATCTGATCGGCGTCGCCGGTGACCACGGTCTGCCGGGGCGACGAATGCACGGCGGCGTGGACGTCGGGAAGGTCCGGGGTCAGCTCGGCGACCTCGGCCGCGGACAGGCCCAGCACCGCCATCGCCCCACCGCCCACGAGCTGCGTCAGCAGCCGGGACCGGCGGGTGATCACCTTGACGCCGTCCTCGAGGGTCAGCGCCCCCGCGATCACCGCGGCGGCGACCTCGCCCATGGAGTGACCGATGACCGCGGAGGGGGTGACGCCGTACGCCGCCCACATCCTGGCCAGCCCGATCTGGATGCCGAACAGCACCGGCATGGTCTGCGCGGGACCGTCCGGCTGCCGTCCCCCCTCCAGCAGCTCCCACAGGGAGAAGCCGGCCTCCTCGGTGAACAGCGGGTCCAGGTCGTCGATGGCCTCGGCGAACGCGGCCTCCTCGGCCAGCAGCTTCTGGGCCATCCCGGGGCGCTGCGCGCCGTACCCGGAGAAGACCCACACCGGGCGGGCCGGAGCGGTGTTCAGGACCTTGCCGGAGACGACCCCGGGATGGGGCCGTCCGGCGGCCAGCGCGCGCAGCCCGTCCAGCAGCCCGGCACGGTCGCGCGCCACGACGGCCGTACGGGCACGGCCCCGGCCATTGCGCCGGTGCAGGGTGTGCGCGACATCGGCCAGCGGGACGTTCTCGTGGTTGTCCAGCCAATCCGCCAGCTCGGCCGCGTGGTCGCCGATCCGCTCGGCGGTGGTGTCGGAGAGGCTGTAGGAGCGGACCGAGGCGGGGCGGGGCACCACCGTCTGCGGACCGGCGCCCTCCAGGACGACATGGGCGTTGGTGCCGCCGAAGCCGAAGCCGGACACCCCGGCACGGGCCGGGTGACCGCGGCGCGGCCACGGTGTCCGGGCCGCCACCACCTCGAGCCGCAGATCCCCGAAGGGAATGTGCGGGTTGGGCTCGCGGTAGTGAATGCTCGCCGGAAGCGTCTGGTGGTGCAGCGCCAGCACGGTCTTGATCAGGCCCGCGATGCCGGCGGCGGACTCCATGTGCCCCAGGTTGGACTTGGCCGAACCGATCAGGAGCGGCTGGTCCTCGGCACGGCCGGCGCCGAGCACCTCGCCCATGGCCTTGGCCTCGATGGGGTCGCCGAGGAAGGTGCCGGTGCCGTGCGCCTCAACGTAGTCCACCTCGCGGGTGTCGATCCCGGCGCCGGCGTACACCTCGCGCAGCAGCGCCTTCTGCGCGTCCGAGTTGGGCGCGACCAGGCCGTTGGACCGGCCGTCGGAGTTGACCCCGGAGCCCTTGATGAGCGCGAGCACCCGGTCGCCGTCGCGCCGGGCGTCCGACAGTCGCTTGAGCACGATGACGCCGCACCCCTCGGCGCGGACCATCCCGTCGGCGGAGGCGTCGAAGGCCTTGCACCGGCCGTCGGCTGCGGTGCCCCCGGCCTGGTCGAAGGTCATCGTGATCGTCGGGGAGAGCAGCAGGTTGACGCCGCCCGCCAGCGCGACGTCCGCCTCGCCGCCGCGCAGGGCCTGCACGGCGAGGTGGGTGGAGACCAGCGAGGACGAGCAGGCGGTGTCCACGATCATGCTCGGACCGCGCAGGTCCAGCAGGTACGACAGCCGGTTGGCGATGATGCTCAGCGCCGCGCCGGTCGCGGTGAACGCCTCGAGCCTGGCGAAGTCGGACGCGGTGAAGGCGGCGTACTCGGGGGCGGAGACCCCGACGAACACCCCCGTGCGGCTGCCGCGCAGCGTGGCGGGCGCGATGCCGGCGTTCTCAAGGGCCTCCCAGGCCACCTCGAGAACGAAGCGCTGCTGCGGGTCCATGACCGACGCCTCGCGCGGGGTGATGCCGAAGAACTGTGCGTCGAAACCGGCGATGTCCTCGATGAAGCCGCCGAGCTTGGTGGTCTTCGCGAGCAGGTCCGCGACCTCGGGGGAGCCGTCGTTGAAGGCGTCCCAGCGGCCGTCGGGGACCTCCCGGATCGCGTCGCCGCCGCCGGTGAGCAGGTCCCAGTACGACTCGGGTCCTGTGACGCCACCGGGGAACCGGCAGCCGACGCCGACCACGGCGATCGGCTCGTCGGCCACGGACGTGCCGGCCGCGATCGGCGCGGCGACCTCAGCAGGAGCGGCCGGCGCGGCGTCCTCGCCGCTCGCCAGCGCCACAGCCAGCCTGTTGATCGTGGGGTACTCCCAGACCAGGGTGGCCGGCAGCGAGCGGCCGAGCATCTGCTCCAGTTCCCCCGCGATCGCCACGGCATCGCGGGAGGCCAGTCCGAATTCTTCGAGTGGGCGGTCGGGATCGACCTCTTCGGCGGGAATCCGTGAGCGGCGCGCGACCTGATCGATCAGGTAGTGCCGGACCGAATCTTCGGTGACCGCCGGCGACTCGCCCTGCGCAACTCCGGAACGATCGTTCGACTGCATGAGTGTGGTTCCCCCAATGAACCCCGGATCGGATCGTTCGAAGCGGAGGACCCACCTTGTCCTATTTTGACTTCATCATGATGCGCATCAGAACCACTTTTCTCAGGAGTTCCTTGTCACGTCAATGACAAGACGCTGTACGTCCGATTGTGGCCTGATGGGACGGTCGGTGGGTTGGTGCGCAGAAGTCCGGGGTTTGCGCAGGATGCTACCGGTTAGGCTGTGCGTTCGGGTGAGGAGGGGACTTCGTGAAGCTGGCGGTGCGCCTCTTGCTGCCCGTGCGCGGTGAGGCTCGCACGCCATGAACGAGCCCAAACGCGACCGGTTCGCGCTCACCCTCATCGTGGTGGCCATCAGCGCCTTCATGATCACCATGGACAACACCGTGGTGATCATTGTCAAGGAGGCCATCCAGGTCGACCTCCACACCACCGAGTCGACGCTCGAGTGGGTGGTCACCGGTTACATTCTGATCTTCTCCTGCCTGATGATCCCGGGTGGCCGGCTGGTCGACGTCTACGGGCAGCGCATCATCTTCACCATCGGCATGCTGGTCTTCACCGCCGCCTCACTGATGGCCGGATTCTCGGGCGATATCGGGGTGCTCACCGCAGCCCGGCTGCTCCAGGGCGCCGGCGCGGCTCTGGCCCTGCCCGCCACGATGGTCGCCGTCACCGTGGGCCGCACGGACAAGCAGAAGTCCCTCGGCATGATCGTGTGGGTGGGGACGTCCGCCGCCGCGGCGGCGCTGGGCCCTGCCATCGGCGCGATCATCAAGAGCCTGTGGGGCTGGCAGGGCATCTTCTTCGTCAACGTGGCACCCGGCGTGCTGGTCATCCTGATGGCCCTGCTGGTGCTCAACGGCGCCCACGACACCGCCGCGCCGCGCGTCGACCTGCCCGGCGTGCTCACTTCGGCCACGACGCTCTTCACCCTCACCTACGCGCTGACCGAGGGGCCCCGGCTCGGCTGGACCGATCCGGCCGTCATCAGCGTCTTCGCGCTGGCCGCGATCGCGCTGCTGTCGCTGGTCATGGTCGAGCGGTGGGCACCCGACCCGATCTTCGACACCTCGTTCTTCCGGAACAAGATCTTCAGCGGCGCCCTCATCTCCCAGATCCTGATGGGCCTCGGCTTCAACGGGGTGATGTACTTCGGTACCACGTTCATGCAGAAGGTGCTGGGCTTCAGTGACACCCAGAAGGCCCTGGTCCTGCTCCCGCCCGCCATCACCATCGGCGCGCTGACCCCGCTGTCGTTCTGGGTGGCCGGCAAGATCGGGCCCCGGCTCACCATCGGCGGCGGGATGGTGTTGATAGCCGTCGGCATGTTCCTGTTCGGTCTCCTGCACCAGGGCGACACCGTCATCGACCTCATGCCCGGGGTACTGCTCCTTGGCGCGGGATCGGCGATGGGAATGCCCCTCGCGATGTACGTGCTCAAGTCGGTGCCCGAAGAGCGGTCGGGCGTGGCCAGCGGCATCCTCAACGTGGGCCGGGAGATGTCCGGTGGGCTGGGCATCGCCGTGCTCGGGGCCTTCATCCTGTCGATCCAGAACTCCGCCAAGCACACCGGCGTGGCGGACGGCGAGGCCTTCCGGCAGGGCGCCGCGGTGGGGTTGCCCATCGGTGCGGCGATCGTGCTGGTCGGCGGGCTGATCGCGGTGATGACGATGCCGGGCCGGGAGAAGGTCGCGCGGCATCGTAAGCAGAACGCCCAGCGGCTCTCCTCCGCCACGGCCGCGGTCGCCGTCCCGGCCTTCCACCCGGAGCCGGTCACCGCCGGGGCCGGCCGGTCCCAGCCCCCGCCATGGCCGCCGCCGCCGCCCCAGCCGCCTCTCCAGCCGCCTCCCCAGCCGCCCAGGACGTCCGCGCAACCACCCCGGCGGGCCGACCCTGACCCGTACGATGACCCGTACGACCCGTTCAGGCACACCGCCGCCCGGCGGGGCCAGGTCCCCGGCCCGAGCGGCGGTGGCCGTTCCACGTCCGGAGGCAGACGATGAGCCGGCTGATCGTGATCATCGCGGCCGGTTCACGCGGTGACATCCAGCCGTGTGTGGCGCTCGGGCAGGGGCTCACCGCGCGGGGAGACAAGGTACGGCTGGTCGCCAGCGCCCGCTATGAACCTATGGTGACCGCGGCCGGCCTCGAGTTCGCCGCGCTGACCGCGGACCCCACCGAGATCCTCACCTCGGAGGAGGGGCAGGAGTGGCTGGCCGGCGGCCGTGACCCGGTCAAGTTCATCCGCAACTTCAAGCGGGTCATCGGGCCGATGGCGGACCGGCTGCTGTCCGAGGCGCTGGCCGCCGGCCAGGACGCCGAGCTGCTGCTGGCCCCGACGATCGGCTTCTTCGGAGAGCACGTCGGTGAACACCTGGACATCCCCCGGGCGCTGATCCACTTTCAGCCGAGCCAGCCGACCGGGGCGTTCCCGCACCCGCTGCTGCCGCAGGGGCGGCTGCTGGGGCCGGCCGGCAACCGGCTGAGCTTCCAGGCGGTCGACCAGGTGGCCTGGCAGCTCCTGCGCCCCTTCATCAACCCGTGGCGGCAGCGGTCCCTCGGCCTGGCGAAGCTGCCGTTGCGCGGGCCGATGCACCGGGCCCGCCGTGACCGGCGGCCGGTGCTGTGCTGCTTCAGCGAGGCCGTGGTGCCCCGGCCCGCGGACTGGCCCTCCTATGTCCACACGACCGGCTACTGGTTCGTCGACGCCGCTGCGGGCTGGACCCCGCCGCCGGAGCTCGCGGAATTCCTGGCGGCCGGCCCGCCGCCGGTCTACGTCGGCTTCGGCAGCATGGTGCCCGCGGATCCCACCCGGACCGACTCGGTCGTACGCGCTGCACTGCGGCGGGCCGGCGTCCGCGGAATCGTCTCCGGGGACCCGGCGCGGGCACCGCACGACGACGACATCCTCGTGGTCAACGACGTACCCCACGCCTGGCTGTTCCCCCGGATGGCCGCGGTGGTCCACCACGGCGGCGCCGGCACCACGGCCGCGGGACTGCGCGCCGGGGTACCCACGATCGTCTGCCCGTTCTTCGGCGACCAGCCCTACTGGGGTGAGCGGGTGGCCGCACTGGGCGCGGGCCCCCGGCCCCTCCCGATCAAAGGGCTCACCGCAGGCCGTCTGTCGGCCGCGCTCGAGCAGGCGACAGGCTCCGAGCGCATGCGCTCCGCCGCCACCGGGCTCGGTGAGCGTCTGTCCGCCGAGGACGGCGTCGGGGCCGCCTGCGACATCCTCAGCACCCTCTGACCACAGGACCCCGCCCCCCGGCAAGCGTGATCGTGTGGCCGAGGCGTCATCGCCCGCACGATCACGCCGACCACACGATCATCGAGTGGCGGTCAGAACTTCTTCGCGCCGAGAGCCGCCATGATGCTCGTCCACTGGGAGTGGAACTCGCGGATCCAGGCCGGCCAGGCGTGCCGGCCGTTGCCGTAGATGTGCGACGTATACGGGATCTTCAGCGCGTTGAGCCGGTCACGGAACTCGATGGCGGTCTGGCCGACGGCCCTCTCGCTGAGCAGGCCGATGTCCCAGGGGGCCAGGTTGGGATCGTCCCCGGGCCCCGGCTGGCCCGTGGTGCCGGACGAGAAGAAGAGCTTGGTGCCCTTCAGCTTGGCCGCGAGGGCGTACGGGTCGTGGGCCGCCCAGTTGGCGTCGTCCAGTTCCGGGTAGCCCCAGATGTCGAACGGGTTGGACGCGCTGATGTTGGTGTACATCAGCAGCGCGGGAATGCCGGGCGAGCGCATGGACAGCACACCGCTGAAGGACGCGGCGTACTTGAACATGCCGGGGTGCCGTGCGGCATAGGTGATGGCCCCGCCACCACCGGAGGAGTTGCCCATCGCCGCGCGGAGGCCGCCGGAGTGGTAGTTGCGCTCGAGCAGCTGGCGGACTTCCATGGTGTGGAACGTCTCCCACTTCGGGCTGCCGCCCTTGCCGCCGTTCCACCAGTCGGTGTACGACCCGTTGGAGCCCTCCGGCATCGCGACCATGACGTCATACTTCGCCGCGTAGGCCTCGATGTCGGTGCTGCGGGTCCAGGACACGTAGCCGTCCCGGCCGCCGTGGTAGGCGTACAGGGTGGGCCAGGTGCGCTTGGCCGTGAAGCTCCAGGTCTTCGGTACCAGCACCCTGACCTTCTGCGACGCGCCACCGAGGGCCGGCGACTTGACGGTGAAGTCGAACTCGGACTTGCCATACCACTTGTAGCCGGTGATCTTGGCCCCGTCGTCGGCCGCCTTGAAGGTCACCGCGGCCTGCGCGGTGCCGATGGGGGCCAGGCCCGCGGTGAGTGCCGCTGCCGAAACGATCGCCCCCGTCCGCCTCAGGCCCCGCCTGGGTGAACTACTTGGCATGGTCGTCCTCCGCTGTCTTCCAGTGCCACCCGGGTCCGACCGGGTTGGGAATGATCTCGCGTGTATGACCGGGAGCGCCAGACCCGTTGCGAGATTGAAGCCTTGCGGGCGCGGATGGTGGCGGGGATGGTGGCGGGGATGCGTGCCGACCGGCACGAGGCCGGGCGGCGGGTGGTGCGGAATCCCGGGGCGCCGTATACGACGGCGGCCCGGTGGGGAGTTGATGAGCTGAACGGCCGTTGTGCTCGGCGGCCCAGCGGTAACCGGCCTCCGGCGAACCGACCACGGTCAACCGCTCGTCACGGGCCCGGGGAGCGCGGTGCTGCGCCCTGACCGGCGCAGGTGCGGGAGCAGGTGCAGGAGCGGGTGCGGGTGCGGGTGCGTAGCCGGGTTCGTCCGGGATCTCGTCGACTTCGCGCAGGTCCATGTGGCTGTGCAACCTGGCCAGCGGACCGGGCAGCCACCAGTTGGCATCGCCCAGGAACCGCATGGTGGCGGGTACCAGCAGCGACCGCACCAGCGACGCGTCCACCAGGACCGCGACGAACAGGCCGACGCCGATCAGCTTCATGATGGTGAGACCGGCCATTGAGAACGCCGCGATGACGACCAGGAACAGCACGGCGGCGCTGGTGATGATGCCGCCGGTCCTCTGCATGCCGACCGCCACCGACGCCCGGTTGTCGTGGGTGCGGTCCCACTCCTCACGGATCCGGCTGAGCAGGAAGACCTCGTAGTCCATGGACAGCCCGAAGACCATGGCGAGGATGAAGACCATGCTGGTGGCCTCGACGGAGCCGGTCGGAGTGAAGTCGAGCAGGCCGGCCAGATGACCGTCCTGGAAGCCCCACACGATGGCACCGAACGACGCCCCGATTGAGAGACAGTTCATCACGATGGCCTTGAGCGGCAGCACGATGGAGCCGAACGCGGCGAAGAGCAGGAGGAAGGTCATCACCCCGACGAAGCACGCCATCCACGGCAGGGTGCGCATCAGGCTGGACATGAGGTCCAGCTGGGCCGCGGTGCTGCCGCCGACCTCGATGTGCAGGGTCATGCCGTGCTGCGGTGCGACGCTCATTCCCCGGATCGTCTCGACCAGGTTCTGTGCCTGATGACCCATCGGATCCAGCTTGTGCGTGACCGAGATCCGGACCGCTCCGTAGTCTCCGGAGTAGCCGCTGAACTTCGCCTCCCTGACATCCGGCAACGCGGCCAGCCGCTGCCTGAAGTCCTGGAGGTAGCCGGGGATGTTGTCGCTCTTCTTGGACGGCTTCCAGCGCTTGGGGATGATGTCGCCCCAGACGACGACGTCGATCGGTTCCAGGTTGCCGTCCGGGAACTCGCGCTTGACCTCCTCGACCACCTGCCGGGTCTGGCTGGTCTTGGGCAGTACCCGGGTGTCGATGCTGCCGAACTGCGCGTGCAGGAACGGCTGGAACAGCACACCCAGGATGACCATGACACCGAGGAAGTAGGGCGTCGGGCGGCGCATGACGCTGTGCCCCAACCGGAACCAGAAGCCGCTGTCGGCCCTTTTGCCCCGCCGCCCGGGCTTACGCCAAGGCACCCGCAACCACTCGATCCGGTGACCGAAGATGGCCAGCACGGTCGGCAGTACGAACGTCGCGCCGACCACCGCCACCATGACCGTCGCCATACCGGCGAGCCCGATGGACCGCAGGAACATCTGCGGGAACAGCAGCAGCCCGGCCAGCGCGGTGGTGACCGTGACCCCGGAGAACACGATCGTGCGCCCGGCGGTGGCCATGGTGTTGGCCAGCGCGGTCTGCCGGTCCCGGCCGGCCTCGAGTTCCTCCCGAAACCGGGTCACGATGAACAGTGAATAGTCGATGGCCAGCCCGACGGCCATCATCGTCACGACTTCGAGCGCCGTGCTGGTGACGTCCGTGAACACGGTGATCACGCGGAGCACGGCGAGGCCGCTGACGACGGAGAACATCGCCACGACGATGGGCAGCCCGGCGGCGATGACCGCGCCGAAGATGATGATCGTCAAAAGCAGCAGGACCGGCATCGAGATGACTTCGGCCCTGACGATGTCCTTGACCATCTGGGTGCTGAACTCCAGGCCCAGCGGCATGTTGCCCGCGATCTTCAGGTGCAGATCGGGTGCGGCCAGCTGGTTCTTGATGTCCAGATAGTTCTGCGGCTTGGCGACGTCGTCCCCGGCCATGCGCAGGGCCACGAAGGTGGACCGCCGGTCCTGGGAGACGAACGAGTTCAGGTCGCCGGGCGCGTTCCAGTAGCTGGTGACCTCGGCGACCTTGTTCTTGGGCAGCCGCGCGACCGTCGTGAGCACGTCCCGCATGTACTGCGGATCGTCGACCGTGCGGTCGTCGCTGGTGTAGAGCGCCAGGACGTCGGGGTTGGTACTGCCGAAGTAGGTCACCGACAGCTTGGCGACGAAGGTGGAGGAGGCGTGCGGGTCCTCGAAGCCACCCTGCTTGAACTTGCTGAGCACCCCGATGCCCCAGACGCCCGAGCCGATGGTGAGCACCACGATGAGGGTGAGGAAGGTCCAGCGCCGTCGATGAATGAGACGTCCGAGACCTGCGAACATGGCCCTCCCCTCCGGTGAAGCGTTGCCCTACCCTCGCGCCGACAGCCGGGCCCCGGTCGTCGGGAGTTCCCCGGCGAGATGGCGCTGGCGGGTCGCGGCCCGTGCGATCTTGCCGCTGGAGGTCTTGGAGATCCCTCCGGGTTCGATCAATACAAAGTCATGGACGCGCATCTCGTGCTCGAGGTTGACGGCCGCGCGCACCCTTTCCTCGACCTCGGCCAGATCGAGCTGGGCCAGCGGGACCCGCCGGTTACGCTCAGCGACGATCACGAGCTGCTCGGTCTCGCGGCCCGGGACCGGAAAGGCCGCCACGTGGTCGGGCCGGATCGCCGGGTGCGCCTCCTGCGCGGTGACCTCGAGATCCTGCGGGTAGTGGTTACGCCCGTCGACGATGATCAGGTCCTTGATCCGGCCGGTGACGAACAAGGCCCCGTCATGGATCACGCCGAAGTCACCGGTGCGCATCCAGGGCCCTTCGGGCACGCCTTCCGCGGGGTCTGCGAGCATCCCGCCGAAGACGTCCTGGCTCCGCTCGGAGTTCTTCCAGTAGCCGGGGGCGACGTTGGGGCCGTGCACCCAGATCTCGCCGACCTGGTCGTCGGGCTGCTCGACGCAGGTCTCCGGGTCGACGATGGCGACGAACTGGCCCACCGGGGCGCCACAGCCGACCAGCTCGTTGGACCGCTCGGATTCGGCCTCGACCACCTGCATCGTGCCCCGCATCAGCGCCGCGCGGTCGACCGACAGGATCGTCGGCGGGACGTCGTGGCAGTCGGCGGTGACGAACACCGTCGCCTCGGCCAGCCCGTAGCCGGGACCCTGGGTGTACTCCCTCAGCCCGGCCGAGGCGAAGGTCTCGTAGAAATTCTTGAGCGTGGCCGGCCGGATGGGCTCGGCGCCGTTGAGGCAGCCCCGGAGCCTGCTCAGGTCCAGCCCGGCCTTGTTGGCGTCGGTGGCCCGCTCGGTGACGTACTCGTAGGCGAAGTTAGGGGCCGCAGTGTAGACGTCCTCGTACTCGGAGATCAGCTGCAGCCAGCGCAGCGGGTTCATCACGAAAGACAGCGGCGCGGTGTAGACCGCGTGGTTGCCGTACACCAGGGGCAGCGCCATCGTCGCGATCAGACCCATGTCATGGAAAAGGGGCAGCCAGCTCACCAGCATCGAGCGTCCGGGCGTGCCGGTGAAGCCGCCCCACAGCTGCCTGGCGTTGGCGTTGACATTGCCGTGCGTGATCTCCACCCCGGCCGGCGCGCGGGTGGAGCCCGAGGTGTACTGCAGGTACGCGACCTCGTCCAGGTCGATGGGCTCGTCCACCCAGTCGGCGGCCAGCGCGGAGTCGACCGACTCGGCGAGGATGACCTCCTTGGGCTGCGGTACGTCGTGGTCGTCCAGGAACTTCTGCACGTACGGCAGGGCGCTCTCGACAGTGACGATCACCGTCGGCGCGGCGTCGGCGTATGCCCGGATGAGCCGGTCCGCGTGGCCGGGCAGGTCCGGCGAGAACAACGGTACGGCGATGACGTGGGAGTACATCGCGCCGAGCATGGCCATCATGTACTCGAGGCTCTGCGGCAGCAGCAGCGCCACCCGATCGCCGGGCTCGGCGGTCTGACGAAGCCTGACCGCCATGGCCCGTGCCCGCCGGTACGCCTCCGTCCAGTCAATCGTGATCTTGAGGCCCTTGGGGTTCGCCGAGTAGTCCACGAAGGTGAAAGCGGGTGCGTCCGGCTTCTCCGCCGCCCACTTCGCCAGCAGCCCGATAAGAGGCGAGCGCGCCGGTCCCTCGACGAGTTCGGGGAGCAGAGAACCCAGTGCCATAACGCCTAACTCCAGGGGGAAAGGCCACCGACGACCAAGGCGGGCGGAGGCGTCGGCGACATTCGAGCACAGCTGCGGGGAACGACCGAAACCCGGACGGCGTTCTACGCCGACCGGCCATGCGGCGATGATCGTGCAACGGGAACCTACCGGATGGTAGCGAAGCCGGGCTCCACCCGGACCACACATTTCCGGCAGAGGCTGTTGTCACGGCCGTGACAACAGCTCACTCACCGGCGTAAGCGTAACCGCCTGCAGACAATGGCCGCGCGGCCGGTCACCCGCGCACGCAGCAGGGGCGCTCGGCGCAGCAGGGCGGCGGCGGGCCGCAGCAGCCGGGCGTTGCGGACGCCGTTGCCGACCGCCTGCCCCACCAGCAGCCGGCGTCGCCAGAGCCCGAGGCTGGCCGCGAGCCACAGCACTGCGGCCTCGGCGACCACCACCACCGCGAGCGCTCTCGCCCACGAACACTGCCCGTCCGGTACCTGCGGCACAGTGGTCAGTGACATCGGAGAGGTGTCGTCCGGCGTCTGGGTGCCGTCATCCTGCGGCACGGCCGGGAGTTGCGGCACGGCCAAGGCGGGGGTGACCGGCGACGACACGGACGGCGCGTGCGGGGTCTTCGGCAGCCGCACCGGAGCCTTCGGGTTCATGGTGGGCAGCCAGGGGCCGGTCGGTGCGGCGGGCGCGCTCAGCTCCGAGGGCTTCAGCGGGACCAGCGGCGGCACCAGGGGCCGCTGGGCCGGCAGAAGCGCCTGCGCCGACGCGGACCGGGAGAACGGCGCCTCGCGTGACCTGGCCTGCGGACGCACCTCGGAAGCGGCCGGTGTTCGCTGCTGGGCGGCGGCGGCCTGAGTGGTCCTTCCCGGCGTCGCGCCCGGGCCGGCTGCCGGTCCCCCCGCTGCCACCGAAGGCGTGGCGCCCTCGGGCGCCGACGCGAAGGTGGCCAGGGGCCGGAGCGGAACCGCAGCACTCGCCGTGCTCCGCCCGGCCGCGTTCGCGGCGCTGGCGACGGCCTGGATGCCGAGCCCACCGGGGACCCGGGCCCCAGCCGGTAGCTGCAACGTCATCGCCACCTTGGCCCGCCCGGTCACCTCTCCGAGGGCACAGACCAGGCGAGCGGCCCTGTCGGGCGTCGCCTGGCCACGCGAGAGCCCGCCCTCGGTGCCCTGGCCCTGCACGGCCTGGCAGTTCGCGGGGAAGATGGACCACTGGGCGGGCAGTTGGGTGGTGACCGCCAACCGGGTGTCCCGTGCCGTACCGCCGGCCGACCGGACGGTGACGGTGTACGCCGCGAAGCGGATGCCTTCGGCGGACGACTGCAGCACCGGCGCGATCGACGTCTTCAACCGGATCGTCGCTGCGGCCGCGGCGCCGGTCGTGAGCGCACCACCGACCAGGCCGGCCGTCACGGCTCCGATCGCCGCTTTCGCCGCCGGCCGCCGAATCCCCCCCATCCGCACCGTCTGCATCCCTTCGATCGCTCAGCCGTCACTCAGCCGGTGTGCCTGGGGGGCGACGCAGGACCGGTGGCCGGCGTCCGGCCTGGTGAGTATTTCCCTTTGGTCGCACTCAGTAACGTGTACGGGTCAAATCGCAGGGGCTTTCACAACGCGAAAACCACACTCCGTAGAATCGCGATCAGTCATGACTTAGCGAGGGGGAGCCGGAGTGGCCGAGGCCGTACGTTCACTGGAGCGCGCCTTCGAGCTGCTGGAGCACCTGGCCGACGCGGGCGGTGAGATGACGCTCTCCGAACTGACCGAGGTGTCGGGTCTGCCGATGCCGACGATCTACCGGCTCATGCGCACCCTCGTTAACCGCGGCTACGTGCGTCAGGAGCCCTCCAAGCGCTACGCCCTCGGGCCGAGGCTGATCCGGCTGGGCGACGGCGCCAGCCGGCTGCTGGGGACATGGGCGCGGCCCGTGCTCGCCGGGCTGGTGGACGAGGTCGGCGAGACCGCCAACATGGCGGTACTGGAGGGCGACGAGGTGGTGTACGTCGCGCAGGTACCGTCCCGGCACTCGATGCGGATGTTCACCGAGGTCGGCCGGCGGGTGCAGCCGCATTGCACGGGGGTGGGCAAGGCCCTGCTCGCCCAGCTGCCGGGCGAGACCGTCCGATCGATCGTGGCACGGACCGGCATGCCCGCGCACACCCCGCGAACGTTCACCGACCCCGAGGCCCTGATGGCCGAGCTGGTCAAGATCCGGGAGCAGGGCTACGCGCTCGACGACGAGGAACAGGAGCTCGGCGTGCGCTGCGTGGCCGTACCGCTGACGGGCTCACCGACGCGCGCGGCGTTCTCGGTGTCCGGGCCGTCCGGCCGGATGACGCCGGAGGTCGTGCGGCGGGTCGTGCCTCTCATGCACCGGGCTGCAGACCGCTTCACCCGGGACCTGCCGACCTGACCCTGACCCTAGTCTCGGATCGGATCGGATCGGATCGGATCGGATCCCTCCCTTGGGGCTGACCTGAGGCTGACCTGAGGCTGAAGGGTGTGCGCCCCCGTGGGCACACCCGTCTACATAAGACGCGGGACTCCGTCAACTTGTTCCCTGGCCCAGTGGGTAAAACAGGGCGCGACCCACACTGGGGAGAACCAGAGGAGAGCTGACATGACCGAACCGACCGTCGCCGTACTCGGTACAGGGATCATGGGCGCCGCGATGGCCCGCAATCTGCTGCGGGCCGGGATGGCCGTACGCGTCTGGGACCGTACGCGTCCGAAAGCCGAGCCGCTGGCGGCGGACGGCGCCATGGTGTGCGATGAGCCCGGTGAGGCCGCGGCGGGGGCTCAGATCGTGTTGACCATTCTGTACGACGGCCACGCCGTCGAAGAGGTGATGGCCGGGGTGCTGCCCGCCATGGAGGAGAACGCCGTCTGGGTGCAGACGAGCACGGTAGGGGCCGCCGCCGCGGACGCCCTGGCGGAACTGGCCCGGCGGCATGAGGTCCCGTTTTTCGACGCTCCCGTGCTCGGCACCCGGCAACCGGCGGAGAAAGGTGAGCTGACCGTCCTCGCCGCGGGTCCGACCGCCTCCCGCGAGGCGGTCCAGCCGGTCTTCGACGCCATCGGGAGCCGTACGATCTGGGTCGGCGAGACCACGGAGGCCTCCCGGCTCAAGCTCGTGGTGAACGACTGGGTGCTGGCGCTGACCGCCTCGCTCGGCGAGATCATCGCGCTGGCCGAGGCCTTCGACCTCGATCCCCGGCTGTTCCTGGAGGCGATCGCCGGCGGTCCGCTCGATGTCGCTTACGCCCATGCCAAGGCGGCGCTGATCCTTTCCCGCGACTTCACCCCCAGTTTCAAGGCGGAGACCGCCGCGAAGGACGCCGCCCTGGTCACCGAGGCGGCCCGTGCGGCCGACCTCTCGCTGCTCGTGGCCGAGGCCGTACGCGAACAGTTGCAGAAGACGGTCCGGCTAGGCCATGGAGAGCAGGACATGGCCGCCGTCTATTACGCGGCCCGTTCCTCGTGAGGCCGGGTGCGGCGGAGCGGGCGCCGGGCACGGCTCCGCCCGGCGCCCGCCGCGCGGGTTCGTACGGGAGTCAGGCCCTGGCGAGGACCTGGTACTTCGCGGTGATCACACCGGAGCCGACACCGCCGACGGCTTTCATCGCCGCGGTGGACAGGTCGAGGCAGCGACCTCCCACATAAGGGCCTCTGTCGTTGATCCGCACGATTACGGACCGTCCGGTGGCCTCGTTGGTGACCCTGACCCGGGAATCCATCGGCAGGGTCTTGTGCGCCGCGGTAAGCGCGTTCGGGTTGAAGGGCTCGCCACTGGCGGTGGCCTGCGAGCCGCCGTAGTAGGAGGCCTGGCAGACACCGGAGCTCAGCACCCGGAGCCGGTGTCTTGCCTTCCGCGACACTTTTCGCGCGGGCCTGGCCCCCTTGCTCACCGGTTCGGGCGCCGCTGAGGCGGTCCCGGCGGCCGAGGGGTCGGGAAGGGGGGTGCGCACGCTGTCTCGAGCGGCCCGGCCGGGGGTGCGGCCTGTGAGTTCGGCCCCGGCCGCGGTGGAGCGGGCCGTCGAGCCACCTGTCGAGACCAGGGCCCAGGCGGTGGTGGCGATCACGGTGATGGCCAGGGTGGACGCGATCATGATGCCGCGTAGCCGGGGGGTGGTTTTGGAGCCGTGCTTGGCAGAGCTACCCACAGAGAATCCTTTGATCGGGGACAGGAAGTTCCCGGAGGCCCTGAGATACGCGCCCGCAGTTCGGCGGGGACGGCCGTCCGGGTGGCGCGGCCCAAGGGCTTGCCGATTCAGCCTGAGTAAAGGCCGCGCACAAGTTCTTGACCGTACGTTGCCCTACGAGCAAACCCGCACCCACAGGGGCCTGTGTGGGGTTTCTCACCGCATATTTCGACGCCCTGACACTGAGCAATTACATGCCGTGCGCTATTTCGAAGATCGATTTTTACCGAGATCGTTTCACGGGAAACGTGAAAGCAGCTCTCAACCCCGCAGGGGTGCGCACCGCCCGTGGGCGGTGCGCACCCCTACTGGAAGGTGCCGGGCGTCAGCCCAGCGCGGGCGTCATCGGCAGCCTGCGCAGCGTGGTGCCCGGCATGGCGCCGCCCAGCCCGGGCAGCCCGCCGAACATGCCGCTCGGTCCGCCGGACACGGCACTCGGTCCGCCGGTCTGGGGCGAGCCGCCGGCGAGCGGGCCCGGTAGTTCCGTGTCGCCGAGACCGGCCGGCAGCGCGTCCTTCATGGTGCCCGCCACTCTGAGCGGCTCGGCCGGCACCGCCCCCGGGTTCATCGGCAGCCTGCACGCGGCGTCGCCCGTCACCCGGTCGAGCCCTCCTGCGGGCCGGCTTCCCGCGGGACCGCCGCGGAGTAGATCGGCGACGTGACCGAGTCGGTCCGAGAGGCCATGCGGCCGCTCGCCGATGGCCGCCCCCGGCCGTCCGGCCGAGCCGCATGGCGTGATGGCGGGCCGCCGGACGACCTTCCCCACGGCCGTGCCCGGCCCGGCGCCCTGGCCGAGCGCTCCGTTGACGGGGTCCACGGGCCCCTCATGAGCACTCGCCTGGGCGGCCGCGGCCGCCAGTACGGACAGCGCCGCCACGGGCGCGCACACCATGGCTCTCAGCAAAGTGCTGGTAGAGCGATTCACCCTCTATCCCCCCGGATTCACTTCTTTGTCCTGTCTCCCGCGGCCGACCACCGATGAGCACGTGCCGTGCCATCAGCCGCTCGACCGAACTCGGACGGTAGTACACCGGGGCACCGCGTGTGGTGAATTGAAGAATGCAGTAATCACCTTGTGCACGATGCCGTGCCCGGCAACGCACGGAAACGCCGCCTTTTCGGGGGTGCACCATTTTCTGCTCGGACAGTCCGGGTGGTAACCGGCCTCGAAGGGCCTGCCATTGAATCAGTGGATGAGACCACTGGTAGATCACGTTTCGCACTCTGAGTGATTGAATAAAACGGCCCGTGATCATCCCGGCTCCCGGGCGAGCCGGACCAGGCCAGGCGAGCTCCGAGGCTTTACGATCACCTCTCACCTGTGCGACGTCCCGCTTATCAACGCGCATGGCAGCAGAAATATCTCGATCTAAAGGGTATTAATCCATGACCTTTCGAATTGCCCGTGTGCGGAAACCAGGCATGCGCCGCTCTCGTCCGCGCGATCGTCACGTCCGTACGACGATGGCCCTCACACTCGCCACGCTGCCCTTAGGGGCGGTCACGGCACACGCGCACCCGCTCAAGCCGAAGCAGTCGTTCGCGTTGCGCATCGGAATCGACGACGGGCACAGCACCGTACGACCGGGCGACCGGCTCACCTACATCACCAACGTCAGTAACACCGGGCAGGAGAAGACGCCCGACCTGCTCCTCACGCAGACCCTGGTGCCCGGCCTCAAGCTCGTCTCGTCGACTCCCAAGGGCACCGTCTCCGAGGGCCGGATCACCTGGAAGAGCGCGCTGCCGACCGGTAAGACCGACCAGTTCAGCGTCACCGTCCAAGTGGGGCGGCTGCCCGGGCGACTTCAGCGGCTGGCGGCCGTCGCCTGCGCCTCCACCAAGGCCGGCAAGCGGCCGATCGTCTGCGCCACCCACTCGGACCGGTTGCAGGCACCGGCCACGGCGGGTTTCAAGGATCAGCTGACCGCCCTGGCCTTCAACCGTTTCTTCTGGTCCAGCACCGCCGGAGCCGGAGCGCTGCTGGTGGCCGCCCTGGTGCTCGTACGTCGGCGAAAGCCCCGGCTCACCCCGTGAGGCCTGGCCACCTTCCGAACGCGAAGATCCCGGCGCCGCCGGGTGGCGTCGCCGGGATCTGCACCATCGGGAGGTTCGCGGGTCAGAGCCCTACTCGGCGCCGAGCGCGATGGCCTCGTTCACCTCGGCCTGGCGGACGGTCAGCTCCCGCTCGGCCTTCTCCTCGTCGTAGCGCTCGGCGATCTCCTCGTCCTGCCGCATGAGGGCGACCAGATCGGCCTTGGCGTTGTCGAGCACTCCCATGTCCGCGTAAGCGGCCTGCACCTTGTCGCCCCACAGCCCGATGTCGCGTACGCACGGCACGATGCGGCTGAACAGCAACGACTGGTAGAGGGTGAACATGTCGGAGTTGTCGACGTACTTCATGCACTCCTGGACCGGCATGTTCAGCTGCTCGAAGACCTCCCGGCCCTTGAACCGGTCGCGCATGAGGTAACAGCCCTCGACGACGAACTCCTCGCGCTCGGCCCGCTCCTTCTCGGTCAGCTCCGCGTAGTAGTCCTTGAGCGCCAGCCGGCCGAAGGCCACATGCCGCGCCTCGTCCTGCATGACGTAGGCCAGCAGCTGCTTGACCAGCGGGTTCGTGGCCATGTCGCGGTAGAGTCCGAACGCCGCCAGGGCCAGGCCCTCGATGAGCACCTGCATGCCGAGGTACGGGAGGTCCCATCTGCTGTCGGAGAGCGACTCCGCGAGCAGCTTGGCCAGATCCTGGTTGACCGGGTAGTACAGCCCGATCTTCTCGTCCACGAACTTGGCGTACAACTCCACGTGCCGCGCCTCGTCCATCGTCTGGGTGGCCGCGTAGAACTTCGAATCCAGATCGGGCACCGACTGGACGATCCGGGCCGAGACGTTCAGCGCTCCCTGCTCACCGTGCAGGAACTGGCTGAACAGCCATGAGCCCTGGTGCCGGCCGAACTCGTCCCGCTCCTTCTGGTTCATCTTGTTCCAGATGCCGGAGCCGAAGAGCGGGTTGAACTCGTCGGGCAGACCGGCGACGTTGACCGGGTCGACCTCGACGTCCCAGTCGATGCGCAACTGCGCGTCCCACTGCTTGTCCTTGCCCTTCTGGTACAGCGACAGTAGCCGGTCGCGGCCGCCGTCGTACTCCCAGGTGAAGCGGGCGTCGCCCGACATCGGTACGTTCCAGGTGTCCTGCGACACCGGGGTCGCATAACGGTCGTACGAGCTCACGGGGGATCCTCCCTTGGACCGGCGGTCGCCTTGCGGGGGCGGGTTGGCACCACCAACCGGCTTTACATCTCTTGGTAGCACGTAAAGACAGTCAGAGCCATACCCATACGCCGACCACCTCGCACTGTGACCATAGGGTCACATTCTTGTGACCAGCTGGCCGCTTTGGCGTACGACGACCGTACGCAAGGCTGATGACCAATGCGGCAGATCGCCCATGACATCCGTCATGCCCAGCCCACGACACCACGCACTAACCGGCTGACCTGGGATTTCTACCGTTAGGGACATGAACGCGATCACCCTCACCCAGGTCTCCAAGAGCTACGGTGCCGTACAGGAGATCAACGCTCTCGATCTCACCATCGGCGCCGGCCAGGCCGTCGAGATCCACGGCGGCACCGCCCTCCTGCGGACGCTCGACGCCGACGTCACGCTCCAGGCGCTGCATCCAGAAAGTCGGGGCCCGCAACCGGATCGAGGCGGTACGGTACGCCGAGGCACAGGGCTGGCTCTGACGCCCGTCAGCGCGAACTCAGCGTGGGGGCGGCGGTGGTCCAGCTTCCGGCCCGCAATCTGGGCCGGGGGTCGTACGCCGGGGTCTGGCTGAACGGCACCGTCGGCGGCGTCTCATGCGGCTTCACCCCGAACCGGTCCCGGAACCAGCCGGTGAGGGCGGCGTCGACGCTGACGGCCTCGGCGATCGGCGGCTCCGCGGCCAGCCCGGGTTCGGCGGCCAGCGCATGAGCCATGCTGAACGTGAGGGCCTCGACGCGGGTGCCTCCCGCCGCAGTCAGCAGGTCGCGCAGCCCGGCGAGATCGGACTCGGTGACCAGGTCGTCGTTGCCGCCCGCGAAGAGCATCAGCGCCGGGTCCCGGGCGACGACCTCCCTGGCCCGGCTCGTGAAGTCCAGCCGGGCTGCGAGGGCCCGTGACTCGTCCGTCCAGGTGTAGGTGCCTCCGCTGCGCCGCTCCATCGCGGCCAGCACGAGGGCGGGCGCCGCGATCGGAGCGATGAGCGCGGCCGCGGCCACCTCGATGTTCCCCTCGGCGAGGGCGAGCAACGCCGCCCCGCCTCCGGCCGAGAAGCCGACCAGCCCGATGGGGATGTTCGCCAGGCCCAGGTCGTCCCGGATCTCCGTCACGGCGGCGGGCAGCTCGGCCGCGGCCTGCTGGGCCACCGGGCCGTACAGATCCACCAGGTAGTCGTGCTGGGCGCGAGCGCGTACCTCCCCGATGCCACCCGCGGGCAGCCGGTTGCCGAACATGGGCAGCCCCAGGTAGACCCGCCAGGCCGGTACCCCGGTCATCGGGACGGCGGCCGCGAACGAGCCCTCCGAGCGGGGCGGCTCGAAGCCGTGCCAGGCGACGATCAGCCGGGTCGGGCCGTCCGGTTCGACATCGATCGCGGTCGGCGGCAACGCGACGTACGGCACCCCGGCGGCGGTGCCGCTACAAGGCCGGGCCGGCTGATCGCTGCTGCTCATCACGGATCCTCGAAGATTGCACGACGGCGGATTGACCGCCCTATAACCATCTCCCCTTAATGGCCATATTCGCACTTGGAGCTGAGGATTACCGGTGAATTGCAGCAGGCCGCCCATCCGCGTGAGCCGCCGACTACCGTTGGCGACCGGATGAGGACCGGATGAGGACCGGCCGGTCAGCGGTGCTGCAGCGCGTCCAGTGCGACCGCCTGCGCGATGACCAGGCGCCGGTCCAGCCGCTGGTCCTTGATGTCGATCACGTACCGGTCTCTGATGCCGAACTTCTTCTCCACCGAGAAGACCACCTGGTCTCCGGCGGAGAAGTCGAAGTGGTACGGCCAGGCGAACGGCAAAATTTCTACATAGGGGATGAAATCCCATACTCGGCGCAAAATAGCGACGGCCTGGCTGCGCTCGGTGCCGGTGGTCACCCCGAGGTTCGGCTGCTCCAGGTGCCAGGTGGAGCTGAGCAGCGAGCGCTTGAAGTCCTTGCGGAAGTTGCCGATCGGCTCACCGTTGTGGTCGGTCACGTCGTAGGTCGCAGCCAGGTCGATGCGCCGGCGGGCCTTGAAGCCGCCGAAGACGAACTTCTTGCTCGTGTCGGTGTAGAGGGTCACCTGCTCTTTGAAGGCCATCCGCTTCTGCTGGGCGAAGGCGACCATCTCGCCCTCGGAGCCGCCGGGCCCCTCGGTGTGCACTTCGTACTGGTTGACCATCATCCGGACGCGCTGCCGGACCAGGAGCCGCTGCTGCGTCTGGAGCGTTTCGAAGTCCACCGGACTCACCTGTTCATCTATGACGTTGGGGGGTCTCCCGCCGTGGCAATGCGGGATCCAGGGGAGTTTAGGGGAAGATCCCAGTGAGGGCGCGGAGCGTTTCGTCGAGCTCCCCCTCGGTGTTGTAGTAGTGCGCCGAGGCGCGAACCCGGTGCCGCGGCCGGATGCCCGCGTCATATCGGTAGGTCTGCTCCGCCACCCGGACGTTGATCCGCTCCTCCGCCAGCCGCCCCACGATCTCCTCGGCCTCCAGGCGCTCGTGGCTGAACGTCACGATCCCGCTCTTGCGCAGGCCCCGGTCGTGCACCATCACCCCCGGCAGTTCCCGGAGGGCCCCGCGCAGGCCGTCGCCCAGCAGGAGCGCCCGCTCCTGGATCGCCTCCAAGCCGAGTTCCAGTGCGTACGCGGCCGCGGCGGCCTGGCCGAGTTGCCCGGCCACGAACCGTTCCCAGGTCTCGAATCGCCGTGCGTCGGGCCGCAGCTCATACGAGGCGGGGCCCGTCCAGTCCGCCGATCGCAGATCGACGAAGGGGGGATCCAGCAGATCCAGCACGTCACGCCGCACGTACAGGAAGCCGGTGCCGCGCGGGCCGCGCAGGAACTTGCGGCCGGTGGCGGAGAGCATGTCGCAGCCGATCTCGTTCACATCGATGATGAGCTGGCCGATGGACTGGCAGGCGTCGACCAGGTACAGGGCGCCGGCGGCCTTCGCGAGCTTACCGACCTCTGCGACCGGGTTGATGAGGCCGTCGTGGGTGGGGATGTGGTTGATCGCGACCAGCCGAACCCCGCCCCGGTCCAGCATCGAGGCCAGCCCCTCCAGCGAGATCTGACCGTGCTCGTCGTCCGGGACGACCTCGACGACGGCTCCGTGCCGGGCCGCCGCCTGCAGGAAGCCGAGCGCGTTGCTCGCGTACTCGCTGGTCGTGGTGAGGATCCGGTCGCCCTTGGCGAACGGGATGGCGTAGAACGCCATGTCCCAGGCCCGGGTGGCGTTCTCGACGTAGGCGATCTCGTCCGGCTGGGCGCCGATCAGCCGCGCGAGCACGTCGTACGACCTCGCGAGCCGGTCCGCGGCGGCATCGGCGGCCTCGTAACCGCCGACCCGGGCCTCGAGCTCGAGATGCCGGAGCACCGTGTCCAGGACGGGTTGGGGCGGCAGCGCGGAACCGGCGTTGTTGAGGTGGACGACGTCCTTGCAACCCGGTGTCTGCGACCGTATCCGCTCGAGGTCCAGCCCGGTGTCGCGCCCGATGTCCACGGCGTATCCCCTCTTTAGCCTTGTTCGGGGTGTTCTCGCCGAGATCCTGCCCGGTATTCCCGTCGACGACAACAAGACTCCCTGTCACATGCACCGAGCTCCGCCGATCTGGCCGTGGTCAACCTGGAGACCGCGATCACCACGGGGGGCACCCGGCGGCCGAGCAGTTCCAACTTCGTGTTCTACAACGCCTCCATAAATCAGGTGTGCATATCGGGACGAATGGTGAGAGTCCGTCCGCTGACGTGGCATCCTAGGGCGACTCGGATCTGGGAGGCAGGGTGCGACGGAACACCGCGCTGGTGTCCACGCTGATCAGTGCGGCTCTGATCACCACGTCATGCAGCGGCGGCAACGCGGCGGCGAACGGCGATACCGGTACGTCGGGCGCATCGTCGTCTCCGCGGGCCAAGAGCGGCAAGAGCGGGAAGAAGCCCGCCGCCAGTGGCCGCAAGCAGCCGATCACGATCGCGTTCGCGGGGGACACCCACTTCGAGGGGTCGCTGCGCTCCATGCTCGCGGCCGACCCGGCGACCGCGATGGGCCCCATCGCCAAGACGCTGAAGGCCGCCGACTTCGCGATGGTGAACCTGGAGACGGCGATCACCACGCGTGGAGTGCCCGCTCCGGCCAAGAAGTTCCATTTCCGGGCCCCGGCGACCGCGTTCACCGCGCTCAAGGCGTCCGGGGTCGACGTGGTCACCATGGCCAACAACCACGGCATGGACTTCATGAAGCCCGGGCTGAAGGACTCGCTGGCGGCCATCAAGAAAACCCGGTTCCCCACGGTCGGCATCGGCAAGAACGCCGACGAGGCCTACCAGGCGTACCGGACGACCGTGAAGGGCAATCGGCTCGCCGTCATCGGCGCGACCCAGGTGCTCGACGACAATCTCATCCAGCCCTGGACCGCCACCGACGCCCAGGGCGGCCTGGCCTCGGCCAAGGTGATCCCCCGCATGCTCAAGGCGGTCCGGGACGCCCGGCAGGACTCCGACACGGTCATCGTCTACCTGCACTGGGGCCAGGAACTGAGCACCTGCCCGCTGCCCCGCCAGCGGGACCTCGCCCGGCAGCTCGTCGATGCCGGCGCCGACATCGTCGTCGGGGGGCACGCCCACGTACTGCTCGGTGGCGGTTACCTCAAGGGCAAGTACGTCGACTACGGCCTCGGCAACTTCCACTTCGCCTCGGCCAGCGGCAAGACCGCCGAATCCGGAGTGCTCCAGCTGACCGTGCAGGGCCGGCAGGTCACCCGGTCCCAGTGGAAGCCCGCCCGGATCTCCGGTGGGCTCCCCCGGTTGCTCTCCGGTCCCGCCGCCACATCGGCGGTCAAGACCTGGAACGGCCTGCGCCGCTGCACCGGCCTCACCGTCGCCCCTTGACGACCGCCACTCCATGACCGGCACTCCACGGGCACACCCCGCGGCCAGGTCGCTGGACAGCGGCGCCCGACGGCGTACCTTCGCTACAGCGGCGTACGGAGGAGTGAGCGGGATGCGGGAGCACCGGGTCGGATCGGGCGACATCGAGCTTGCGGTACGGGAGCGTGGCGACACCGGCCGGCCCACCGTGCTGCTGCTGCACGGATTCCCCGACACCGGCGGGGTCTGGGACGAGGTCGCCGAACGCCTGACCGGGCGGTTCCACGTGGTGACCTATGACGTCCGGGGCGCGGGCGCCTCCTCGGCGCCGGAGGGGGTCGAGAACTACCGGATGGACCTCCTGCTCGAAGATCTGCGCGCGGTCATCGACGCCACCAGCCCGGACGCTCCCGTACACCTGGTGGGGCATGACTGGGGCGCGATCCAGGGCTGGTCGGCGGTGAACTCGCCGCTGCTGGCTGGCCGGATCGCCTCGTTCACCTCGGCGGGAGGGGCCAGCCTCGGCAACACGAACGCGCTGCTGCGCCGTATGGCCCGAAAGAATCCGGCCGCTACCGCCCGGCAGTTCGCCATGTCGTCGTACATCGGCATGATCCAGCTGCCGAGACTGCCTGAGCTGACGGTGCGGCGCGCGCTGGCCCCGCTGTTCGCGAGCGTGCTGCGCCGCCAGGGGATCACGCCGAGGGACGGCCATCCTGCGCGGACCCTAGAGCGGGACATGCTCAATGGGCTGAACCTCTACCGTGCCAACATGCTCGGACCGGACCGGACCGCCGCGCCGCCGAGGGTCTCGGTGCCGGTGCAGATCGTGGTGTGCAGCCGGGACCCGTACCTCAGCACGGAGCTGGCGAGCGCCCATGCCGGGCTCGCCGACCGGGCCTGGGTCCGCCGGGTGGCCACCGGCCACTGGGTCCAACGCACCCGGCCGAGCCTGCTCAGCCAGTGGATCACCGAGTTCGTGGACGCGGCCGCGGAGGGCGGGGTCGAGTCCCGGGAGTTCGGCGCCTTCCACGGCCAGCTCGTCGTCGTCACCGGAGCCGGCAGCGGCATCGGCCGGGCCACGGCGTACGGCTTCGCCGCCAACGGCGCGCGGGTCGTCGTGGCCGATGTCGACGAAGACGCGGCCAAGAGGACCGCCGACGGCATCGCGGGCCTGCGGCCGGCGCACGGGACGGCGTACGTCCACCAGGTGGATGTGGCCGATGCCGAAGCGATGCGACGGTTCGCGGACGAGGTCCGCGACACCCATGGCGTGCCGGACGTGGTGGTGAACAACGCCGGGATCGCGATCGCCGGGCCGCTGCTCGAGACCTCAGAGGAGGACTGGGCCCGGATCACGTCCATCAACCTGGACGGCGTCTACCGTGGCTGCCGATTGTTCGGCCGCCAGATGGCCGAACGCGGCGAGGGCGGCCATCTGGTCAACATCGCCTCGATGGCCGCGTTCTCACCGACGGGGTCGCTCGGCGCGTACAGCGCGACCAAGGCGGGCGTGCTGCAGCTCAGTGAGTGCCTGGGGATCGAGCTGGCCCCCGCGGGCATCGGGGTGAGCGCGATCTGCCCGGGGGCCATCAAAACCCCGATCACCAGGAACGCCCACTACCTGGGGGTCGATCGGGCGCAGGCCGACGAGCTGCGAGACTTCGCGACCCGGGCATTCGAGAAGCGCGGCTTCCCGCCGGAGAAGGTGGCGCTGGCCATCATGCGCGCGGTGCTGCACGGCCGGCCCGTGGTCCCGGTGTCGCCGGAGGCGTACGTCGGCCGGGCGCTGTCGCGGTTCTCCCCCGCCACCGGCCGCGCCCTCGGCCGGCTGGGCGGGCGCCTCAACGCCCGCCGCCTGGACCCTCCCTCATGAATCCTGAACAGGACCGCCGGTCATCCCCTGGCCGGACCCCGAGCTCCGCCCTCGGCCACCTCGGCCCAGGCGGCGGCGCGATCGGCTCCTGATCAATTCCGCGACGGCGGCCACCGTGGTAGTGACGATGAACGTGCCGATGAAGACCATGATGGCGCCCACCACCCACAATCCGCTCTCATCGTCTGACCAGTCGACGCAGACGGCTGCGGTCAGCCCTCCCGTGACGCCGAACATGACGGCCAGACCGTAGCCACGCCAGGCGGCGCCGATGCCCACCACAGCGAGGACGAGCACCAGACCGACCACCTGCCATGCCTGGTACGGCCCCGTCTCAGAACCGTCCGGCCCCACATCCTTGTGCTGGTCCCAGCCCAGCCAGACGAGGTAGTCGGCGACGGTCACCCCGGCCAACAGCAGTACGGCCAACAGCTGTGCCATCAGCCGACGCCCGAGCGAAGACGATGCACCGACGTGATCGATCATGCTGATGAGTCTCACAGTCCGGACCGGCGCCCGGACAGCGCGAAACTACTCAGACGCCCCTGAGTAGTCGACCCAGCTCTGTTGACCCAACTCTGTTGACCCAGCCGAAGGAGGCTAGCGCGGGTCGCCGGTGATGCGGTCGCGATACCAGGCGTACGACGCCTTGGGGGTGCGTTTCTGGCTCTCGTAGTCGACGTGGATCAGGCCGAACCGGGGATGGTAGCCCTCGGCCCACTCGAAGTTGTCGAGCAGCGACCAGACGAAATAGCCCCGCACGTCCACCCCCTCGGCCATGGCGGCCCGTACTGCGGAAAGATGCGAGTCCAGAAAGGCGATCCGCTGCCGGTCGTCGACCGCGCCGTCCGGCCCGACCGCGTCGTCGAAGGAGCAGCCGTTCTCGGTGATGTAGATCGGCGGCAGCGCCGGCCCGTACGAATCCCGCAGCGTGACCAGCAGCGACCGGAGCCCGTCCGGGACGATCGGCCAGCCCATCCCGGTCGCCGGGAAGCCCTCGACCGGGAGGATGTCGAAGGGCAGCGGTGAGTCCGCGACATGGGAAAGCCGGTTGGGCTGGTAGTAGTTCACGCCGAGCGCGTCGATGGGCGCGGAGATGAGTTTCAGGTCGCCGTCCTGGACATGAGACAGGTCCGGAGAACCTAGCGCCGCCAGGTCCGGGTAACGGCCCAGCAGGATCGGGTCGGTGAAGAGCCGGTTGATCAGGGTGTCGAAGGCATCCGCAGCGAGCCGGTCCTCGGGCGAGGCGGTCGCCGGCCAGGCCGGGATGTAGTGGTTGCTGATCGCGATCTTCTGTGCGCCGCGGCCGCGCAGGACGTCCACCGCCAGCCCGTGCGCGAGGAGTTGGTGGTGGGCGGTGGGCAGCGCGTCGAGCATGAGCGCCCGGCCGGGGGCGTAGACGCCGAACGCGTAGCCGTAGGCCATCACGACGACCGGCTCGTTCAGCGTGATCCACATGTCGACCCGGTCGGCCAGCCGCTCCGCGACGACCGAGGAGTATTCGGCGAACCGGTAGGCGGTGTCGCGGTTCATCCAGCCGCCCTCGTCCTCGAGCGGCTGCGGCAGGTCCCAGTGGTAGAGCGTGGGCGTCGGGGCGATGCCGCGTTCCAGCAACCCGTCCACGAGCCGTTCGTAGAAGTCGAGACCCCTGGGATTGGTCGCTCCCCGGCCCGCCGGCTGGATCCGGGGCCAGGCCACGGAGAACCGGTACGCGTCGATGCCCAGACCGGCCATGAGGTCGAGGTCCTCCGGCCAGCGATGGTAATGATCACAAGCGACGTCGCCGGTGTGGCCGTCACGGGTCCGGCCGGGCTCGTGGCTGAACGTGTCCCACGTGGAGACGCCACGGCCGTCCTCGGTGGTGGCCCCCTCGATCTGGTACGCGGCGGTGGCGACGCCCCATCGGAAGTCAGCAGGGAAATCCCTGGTCACCCCTGTGACACCCCCAGCCGCCTGCACGGAAGGTGACGGCCCCTTACTTATCCGGAACACCTTCGGTACCGTCCAATATGAACAACTCTCGGATACTAGAGTCGTAGGCTGTCCGGCGGGAAGGGCAAGATGTGAGGGTGACCGAGAACCCAGCCTCGACCCGCACGCCGCTACGCCGCCTCCCCGCCCAGCGCCGCAGCGCCGAACGCGTCCAGCGCATGGTCGACGCCTGCGCCGAGATCCTGGACGAGACGGGCTATGACGGCCTCTCGACCACACGGATAGCCCAGCGGGCGGGCGTGGCGATCGGCTCCGTCTATCAGTTCTTCCCCGACAAGCGGGCGGTCGCACAGGCACTGGCCCAGCGCAACCTGGAGACCTTCGGTGAGCGGATCTCCGTGCGGCTCACCGGCGGGGAGTTCCCGCACTGGTCGGACGCCGTCGGCGCCATCATCGAGATCTTCGTGGACATGCACCGGTCCGTGCCCGGCTTCCGGGTGCTGCGCTTCGGCGACGTGGCCGACCTGAACCTCCTCGACGACTCGGCCGACAACAACTCGGTCGTCGCGGACCGGCTGCGCGACCTGATCATCACTGCGTTCGGCGTGCCCGACGGCGCCGACCTCGCCCGGGCGCTCGCAATCTCCGTCGAGGCCGGTGACGCCGTGCTCAAGATGGCCTTCCGCAACGACCCGGACGGAGATCCGTTCATCCTGGCCGAGGCCAAGCGCCTGCTGCAGGGCTACCTGTCGGCCCACATCGACGGTTGAGCCGCACTACCGGGTGGTCGGAAGACGGTCTGGAGCACCTGGTGAGCAACATCGTGGGCCATGCTTCGGCCCCCGAGGTGACCGCGGACATGAAGGTGCGTGTCGTGGAGTACTGGCGGAAAGCGTAAGGAAAGGGCCCCTCACCCGGATGCGAGACCGTCCCCACTTGCAGGATCCTTTCGATCATTCTGCGTATGCGCCGGGCCGATCTCCCGCACGTCCGGCGAGCCGGCATCCGTCACCGCGGGCTTCGGCTCCGTGCGAGCCGGTCGCTCGGGTGAGCCGCCGAATGCCTGGGAGACCGCCTGTAGCGCCGAGGTGACCTCGCTGGGAATGACCCAGAACGTGCTGCCCTCCCCCTGGGCGAGCTTCGGCAGCATCTGCAGGTACTGGTACGCCAGCAGCTTGGGATCGGGATCGTTCTCGTGGATGGTGGTGAAGACGCGCTCGATCGCGGTGGACTGGCCCTCGGCCTCTAGGATCGCCGACTGCTTGGCGCCCTCGGCCTTGAGGATGGATGACTGCTTGTCGCCCTCCGCGGTGAGGATCTTGGCCTGCCGTACGCCCTCGGCGGTCAGGATGGCGGCCCGCTTCTCGCGCTCGGCCCGCATCTGCTTCTCCATCGCGTCCTTGATGGACGGTGGCGGCTCGATCGCCTTGATCTCCACCCGGGTGACCCGGATGCCCCACTTGCCGGACGCGTCGTCGAGCACCGCCCGCAACGCGGTATTGATGCGGTCCCGTGAAGTCAGCGTCGCCTCGAGGTCGAGGGTGCCGATGACGTTGCGCAGCTGGGTGGCGCTGAGCTGCTCAATCGCCTTGATGTAGTCGACGATCTCGTAGTCGGCCGCCCGTGGATCGGTGACCTGGAAGAACAGGACCGTGTCGATGTGCACGACGACGTTGTCCTCGGTGATCACCGGCTGCCCGCGAAAGGCGACCACCTGTTCACGGAGATCGATCAGCGGCTTCACCCGGTCCACGAACGGGATGATGAAACTGATGCCGGGGGCGAGCGTCCGGTGATATCGGCCGAGGCGTTCGATGTTGCGCGCCCGGGACTGCGGGACGATCCACACCGCCCGCATCACGGCGACGGTCATCACGAGAACCGCGGCGACCAGCATGACGAGCACAGCGATGGCCAGATCGGTCATAGCGCGGCCTCTCTCGGGTGGATGAGGGCGGTGGCCCCCTCGATCGCCAGGACGTCGACGGTGGCGCCGGCGGGGATCACGCAGTCCGGGTCATACGGCCGGGCGGTCCATTCCTCGCCGCCGATGCGGGCCCGTCCGCCCTGCCGGGTCACCTCGGTGAGGGTCATCGCCTCCCTGCCGACCAGGGCGGCGACCCCGGTGCGCAGGGCCGGTGGCTGGCGCAGGTGCCGCATGGCGATGGGCCGTACGACCACCAGCCCGGCGCCGGCGGTGGCCGCGAACACCAGCACCTGCAGAGCCGGCGGAAGACCGAGCACGCCACCGACCCCGGCGGCCACCGCCGCTGCGGCGAGCAGGCCCAGCGCCAGGGTGAGGGTAAGCAGTTCGGCGACTCCGAGCACCGCGGCCAGGAGCAGCCAGACGACCCACGGCTGCATGAGCGTCTCCTCGGCGGGCCGCAAAAGTCCCTTACTTCAAGGTAACTCCGAGGGCCACGAAACGGCCATACTTCCGCGTGAGCAGAGTTTGCACGGAGCCGGCCTGATCCTTTGGAACGAACCAGTTCACTTTGTCGGCGGCACCGTTCATGATGTATCCAATCCACAACTGAACGATCGTCTAGCCGGAGTGTGGCCATGAGTCGTACGGCTTACCGCACCTGTCCGCTGTGTGAGGCCTTGTGCGGCCTGGAGCTCACCCTCGAGGGTGACCGGGTGACCGGCGTCCGCGGCGATGCCGCCGACCCGTTCAGCCGCGGCTTCGTCTGCCCGAAGGGCGCGACCCTGGGACAGCTCGACGGTGATCCCGACCGGCTCCACACCCCACTCCTGCGCGGCAACAACGCCCCCGTCGAGGCCCATCTGGAGGCCGACTGGACGGCCGCCTTCGCGGCGGCCGAGCGTGGCCTGCGGCGCGTCATCGAGGAGCACGGCAAGGACGCGGTGGCCATCTACATCGGCAATCCGACCGCGCATTCGATCGCCGGTCCGCTCTACAGCTCCGCGATCATCAAGGCCCTCGGCACCCGCAACGTCTACAGCGCCAGCACCGCCGACCAGATGCCCAAGCATGTGAGTTCCGGGCATATCTTCGGCAACCCGATGGCCATTCCGGTGCCGGATCTCGATCGGACCGACTATCTGCTGATGCTGGGTGCCAACCCGCTGGAGTCCAACGGCAGTCTCTGCTCCGCCCCGGACTTCCCCGGCCGGCTGAAGGCCCTGCGCGCCCGTGGCGGCCGGTTCGTCGTCGTCGATCCGCGGCGGACGCGTACCGCCCGGCTGGGCGACCGGCACTTCTTCATCCGGCCCGGGACCGACGCCTTTCTGCTGATCGCCCTGGTGCACACGCTCTTCGCGGAAGAGCTGGTCACGCTGGAACACCACGTCAACGGGCTCGATGACCTGCGCGCCCTGGCGGTGGACTTCTCGCCCGAGGCGGTGGCCTCGGTGACGGGCGTGCCCGCGTCGGCGATCCGTACGATCGCGCGCGAGCTGGCGGGAGCGGAGCGGGCCGCGGTCTACGCCCGGATCGGCACCTGCACGCAGGCCTTCGGCACCCTGGCCAGCTGGCTGGTGGACGTCCTCAACACGCTGACGGGCAACCTCGACCGGCCCGGCGGAGCGATGTTCGCCCGCCCCGCGCATGCGGCGATCTACCGTAACCGGCGGCGGCCGTACACCACCGGGCGGTGGCACAGCCGGGTGCGCGAACTGCCGGAGACCAACGGCGAACTGCCCATCGCCACGCTCGCAGACGAGATCGAGACTCCGGGTGAGGGCCAGATCAAGGCGCTGATCACCATCGGCGGCAACCCAGTGCTGTCCGCCCCGAACGGTGCCCGGCTGGACGTGGCGTTCAGCGGGCTGGAGTTCATGGTCAGCGTCGACCCCTACCTCAACGAGACCACCCGGCATGCGGACGTGGTGCTGCCACCTCCCCGGCCGACCCAGACCGGCCACTACGACTTCGCCCTGCTCAGCTTCGCCGTGCGCAACTACGCCCGCTACTCACCGCCGGTGCTGCCACTGCCCGAGGGACGTCCCAGCGAGTCCGAGATCCTGGCGCGGCTGGCCGTCATCTCCTCCGGCCTGCAAGCGAGTCCGGCGGCGCTGGACGAAATGATCATTGACAGCACCCTGTCGAAGGCCGTGGCCATGGTCGGCTCACCGGTGCACGGGCGCAAGGTCTCGGAGCTGCGGCCGATGCTCGAGGGCGGCTCCGGAGCGGAACTGCGCCTCGACATGATGCTGCGGCTCGGCCCCTACGGCGACGGGTTGGGCGCGGATCCAGACGGGCTGACCCTGACCCGGCTGCGTGACGACCACCCGCATGGCATCGATCTGGGCCCGCTGGAGCCCCGGCTGGAGGAGGTCCTCTGGACGGTGTCCGGCCGGATCGAGCTGTGCCCGCCGACCTTCGCCGCCGACGTCGACCGGTTGCGCGCCGAACTCGACAGCGCCCGGCCGGACGGCACCGGAGCCGAAGGGGCCGGTGCCGAGGGCGCCGGCTTCCTGCTGATCGGCCGCCGTCATCTGCGTTCCAACAACAGCTGGCTGCACAACGTGCCCGAGTTGGTCGGCGGCTCGAACCGCTGCACCCTTCAGCTCAACCCGGCCGACGCCGAGCGGCTCGGGGTGGCCGCAGGCGAGGTCGTACGGATCGTCTCACGGGTGGGGGCGCTGACCGCGACGGCCGAGCCGACCTCGGAGATCATGCCCGGGGTGGTGAGCCTGCCGCACGGCTGGGGCCACGACCGGCCGGGCACCCGGATCCGGGTCGCTCAAGACAACGCCGGGGTCAACGTCAATGTGGTCACCGATGAGCAGGAGATCGATCCGCTCTCCGGCAACGCCGTCTTCAACGGGGTGCCCGTGCGGGTGGAGGCCGTCCGGGAAGGGGTCTGAGCCATCCGCGGACGGGCGACTACGCCACCCGGTGGGCGCAGTCGTTCTCGGCTCGGATCGCCTCGCGGAGGTCGGTGTCGGTGTCGGCCTGGACGATGAGCCGGCAGCCGGCGCGAAGCTGCTCGATGGTCAGCGGGTACGCCGCGGTGCGGAACGCCCACCAGCGCCGGGTGTCGCTGCGCCAGACGCCCCAGCCGGGAAAGCTCGTCTCGATCTCGCGCATCAGCGCGATGTCCTCGTCGGAGATCGTCGTGGCCGACGGCGGGACGTCCATGTCACGCACACGCCCACCGGGTCAGGGGGTGGCCACGTCCACGGTGTTGCGAAGGCATCGCATCCCACCATCCGGGCGACCTACATCTACAGGCGCGGTCCTGTTCACTGTAGGCGATGGGAGGGACGCTCGCGAGGGCCCGGACGGGTCGGAACGCGCTGGCCGCCGGACGGACCCTCGGGTGGCCCCGGTGGGAGCCGCCGACTAGTGTCGATTGGTAGACGTCCTTTTACGGTCATCCGTATGCAAGGGGGGATCTGTGATCCGCGGACGGGTAAGCAAGATCTTCCTGCGAGGCCCCGGGCCACTCCCTCGGCCTCATCCGGTGGACGTGGCGGAAAGCCTGGAACACGACAAGCGGCTGGACGGCGTCATCCAGGCGATGAACCTGGGCCTGCACCGGTTCCTCCGGCCCGGAAAGCTCAAGGACGCCTTGCACGGCGTACAGGCCGGTCATCCCGCGCATCCCCCGCTCACCGATCTGCCGCTGGGCTGCTGGATGTCGGTCGCCGTTCTGGACCTGCTGCCCGGCACCCAGCGGGCATCGAACATCCTGGTGGCCACGGGCCTGGCCGGTGCGCTGCCGACGGCGCTCACCGGGCTGGCCGACTGGTCGGCCCTGCACCGCGAACAGCAACGCGTCGGCCTGGTGCACGCGCTGGGCACGGTGACCGCCAGCGGGCTGTACGCCGCGTCCCTGCTGGCCCGCAGCCACGGCCGGACGGGCAGCGGTAAGGCGCTGGGCTACGCCGGGCTGACCACGCTGCTGGCCGGTGGCTACCTCGGGGGGCATCTGGCGTTCCGGCTGGCCGCCGGGGCCAACCACTCCGAGTCCGTCACCCACCTCATGCCGCTGGGCTGGCACGACCTGTGCTCGACCGGCGAACTGCCCGACGGCTGGCCGGTGCATCGCCGGCTGGGCTACATCAGCCTCTTCGTGCTGCGCTCCGGAGAGGAGGTCCATGTGCTGGCCGACCGGTGCGCCCACCTGGGCGGACCATTGCACCAGGGCCGGGTGGCCACCAATGACGAGGACCAGCTCTGCGTGATCTGTCCCTGGCACGGCAGCACGTTCCGGGTCGCCGACGGCGCCGTCGTGCACGGCCCGGCCACCGCCCCCCAGCCCGCCTTCGAGACCAGGGTCACCGACGACGGCATGGTGCAGGTACGCCCGATTCGCTGACCAGCCCAGCCGTGAGAATCCTCAGGCGCTGCTGAGCCCGCGCTCCGCGGCTGTCTCGCGGGCACCCGCGACGGGGTGTTCGACCAGGGCCAGCACGCGGCTGGCCATGAACCGTGCGGTGCGCACCGGGGTGCCGGTGCGGGTGACCTCGCTGACCTCCACCACCCCACGCCGGTTGGTGATCTCGACCCGCCGTCCCGCCCTGGTGGCGGCCACTTCGTAGGTCCGGGTCACCTCGCCGGCATCGATCACGATCTCGACCCTGTCGCCCTTCATGGCCCACCTGCCCCGCGCCAACCATCTCGAACGTATATTCGAGATATACCCACCCAAAGCAGCACATGAACCCGTAGGAGCCGTACGAAATCCTGAGTCGGGCAGCAGTTCAGCCGAGCAGCAGTTTGACGATGGCGACCACCCCGACGACCACGATGATGCCGCGCAGCACGATGGGTGGCAGCTTCCGCCCGGTCGACGCGCCGACGAAACCGCCGAGGGTCGAGCCGAGGGCGATCAGGAGGACGGCGAGCCAGTTGATCGGTGCGATGAAGATGAACAGGACGGCGGCGGTCGCGTTCACGATGCCCGAGAGCGCGTTCTTGGCGCCGTTGATCCGTTGCAGCCCGTCGTCCAGGAAGATGCCCAGCAGGGCGGTCAGAATGATGCCCTGGGCGGCGCCGAAGTAGCCGCCGTAGACGCCCGCCCCGAAGACGCCCAGCCACAGCCACGGGCCGCCATGGGTGTGCGGGGTCTCCCGGCGGGCCGTCAGCCAGGCGTTGAGGCGCGGCTGCACCATGACCAGCACCAGGGCGATGACGATGAGTACCGGGACGATGATCTTGAACGCCTGGGCCGGCAGACTGATCAGCAGCACCGCGCCGAGCAGCGAGCCGAGGAGCGAGGCGCTGCCCAGTCTGAGCAGCCGTTCTCGCTGCCCCTTCAGCTCTCTGCGATACCCGTAGGTGCCGGCCGCCGAGCCGGGCACCAGGCCGACGTTGTTGGAGACGTTCGCGACCACGGGCGGCAGCCCCAGGGCCACCAGGGTGGGGAAGGTGATCAGCGACCCGGAGCCGACGAGCGCGTTGATAGCGCCCGCGCCCACTCCTGCCGCGAAGATTGCCACGGCGTGCCATAGGCTCACGCGGTACCTGACCAGCTCGTACGGTTTGTCACCCGGTTGATGGTAGGCACCGGGCCCGTGCCTGTTAGAAGCGGGGCTCCTCATCGGGGAACGGGCTCTCCAGGAACGCGGTGGGATCCGGGGAGACCTCCTCGGAGATCACGTCCTTGCGCGAGTCCTGCGGCGCCCCGAAGAACCCACCCAAGCCCTCCAGCGCCCGGCCCATCTCGCTGGGCACTATCCACAGCTTGTTGGCGCTGCCTTCAGCGATCTTGGGCAGCATCTGGAGATACTGGTAGGCCAGCAACCGCTGGTCGGGCTTGCCCTCGTGGATGGCCTGGAACACGGTCGTGATGGCCTGGGCCTGCCCCCGGGCCCGCGCCGCCTGGGCCTTCGCGTCCGCCTCTGCCCGCAACACCGTCGCCTCGGCCTCACCACGGGCCCTGAGCACCGCTGAGGTGCGCTCCCCTTCCGCGGTGAGGATCGCCGACTGCTTCTGGCCCTCTGCGCTCAGGATCGACGCGCGCTTGTCCCGGTCGGCGCGCATCTGCTTCTCCATGGAGTCCTTGATCGACTCGGGCGGATCGATCGCTTTGAGCTCGACGCGGTTCACCCGGATACCCCACTTGCCGGTGGCGTCGTCGAGCACGCCTCGCAGTTCGCTGTTGATCTCTTCACGAGAGGTGAGGGTGCGCTCCAGGTCCATGCCGCCGATGACGTTGCGCAGCGTGGTGACGGTCAACTGCTCGATCGCGGTGAGGAAGTTGGCGATCTCGTAGGTCGCCGCCTTGGGATCGGTCACCTGGTAGTAGATGACGGTGTCGATATGCACCACGAGGTTGTCCTGGGTGATCCCCGGCTGCGGCGGGAAACTGATCACCTGTTCGCGCAGATCGATCCGGGACCGTACCTGGTCGACGAAGGGCACCACCAGGTTGAGGCCCGCGTTGAGGGTCCGGTGAAAACGCCCGACCCGCTCGACGATGTCAGCGGTGGCCTGCGGCACGATCCGCACGGATCGGTAGAGCGCGGCCGCCCCGACCGCGATGACGATCAGACTGACGATGAGCGTGGGGGTCATGGAGGCTCCGAGCTAGACGTCAACGGGACCCAATGCGATCGTAGGTCGCTCCGTCACGTCGCGCTTATCTCACCTAACCGAAACCCCTGTTACGTATCGTTCGAAACCCGGTCCCGGCCCCTTGCGCCGACCCCCTGGCCGTCCCCTGTGCCGATCCCTTGGGAGGCGCCCTGGCGAGCGGCGCGGGCGTACCAGCGGCCGTCCTGACGGTCGACGGTCAGCGGCAGGCCGAAGGCCTTCGAGAGATGCTGCTCGGTGAAGACCTCGTCGACCTTGCCGGTGGCCACCACCGAGCCGCGACGCAGCAGCATGGCGTGGGTGAAGCCCTCGGGGACCTCTTCGGGGTGGTGGGTGACCAGGACCATCGTCGGTGCGGTCCGGTCCTCGGCCAGCCTGCCCAGCCGGGCCACCAGGTCCTCACGGCCACCGAGGTCCAGCCCCGCGGCCGGTTCGTCCAGCAGCAGCAGCTCGGGGTCGGGCATCAGAGCCCGGGCGATCTGGACCCGTTTGCGCTCCCCCTCCGACAGGGTGGAGAACCGGCGCCGGATCAGGGGAGCACAGCCGAGCGCGTCGAGCAGTTCGACGGCCCGGGTGACGTCGGTGGAGTCGTACTCCTCCTTCCACCGGCCGAGAATGGCGTAAGACCCGGTCAGCACCAGGTCGATGACCTTCTCACCGGCGGGGACCTTCTCCGCCACCGCGGCACTGGCGAAACCGATGCGGGGGCGCAGATCGAAGACGTCCGTCTGGCCCAACCGCTCGTCCAGGACCTCGACGGTGCCCTCACTCGGATGCAGGGTGGTGGCCGCCACCTGCAGCAACGTGGTCTTGCCGGCTCCATTCGGGCCCATGATGACCCAGCGTTCATCTTCGTTGACGGTCCAATGGACGTTCTTCAGCAGGGTCGCCCCGTCACGCCGGACCCCGACACCGTCCAGGCGTAGTACCTCTCCGACCATCGTGCGTATTTTCCCCAATCACAAGGGTCCCGGATGATCCCATCCTCCGAGGATGAACCTATGCCATCCGGAGCACTTATTGTGGTCGGCATGCATGTTGCGCAACCTCCGCTACATGCCTCTGGCGCCCTGGTCGCCTGGGGCAACGCCTGGCTGACCGGCCATGTGGGCCTGGACGAGGCGGTCGACGCAATCGAGCGGACATCCGGACCCGCCGTCATCAACGGCATACCGGACATCTCCGAGGAGGTTCCGCTCCGGCGGGGCCTCGGTGATCTGCGGATGGTAGGCCTGACGGAGCTGAGGCTGGCCCTGCCGGTGCCCGGGGATCCGCTCGGGCTGCCCGGTCCGCCCGAGCTCAACGTGGCCGCGATCGAGGCCGGTGGAGCCGCTCTCATCGAGCTGGCCGGCAGCCCGGCCGGGCTGGTTCCGGCCGAGGACCGGCGCGGCTCGTCCTACGTTGGCGTACGGTGGCGTCTGGTCGAGGCGTTGCGGGGGCAGCCGGACGTGCCGTCGCTGCCGGAGGCCGATCACCAGCTGTCACTGGCGCTGCGAGAGGCGACCAACGCCCTGCTGAGCGTGGACGACGTATCCGGTCGTCCCCCGGCGGTCCGGCCGGAGATCCTGGACGCGCTGGCCGCGCTGCGCCAGTCCCACCACAACGAGCCGACCGGCGGCCTGGCCCCCGGTTACCCACCGCGCGCGCATCGGGTGGCCGCGTTGGCCGGCCGACTGTCCGTGGTGGTGGAACTGGCCCGGGGACTCGACGGCCACAATCTCGACGCGGAGCAGATGCGACGCCGGGCAGAGGCGTTGAACACGCTCGACCGGGCGGTACGACGTGCCCGGGTCGCCGCCCACAACAGCGCCTTCGACCCGGTCCCCTAGAGTTCCAGGTCAGCGGACTTCAGCGGCCGCTCCCACCACGACGGGAGCGACGGCCTCCGCGACCTCGACGACATCGGCGATGACACAGGTGATGTTGTCCGGCCCACCGCCGTCCTTGGCCAGCTCGATCAGGCGCTTGACCACGGTCTGACGGTCGGCCTCCCCGGTCAGCACGTCGTACAGCGCCTCGGGGCCCACCGGGCCGGTAAGGCCGTCGGAGCACAGTAGATAGCGGTCGCCCAGCCGCGCCGTCCGGGGCGAGAGGTCGGGCTCACGATCGGCGCTTCCGTCCAGCACGCGGAACAGCATGTGGGACAGCCTCGGTGAGCCGGCGCCGCCCTCTCCCAGCAACTTGTCCAAGGTGTGGTCCTGGGTCATCTGGAACAGCTCGCCATCCCGCAGCAGATAGCCGCGCGAATCACCGATGTGTGCCAGCGCGACCTGATTTCCCGACCAGAGCATCGCGGTGAGGGTCGTCCCCATCCGATCCAGCTCAGGATGTTGCCCGATCACCCCGCGCAGCGTCTCGTGGGCCTGCGTGACCGCACGCCCGAGGGTCTCCACCAGCTGATCGGCGGGCACCTCCGCGTCGAACGACCGTAGCGCGCCGATGACCGTGGAGCTGGCGACCTCTCCTCCGGCATAACCACCCATACCGTCGGCGACCGCAATCAGCCATGGCCCGGCGTAGGCCGAGTCTTCGTTGTTCTCGCGGTTGCATCCGATGTCAGACCCCGCGGCGTAGGCAATTGTCACGTTCATACTGATTTCGATGAGGTCCCGGTATGAGGAGTTCAGCCTTCGGCGAGGCCATGGCGTACGGCGTACAGGGCCGCTTGGGTGCGGTCCTGTACGCCGAGCTTGGTGAACAGATTAGACACATGCGTCTTGACCGTCTTCTCCGAGACGACGAGTACGCGGGCGATCTCACGGTTGGAACGTCCATGCGCGATCTGCACGAGCACCTCCCGCTCTCGTTCGGTGAGGGTCTGGTTCCCTCGCTCATCCCCTGAACTCCGCTCCGCATGCAACATCGCCTCGGCCGCATCCGGCGCCAGCAGCACATGCCCATCGTGCACCGACCGGATCGCCTGCACGAGTGCCTGCGGATCGACATCCTTATAGAGATAGCCTGCCGCACCGGCCCGCACGGCAGGAAGCACATGCGCACGTTCGGTCATGCTGGTCAGCACCAGCACCCGCGCGGCCAGCCCACGGGACCGGAGTTCGGTCAGCGCGGTCTGGCCGTCGACACCGGGCATGTTGAGGTCCAGCAGGATCACGTCCGGCGCCAGCGACTCGGCGGCCGAGACCGCCGCAGCACCATCTGAGGCCTCACCCACGACGTCGATGTCCGGCTGCACGCCGAGGAACGTGCGCAGTCCCTGCCGTACGACCGGGTGATCATCAACGATCAGCACCCTGATCCGGGCGCGCCCGGGCCGCTCGTCGGCGTCATCAGGCACGGGGAACCTCCACGCGCACGACCGTACCGCTACCAGGGCTGGAATCGATGGTCAGCGAGCCGCCCGCCAGGATCGCGCGATCCCGCATGGAGGTGAGGCCCAGACCGTCCCTGATCGTCACCGCGCGATGCCGGGAAGCCGGGGCGTCGCTGGACCCGGGCGGCTGGGCGTCGAATCCGGCCCCGTCGTCGGCGATCTCCAGAGCCACGCACGGTCCCTCGGTACGGAGTCGTACCTCGATGGAACCGGCGTGGGCGTGTCGCACGGCGTTGTAGAGACCTTCCTGGGCGATCCGGAACAACGCCGTCTCCTGGTCCGCCGACAGAGCCGGGAAGCCCTCCACGGAGAAGCTCAGCCCAGCGTCGTACACCCGGTCCAGCACCTCCACGTGCTTGCGCAGCGAGGCGACCAGGCCGTCCCCGGCCAGGTCGGCCGGGCGCAGCTCCAGGATGACGGCCCGTAGCTCGGCAAGCGCCTCCGCGGCCAGTCGCTCGACCTGGGCGAGCTCCGCCACCGTACGGCCCGGATCAGTGGCCGCCAGCGCGGCGGCGGCCTGGGCCGTGAGCCGCAGCGAGAACAGCTTCTGGGCGACGGCGTCGTGCAGCTCCCGGGCCAGCCGGTTGCGTTCCTCCACCACCGTGAGCTCGCGGTTCCGTTCGTAGAGCCGGGCGTTGGTGAGGGCCATCGCGGCATGCGCGGCGAACAGCGTGAGCAGTTCCTGGTCGGCGGGGGTGAACCCACCCGGCGCCCGCTTGTTGGCCAGGAAGATGATGCCCAGGATGTCCTCACCGCTGCGGATCGGCACGCCGAGGAAGTCCCTGAGCACCGGGTGGGCGACCGGCCAGCCCTCGAACCCCGGCTCCCGGCGGATGTCGGCGTGCCGGTGCGTGGCGCCGTCCCGGAGCATCACGGCGAGCATGCCGTGCTGGCGCGGCAACGGCCCGATCGCCGCCCATTCCTCGTCCGAGACGCCCTCGACGACGAACTCCGCGAACGAGCCCTGGTCATCGGGAATGCCCAGAGCGGCATAACGGGCATCGAGCAGCTGTGCGGCGGCCCGCACGATCACCTGGAAGACCTCGTGCACGGACAGATGCCGGGTGACGGCGAGCACCGCCGCACTGACCGCGTGCAGAGCCGCATCACGGTCCCCCTCTGCCCGCCGTTCCGTGCCCACGTTCCTGACGGTACTCGGCTCGGTGACCGTCCGAATCAGCCTCCGGACCTAGTCTCCGGGCCCTCCCCTCGACCGGGGGGACCAGTGAGCCGCCGTCCGCCGATGGCGACCCGTACGCACCCGCGGTCGTCGCGTCCTGCGCGACGAACGGAAGTCCTAGGACCTTGTCACGAGCGGATCGGGGCTGATAGTCGATTTCATGTCAGGTGCCCTGGTTCTACCGTCAGAGGCATGACGACGAAGACGGCTCTCATCACCGGCGCCTCCCGGGGGCTGGGCCTGGCACTGGCCACCGCCCTCGCCAAGGAGGGCTGGCGCCTCATCATCAGCGCGCGGGGCGCATCGGACCTTTCCAGTGCCGCGCAGGACCTGGGTGCGACCGGACTGGCGGGTGACATCGCCGACTCCCGGCATCGGGCCGCACTGATCGGCGCCGTGGAGGAGGCCGGAGGCCTGGATCTGCTGGTCAACAACGCCAGCGTGCTCGGAGCCCTACCACTTCAGCCGCTGGACGCCTATCCAATCGATCGGCTGGAGCACGCCTTCAAGGTCAACACCCTCGCGCCGCTGGCGCTGATCCAGGGCCTGCTGCCGCTGCTGCGGGAGCGCGGCGGAGCGATCCTCAACATCAGCTCGGACGCGGCCGTCGAGGCGTACGAGACCTGGGGCGGCTACGGCGCCAGCAAGGCGGCCCTCGACCAGCTGTCGAACGTGCTGGCCGCGGAGGAGCCGGCGTTGTCGGTGTGGTGGGTCGATCCAGGGGAGATGCGGACCCGCATGCTGGCCGAGGCGATGCCGGGCGAGGACCTGTCGGAGACACCCCCGCCCGAGCAGGCCGCGGCCGCGTTGCTGCGCCTGCTGGAGAGCCGGGCACCGAGCGGCCGCTACCGAGCGGCGGATCTGTGACGTCCGTGGCGCTGGAGGTCACCGCGGAAACGCCACCGGACAGGTTGCTGTCCGGCCGGTACCGCGCTCCCACCCTCGGCATCGTGCTCCTGGTAACGCTGCTGGCGTTCGACGAGATGGCGGTCGGCACGGCGCTGCCGGTGACGGTCCGCGACCTGGGCGGGCTGCCGCTCTACGCCTGGGCGTTCTCCGCGACGCTGATCGCCAGCCTGCTCGCCAACGTCATCGCCGGGGGCTGGGCTGACACCTCCGGACCCACCAGGCCGCTGCTGGCGGGACTGGCCTGCTTCGTGGCCGGTCTCGCCCTCGCCGGGCTGGCGCCGGGGATGGGCTGGTTCGTAGCCGGACGGGCGGTCCAGGGTCTCGGTGCGGGAGCCGCCATCGTCGCGATGTACGTCGTGGTGGCCCGGGTCTACCCCGAAGAACTACGGCCCCGGGTGTTCGCCGGACTGGCCGCCGCCTGGGTGGTCCCCTCGCTGGTCGGCCCGACGATCGCCGGGCTGGTGGCCGAGCATCTGCACTGGCGCTGGGTGTTCCTCGGGCTGATCCCGCTCGTCGTGCCGGCCGCCGCCATGCTGCTGCCCGTGCTCCGGCGAACCGGCGGCGGCACCGGCGCCTTCTCCAGATCCCGCTCGCTGGCCGCGGTCGCCGTGGCGGCGGGTGCCGCGCTGCTGCTGTACGGGGTCGATCACGCGGCGATCGTCCTCGCGGTCCTCGGCCTGATCGGGCTCGCGGCGGGGATGCCCCGGCTGCTCCCACCCGGGACGTTGCGGCTGCGCCGGGGCCTGCCGACCGCCGTGGCCATGCGAGGCCTCTTCGCCATCGGATTCTTCGGCACCGAGGCGTTCATTCCGCTCGGGCTGACCTCACTGCACGGCTTCACCCCGACCCAGGCAGGCATCGTCCTCACCGTGGGCGCCCTCGGCTGGTCGGCAGCCTCCTGGGTCCAGGGCCGGTCGACCCGCTCCCGCCCGTTCTTCGTCATCCTGGGCGCCTTCCTGGTGGCCGTCGGCGTCACGGCCACCGTCCTGACCACACCCATCTATGGCTGGCTCGCCGCTCCCGCCTGGGTCGTCGCCGGTGCCGGGATGGGCTTCGGGCTGTCCAGCCTGAGCGTCCTGGTCATGAACCGGTCGGCCCCCGCCGAGCAGGGCACCAACTCCGCCGCCATGCAGATCAGCGACACCATCGGCGCCTCCCTCGCGGTGGGCATCGCGGGCGCCCTGGTGACCGGCTCGGCCCACCGGGCCGGTGGTCTCACGGACGGTATCCGCACCGCCGGGATCTTGACCGCTCTCATCGCCATCGCCGGCGTCATCGCCGCATTCCGGGTGGAGGCACCCCATGATTGATTTCGCGCTGCCCCCGACCCTGGAAGCCCACGAACCCCCCGAAGCCCGCGGGCGTACCCGCGACGGCGTACGCCTGCTCGTCAGCCGCTCCTCCGCGATCACTCATCACGAGTTCCGTGAGCTTCCCGCCCTGCTCTTCCCAGGAGACCTGCTGGTCATCAACACCTCGGCGACCCTGCCCTCGGCGGTATGGCTCGACAAACTGGCCATCCACTTCTCCACCCCGGCCTCCGACCAGGAGGGAGTGTGGCTCGTCGAATTGCGCCGCCGTACCGGCAAGGCGTCCGCGCCCTACGGCGGCGGGTCGCCCGGCGAGTGGTTCCCGCTCCCCGGAGGCGCGACCCTCACCCTGATCACCCGGCAGACCGACCGGCTCTGGCGAGCCCGGCTGAACACCGAGGTCGTCCCGTACCTGCGCCGCCACGGCAGGCCCATCCGGTACGGCTACGTACGGAAGGACTGGCCCGCCTCGGCCTACCAGACCGTCTTCTCGAGCTCGTCGATCTCGAAAGGCGCCGTCTTCGAAGAAGAAACCGCTCAGGCAGAGGGATCGTTCCAGGCAGGGGAACCCTTCCGGGCAGAGCGATCCTTTCGCTCAGGGGGACCGGTCGATGGCGGTCTTGAGGGCAGTGCCGAGATGCCGAGCGCCGGCCGTCCGTTCACCGACGAGTTGGTGACCCGGCTGGTCTCGCGAGGCGTGCTGCTCACTCCGCTCACCCTGCATACGGGGGTGGCCTCGCCCGAAGCCCACGAACCCCCCTATGCCGAACGGTTCGCGGTACCCGAGGCGACCGCGTCGCTGGTGAATCACGTGCGCGCTCGCGGTGGCCGTGTGATCGCCGTCGGCACGACGGTGGTGCGTGCCCTGGAGACCGCAGTGGACTCCGCCGGTCAGGTCTGGCCCGCGCAAGGCTGGACCGAGCATCTCGTCACGCCCTCGAACGGGGTGCGAGTGGTGGACGGCCTGCTCACCGGGCTGCACGAACCCCGGTCATCGCATCTTCAGATGCTGACCGCGATCGCCGGCACTGAGCTGGTCGAGCGTACCTACGCAGAAGCCCTGGACAAGGGTTACCTATGGCACGAGTTCGGCGACCTCAACCTTCTCCTCCCCTGAGCCTCGCCTGATCCTCCCCTGAGCCTCGCCTGATCCTCGCCTGCTTGGCTCACCTCCCGAGCCCCCGCCCACCGCCTGGCTTCGCCCGTACGTTCGATACTACGTTAAGCAACCGGCAGAACACAGAGAGCGCCACATCGATGCTCCGGGCAGGCAACGTGATCACGTACTTTTGTGACGGGCCGGTCGGCGCCTGAACGCCATTTGTGAACGCAGAGTGACGGCCGCATATACATCAAGTGACGCTCGCTCCCACATGGTGGACGCACAATCGGTCGTCCGCCGACGACAGGTAGCGTGGACCGCAGTATGAATGGCACACAGCGCACGTTGCTCATCACACTCACTGGTCGTGATCGCCCCGGGGTGACATCGCGTCTCTTCAACACCCTGGCCGGCTTTCCGCTGACGGTGGCCGACGTCGAGCAGGTCGTGATCCGCGGGCGCCTGATTCTGGGCGTACTCATGTGGTACGGCTCCGGTGTCGACATCGGCCAGGTCTGGTCCGCCGCCGAGAAGGTGGCGTCCGATCTCGACCTGGAGATCGAGATGGCGACCGGCAGCGCAAAAAAGGTGGCACCCAAACGCCGTGGCGGACTGCATGTGACGGTGCTCGGTGCCCCGTTGAGGCCCGCGGCCATCGCCGGGATCGCCGGGCGAATCGCTGCCAACGGGGCCAACATCGACCGGATCGAGAGGCTCTCGCACTATCCGGTCACGAGCATCGAACTGGACGTCTCCGGAGCCGACCCCGGCACACTCCGTGCCGCGCTGGCCATCGAGGCCACCGAGCAGCAGGTGGATGTGGCGGTGGAGCGGGCTGGATTGCACCGCCGGGCCAAGCGGCTAATCGTCATGGACGTCGACTCCACACTTATCCAGGGCGAGGTCATCGAACTGCTCGCCGAGCACTCGGGCCAGCAGGACAAGGTGGCGGAGATCACCGAAGCCGCGATGCGCGGCGAACTGGACTTCGAGGCGTCGCTCCGCGACCGGGTGGCGCTGCTGGCGGGCGTCGAAGCCTCGGCCATCGACGATGTACGGCGCAAGCTGGTGCTCTCCTCGGGGGCGCGAACCCTGGTACGGACCCTGAAACGGCTCGACTACAAGTTCGCGATCGTCAGTGGCGGATTCACCCAGGTCACCGATGCCCTGGTGGAGGACCTGGGGATCGACTACTCGGCGGCCAACACCCTGGAGATCGTCGACGGCAAACTGACCGGACGGGTCGTGGGCCCGGTCATCGACCGGGCCGGCAAGGCGGCGGCACTGGCCAGATTCGCCGCCGAAGCCGAAATCCCGATCAGCCAGACGGTCGCCGTCGGGGACGGGGCCAACGATCTCGACATGCTCCAGGCGGCCGGGCTGGGCATCGCCTACAACGCCAAGCCGGTCGTCCGCCAGGCAGCCGACACCGCCGTCAACGTCCCTTACCTGGACACCATCCTGTTCATGCTCGGCATTTCCCGCGATGAGATCGAGGCCGCCGACGCCGAGGACGTCCAGGAGCGCTGAGGCTCCCGCTCGTCACAGGTCACAGAGCGGAGTGCCGCCGCTGAGCCGGCCAACCGGCGCGGCGCATCCAGGCGTCGTGACCGACCCCCGATCGGCGCGGCGCGCCCAGGCGTCATGACGGTCCAACCCGGCGCGGCGCGCCCTGGCGTCATGACCGAATTGCCGTAAGGGGACCGGCCGTTGCGTACCCTTCCTGTGCCTGAGCGGGGTCGCCGATGAGACGTTCACCAGCCCCCCGACGTCTGACAAGCCCCTGACCTGCGGGTACCTTTCGTGTCCGGATCACTTCGATTGTTTCGTCCGTATTGCCGGTGCGTTGTCTGATTGTTATCTCTTCCAACAAATACCCGGCTGTAGCACCTAGCGCCGCAGGTGATCCTCGTCATATGTTCCCTGACACAACATTCAAACGGGCGGATCGGCCGAGACCCGGCAAACCGCTACAGAGAGCCACATACCACTATCCCAAGACCCCCTCGACCGCGGCTACGCGGTACGTACCCCAGAAAGGACCCTGCACATGCGCAAGGGGATCCTCAGCTTGACCGCTGCTTCGGCGGCGCTGCTCGTCGGCCTCACTGCCTGCGGGGGCTCCGGCAGTGGCACGAAGTCCGGAAGCACCACGGCGGCCAAAAAGGGCAAGATCGGCGTGATCCTGCCGGACAGCAAGTCCTCCGCCCGCTGGGAGACCGCGGACCGCAAGTACCTCGGTGAGGCGTTCAAGGCCGCCGGCGTGGCGTACGACATCCAGAACGCTCAGGGTGACAAGAACGCGTTCCAGACGATCGCCGACCAGATGATCACCAACGGCGCGACCGTCCTCGTGATCGTCAACCTGGACAGCGGCTCGGGCAAGGCGGTGCTGGACAAGGCCAAGGCGCAGGGCGTCGCGACGATCGACTACGACCGGCTCACACTCGGCGGCAGCGCCCAGTACTACGTGAGCTTCGACAACACCGCGGTCGGCAAGCTCCAGGGCGAGGGCCTGGCCAAGTGCCTGACCGACAACAAGGCCACCAAGCCGGTCGTCGCGGAGCTCAACGGCTCGCCGACCGACAACAACGCCACGCTGTTCAAGAGCGGCTACGACAGCGTCCTGAAGCCGAAGTACGACTCCGGTGCCTACGTCAAGGGCCCGGACCAGTCCGTTCCGGACTGGGACAACGTCCAGGGCGGCACGATCTTCGAGCAGATGCTCACCAAGCAGCCGAAGATCGCCGGGGTGCTGGCCGCCAACGACGGCCTCGGCAACGCCGCGATCTCCGTGCTCAAGAAGCAGAAGCTCAACGGCAAGGTCCCGGTCACCGGCCAGGACGCCACCGTGCAGGGCCTGCAGAACATCCTCGCCGGCGACCAGTGCATGACCGTCTACAAGGCGATCAAGCAGGAGGCCGACGCGACCTCCAAGCTGGCGATCTCCCTGGCCAACGGCCAGAAGGGCGAGACCAACGGCACGACCAACGACCCCGAGGGCAAGCGGGACGTGCCGTCGGTGCTGCTGCAGCCGAAGGCCATCTACAAGGACAACGTCAAGGACGTCGTCACCGACGGCTTCGTCACCAAGGCGGAGCTCTGCACCGGTGCCTTCGCCGCCAAGTGCACGGCGGCAGGGATCCAGTAGCACGACCGTAGGAGCCCGGCAGTGTGCTCACCAGCACGCCGCCGGGCTCCTCGGCCCCAACAGAGGAGCCTCCAGACATGTCCGCGACCCCCGTCCTGGAACTGCGCGGGATCGACAAGAGCTTCGGTCCGGTGCAGGTCCTGCACGATGTCGCCCTCTCGGCTTATCCGGGGGAGGTGACCGCCCTGGTCGGCGACAACGGCGCCGGCAAGTCCACGCTGGTCAAGTGCATCGGCGGGATCTACCCCATCGACGCCGGTGAGTACTTCTTCAACGGCGATCCCGTGCACGTGCACAGCCCCCGGGAAGCCGCCGCGCTCGGCGTCGAGATCGTCTATCAGGACCTCGCGCTCTGCGACAACCTCGACATCGTGCAGAACATGTTCCTCGGGCGGGAGCGTAAGAGCGGCCTGGTCCTGGACGAGGCGTCGATGGAGGAGATGGCGGCCAAGACCCTCGACGGGCTCTCGGTGCGCACAGTGAAGTCCATCCGCCAGCAGGTGTCGAGCCTGTCCGGCGGCCAGCGGCAGACGGTCGCCATCGCCAAGGCCGTGCTGTGGAACAGCAAGGTGGTGGTGCTGGACGAGCCGACCGCCGCGCTCGGCGTCGCCCAGACCGCGCAGGTGCTGGAACTGGTCCGGCGGCTGGCCGACAACGGCCTGTCCGTGATCCTGATCTCGCACAACCTCAACGACGTGTTCGCGGTGTCCGACCGCATCGCCGCTCTCTACCTCGGCCGGATGGCCGCTCAGGTCAAGACCTCGGACGTCACTCACGCCCAGATCGTGGAGTTGATCACCGCTGGGCGCAGCGGAGACCTGGGCCTCCCGAACAGCAACGGAGCCAAGCCATGAGTGTTGCCACCTCGAAGAGCTCGGCCGGTGTGGCCTCTCCGCCTCTGACCTCCCACGTGCGTGGTTATCTGGATCGGGTCCGCGGCGGCGACATCGGCGCGCTGCCCGCCATCCTCGGCCTCATCGTGCTCTGCACCACCTTCTCGGTCCTGCGGCCGGTCTTCCTGTCGTCCGGCAACTTCGCCAACCTGCTCACCCAGGGCGCCGCCGTCACGGTCATCGCCATGGGGCTGGTCTTCGTCCTGCTGCTCGGCGAGATCGACCTGTCGGCGGGCTTCGCCAGCGGGGTGTGCGCCGCCGTGCTCGCGGTACTGCTGACCAATCACGGCTGGCCGTGGTACGGAGCGCTCGGCGTCTCACTGCTCACCGGTGTGCTGATCGGGCTGGTGCTCGGCGTGCTGGTGGCGAAGATCGGCATTCCGTCGTTCGTGGTCACCCTGGCGGCCTTCCTGGCCTTCCAGGGCGTCGTGCTGATGCTGATGAACAACGGCTCCAACATCTCCATCCAGGACAAGACGGTCCTGGCGATCGCCAACAAGAACGTCACGCCCATCCTCGGCTGGATCGTGCTCCTGGTGGGCATCGCGGTCTACGCGGCGATACTGCTGGTGCGGGCCCGGCGCCGGGCCGCCCGGGAACTCACCACGGACCCGCTGACGCTCATCGCGCTGCGGGTGGCCACCCTCGCCGTGGCCGGCGGGATCGCCGTTTACGTGCTGAACCTGGAGCGCAGCCGCAACGCCATCGTGGTCTCGCTCAAGGGCGTGCCCATCGTGGTGCCGATCATCGGCGTACTGCTCATCCTGTGGACGTTCGTGCTGCACCGTACGGCCTACGGAAGGCACCTCTACGCGGTCGGCGGCAACAAGGAGGCCGCACGGCGGGCGGGTATCAACGTCGACGCCATCCGGATCTCGGCGTTCGTCATCTGCTCGGCGATGGCGGCGGTGGGCGGGCTCATCGCCGCCTCGCGCGCCAACTCGGTCGACCCGAACACCGGCGGCAGCAACGTCCTGCTCTACGCGGTGGGTGCCGCGGTGATCGGTGGTACCAGCCTCTTCGGCGGCAAGGGCCGGGTGCTCGACGCCGTCCTGGGTGGCGCCGTGGTGGCCGTGATCGACAACGGCATGGGCCTGATGGGTTACAGCGCGGGCGTCAAATACGTTGTCACAGGATCCGTCCTGCTGCTGGCGGCCGGCGTCGACGCCCTGTCCCGGAGGCGTGCCGCGGCCACTGGACTCCGATGACCTTCCACGAGACAAGAGCAGGGTCTCCCGAATGATGAGAGCCGGTCCCTCGCAGGAGGAAATCCGCCGGCACAACCTCGGCACCTTGTTGCGGCACGTCCACCTGGGAGGTCCGGCCTCGCGGGCGGTGCTCGCCGACCGGATGGGGCTCAACCGCAGCACCATCATGGCGCTGACGGCGGACCTGACCGCGGCGGGGCTGGTCCGCGAGGAGCTTCCCAAGGAGACCGGCAAGGCCGGACGACCGTCGCTGGTCGTCCGGCCCGAATCCACCCGGGTGTACGTGCTGGCCTTCGACCTCGGGGTGGACCGCCTGGTGGCGGCGCGGATCGGGCTGGGCGGAGTGATCCTGGACCGCCGCGAGACGGTACGGGCCCGGGACGGATTCGAGCTCGAGGACGTGGTGAAAGTGCTCGCGGGCTTCGCCCGGCAGATGGTCCGTAAGGCGGCCTCCGACACGGTGTGCGTGGGCGTCGGCGCGGCCGTCTGCGGCATGGTCCGCCGGGCGGACGGCGTGATCCGGTTCGGACCGAACATCGGCTGGGTGAACCAGTCGTTCGGCAAGGTGCTCGGCGACGCGCTGGGGATGGGACTGCCGGTGGCCGTCGGCAACGACGGCAATCTCGGGGCACTGGCCGAGCACGAGCGGGGCGCCGGCATCGGTTTCCAGAACCTGATCTACCTTCACGGTGACGTGGGCATCGGCGGCGGGATCATCGTCGGCGGCAAGCTGCTGGGTGGTGAGGGCGGCTACGGCGGCGAGGTCGGCCACATGGTGGTCAACCCCGACGGGCTCCTGTGCGGCTGCGGGTCGAGGGGATGCCTGGAGGCCGAGGTCGGCGAACGGGCACTGCTCACCGCCGCGGGCCGGGACGAGACACCGGGGTTCATCGGGCGGGACGCGGTGCGCGCCGTCGTGGACGCGGCCGACCGAGGAGACTTCATCGCGCGGGACGCCCTGCACCGGGTCGGCGACTGGCTCGGCATCGGCGTCGCCAACCTGGTGAACGTTTTCAACCCCGGCCTGGTGATCTTCGGTGGGATGCTGCGTGAGATCTATCTCGGCTCCGCCGCTCAGGTGCGCAGCCGCATGACCACCAACGTGCTGGCCGTCTCCCGCGAAAAGGTACGGCTGCGCACGCCCAGCCTGGGCGACGACGCCACCCTCGTGGGCGCCGCCGAACTGGCCTTCTCCGAAGTCCTCACCAGCCCGCTGGAAGTTCTCGCCCGCACTCTCCCGTAAGGCCCCGTAGCTTCGCCTAAGCCCCCGTAGCCTCACGTAAGGCTCCGGTAGCCCCCGGTCACCGGGTGAGCCCCGTAAGCCCCCAGGTGACCGCGTAGGGCCCGTACGCCGGGTCAGCGGCACAGCGCCGCGTCGAGTTCGCGTACGTCCTCGTACAGACTCCGCAGGGTGTATCGGACGGTCGCGACGCTCCGCAGGTCCCGGCGCAGCGGGGTGCTCTCCTCCAGCGTCGTACCCGCCGCGACCTCGGCCCGGCGCCGCTTGGCCAGCGAGGCCAGATGGTCGTCCAGATCGGCCAGCAGATCCTCGATGTCCAGGGTGGGCACGGCGGTGTCCCCCGCCCGCAGCGCACCCGCGACCTCGTCGAGATGGTCGGCGACCTGCAGGAGGATGGACCTGACCGGCCCTATGCCCCCCTGCTCGGCCCGGGACATGCCGGCGACCGCGATCACGCGGTCGCGGATCCGGTTGGCCACCGCGACCGTGTCGCGGAGGCAGTCGATCAGGCCGGTGTCCGGGGACGGCTCCTGGGCCATCCGGCCGATCAGGCCGCTGATGGTGTCCGCCGCCTCGCGTGCACGGATCAGCGGGCGGTTGAGAACGTCCTCGGAGACCGCGGCGTCGCGGACGAGTTCGGCGAGGCTGGAGCAGAGGTCCGCCAGCGCCGCCGGCAGCTGGAAAGTGCCGGCGGACGGCCACAGCAGCCGGGCGGCCGCCAGGGCGATCAGCCCACCCCCCACGTTGAGCCCGATCCGTACCAGGGTCTGGTCCCAGGGCACGGACGCACCGAAGTCGATGAGCATCATGACCAGTGGGGTGCAGAAGCACAACCAGAACACATAGCTCACCGGGCTGAGCGTGAAGCCGATGAAAGCGCAGCAGAAGATGACCACGGCCAGCTCGGTCTCACCCCGCACCACCGCCAGCAGTACCGCGGCGAGCACCCCGCCCAGAGCGGTGCCGCCGATCCGCTGGAAGACCCGGTTGACGGTCTCGCTGTAAGTGGCACGCAGGCACAGGAACACCGAGATCACCAACCAGTACCCGCGTGGAATGTCGAACGCGGCCCAGATCACCGTCGCCACGAACACCGCCACCCCCGCCCGGAAGGCGTTGCGGACGGCGGTGGACCTGTTGGTCACGGCGTCCACCGACCTGCTCCACAGCGAGGTGGGACGCGGCGCCTCCGGCAACCTGGGCGCCGAGATGCCGACGGTGATCCCGGCCGCCACGGTGCGGCCCGCCGAGTCGATCGTGGCGGCGATCCGGCGTACGGTGCGCCAGACCTGGGCGGCGAGCGTCGTGGCGACCAGGTCCTCACGGCCTTCGAAGGCGGCCCGGCGGATCTCCTCGATCCGATCGCCCAGCCGGCGCGCGGCGGCCGGGTCGGTCTCCTTCCAGCCGCCGCCGGCCAGGCTGCGGATCGCCTCGGCGAGCAGCCGCAGCCGGGCCGCGAGTTCGGAGATCGCCGCCGTGGTCTCCGCCTCGGCGCCCTCGTGCAGCGGACGGAAGGTCCCCGCCTCGAGGAGGGCGCGGAGCGCGACGGTCTCGTGCATGATCTTGACCAGTGCCTTGATGAGCCGGGCCGGCCGTTCGTCGTCACTGGCGGCGTTGTAGAGGCCGTACGTGGTGCGAGCCTGGGTCAGCGCATCGGCGGCGGCACGGCGGCGGCGCTCCCATTCGGGGTCCCCGGCGGGCACCGTCACCACTTCCAGGGTCTCGGCGACGGCAGCCGCGGCCTCCGACAGGGCCTCCAGGAGCGGACGCAGCCGGCGGCCCGGCCACGGTGCCAGCACCAGCGCGCTCATGAACAGGGCCCCGGCCAGTTCGTAGGCGCAGTCGAGGAGGACGTTTTCGGTGCTCGGCCTGATCGCGGCCGTCATCGTGGCGAGTCCCAAGGTCGGCCCCACACCGGACACGACCGATTGGAAGATCACGACTAGCGGCAGAACCGCCACGATGATCCAACGATGACCGCTGAGCAGGCCGCCGATCAGCGTACCGACCATGATGACGGTCACGATGACGGCGAGCTGCCGGCCCTTTTGCCCATAGGTGCCCTGCGGGGAGCGGACCGCGACCAGATAGGCGCCCAGCGCGACCACCAGGCCGGCGTACGGCCGGCCCAGCTGCGCGCCGATCAGGAGGGGGAGGGCGATGGCGAACGCCGCGCACAGCCCGTACACGGGTGCGGCCTGCCCCTCCACCGCGATCAGCGCCTGGCGCAGCCGCGACCAGCCCCAATCCTTCATCCCGGCGGTCACCCCCCGGTCAGCCGCGGATCCGCCCAGGATAGTGCCGTGGGCCGTCGCGTCAGGCGCGCACGGGTGTCCAGAGCGCCGTGGTGCGGCCGGCGCCGGGCCAGGTCTCCGCCCAGCCGTCGTCCAGCTCGATCACGGCGAGCGCGCAGGTCGGGAAGGTGTCGGGGGCGGTTCCGCTCAGATCGAGGACGAGCTGATGGAACGACGGGTTGTGCCCGACGAGCAAGAGGGTCCGTACGTCGTCGCCGGTCTGGCGGATCAGGTCCAGCAAGGTGTCGACGTCGTTGTCGTAGATCCCCGGCTCGTAGGACACCGGGGCATCGAGGCCGAGGCCTTCGAGGGTCTCCCGGGTCCGTTGGGCGGTCGAGCAGAGCACCTGGTCGGGCCGCAGCCCGTCGGCCCGCAACCAGTCGCCCGCGGCGCGGGCGTCACGCCTACCGCGGCCGGTCAGGGAACGGTCGGGATCGGCCCGGCCGAGGGTGTGCTCGGCCTTGGCATGACGCAGGACGATCAGGGTCGGCATGGGATCAGGGCTGCGGGGTGAGGCCGTGCGGCGACAGGAAATATCCGATCACCCATAGGGCGATGATCACGGCGAACATCGCGCCGACGATGATGGTGAAACCCTTGGCTCCCGACATCGGCTTCTTCTGGCCGCTCATCGCCATATCCCCCTCGGCTCTCGCTGTCGTCCGACCGTACCCGACGCGAAGGAGCCGGTGGCCACCGGCCACCGGCTCCTTCGCGTTCATCGCGCTCGGTACATCAGGTTCCGTCGCCTCAGGTCTTGCCGGCGGACTTCGCCTCATGGCCGGACTCGCCGGCATCGGCGCCGATCGTCGCGGCGGCGGACGTCTCGGCGGGCGACTCGGTCGCCGCCGGGACCTCCTTGGTCGCGCCGTCCGGGTGCTGCGGCGCGGCGGCCGCGGACTCCCCGGCGTCGGACCCCAGCGAACCGGCCCGGCGCTTGGAGATGACGATCGAGCCGACCACCACACCGACCGCCACCACGGTCACGCCGACGCGCAGCGGCACGTTGTCCGCGTAGGTGACGACGGCCTGCGCGATGAGCAGGGCGACCAGGTTCATCACCTTGATCAGCGGGTTGATCGCCGGACCGGCGGTGTCCTTGAAGGGGTCGCCGACCGTGTCGCCGATCACCGTGGCGGCGTGCGCCTCGGAGCCCTTACCGCCGAGGTAGCCCTCCTCCACGAGCTTCTTGGCGTTGTCCCAGGCCCCACCGGAGTTGGACAGGAACACCGCCATCAGCGCGCCCGCCGCGATTGCTCCGGCCAGGTACGCGCCCAGTGGCGCATACCCGAGGGCGAAGCCGACCGCGATCGGGGTCATGATCGCCAGCAGGCCCGGAGTGGCCAGCTCGCGCTGGGCGTCCCGGGTGCAGATGTCGACCACGGCCTGGTAGTCGGGCTTCTCGCTGTAGTCCATGATCCCCGGGTGGTCGCGGAACTGGTTCCGTACCTCCACGACGACCCGCCCGGCCGCCCGGCCGACCGCCATGATGGCCAGGCCGGAGAACAGGAAGACCACCGAGGCGCCGATGATCAGTCCGATGAGCACGTTGGGCGAGTCGATCGACAGGCTGAAGCTGCTGAAGGTGCCCAGCGCCTTCTTGACGCTGTCGGAGGCGCCCGCCAGCTCGGACTCGACCGTGGTACGGAACGAGCCGAACAGTGCGGTCGCCGCGAGCACGGCCGTGGCGATCGCGATGCCCTTGGTGATCGCCTTGGTGGTGTTGCCGACCGCGTCGAGGCGCTCGAGCACCTTGGCGCCATCACCGGTGACGTCCCCGGACATCTCCGCGATGCCCTGGGCGTTGTCGGAGACCGGGCCGAAGGTGTCCATGGACACGATGACGCCAACCGTGGTGAGCAGCCCGGTGCCGGCCATGGCGACCGCGAACAGCGCCACCGTGGCGTTGCCGAAGCCCAGCAGGAACGCGCCGTAGATGGCACCACAGATCAGCAGCGCCGAGTAGACGGCGGACTCGAGGCCGAGAGCGATGCCGGACAGGATGACCGTCGCCGCACCGGTCCTGGCGCTCTCGGTGACTTCTTTGACCGGCTTGCGGGTGGTCTCGGTGAAGTAGCCGGTGAGCAGCTGGATGGCGCTGGCCAGCACGATGCCGATGATGACGGCGCCGATCGCGACCAGCCGAGGGTCGACGTCCGCCATGTCGCTCTTGATCGTGCCGTTGACACCGTGCAGGTCGGCGAACTTCGACGGGAGGTAGAGGAAGGCCGCCACCGCGACCAGCACCGCCGAGATGATCGCGGACAGGAAGAACCCGCGGTTGATCGCCGTCATTCCGGATCGGTCGCGGTCCCGGGGCGCCACGGCGAAGATGCCGATCACCGCGGTGATGACACCGATCATCGGCACGATCAACGGGAAGACCAGGCCCTCGGTGCCGAACGCGGCCTTGCCGAGGATCAGCGCGGCGACCAGCATCACCGCGTAGGACTCGAAGAGGTCAGCGGCCATGCCGGCGCAGTCGCCGACGTTGTCGCCCACATTGTCGGCGATGGTCGCCGCGTTGCGCGGGTCGTCTTCCGGGATCCCTTTCTCAACCTTGCCGACCAGGTCGGCACCGACGTCGGCGGCCTTAGTGAAGATACCGCCGCCGACTCGCATGAACATGGCCAGGAGCGCCGCGCCGAAACCGAAGCCCTCCAGCACCCCGGGCGCATCACCCTTGTACGAGATAACGACGACCGCGGCACCGAACAGGCCGAGCCCGACGGTGAACATGCCGGCCACGCCGCCGGTGCGGAAGGCGAGCCGCATGGCCCGCTTCTCGCCACCGGTCTCGGCGTCCCTGGCAGCGGCCGCCACCCTGACGTTGCCTCGCACGGCGAGCCACATGCCGGTAAAGCCGGTGATCGCGGAGAACAACGCCCCCACGACGAAGAACACCGAGCGTCCGATCCGTACGCCCGTGCTGTCCGCCGGCAAGAGCAGAAGCAGGAACGGGATCAGCACCACGAAGATGCCGACCGTACGGAACTGCCGTTTGAGGTACGCGCTGGCGCCCTCCTGTACGGCTAGGGCGATTTCCTGCATCTTCTCGGTGCCTTGGCCGGCGGCCAGCACCTCTTTTACAAGTCCTCCGGCGACGGCCAGCGCCAGAAGCGCGATCACGCCGACGATGACGACCAGGGTGAGGTCGTTACCGGCGAGACCTACTTCCGTGCTTACCGGGCCGGAGAGGGAAAGCCCAGACATCCGTCCTCCTCGATGCGTGCTGTCAAGTGGCCTCGGGACCAATGGCCACCCGGAGGATGGCCGTCATGGCCTATTCGGTCGGGGCACTGCAGTGCCGGGAGTCTACGCAGGCCACGCCTCAATGAGAAGCCTTCTGGCTTCCGCATGCCAATGGCGTGCAGGCCGCAGGGCCTGTACGTCAGGATTTCCCCCAGAAAGCACCAAGAGCAGGTATCGCCCCAGGTCAGGCGGGTGAACTGGCGGCCAAGATCCCTCTTGACCGAAATCAGATCTTCGATGTGGGCTGCGGTGCATTGCCCCACCCCTTCGGGGCCACCTATTAACTAACGACTCTAATTAAAGATCTAGTCAGACCGAAACCGGTCGGCGGGTCTAGACGATCAGCTGAACGCTCTCAGCCGGGCCATCGTCGGCGTGTCCCACTCGCCCCTCTAGTCCCTTCGGCCCCTTTGGCCCGAACGGACATGGAAAAACCCCGCACGCGGCGGGGCTTGAGCTGTCCGGAACTCTATTTCGGCCAGCTCATCCTGATCTGAACCCCCTTGGGGGTCGAGGAGACGACGACGTCGTCAGCGAGGCCCGCTATGACGGCGAGCCCCAGATCCCCGGCCCCGTCACCCAGCCCGGCCAAGCTCAGTTCCTGCCAGTCCTCCTCACCGGGCCGTGACTCACCCGGTGGGTCCTGACCGGGCGACGACTCGGCCGACAGTGTGCCGGCCGCGTCGTCACCCGGTACGGAGTCGCTCACGATGACTTCGAACCGGCGTTTGCCGTCGATCATCTCCAGCCGTACGGGCTCGTCCGGGCAGTGCTCCAGGTGTGCCTCGACGGCACGGGAGCACGCCTCGCCGACCGCAAGCCGCACCTCGTCCAGCAGTGCCTCTGGGACACCGCTGCGGCGAGCTACGGCCGTCACGATCAGACGGGCCGTACGGACATGCACCGGGAGTGCACTGAAAGAGAGCTCGACAGTCGCCATGTGATGGGTCATCTCGGGGAGAACGCCGTTTCCTTCCGGAGGTTGGCTGGAGACCGTTTCCGGCCCCTGAAGCAGAGGGGTTCGCCCCTGCCGTTCCTCACTTCTGGTTCTTGCGCTTCTCCCGCGCTTCCTCGATCGAGTCATGGATCCCGAACACCTTGGTAAGCCCGGTGATCCGGAAGATCTTCAGAATACGCTCCTGTGTGCAGACGAGTTCGAGTGACCCATCGTGCGCGCGGACTCGCTTGAGTCCACCGACCAGAACGCCGAGGCCCGTGGAATCAAGGAACTCGACCTTCTCCATGTCAACGAGGAGGTGGAACTTGCCCTTGTTGACCAGGTCGATGAGCTTCTCACGGAGCTTCGGCGCCGTATAGACGTCGATCTCTCCTTCCACGTTGATGACGGTCAGGCCATCTTCGGTGGTGTAGTCGTTCACCTTCAGGTCCACATATCCTCCTGCGCCGTGCCGCGAATGGTCCGGGGGGCAACGGAACCCCGCCATGATTCAACCACGCTCCGGCGCCACATACCCACGAAATCCCCGTCAGGAGGCGTTGGCTCCGTCGGCCTGACCTGGTGCTCCGCCGTTCCGGAACATGGGGGGTCTACCGTCCGACACCAGGACGTGTCTACTTGTCGTGCCCCGGATGTCAGACTGGAAACCTGTGACTTCCTCGCCGCCTTCTCCCCGCACCCCCGCAGGAGCCTCCGACCCGCCGCCGCATAGGGCGCTGGCCAGGCTGCTCGCCGATCCGTCGCGACGTGAGCAGATCACCCATGTGGAGTTCGTCCCCGCACGTCAGGGCCGCCAGGACGAGTGGCCCGGCTGGGTGCCGCAGGCGCTGGTCGACCGGCTGGGCACGGCCGGTATCGAGGCTCCCTGGAACCATCAGGTATCGGCGGCGGAACACGCCCGAGCCGGCGATTCTGTGATCATCGCCACAGGAACGGCCTCGGGCAAGTCGCTCGGTTATCTCATGCCGTCCATCGCGGCGATTCTCGAGGGCGAGGCGCCAGGATCCCGTGGCGGGACCGTGCTCTATCTGTCGCCGACCAAGGCGCTCGCCGCCGATCAGCTCCGGGCGATCCGGTACTTGCGGCTGACGCAGGTGCGCGCGGCGACGTACGACGGCGACACCCCTCCCGACGATCGCGGCTGGGTACGGCAGCACGCCAACTACGTGCTCACCAATCCGGACATGCTGCATCGCTCGATGTTGCCCGGACATGGCCGCTGGTCCGCGTTCCTGCGCCGCCTGCAATACGTGATCATCGATGAGGCGCACGGCTACCGCGGGGTGTTCGGCTCTCACGTCGCACAGGTGCTGCGCCGGCTGCGCCGGATCTGCGCGCGGTACGGCAGCTCACCGGTGTTCATCCTCGCCTCCGCGACCACCGCCGACCCGGCGGTGGCGGCCGGCAAGCTGACCGGGCTACCGGTCACCGCCGTGGCCGAGGACGCCTCCCCGCACGGTGCCACCGCCTTCGTGCTGTGGGAGCCGCCGCTGCTGACCGCGCTGCACGGCGAACACGGCGCCCCGGTCCGCCGCAGCGCCACCGCCGAGGCCGCCGGCCTGCTGGCCGACCTGGTGGTCGAAGGCGTGCAGACGCTCGCCTTCGTACGATCCCGGCGCGGGGCCGAGTCAGTGTCGCTGGCGGCCAAGCGCGCGCTGGCTGAGGTCGCGCCCGAACTGGCCGACCAGGTCGCCGCCTACCGGGCCGGCTATCTGCCGGAGGAGCGGCGTGCGCTGGAGGCCGCGCTGCGCTCCCGCTCGCTGGCCGGCCTGGCCACGACCAACGCGCTCGAGCTCGGTGTGGACGTCTCCGGACTGGACGCCGTCCTGGTGTGCGGATGGCCGGGCACCCGGGCCTCGCTGTGGCAGCAGGCCGGGCGGGCCGGCCGGGCCGGCCAGGACGCACTGGCCATCCTGGTGGCCCGTGACGACCCGCTCGACACCTATCTCGTGCACCATCCCTCGGCCATCTTCGGTACGCCGGTGGAGTCGACCGTGCTGGATCCCGACAACCCGTACGTCCTGGAACCCCACCTGTGCGCCGCGGCCGCCGAGCTGCCACTGACCGACGCCGATCTCACCCTGTTCGGTCCCTCGGCGTCCGACGTGCTGCCGGATCTGGTGCGGCGCGGGTTGCTGCGCCGGCGGCCGACCGGGTGGTACTGGGCGCGCAGGGACCGGGCGGGCGACCTCGCCGACATCCGGGGCGCCGGCGGCGCGCCGATCCAGGTCGTGGAGGCCGGTACGGGCCGGCTGCTGGGCACCGTGGACGAATCGTCGGCGCACGCGACGGTGCACGAGGGTGCTGTGTACATCCATCAGGGCGAGTCGTACCTCGTTCAGACACTCGATCTGGACGACTCGGTGGCACTGGTGGCGGCCGCGGAGCCGGACTACTCCACGACGGCGCGTGATGTCACCGACATCCGGATCCTGGAGAGGCTCCGGTCGTCCTCCTGGGGCGCGGCGACGCTCTGCTTCGGCACGGTCGAGGTCACCCGTCAGGTCGTCGCGTATCAGATGCGCAGGCTGCCGAGCGGAGAGGTGCTCGGGGAGAAACCACTGGACCTGCCGCCGCGCACCCTGCGTACCCGTGCCGTGTGGTGGACCCTGCCCGAGGTGCCGCGCGACCTGGACGTGGCCGGGGCAGCGCACGCGGCCGAGCATGCCTCGATCGGCCTGCTGCCGCTGTTCGCCACCTGTGACCGCTGGGACATCGGCGGGGTCTCCACCCCGTTGCACCCGGACACCGGACTGCTGACCGTCTTCGTGTACGACGGGCACGAAGGTGGTGCGGGGTTCGCCGAACGTGGTTACTCCGGTGCGGCCACCTGGCTGCGGGCCACCCGTGAGGCGATCAGGTCCTGCGAATGCGAGACCGGCTGCCCGTCCTGTATCCAGTCGCCCAAGTGCGGCAACGGCAATGAGCCTCTGGACAAGTCGGGCGCGCTCGACCTGCTCGCCGAGCTCCTGGAAAATGTCCCGAACGCCGGGAAATGAGCGGCCTGTCTGTGTCACAGTCTCCGGAAGATCTTCCGGAACCCCGCTACCGGAAAGGAGACATTCCGTTGATTTTCCTTGGACTCATAGTGGCCGCGGCGGCCACCATCGCAGCCGTAGGTGTCGTCGTGGACAACACCTCTCCCGCCTCGCTCACCCTGTTCGGCAAGGTCGTACCCGGCCTCACCAGCCAATGGCAGATCTTCGCCGCCGGCGCCGCGGTGGCCATCATCTTCATGACCGGAATCATGATCGCGTTCTTCGGGATCGGACGTGCTTTCCGGCTCCGCCAGGAGCTGCGCGACCTGCGTGACGAGCATGAGCAGTCCATGCACACGCTGGAGCTGGAGAAGCGCCGTCTACAGCGTGCGCTGGAGCACGCCCGCTCCGAGAACGGCGCCCCTCCTCAGCTCCCTTCCCACCCCATGCTCACCTCCGGCTGAGCCGATGCCGCGGTCGGGCCGTCCTACCGTGGCCGGGGCATCGTCGGTTCATGGTTCCCTCGCCCATGTCAGGCGAGAAGCTCACCGCGCAATGGAACCCGGGCCTGGAGGACTGACCTCACCGGCTACGGCGTCATCGCCGGTCGGGCTCCTACTTCGCGCGGCGGCGGCCGCGCCGCGCTTTCCTGGAGGGCCTGCGGTCCTCGCCTTCGGCGTGGGCAGCAGTCATAGAGCTGTCCTCGGTGCCTTCGCCAAAGGCCGCGGTGGCCGGCCGGTCCAGCGGCTGGATGGGCGGGACGACGGACTTGGCGGGCCGGGAGGCGGACTCGGCGATCGTCGGCGTTCCCGCGAGCGGCGAGGTGCCGAGGTCGGTCCTGGTGGCCAGGCCGGTCAGCACCGCCATCGCCTCTTCGACCTGATTGCCCTCGGCGGGCGCGTCACGGTAGTCCCTGACCGGCCGATCGATCCCGATCCCGATCCCGGCCTCGGCGGTGGTTGCGGTTTGGGCGGTGGTTCCGGTTTGGGTGACCTCGGTGAGGGCGTCCGCGGCCGTGGCGGCCGAGGGGTCACCGGATCCGTTGGGCCGTCCTGCCGTCGACCTGATCTTGGACCTGCCCTTTGCGCGGCCCTCCGGCTGCTTGGCTCCCGACTTGTCGGCGGCGCCGGCCTTCGACGGCCGTGCGGCGGCCGCCGCCTTGCCCAGGATGTCGGCCTTGGTGAGGGTGCCGGTCTTGGCGAGGGCCTCCGCCTGGGCGATGCGCTCATGCGCGGTCTTGACCCTGGCCTTACCACCGCCCTTGCGTCCCAGCCGGCCGCGGGCCGCCCCCAGGCCGGCCTGGGCGAACCGGAGACGTCGCGTCCAGGTGCCGAGGTGTGCGGCGCACACGAGCAGGATCAGCGCGAGGGCCAGGCTGCGGCCCCACGCCATGCGGCTGACCTCCGCGACGGGCTTGGCCTTCGGCGAGACCTGGTTCTGGGTCGCCACCTCGGGCGGCGGGGTCGGGTAGACGAACCCGGGGGTCGACCCGTCGGGTGCCACGGTCGGCAGGTTGAGCCCGGAGTTGGGGTTGATCGGGGTCAGCGGAGTGTTGTTGCCGCTCGGGTTGGTGTAGTTGGGCATGGTGGGCGTGGTCCCGCCACCACCGCTGCCACCACCGCCACCACCGACGTTGACGCTCGTCTGCGAGATGCCCGAGGCCACCGTGCCCCCGGTACCGGTCGAACGCTTGGCCCGCACGCCGACATTCACCGAACCGGCGGTGTTGGACGCGAGAGTGAACGAGGCAGAGCAGATGCTGCCCGGGCAGGAGGTCCCGAGGTTGCGCGACTTGCCCGCGGCGGTGACGCTGTAGCCGGTGAGGTCGTCCTCCAGGCCCAGGTTCCACTGCACGGTGAGCTTCTTGCCGGACACGGTGGCCGACAGACCACCCGGCGCGGCCGGAGGCACTCGAACGGAGAACGTCCGGTTGCTGCCGCCGACCCCTTGCAGTTCAATTCGATAGCGGCCGTTACGGGGGATGGGAACGCTGCCGCTCAGCTTCGCCCCAGCGTTGCCGCTCGCCACTCGTACGGACTCGCCCACCGGCGGAAATACGTAGAGCGTTCCGCCCAGGAAGGGAGCGGTCGCGCTCACGGTCACGTTCGGGCCGTGAGTGATCACTGCGCCACTGGCCGGGCTGGTGATGCCGGCGGCGGCGGCCTGAGCCGGCAGCGGTGCACCAAGGATCGTGAAGCCCATCGCCAGTGGCGTCGCCAGCGCCAATGCACCGAGCTTGCGAATCCTCGTCACAGCGCCAATCCCTTCGTCGCGGTGTTGCCTCGCAGCGCTTTAGTCCAGTGCGGTCAGTTCCGGGCGACCATCGGAGATGCCGAAGCGTCCACTGGTACCTCTGCGCTTACGGCAGCGTATATGACCCAGTTGATGGGGGTACTTAACAGGAAGATGACGAACGAAGGTATTGGTCTGGCAGACCGTCCTTGATGTCACTCTGCGTACAAACCATCGCTCACTATATTGACGCTGTGTACAACGAATGTCCGGCGCGCAGGTTACGGGTGAAGGTCCAGGAAGATGCCCGATAGGTGGCGGAACCTGACCGACGGGATCTAACGTCACGGGAGCCGCTATGGCTCGGGCCGGGATCTGGAGGGCGCCCAGCCACGCGGGCCCACGGTAGGTCACCACCACCGACACGTCGGCCAGCTGTCCTCCCCCTTGTCCGTTTCCCGCCTGTCCCGGCCCGGCCGGTCCGGTGCCATCCTGTCCCACCCCAGGCCGTCCGGCGCGATCCCTGCCAGTCTCGGTCTGTCTCGTTCGGCCCAGTCCGGTCCCACTCTGCTGACTTCCGCCCTGCCAGACGCCGCCGTCTCTGAGCTCGCCGTCTCTGAGCGCGCTCGGTACCAAGGCACCCTTTCGCATCTCGCTCTGTCCGCTTTCAGCCCCGCCGGTTCGGCCGTGCCCCAACCCATCCGGTCCAGTCGCTTCCGGTCCAGTCGCTTCCGGTCCAGTCACTTCCGGTCCAGTCGCTTCCGGTCCAGTCTTAAGGACGCAGCCGGTCAGCCGAGCTCCCGTGCCGGTCGCAACGGCGGCTGCGATCCGGCAGGCCACGGCAGGACCCTCCGCCGCGTGCGCCGCGGCGGCCAAGGCGGCCCCGTCCGCCGAGGCGTGCGCCCGATGACGGGCGGCGCGCACACCACCGGCGACCATCGTGGTGATCGCGACGAGCCAGATCACCGCCATCAGGCCCATGACCCAGATCGTGCCGGAGCCCTCATCCGGCAGCCGGCCCTCACCATGAGCCCGAAGGCGTGACCGGAGGGTTCGCCGACCACCGCCCGCCGAGCCTCCTCCACCCGAGCGAGGAGAGGCTCGGCAGGCGGCGCTCACAGGTTCACCCCCTCAGCCCGGCCGGCGCGCCACGCCGGGACACCTACTACCCCTGGCTCCGTTGCCGCCAGGGCATGCGCCCGGACGATGAGAGCCGGGAACCCTGTGAGAGCGGGCGGCCGCAGGGAGACCTGGACGGCGACCGTGGTGGTGTCCCGTCCCTGATGAACCTCGGCTCTCGCACCGGACGGAGCCGACCGTTCCACGACCGCCCGTACGACGGGCAGCGGCTCGCCCCGCGCGGCGGCTCGTGCCCCGGCTCTTACCGCGTCGACACACGCGATCTGTGCGGATGCGGTCGTGATACCCCAGAGTGCCGCCACGGTGACCAGCATCAGCGCGGGCAGCGCGACCGCGATCTCGACGGTCACCGACCCGCCATCGGCCGGGCGCGGCCTGCCGGGCATCCCCTCACCCGGCCAGCTGAAGCGCCTTCTTGATGATCCCTAAGAGCAGTTGCCTCACCTCCGGACTGGTGACCAGCTTGAACAACAGACCAGCAAAGGCCGCAGCCGCGACCGTTCCGACCGCGTACTCGGCCGTGGACATGCCAAGGTCCCGGGCCATCCGGCACCGCTGGGCGATCTTCGGACGGACCACCTGGTGGATCTGCATCTGCGACCTCCATCGCATCGGGCTCTCGCCTTGCGCCGGGGCGCCTTACCTCGCCCCATGGCCAAGCCTGAGCGGAACGGACATGGCCTACCAGATGAATCGCCTTCTGTGGACAACCCCTGTGGATAACCGGCTGAACGGGCGACCGGTCAAGGCAACAGGACGGTGGCGGCGATGCCGGCGACCGCGGGGACGATGCCGAGCAGCACGAAAGCGGGCAAGAAGCACAGCCCCAGAGGCGCCACCGCGCGAATACCGGCCGCCCTGGCCCGGGCCGAGGCCGCCGCGCGAGCGGACCGGCGCTGGTCCTGTGCCAGCCGGGCCAGCGCGGGCGCGAGGGAGGATCCGCTGTTCGCGGCGCGTGCGACCGTACGGGCCAGCTCGGAAAGGGCCGGCTCGCGGGTCAGTGCCAGCCAGGCCGCCGTTGGATCGGCACCCAGCCTGACCTGGGCGGCGACCCCGTGCAGCTCCTCACCGAGCGGACCACCGAGGGCCGCCGCGACGGCCTCTACGGCGGCACCCCAGGGAGTGCCGCCGCGTAAGCACGCGGCGAGGAGGTCCACCGCGATCGGAATGTCGGCGATCAGACGCGCTCTGCGCTCCCGTACCTGCCGTGGCTCCAGCCGCGCCGACAGCCGGAGGCAGATCACGGTCGCTACGACTCCGGCGACCAGACCGAAGGGCCCTCCGAGGGCGAGCGCACAGGCGGCACCTGCCAGCACGGCGGAGCCTCGTCGCCGCAGCGCGCTCGTGCTTCCGCCATCCGGACTCTTATCCACAGCCTGTGGACAAGAAGACGGCCGTTCGGCCGGGAGTAATCGCTCCAGCCGCCGGACGGCCGGCTGCGTTCTGGGCGCCAGCGCTCCTGCGACCGCAGCGCACATCATCGCCCAGACCATCATCGGGCCGCCTCAGCGGTGGCCACCAGGCGACGGGTCCACCACAGGCCCAGTGCGTCCAGGCCCCCGCCGAGGATCAGGCAGGCCAGCCCCGGCAGAGTCCCGAACAGAAACGACAGCGGATGCGCCCCCAGGGCAGCGCCCATGGCCAGGCCGAGCACCGGCAGGCCGGCCAGTAGCCGGGCGGTGGCCCTGGGCCCGGCCAGCTGGGCCGTGATCTCCTCCCGGTGCGCTTCCTCGTCGCGGAGCGCGGTGGCCAGCCCATCGACGACCGAGGCGAACGTGCCGCCCCGCTCGGCGCCGATCCGCCAGCAGGCTGCGAGCGGCCGGAGCCCCTGTGCGCCCGGACGGCGGGCCGCCCGCTCCAGCATCTCCGGGATCTCCGAACCGGCCAGCGGCACGCCCGCGGGCCCCGCGCCGGTGCTCCCCGCCCATTCGGCTCGCAACACGGTTGCCAATTCGGGTTCGAGCGCCGCGATCGCCTCGGCCAGCGCGGGCTCCTGTGCCCGGCCGGCGGCCAGCTCCGCGCCGACACCGTCGCAGAGTGCGATGACGGCCATCCGCCACCGCGACTCCAGCCGTCGCCCGGCCCGCCACGAGGTCGCCGCAAGGGCCGCCCGGCGGACGAACTGCTCCGCCTGCTCGAGCGGCGATCCCCCACCAGCGGCTGCGCCCCGGACACCGGAACCCAGGACCCGGCGCAGCCGAAGGGCCGAGCGGCTGGGAAGCAGGAGGAACCACATCGCCACCGCCGCGCACAGAGCGGCCGGCACCACCGTCATCGCGCACCGCTCCATCCGAGCCCAGCGCTCGCCGGAGTCCAGTGGCCGTCCAAGGCCTCCGCCAGGGCCGCCGCCCCCGGACCGGACCGCACAGTGCCGTCCGGCTCGAACGAGAGCGCAGGCACGGCGCCGACCAGCCCGTCCCGGCCACGCCGTAACAGGCACACCTCCGACACCCTGCGACGTCCGCCACCGGCCTCCCTGATGAGATGGACGACCACTTCCAGAGCAGCCGCCAGCTGGCTGTGCACCGCCTCACGGCTCAACCCGGCGGCGCAGGCGAGCGCCTCCAGCCGGGCGGGAACGTCCGCCGCGGCGTTGGCGTGCAGGGTCGCGCAGCCGCCCTCATGTCCCGTGTTCAGAGCGGCCAGCAGATCCACAACTTCAGACCCTCGGACCTCCCCGACGACCAACCGGTCCGGACGCATGCGCAGGGCCTGCCGGACCAGATCGTGCAGTGTGATCTCACCTGCGCCCTCCACGTTTGGCGGGCGCCCCTCCAGCCGCACGACATGGTGGTGCGTGGGACTCAGCTCCGCCGAGTCCTCGACCAGCACCAACCGCTCATCCGGGCCGGCCAGTGACAGCAGGCTCGACAACATGGTCGTCTTGCCGGTGCCCGTGCCGCCGGTGATCAGGAAGGCCGTCCTCGCCGCGACCAGCGCGGCCAGCAGCATCGCGCCCGCCGCGGGCACGGTACCGGCCGCCACCAGCTCATCGAGCGTGAACGCACGGCGCCGCGGCAGCCGGAGCGAGAGGCAGGGGCCGTCCACCGCAACCGGGGGCAGCACCGCGTGCAGGCGGATTCCGCCGGGCAGCCGCGCGTCCGCGTAGGGGGAGGCGTCGTCGAGGCGGCGGCCGGCCGCGGCGGCCAGCCGTTGCGCCAGCCGCCGCACGGTGGCCCCGTCCGGAAAGGTCACGGTCGTTCGGACCAGACCCGCCCCGGCGTCGACCCACACCTCCGTGGGGCCGTTCACCAGCACATCGGTGACCTGAGGATCGCTCAGCAGGGGCTCCAGCGGGCCGGCGCCCACCAGATCGGCACGCAGCTCGTCCACCAGCGTCAGCACCTCGACGTCACCGAGGACGCCTTCCTCAGCGCGCAGTGCCGCCGCCACCTGGGCGGCGGTCGCTTCGGCTCCGGCGTCGGCGAGCCGCCCCCGGACGGCGTCGACCCGCCTGCTCGGAGTGGTTCTGTGGGACCGGTCCGGCCGGCCGGGGCCGCCCGCCGGAATCGTCACGCCGCGGCCCGGGCGGTGCGCGGGAGTTGGTCGATGAGCCGGCCGCACAGGTCGGGCAGGCTGCCTCTGCGGCTCACCTTCCGCAGGTCGCCGTGCTCGAGCGCGGCGCCGATCCGCCGATCACCCGCCACCTCACCGGCGAGCGGCAGTTGCAGTGCCGCGGCGATGGCCACGGCGGAGAGCCCACCAGGCGCCGGGCCGCGCACGACCAGCCGCAGGTCGTGGGAGTAGGGGCGCAGCCCGGCCGCGATCCGGCCGGCCGCCACGGTGGCCCGCACCTCGGCGGGCACCACCAGCAGCGTCGCGTCGGCGACCAGCAGTGCCTCGACGCCCGCTTCGCCTGGCTGACGAGCCAGATCGACGACGACCAGATCGAACCCACTGGCGGCGGCGCGCAGCACGGAGCGCATCGCCGCCGCCGCGACGGGCTCGGTGGCTCCCCGGTGCCAGGAGAGCACCGCCAGCTCACCCGGGTCGCGTTTCCCGCGGCCTGCCGTTCTGGGCAGCGACCCGGCCAGCGCGGAGCCGCTCAACCGCCCCCGCAGCCCCGCGAAGTCCGGCCACCTGGCGCCCTCGACCCGCTCCAGCCCGACGGCTAGATCGAGGCCGCCGCCCAGCGGGTCGCCGTCGACGAGCAGCGTCCTGAGCCCTCGGCGCATCGCGACCAGGCCCAGCATCGAAGCCAGCACACTGGCCCCGGCACCACCCCGGCCGCCGACCACGCAAAGACCGCCCGTGCGGCCGTCGGTGGGTTCGGCCGTCTCGGCGATCCGGGCGGCCAGCCACTCTTCCCGATCCGGCAGCACCACGACGTCCTGTGCTCCGAGCTCGATCGCCTGGCGGTACACCTCGGGGTCCTGCTCTCCGGAGCCGACCACGACGATCCCCGAACGCCGGGGCGATCCGTACAGCCGGTCGGCCAGCTCCGCACCGACCAGCAGCAGCGGCACACTGTGCCAGGCCAGCCTGACCCGCTCGAGGTCACGGGCCACCTCCGCGGCCACGTCCGCCGCGGCCGCCAGCCGCAGCAGCCTGTCCGACAGCCATGCGTCGGCGGTCACGATCAGCACGACAGGGGTGGTCATCGGCCCTCCACCGGCTCGGCACCAGGACCTTCACCCTGCGCCGGCCACCAGACGAACGGAAGAATTTCCCCAGCCTGTGGATAACCCTGGTGACGGCATATCCCGTCGCGCCGATGGCAAAGACGGAAACTCATTGACCACCAGACAGCCGACGACCCCCGCCGGGGGGGAGAGCGGGGGTCGTCGTACGGTCCGGCTCCGGGGGGGTAGAGCCGGGCCGTCTTCCAGAAAAGTCTCGGGACTTGGCTGGCAAAGGGAGGCTAGGTGGATCCACGAGAGAGTAAACCTAGCCTCTGCAGTCTAGGCAGATACAACATATGCTGCCCGATCCATGTGACTTCCGTCGAGCAGAAGAGTTCCATCAGGTTCGTTTTTTTCTTCTTCGGTAGTGGTGATCCCTCCTTCCGACAGGACACAAGGCAAATGCAACGTGCATATGGCAGGTCGCTGTCGCAGCTCCGTCCGGGATGCGAACTGCGAAACAGGCATTGTCTGATCATTGGCCGGCGAACACGGCGAACATGGCGAACGGCACCCGAGCCCATCCCCGAATACGATCACCGTGAGTGATCGAATTGGTAGATTTTCTGCTCAGTGGAAAAGTGCGGTTCAGGACACGGCAGCCTCACGCAACCCGTGGTGCACAGGTCCCGCCGGTCTGCCGCCCGGCGCGCGGGCCACCGCCGGAGAATCCCCGTTTTGTGGTTCGGGGCTTGTCAACTGGGCGAATGAGGCGTAGACAGGTGTCAAGGACCAAGTGTCCGAGCACGTTAACCGGTGTACCCACGCGCGACCAGCCGCGGGAGGCGCGTCGTGACGGGCTTGACCCGTCCGACGAATAGAGGTGCACGCTTGGTAACCCGGGGTGACGTGACGGCGACGGCGCTCCCTCGATAGGGGCGCCGTTCGCTTGTGCCTCAGATGCCAGAGCCAGACGCCGATTCGGATGCCGATTCGGATGCCGCCGCGTTGATGCCCGAAGGCACCTCAGCCGCGCATGAACGCCTCACAGATGGCGAGTGAATCGCGGGCCGCCACAACCACCGAGTCCGCGCAATGACGGACCCAGGCGGCGACCCCCCCGGGTGAGCCGGCGACGTATCCCCGCAGCGCCATGGCGTACTCGTCGGCGAGTTCCGCGTGTCCCACCTCCGGAGCGGTGAGGGACTTGGGATCCAGGCCGCGTTCGACCAACGTGAGCCGCTGCGCCGCACGGGCCACGATCCCGTCGCCCCAGCCGAAGGGCCGCAGCGCCAGCAGTTCACCGTGCACCAGAGCCGCCACGACCAGCGCGGGAGCCTTGGTGGGCTGGGTCAGCAGGCCACTGAGACCTTCCAGCCTGGCCGCGACCTCGGCGGGCGTCGGCGGCCGGCCCAACTTCAGCACGTCGGTGGCGTCCTGGCCCTCCGAACGCGGCCGCCCGAGCTCATCGGCGCCCACCGCGTCCGCCGCCGCCAGCACATGCAGCCGGGCGAGAACCTGACGCGGAGCCTGCCGCCAGGTACCGGTGAGGGTGCCGAGCTCGGCGGAGACCCGCAGGCTGCCCTGCACGACCGGATCAGGCTGCGCAGCGGAAGCGGAGGAAGCGCGGAGTGCGTCGAGCGGTACGTCCGTACCCTCCAGCGCAGCGGAGGCCCGCGCGCCGCGCAGGGCGGACTCGGCAGAGACCTCGGCGCTGCGCCGTCGCAGGATCTTGTGACCGAGCAGACGGTCCACCGCCTTGCGAGCGTCGGCGACGGCGTCGGCCACTCCGGTCAGCTGCGCTACTTCGGCAAAGGGGTCGCTCACCCGACAGACCTTACCGAGCGGACCACCGTGCCCCAGCTGCGCGGCACCCAGGCCGCCCGCAGCCGGAGCCCACCGGCCGGCCGGCCCACCGCCACCGGCCACCGGTATGGGCCGTCCGCAGCAGAGGTATGTGCAATTGGCCGTCAGTGCCATCGGATGGGCATGTCAGAGGTGGTATGACAGATCTGTTGTGTGCCCAATCACGTAGCATCCTCCCCGGAGGCGTGCCCACCCCCAGCACTTGTGAGTCGGCGGTCTCCCTGATGGGGTGAGGCCCTACCGGGCGCGCCTCAGCTCTTCCGTTTCGAAGGAGTACGCGTGAGTCAAGAGACACTGTCGAACCTGCTGAACGAGACCCGGCGCTTCGCCCCCCCGCCCGAGCTCGCGGCGTCGGCGAACGTGACCGCGGAGGCCTACGACGAGGCAGCGGCGGACCGGCTCGCATTCTGGGCGAAGCAGGCCGACCGGCTGACCTGGACCAAGCGCTGGGACACCGTGCTCGACTGGAGCAACCCGCCCTTCGCGAAATGGTTCGTGGGCGGCGAGCTCAACGTCGCCTACAACTGCGTGGACCGGCATGTCGAGGCCGGCCGGGGCGCCAAGGTGGCCATCCACTGGGAAGGGGAGCCGGAAGGCGACTCCCGCACCATCACCTACGCCGACCTGCGGCGTGAGGTCAACAAGACCGCCAACGCACTGCTCGAACTGGGCGTGCGCAAGGGTGACCGGGTCGCCATCTACCTGCCGATGATTCCCGAGGCCGTGGTCTCCATGCTGGCCTGCGCCCGCATCGGCGCGACCCACTCGGTGGTCTTCGGTGGTTTCAGCGCCGAAGCGCTCAGGACGCGGATCGAGGACGCCGACGCCAAGCTGGTCATCACCTCGGACGGCGGCTACCGGCGCGGCAAGCCGTCCGCGCTCAAGCCGACCGTCGACGAAGCGGTCGCGGCCACCACCTCCGTCGAGCACGTACTGGTCGTGCGGCGCACCGGTGAGGAGGTCGCCGAAACCGCCAAGGACGTGTGGTGGCACGACATCGTGGACCGGCAGAGCGACGAGCACACCGCCGAGGGGCACGACTCAGAGCACCCGCTTTACATCCTCTACACCTCCGGCACCACCGGTAAGCCGAAGGGAATCCTGCACACCACCGGCGGCTACCTCACGCAGGCCGCCTACACGCACCACGCGGTCTTCGACCTCAAGCCCGAGACCGACGTGTACTGGTGCTCGGCGGACATCGGCTGGGTGACCGGCCACTCCTACATCGTCTATGGCCCGCTGGCCAACGGTGCCACGCAGGTGATGTACGAGGGCACCCCCGACACCCCGCACCGGGGCCGCTGGTGGGAGATCATCCAGAAGCACAAGGTCACGATCTTCTACACCGCGCCCACGGCGATCCGTACGTTCATGAAGTGGGGCGACGACCTCCCCGCGCGGTTCGACCTGAGCAGCCTGCGGGTGCTGGGCAGCGTCGGCGAGCCGATCAACCCCGAGGCGTACGTCTGGTACCGCGAGCACATCGGCGGAAGTCGTTGCCCGGTCGTGGACACCTGGTGGCAGACGGAGACCGGCGCCATCATGATCAGCCCGTTGCCCGGGGTCACCCATGGCAAGCCGGGCGCCGCGATGCGACCACTACCCGGCATCTCCGCCGACGTGCTCGACGACCAGGCCCAGTCCGTGCCCGACGGCGGCGGTGGCTTTCTGGTGCTCCAGGAGCCGTGGCCGTCGATGCTCCGCACCATCTGGGGCGACGACCAGCGGTTCATCGACACGTACTGGTCACGTTTCGACGGCTTCTACTTCGCCGGGGACGGGGCCAAGAAAGACGGGGACGGCGATCTGTGGCTGCTGGGCCGGGTCGACGACGTCATGCTCGTCTCCGGTCACAACATCTCCACCACCGAGGTGGAGTCGGCGCTGGTCTCGCACCCCAAGGTGGCCGAAGCCGCGGTGACCGGCGCCACCGACCCGGTCACCGGGCAGGCCATCGTGGCCTTCGTCATCCCGCGCGGCAACGCCGAGCACACCGAGGGCGAGGACTTCGTCAAGGAACTGCGCGACCACGTCTCCACGGTGCTGGGCCCGATCGCCAAGCCTCGTCAGATCATGATCGTCCCGGAGCTGCCCAAGACCCGTTCCGGCAAGATCATGCGACGACTGCTGAAGGACGTGGCGGAGAACCGCAGCATCGGCGATGTCACCACGCTCGCCGATAACACGGTGATGGATCTCATCGCCGAGAAGCTCCCCGCGGCCAAGTCCGAGGACTGACCGCCCCCTTCCATGGTGATCATGCGACCGCAACGCATGATCACCATGGAGATACGGGGGGCGATCGGGTGGGTAGCCTCAGAAGACAGGGGCTTCACCATTTCGCAGCTCATCGGCGATTTGGCCTACCCAGGAACGGAACGATCCGAAAGAGTGACCCCAGGGGTCGCCATCTCGTCGTGCCGGCGGCCGTCGCCGCGGCCTTCCGACTCCGCGTACGTCAGCGGGTCCGGCCGGCAGGGCGGCCGAGTAGTGCCCGCGGGTGGCCTCGACGTACGGCCGCTGTCAGGCTGTGTGCCGAGTGCCCGCAATGGAAAAGGAGAGGCGATATGACCGAGGTACGACCGGATGAGCACATCGAGGACAAGTCACTCGGTGAACTGGTCGCATTGGCGTCGGGCAACGTCTCCCGCCTGGTCCGGTCGGAGATGGAACTCGCCAAGCTGGAGCTGAAGGGCGACATCAAGAAGGCCGCACTGGGTGGCACGCTGTTCGCCGTCGCCGGGGTGATCGCCTGTGTGGTCGTCATCCTGCTGTCGATCGCCGCCGCCTACGCCCTGATCGACCTGGGCATCTGGCGCTGGGCGGCATTCCTGATCGTTTCCCTTGCGTACGTGCTGCTGGCCGTGGCCCTCTGCGGCATCGGCTACCTGCGCATGCGCAAGATCGGTGGCCTGAAGCGCACCCGCAGGACCACCAAGGACGACCTGAGCATGCTCCGCCGTGGCGGCGGCGACCACGAGCAACCCGCCATAGCGAAGTAAGGCAGGTATGACCGCCCTCGATGAGATCGTGCAGATCGACGGCCCGTGGAGGCACCGGGCCGTCAGCGCGGGCGGAACCCGGTTCCACATCGCCGAAGCCGGCGACGGGCCCTTGGTCCTGTTCCTGCACGGCTTTCCGGAGTTCTGGTGGTCCTGGCACAACCAACTGGTCTCGCTGCCCGCCGCCGGTTACCGAGCCGTCGCGGTCGATCTGCGCGGCTACGGCGGGAGCGACAAACCGCCCCGCGGCTATGACCTGGTGACGCTCGCGAGTGACGCGGCCGGCCTGGTCCGTGCGCTGGGCGAGGCCAACGCGGTCATCGCCGGCCACGACTGGGGCGGACTGCTGGCCTGGACGATGGCGGTCTACCACCCCAAGGTCGTCCAGCGCCTGGTGGCGGTGTCCGCACCGCACCCGCTGCGGTTGCGGCAGGCCATCCGGGAGGATCCACGCGGGCAGGGCTGGGCGACCCGGGACACGTTCAAGTTCCAGCTTCCCCGCCGGCCCGAGCGAGCCCTCGTCCGTGACGACGCGGCACAGGTGGGGCGGCTGCTGCGGGACTGGTCGGCGCCCGGTTGGCCGGACGAGCGCACCGACCGCCTGGTCCGGCGGGCGTTCCAGCTTCCAGGAGTGGCGCACGCCGCCCTGGAGTACCACCGGTGGCTGGTCCGTTCGCAGCCACGGCCTGACGGGCTGCGCTACAGCCACCGGATGCGAGCTCCGATCCAGGTGCCCACCCTGCACCTGCACGGCTCATCGGACCCGTACATCCTGCCGCGCACCGCACAGGGTTCCGGGCGGTACGTCGAGGCGGCGTACCGCTGGAAGCTCATCGAGGGCACCGGGCACTTCCCGCACGAGGAGCGCCCCCGTGCCTTCGACGGCCATCTGCTCGGCTGGCTGGCGGATCCGGAACCTGAGCGCTAGGACGGGCCGCCGTCCCGTACGTTGAGGGCTGTGAGGGACAGGGACGCCAGCGGTCAGGCTCGCAACGCACGGCCACGGGACGCCTATGGGCGGCCGCTGCCGCACGGCGCGCAGGGTGAGCCCACCATGCCGGACGATCTGGCACTATCTCCGGCCGACGCGCTCGCCGAGGCGCAGCGGCTGCTCGACGCCGACCGGCCCTTCCACGCCCACGAGGTGCTGGAGTCGGTGTGGAAGACCGCCCCGGACCAGGAGCGAGAGCTCTGGCGGGGGCTGGCCCAGCTGGCGGTCGGCTTCACCCATGTACGCCGTGGCAACGCCCGTGGCGCTCGATCCCTGCTGACCCGCGCCGCCGACCGGCTGGCGCCGTTCGCGGCCGAGCCGCCGCACGACCTGGATCTCGACGCGCTGGTACGGGACGTACGCTCGCTCACCGGACGGCTGGAGACCGGGGACCTGCGGACCGACATGGATCTGCGCGTCCGCCTCGTCCGGCGGCCGTTTCCCTGAGGGTCAGTCGGAGCAGCCCTGGGTGGAGACGGACTGGGTCAGGGACGCGCCGGCCTGGGCGTCGGGGGCGACCTCGCCGGCGGTCAGCGCGTAGCCGGTGTCCTTGTCGTCCAGCGCGGCGGCGAAGATCACGCCGTAGACCCCGCCGCTCTCCGCGAGGAGCGGGCCGCCGGAGTTCCCCGGCTCGACCAGGCCACGGATGGCGTAGATCTCTCTGAGCACTTGGCCGGAGCGGTAGATGTTGGCGCCCTTGGCCGACTGCTTGGCCCGGATGCGGGCCGCCCTGGCCCGGAAACCCAGATTCTTGGGGAAGCCGGCGACGACCGCGGGGTCCCGGGACTGCGCATGCTCGTCGAACTTCAGCAGCGGCAGATTGAGACCGGGCACATACAGCACCGCGATGTCCCGGGCCGGGTTGTAGAGCACGACCCTGCCGGCGTACTTTCTCCCGTTCAGCGCGAAGATCTCGGATTTGCCCTTCGCGCCGGCGACCACGTGCGCGTTGGTCATGACGTGCTCCGGCGCGTACTCGAAGCCGGTGCCCTCGATGCGACGCTGGCAGGACGGAGCGACACTCTGGATCTTCACCACGCTCTGCTGGGCGGCCCGGAGCGCTGGGGTGGTGAGCACGTTGGGATCGGGGGGCGGCACGTTGACGATCGGCTCGCCGCCGAGCCCGCCGAACACCTGCTGGAATCCGGTCTTGGCGACGAAGCCGCGAAACGAGGAGAACCAGCCGTTCGCGGCATCGGGCATGACGCCGTCGACGGCCTTCAGCACCCCCGAGTTGGTCACCTGATTGCGCAGCGGGGCGAAGGGTGAACCACGCACGGCGCTGCCGATGAACCAGGTGACGATGAGCAGCGAGACCACGCTGACGACCGCACCACCGGCGGCGTCGACGGCGCGGGCGTTGTTGCCCGTCACCCGGTTGCGCAGGACCGCACCCATGGAAGAGGCGATCAGCTGTCCCAGCGTCGCGGCCATGAAGGCGATGACGATGGCGACCAGCGCCTGCTGGGCCGCGCCGTCCACCACGGCCTTGGCCAGCGGCGGCGCGATGAGGGTGCCCAGAACACCGCCGCCCACGAAGCCGACGAAGCTCAGCAGGCCGACGATGAAACCCTGCCGATAGCCGGAGACGCCGAAGAGCGCCACCAGCAGCAGCAGAATCCCGTCGAGGAGATGGTCACCCAGCACGCCTTCACCGTATAGGGAAGCAAGCCGGTCCACGTCCCCTCGGAGAACCACATCCGAGCGGAACCGGTCATTCGGCGGAGTGATCGGGGCGGATCGTCAGCCGCGGGTGGCGAGAGCGAGGACCTCGGGAGGCAGATCCTCCACCCGGGCGGTGTCCCAGGAGCGATCCCAGCCGCCCACCTCGAGCACCTGGGTGAGCAAGCCGGCGGTGAATCCCCACACCAGCATGTGCGCGTCACGCGGTGGTGCGCCCGCCGCCACGAACCTCGATCCCCGCACCTCGAAGGCCGGGCCCGCCAAGCCCGCGGGATGCCGCACGTTCAGCCTGTTCTGCGGGTCGGCCAGCTCGGCGAGGGGCACCCGCGCCACCGAGGCCACCTCTCCGGGGTCGTACGCCGACACCTCCGAAGGCTCCCGCCACCAGGCCGCCACCGGGGTGATGCGGTAGCCGCTGCGGCCCAGGTAGAGCTCCGGCAGGGTCACCAGCACCTCGACCCCGGCCGGATCCAGGCCGGTCTCCTCGTGGGCCTCGCGCAGGGCGGCGCCGACCGGGCCGTCGTCACCCGGGTCGATCCCGCCGCCGGGGAACGCCGGTTGACCGGCGTGCTTGTTGAGATGCGCGGCCCGCTCGATGAGCAGCACGTCCGGTCCGTCGGGCCCCTCCCCGAACAGGATGAGCACCGCCGCGGGGCGTGCGCCGGACTCCGGTGGACTCAGGAACGGCGGCACGGTGAGCGAGGGTGCCTCGACACGAAAACGGTCCAGCCAGGAGGGGGGATTCACTCTTCTGCCAACCGGCGCGGGCTCCAGTTCCTTCCCGATCATGAAAAGGGGCCCGGCCGGACGAGCTCCAGGGCCGTCTTCTCGTCGGTGGGTCCTTCGCCATAAGAGGGGCAGAGCCTGGCCAGCGGGCAGGCTCCGCAGGCCGGCCGGCGAGCGTGGCAGACGCGGCGGCCATGCCAGATCAGCCGATGCGACAACATCGTCCACTCCTTGCGCGGGAACAGCTCACCGACCTCGTGCTCGATCTTCACCGGATCGGTGGAGGTGGTCCAGCCGAAGCGCCGGGCGAGCCGCATGAAATGCGTGTCCACGGTGATCCCCGGGATGCCGAAGGCGTTGCCGAGCACCACGTTGGCGGTCTTGCGGCCCACGCCCGGCAGGGTCACCAGCTCGGTCAGGGTGTGCGGCACCTCCCCGCCGAACCTGTCGCACAGGATCTGGCCGAGCTTGAGGAGGTTGTTGGTCTTGGCCCGGAAGAACCCGGTCGACATGATGATCTTTTCTATCTCCTCGCGGTCGGCCGCGGCATAGTCGGCCGCCGTCCGGTAGCGCGCGAAGAGGGTCGGCGTGACCATGTTGACCCTGCGGTCCGTACACTGCGCGGAGAGAATCGTCGCGATCACCAACTGGAGCGGATCCTGGAAGTCCAGCTCACAGTGCGCGTCGGGATAAAGTTCTGCAAGCTCACGGTTGATTCGCCGGGCTCGGCGGACCAATGCGAGACGTGTTTCGTGAGTGTTGTGGGACTTTCCGAGGTCTGCGCTGGGCACAGGGCAAGAGTAGGCGCTCTGGCCATGAATCTGGCGCGCCATGACCCCGGGTTCCCCATCGCGGTGGGACATGCGTCACACTGTGCAGGTAGAGGTTTGGGGAGGAAGCGTGACCGACCGCGACGTGGACGTGCTGAGCAGGGCACCGCTGTTCGAGGCGCTCGACGAGCAGGGCGCCAAGGCGCTGCGATCCAACGTGACCGAGATACGGCTGGCCCGTGGTCAGACCCTCTTCAACGAAAACGAGGTGGGCGACCGTCTTTACGTCGTTCTCGACGGCAAGATCAAGCTGACCCGTACGGCACCGGACGGCCGCGAGAACCTGCTCAGCGTGCTCGGCCCCAGCGAGATGTTCGGCGAACTCTCGCTGTTCGACCCCAGGCCGCGGACCGCCAGCGCGATCGCGGTGACCGAATGCCGGCTGGCCGGGATGGGTCACGATGATCTCCGGCCGTTCCTGACCGGTCATCCCGAGGTCGCGATCTACCTCCTGCGGGCGCTGGCGATGCGGCTGCGCAAGACCAACGACGTCATGGCCGACCTGGTGTTCACCGATGTGCCCGGACGGGTGGCCAAGGCGCTGCTCGATCTCGCCGAGCGGTTCGGCCAGCCATCGGACAACGGCCTGCACGTCCATCACGACCTCACCCAGGAGGAGCTGGCCCAGCTGGTCGGGGCCTCCCGGGAGACGGTCAACAAGGCCCTCGCCGACTTCGCCGCGCGTAGCTGGCTCCGCATCGAGGCCCGCGCCGTGGTCATCCTCGACATCGACCGGCTGCGCAAGCGCAGCAAGTAGCCCCATCCGGCAGTCCCCGGCCGCTCAGTCGCCGGCGGCGCCGCGGTCCCGCAGATACTCGAGCTGGGACCGCACGGACCACTCGGCGGCGGGCCAGAGCGACCTGTCGACGTCGGCGTACACCCGCTCCACGACCTCGCGGGCCGTGCGGGCACCGGCGGCCACCGCGGCCTCCACCTGGGCCAGCCGCTCCCGGCGGTGCTGAAGGTAGTAGTCGAGCGCCCCGGTGGGATCGTCGAGCTTGGGCCCGTGCCCCGGCAGAATCGTCCGGGCACCCGCCTCCCCGGCGAACTCCCGGAGCCGCTCCAGCGAGTCCAGATAGTCGCCCAGACTGCCCTCGACGATCGTGGTGCCGTAGCCGAGGACGGTGTCCCCGGTGAGGATGGCCGAGTCCGCCGGGATCCAGAACGACAGCGAGTCGTCGGAGTGTCCAGGCGTCTCCAGTACGCGCAACTCCAGCCCGCCGAGCGCGACGACCTCGCCTTCGGCCAGTCCTTCGGCACCGAGCCGGTGCTTGGGATCAAGGGCGCGCACCGCCGGGCCGCCCGCCAGCCCCGCGAACCTCTTCGCGCCGGCTGCGTGATCGGGATGCCCGTGCGTCAGCAGGACGAGACCGACGCGGCGCCCCTGCGCGGCCACCGTGTCCACGACCCGGCGCAGGTGCTCACCGTCCTTGGGCCCGGGATCGATGACGATCGCCTGCTCCGAGCCCGGCTCGGCCAGGATCCAGGTGTTGGTGCCGTCCAGCGTCATCGGTGACGGGTTGGGGGCCAGTACGCATCGGGCCCGCTCCGTCCCCATGCCGTCGATATCGCTCATGGCGCCCATTCTTCCCGCCGCGCCGGTGACTCGCGCCAGGTGCCGCAGCGCGGAGGTGCCCGCCAGCCGGTAGACCACCGCCTGCCGCAGCGAGCGGGCCAGGGCGCCACGCATCACTGACCCGGGTAGTGCTGGGCCGCGTGCTCGGGAAGCACCAGATAGGGCACCCCTTCGATGATCTCGGCCGTGGGTTCGTGCACGACGATCTCCCGGTGGGCCGCCAGAACCGCCGCGACGGAGTCGTAGGCCGTCAGGTCGGCGAGCGTGGCCAGCGTGGGCGGCAGCATGAACATCTCGCCCCGCTGGGCGGCCTCGACGGCCTCGGCGGGACGCACCCAGACCACCTGATCCGCCTCGGTGCTCACATCCAGGGCCCGCTGCCCCTCCGGCATGGCCGCCACGAAGAACCGCGTGTCATAGCGCTTGGGCTCGATCGCCGGTGTGATCCAGTGCGCCCATGGCCGGAGCAGATCCGAGCGCAGCACCAGGCCGCGCCGATCGAGGAACTCCGCGAACGACTGGGAGCGGTCCAGCAGCGCCTGCCGGTCGGCCTCCCAGCCGCCGGCCCCCTCGTCGGTCAGGGTGTCACCGACTACCGAATCCCCGGCGGGACCGGCCAGCAGAACCAGAGTCTCCTCGAAGGTCTCCCGCACCGCTGCGCAGACGAGCTCGCGGGCGAGGGTGGCGTCGGCGCCGAAAGCAGTGCCCCACTCCTGCGGCGACGGCCCCGTCCACCCGGTCGTACGGTCACCGTCCCGCGGGTCCACCGAACCGCCGGGGAAGACGTACGCTCCGGGCGCGAACGCCATCGACGAGACCCGGCGCAGCATGAAGGCCTGCAGTCCGTGCTCGTGGTGGTCCCGGAGCACGACCACCGTGGCGGCATCGCGCGGCCTCGGCGGCTCGACCCGGCCGGCGAGGATGTCCTCGATCCGCTCCAGCCATTCGCCCGGCAGCTTCAGCCCGTTCACCATGTCCCGTTCACCATGTTCCGCCCCCCAGGCCAGGCCGGGCCACCTGGGACGACCAGACCAACCGCTTGATCCTCATGGCGGCTAATTCGGACATAGACCGGTCCATTCGTCAACTCCCGGCCCGTTCCCGGCCCATTCCCGGGCCGTTCCCGGGCCGTTCCCGGGCCGTCGCGCGGTCCGCCCTCAGCGGGCCGTGGCGAGGCGAAACCGGCTACGCGGCGACCTCGGCGATGAGCTCCACCTCCACGGGGGCGTTACGCGGCAGCACCAGCACGCCGACGGCGCTGCGGGCGTGCCGGCCGGCGTCCCCGAAGACCTGGCCCAGCAGATCACTGGCCCCGTTGATCACCTGCGGCTGACCATAGAAGTCATGCGCGCTGGCGACGAAGCCGACGACCTTGACGATGCGCTTGATCTTCGACAGATCGCCCGTCTCGGCCCTCAGCACGGCGATGGCGTTGAGCGCGCAGATCGCGGCCAGCTCGGCGGCGCGCTCCGCGGTGACCTCGAGGCCCACCTTGCCCATGGCGACCAGCTCGCCCTTGACGATGGGCAGCTGCCCTGCCGTGTAGACCTGCGAACCACTGCGGACGGCGGGAAGGTAGGACGCCAGCGGCGGCACCACCTCCGGGATCTCCAGGCCCAGCTCGGCGAGCCGCTCCTCGGGTGTGCTCACGTCAGCTCTCGCTTGAAGTAGGCCACGAGGTTCTCCGGGGTCGGGCCCGGAATGACGGTGACCAGCTCCCAGCCGTCCTGGCCCCAGTTGTCCAGGATCTGCTTGGTGACATGGACCAGCAGCGGAACGGTTGCGTACTCCCACTTCTTCATGGGCCAACCCTAACGATGCGCAGGCCCATCGCGGAGCCGGCCTACAGAGCCTCGGGGCGGGACTCGGGTTCGACTTTGGGCGAGGCCTCGATGGGGGGCATGTCACCGACGGGCTCGATGGGAGGCAGCAGCTCCTCCTCCAGCGGGGTCGCCCGGGCCTGCTCCTGATCGCCGGGGGCGGACGGCTCGGCGGGCGCCATCCGGTCGAAGAAGCGGAGCATCTCCACCGGCAGCGGCATGACCAGGGTGCTGTTCTTCTCCGCGGCGACCTCGGTGACGGTCTGCAGCAGCCGCAGCTGGAGCGAGGCCGGGTCCTTGGACAGCTCGTGGGCGGCGGCGGCCAGCCGCTTGGACGCCTGGTACTCGCCGTCGGCCGTGATGATGCGGGCCCGCCGCTCCCGCTCCGCCTCGGCCTGCCGCGCCATCGACCGCTTCATGCCCTCGGGCAGCGAGACGTCCTTGATCTCGACCCGCTCGATCCGGACGCCCCACGGGTTCTCGGTCATCTCGTCCATGATCTCGCGCAACTCGGCGTTGATGGTGTCGCGCTCGGAGAGCAGGGCCTGCATGTCGGCCTTGCCGATGACCGAACGCAGCGAGGTCTGGGCCACCTGCGAGATCGCGTACGCGTAATTCTGGATGTTGACGATCGCCTTGATCGGGTCGATCACCCGGAAGTAGACGACGGCGTCCACTCGCACGCTGACGTTGTCCTGGGTGATGCCCTCCTGGGCGGGCACCCCCATCGCGACCGTCTGCATGTTCACTTTCTGCATGCGGTCGAAGACCGGCACGATCGTGGTGAGACCCGCCTGACGTACCCCGTTCAGCTGCACCCGGCCGAAGCGGAACACGATGCCCTGCTCGAACTGCTGAACCACCCGGACCGACGTGGCAAGACCCACGAATATGAAAAAGACCAGGATCCCCAGGAGGACGATTACCGCGCCCATTGCGGTCACCTCTCTCGCGTAACTCACTGTACGGCGCCGGGACCTGGCTGGTCCGGCTCCGATGATCTGACGGCAGCCGCCAGCCGCCGGTTTCGTCGTTTCCCACCCTATTCTCCGGGCACGCTGACAACAGTGGCTGGTTTCGACGACGGGCCCGAATCGGAGGTGGCCAGCATCACCCCCAGCAACCGGGGTAGAAAGTAAGTCCTTGCACAGCGAACGATAATCTGGGTCAAGTGAGCGCGAGAGATACCGATTGGGACGGCGTCCGACTGCACGTCGTCACGGGCAAAGGCGGCACGGGGAAGACCACCGTGGCCGCCGCGCTCGCGCTGGCGCTCGCCGCCGGCGGACGCAAGGTCCTGCTCGTGGAGGTCGAGGGGCGGCAGGGCATCGCCCAGCTCTTTGACACCCCGCCGCTGCCGTATGAAGAGCGCAAGGTGGCGGTGGCGCCCGAGGGCGGGGACGTCTACGCGCTGGCCATCGACACCGAAGAGGCGCTCCTGGAGTACCTCGAGATGTTCTACAACCTCAAACGGGCCGGCAAGGCGCTGAGCAAGCTCGGGGTCGTCGACTTCGTCACCACGATCGCTCCCGGGCTCCGTGACGTGATCCTGACCGGTAAGGCGAGCGAGGCCGTACGGCGCAGGAAGAAGAACGGGTCGCGGGTCTACGACGCGGTCGTCATGGACGCCCCGCCGACCGGGCGGATCACCAAGTTCCTCAATGTCAACACCGAGGTGGCCGGGCTGGCCAAGATGGGCCCCATCCGCAACCACGCCGACACCGTGATGCAGGTGATGCGCAGCCCCGAGACGGTCGTGCACTTCGTCACGCTGCTCGAGGAGATGCCGGTGCAGGAGACCCTGGACGGCGCTTCAGACCTGCACGCGAGCGGCATTCCGGTCGGAGGGGTGATCGTCAACATGGAGCGGCCCCTCGTACTGCCCGAAACGGACCTGGAGGCGGCGAGCAGCGGCCGTCTCGACCTCGAAGAGATCACCCGCGGCGTGAAGGCCGCCGGGCTGGACCAGGACGCCGGGCAGATCACCGCGATGCTGGCCGCCGAAGCGGCCGACCGCGCCCAGCGCACCGCCTTGGAGCGGCGCGAGATGCAGCGGCTGTCCGTCCTCGACCAACCTCGTTACGAGCTGCCGATGCTCACCGAGGGAGTGGACCTGGCGGGGCTGTACGACCTCGCCCAGACCCTGCGCGAGCAGGGCGCGGCATGAGCAGGAACGCTCGCGAACAGAGAGGCACCCTCCGATGAGCGCGAAGGCTCCCCCCGTCCTCGACATCGACCGGCTGATCGACGACCAGCGCACCCGGATCATCGTCTGCTGTGGGTCAGGCGGGGTCGGCAAGACCACGACCGCCGCGGCCCTCGGGCTGCGCGCCGCCCAGCGAGGCCGCGACGTGGTCGTCCTCACCGTGGACCCGGCCCGCCGGCTGGCCCAGTCGATGGGCCTCAGCGAGCTCGACAACAGCCCGCGCCGGATCGAGGGATTCGAGGGCGAGGGCGAGCTGCACGCCATGATGCTCGACATGAAGCGCACCTTCGACGAGATCGTCGAGGCGCACTCGGATCCGGACCGTGCCAAGCAGATCCTGGCCAATCCCTTCTACCAGTCGCTGTCCTCGAGCCTGTCCGGCACGCAGGAGTACATGGCGATGGAGAAGCTCGGTCAACTGCACCGATCGGGCGCCTGGGACCTCATCGTGGTCGACACCCCGCCGTCCCGTAACGCGCTGGACTTCCTCGACGCACCAGAACGCATGGGCAGGTTCCTCGACGGCCGGCTCATGAAGATCCTCGCGGCCCCGGCCAAGACCGGCGGCCGGTTGGGCGTCAAGATGCTGAGCGCCGGGTTCAGCATGTTCACCAGCGTCGTCAACAAGGTGATCGGCGTGCAGCTGCTCAAGGACGTCCAGACGTTCGTGGCGGCCTTCGACACGATGTTCGGCGGATTCCGGGAACGCGCCCAGAAGACCTACGAGCTCCTGCAGACCCCGGGAACGGCCTTCCTGGTCGTCGCCTCACCGGAGCCCGACGCGATGCGGGAGGCGTCGTACTTCGTGGAACGCCTCGCCGAGGAACGGATGCCGCTGGCGGGGCTGGTGGTCAACCGCGTCCACGAAATGGCCCACGAGTCAGGGGACGAGTCTGGGGCCTCGACGCTGTCGGCCGCACGTAGCCAGGCCGCCGCGGAGATGCTCGCCGAACGCGGTGAGCACACCCTGACGGCCGCCCTGCTGCGGCTGCACGCCGAGCGTATGCAGCTCGCGGCCCGGGAGGCTCGGTTGCGCGAACACTTCACCTCGGCTCACCCGAGGGTCCCCGTGGTGGCGGTGCCCGCACAGTCCGAAGACGTACACGACCTGGAAGGGCTGGGCCTGGTCGGCGATGCCCTGGGCACACAGCTCAAGCCCGCTGCCTGAGCATCATTGACTCAGTGGTGACCCGGCACGAACGGATCTTGGCTGGGAGCAGGCGGCTCCCAGCCAAGATCCGTTGAAACGAGCGACACATCCGGCTGGGGGCCGGGGGCCGGCAGGCTCGATCAGCTTGCGACGAGCTCGTCCACGTCCACGTCTGCATCCGTGTCATCCGTGGATCGCTCGTACTCTTCTTTCGCGGTTTCCAACAGGTCACGCCAGGATGTGACATCCGGGCGCCTCCGCATCAGAGCACGCCGTTCCCTCTCGGTCATACCACCCCAGACACCGAATTCAATTCGGTTGTCTAGCGCGTCGGCCAGGCACTCTGTCCGCACTGGACACCCTCGGCAGATGAGCTTGGCCCTGTTCTGGGCCGCTCCCTGCACGAAGAGGGCATCAGGATCCGCGTTACGGCAGGCGGCGCGGGCAGTCCAATCCGTGATCCACATCTTGGCCCCACTCCCCTAGGGTCTTGTGTGTTCTGCGCTCCATGGCCAGGACGGGCGCGGACGTCTGGCCGCCAAACGAAAGCCGTGGGGAAGAACTTACGGAAGCGAGGGGCGATTCAACAGCCCCCAATGGGCCCATTCTCGATATAGCCCGGTGCCGGATCGGACTAGTTACCTGTACCGGGGCCGTAACCAGTGGTCGCCGCCCCGTATGCGCCCGGCCCTCACGGGTACCTTAGACGCGTGCAGGAAAATCATGATCGGGAAAGTGCGTTCACCAAGCTGTTCCAGCTGGTAGCAGCGAGCGTGGTCGCGGGAGTACTGGTCGCCTTCGTGGCGTTGCCCGGAGTGAGCGGCATCGGCGTGACCGCGCGCGACGCGGCCGCCGCGTTCGACAACATGCCCTCGGAGCTGAACACCTCGCCGCCGCCGGAGAAGACGGTGGTCTACGCCGCGAACGGCTCACAGCTGGCGACGTTCTTCGACGAGTACCGAGAATCCGTGCGCTTAGATCAGGTCGCCGACGTCATGCGCAAGTCGATCGTGGCCATCGAGGACTCCAGGTTCTACGAACACGGCGCCCTCGACATCAAGGCCGCCATCCGGGCGCTGGCCACCAACGCCCAGGCCGGTGCGACCAAGCAGGGTGGCTCCTCGCTGACTCAGCAGTATGTCAAAAACCTGTTGCTGGAGAACGCCGACACCCCGGCCCAGGAGCGGGCGGTGATCGCGCCCACCGTGGGCCGCAAGCTGCGCGAGCTGCGGTACGCCCTGGACATCGAGAAGAAAATGTCCAAGGACCAGATCCTGCAGGGTTATCTCAACGTGGCGTACTTCGGTGCCGGGGCCTACGGGGTGCAGGCCGCCGCCAAGCGTTACTTTGACAAGCCGGCCTCGAAGCTGAACCTGGCCGAATCGGCGCTGCTCGCCGGGGTCACCAACAGCCCGTACGCCTACGACCCGACCCTGCACCAGGGAGCGGCCCTGAAGCGCCGCAACACGGTGCTCTACCGGATGTCCGACCTCGGCATCATCACCAGGCAGCAGGCGGACCGGACCGCCAACGAGCCGATCAAGCTCAACCAGCACAAGCCCCAGGGCGGCTGTGACACCAGCAAGGCACCGTTCTTCTGCGAGTACGTCCGGTACGAGATGCTCAACATCCTGTCCAACGGCACGTACTGGAAGCTGAAGCCGAGCAAGCAGGCGGTCATCCTGCGCAAGCTCAAGCGCGGCGGCTACAACATCCGTACGACCCTCGACCCGCAGGCACAGCGGGCCGCCGAGGATGGGCTGGCCAGCGAGGTCGCTTCCGGCGAGAAGCAGGTCGGGGTGCAGGCGATGGTGGAGCCGGGCACCGGCAAGCTCAAGGCCATCGCGACCAGCAAGGGATTCGGCAACGGCAAGCAGCAGACGTCCATCAACCTTGCGGCCGACTCCCAGCACGGTGGCGGCGTCGGTGTCTCCGCCGGGTCGACCTTCAAGGTCTTCACCCTGATGGCCGCTCTCGACCAGGGCATTCCCGTCAGCACCAGCTTCAACTCTCCCGCCCAGATCTCCATCGGCGGCTTCTCCCCCTGCGTGTACGACGGCTACATGAAGATCGATAACAGGGAGATGCACGGCAAGAACCTGACCAGCGGTACCTGGGACGTCGGCAACGCGGGCGACAGCGAGAAGGGCCAATTCAATCTGCGGACCGGCACCTGGCATTCGGTGAACACCTTCTACGCCCAGCTGGAGCGCAGGGTGGGCGTCTGCGACGCCATCAAGATGGCCGAGAACTTCGGCCTCAAGCGCGCCGACGGCAACCGGTTGCTGCCCTTCACCTCGCAGGTCCTGGGCACCAACGAGGTCGACATGGTCCATCTGTCGGCCGCCTACGCCGGGATCGCGGCCCGCGGGAAGTACTGCGCGCCGATCGCGATCACCGAGGTCACCGACGCGAAGGGCAACAAGCTCAAGGTGCCCAAGCCGGACTGCCAACAGGCCGTCGACCGGGACATCGCGGACGAGACCACCAAGATCCTCAAGGGTGTGCTGAGCCAGGGCACCGCCAAGGGCGTCCCCTCGGTCGGCCGTCCCGCCGCCGGCAAGACCGGCACCTGCGAGAGCTACTCCTGCGCAGTGTTCGCCGGCTACACCCCGAACCTGGCCTCCGCGGTGGCCTACTGGGACATCCGGGGCGGCTTCAAGTACCCCGTCTACGGCGTCTACGGCGCCACCATCCCCGGCCCGATCTGGGCACGGTCGATGCGCCAGGCCCTGGAGGGCAGGCCAGTGATGTCCTTCACCGAGCCGACCAATGACTTCGGTGACGTCACCTCGGTCGATGTGCCCGACCTCAAGGGGGCCTCGGTCGGCGTAGCCAAAGCCGAGCTCGCCGCCGCCGGTTTCAGCGCGACAGTCTCACCCAGCCCGGTGCAGTCCGACCAGCCCATGGGCACCGTGGCCTACACCACGCCCAGCGGCGGCAGCAAGGCAGAGCAGGGCACCACCGTCCTGATCTTCATCAGCAACGGGAAGAACGTGGCGGGCGGCGGCCCGGGTAACGGCAACGGCAATCCCGGCTTGCCTGGCATTCCCGGCTCCAACGGGGGCACGGGCAACCGCGGCAACGGTTTCCACTGGCCGCCCCAGACCACCCCGTGAGAGGAACCCTGTAACGCGAGAGGCCCCGCTCCACAGTGGATCGGGGCCTCTCGCGCGGCTTGCATGCGCGATCCGGGACGTTATGGCGTCGGGGTGCCTGCGGGAGTCGTCGCGGGAGTCGTACCCGGAGTGGTACCCGCACCGGCGACCGGCGAGGTGGCCGGGGTCGCGGACGGGCTCGTGGGCATCGCTCCCGACGCGTCCGTGGACACCGACTTGTCGAAGGCACTGCCCTTCACCCACTGCTTCCACGGCTTCTGCCAGAAGCCGTAGCCGTTGTCCCACTCCAGCTCACGGTCGGTGCCCGTGATCGCGACGATGTCGCCCCACTGGGCGAGGTTGTAGAACCACGTGGCGAAGGACGGGCTGGCGTTGATGCAGCCGTGGCTGACGTTGCTGTTCCCCTGTGAGCCCACCGACCAGGGCGCGGAGTGGACGTACTCACCGCTGTTGGAGATGCGGACGGCGTAGCCCACCACCTCCTTGTAGTAGCCCGGCTGGCCCTGCGAGATTCCCGGCGAGATCATCGTCACCGGGTTCTCCTTCTCCATGGTCAGGTGGATGCCGTTCGTCGTCGTGTACTTGCGCACGCCCCCCCGGCCGGCGCTGATGCCGACGTTCTGCACCTTCTTGCCGTTGATGTAGACGACCATCCGGTGGGTCCGGGTGTTGACCTTGCTGATGCGCGAGTCACCGATCTTGAACTTCAGCTTGAAGTCCGAGGTGCCGTACGTGCTCGAACTCGACTTCACCCCGGCCAGGTGCGCGGTCAGCGCGATCTTCTGGTTGGCAGCCCAGTACTTCTTGGTCCGGAAGATCACCTGCTGACTGCCGTTCCAGAGCCAGGCGCCCTCGTTCGGCTGGTCCGAGACGACCTGGAGAGACCGCTCCACCGCCTTGCGGTCGGTCACCGAACGATTGAAGTTCACAACGATCGGCATACCGATGCCGACCCGCTGCCCCGCGTTCGGCATGACCGAGGTGATGGACAGTGACTGCGCAGCCTTCAGCGTCTTGAACTTGCTGTTCGCCGTCGTGCTCTTCTTGGCGTTCTTGGCCGTCGCCGTCACCTGGTAGGAGGCGTTGGGCGTGAGCGTCCAAGCGGACTTCCAGGAGGTCTTGTCCGGCGACAGGACGCCGGGGACGTCCTGGCCCTTGAGCTGCACGGCGACCGTCTCGAGGGTGCCGTTCGCGGCCTTCACCTCGATGCCCTGCTCGGGCTTGGCCTTACCGGTTCCATCAGCCGGGGTGATGGTCACCTGCGGCGCCGCGGTGTCCTCCTTGCCCGCGGCGGCCACTCCGTCACCCTTGCTGCCACCTCCGGCGCACGCCGTCGCGAGGAGCAACGCCGCCCCCGTCAGCCCTGCGGCCGCCCGCGCCCGGCGCCATCCCCCTGCAGTGGACTTTCGCCGCACTGTGACCTCCAAAACCCCGCCCCATAGTGGTCAAGTGACATTAGCGACTAAACCTGGTTCTTACCTAGTCATAATCGAAAGTTGTGACTAAGTGGACATCTTGATCATCGATCATGTGGCTGACCTGGGCGGGAAATGGCTACGGACAGTTCTTCTACAAGTACGTAGAATGTCCGCAAACACAGCAGGCCCCCGATCCAGTGGATCGGGGGCCTGCTCGCGGAAGAGCCCGGCGGGCGCGTCAGGTGCCGAGCTGGCGCTTCACCTCGGCGGCCACCCGGCCGCCCTCCGCCCTGCCGGCGATCTTCGGGTTCACCAGCTTCATGACCTGACCCATCGCCCGCGGGCCCTCGGCACCGCTTTCCGCGACGGCGGCGGCCACCAGCGCGGCGAGCTCCTCATCGGGCAACTGCGCGGGCAGGTACGTGTCGAGCACGGCTCCCTCGTCCCGCTCGGCCTGGGCCTGCTCGGCCCGGTCCGCCTGAGCGAAGGCCTCGGCGGCCTCGCGGCGCTTCTTGGCCTCCCGGGACAGCACCTTGACGATCTCGTCGTCGGACAGTTCCCTCGCCTGCTTGCCGGCGACCTCCTCGGTGGTGACCGCCGTGAGGGCCATGCGCAACGTACGAGTGCGTAGCTCGTCGCGCGCCTTCATCGCGGCCGACAGATCGGACCGCAGCTTCTCCTTCAGGGCACTCATGAGGTCCATGATGCCGCGTGCGACGCCACGCCTCATCCTCATTACCCGCGCCGGCTGCCCGGAAAGCACTATTGCGTAAGGCTTTCATCCCAGAACGTTCTGTGCATCTGCGCATCTCTGGCAGCATGGAAGACGTCGCTGTAAGGAGAATCGTGCGAAAGCTTTATGCCGTACCCCTTGGTCTGATCGGGACTGGTGCCGCCGGGATCGGTTACGCGTCGGTCATCGAGCGCAACTGGTTCCACCTGCGCCGTTTCGACGTGCCCGTACTGGCACCCGGGCGGCCGCCGATCAAGATCCTGCACATCTCCGACACCCATCTCACCCCGGGTCGCAGCCGGCTGATCAAGTGGGTCCGTTCCCTCGACGCCCTCGAGCCCGACCTGGTCGTCAACACGGGCGACTCCATCTCGCATCGGGACGCCATCGGGCCGTTCCTCGAGTCCCTCGGGCCGCTGCTCGACCGACCGGGCGTGTTCGTGTACGGCTCGAACGACCTGTACTCCCCGGTCTTCAAGAACCCCGCCCGCTATCTGTGGCGCACCAGTAAGAAGGACTACGAGCGGAACCGGCGCGTCCCCGATCTGCCTTACCGCGAGCTCGGCTCGGCTCTGCAGGCCGCGGGCTGGCTGGACCTGAACAACCGCATCGGACGCCTGAAGGTCGGCGACCTCGACGTGGAGTTCGGCGGCATCGACGACTCCCACATCAACCGGGACCGATACGACAAGATCGCCGGCCCGGTCGATCCGCGGGCCGACCTGCACATCGGCGTCAGCCATTCACCCGAGCCGCGCAACCTCGACCGCTTCTCCGCCGACGGCTACGAACTGCTCCTGTCCGGGCACACCCACGGCGGCCAGCTGTGCGTACCCTTCTACGGGGCTCTGGTGACCAACTGCGGCATCGAGCGCGCCCGGGTGAAGGGCCTGCACCGCAACGGCCCCTCCTGGCTGCACGTCTCCGCCGGCCTCGGCACCTCACCGATGGCCCCGGCCCGCTTCTGCTGCCCGCCCGAGGCCTCCTTGCTCACTCTGGTGCCTCGGCCCAACTGAAGACGATCACGGTCGCCGGGCCGCCTCCGCCGGACGGCTGTGGGGACCTGCGGCCCAAGGCCGCCTGGATTTAAGCGATCGCAGCACTCCTGGGGATCCGCTAAGCTGTCCAAGGCGCCGGGAGGCACGTACGACTCCCGGGCAGCCACCATCGGGGTGTAGCGCAGCTTGGTAGCGCGCTTCGTTCGGGACGAAGAGGTCGTGGGTTCGAATCCCGCCACCCCGACAGAGAAGTACCAGGTGAGAGGCCAGTTCCCAGGATCGGGAGCTGGCCTCTTGATCGTTTGACTGTCGCACTGAACATGATCGAGCGACACTGGCCGTTCCGCGCAGGTTCGCCTGACCGAGTTTTTCGGCCGCTGCCACGGGCCTGTGAACAAGAGCCGGCCCTCTCGGGCGCAATCTCAGAGAGTTCCTTTGAGTGGAGCGGACGCTCCAACCTTGCCAGTCCAACCACCTCCTCTCCTTGATCGCGTGTCGGCGTATCACGGAGGCTCCCCACATCGGGGTTCACACGGTTCCGAATCCGCGTGGCGAAAAGTATCTCCAGACCTACGCTGACGGCAAACCCACCAACAATCTCCTGAATCTGCCCACGGGGGCAGCGTTGGGCGGTCCCAGGTAGGCGCAAGACCTTATCGATGTGGCTCCGGACGTCCGTCTCGTTCGGGGCCACATGGATTTGCGGGCACCTTGGCGTCCCGAAGTCCCCCTCGATTGACTCTTGTGCAGGCGGCGAGCCGCCCGTCCGCCAACACAAGCTACGAGGCCCCGCCCCCGCGCAAGTCCGGAACCGTCCAGCTCCAACGTGCAGGTGGTCCCGGGCGAGCAGCCAGACCGCCGGCGCAGCGACTCCAGCGGATCATCGGCCATGGCCAGACGGTACTTCGCGG
>JAOPYK010000310.1 GCA_025964695.1 Streptosporangiaceae bacterium | reverse complement strand
CACGCTGCGCAATCGACGGCAGCAAGGCGCAACGCGAGTGATTTTTCTGATTCACGCCTCCACCAGTCCCCGATTCCGTTAGCGTCCAACGCTAATATCCGATGCTGCCAACTCACCGAAGGGCAGGCAGCAAACCCGCCGAGTCTCTGGTACGGCCAGAGAGCCGGGGACCCACGTATTCCCGGGGGTGAATCGGCGGCCGCGCCCACCGGGGGCAGACGGCTGCTGTAGGGCTTCTCCGGCCCGAACCCGTCAGCTAACCCGGTAGGCGGCACAGGAGAGGATCTCGCGTGGTTCGACGTCCGTACGGAGCCGCACCACTCGTTTTGTTCCGGCTCGCCAAAGCGGCGCTCAGGTGGACCGCAGCGATGGCTGTGGCCGCCACATTGGTCACCGTGCTCCCGGCGGGTTCGGCGGTCGCGGCGCCTAAGCCGTCGCGCAAGGAACTGACCGCCCAGGAGAAACAGCTCGCCAATCAGCTCGAGAAGATGACCGAGCAGTACAACGGGTTGCAGGTCCGCCTCAAACAGGCGCAACGGGCCGCGAAGGTCGCTGCGGACAACGCGAAAATCCAGCAGCAGGGCCTGGACGCAGCTCGCTCCAGGATCGCGCAGATGGCCGCCGAGAGCTACAAGAACGGCGGCGCTGATCCCGCTGTGTCCTTCGCCGGCTCCAAGGACCCGCAGGCGATGCTGGACCAGTCGGCCACCTTGAACTACTTCTCCACGCAGGGCAGCGCTCAGGTCCGGACGTTCTTCCAGACTCTGCAGGCGACGGCCCGAGCGCAGAGGGCTGCCCAGGACCGGGCCGCCCAAGTCACAAGCCTCGCCAAAGACTCACACCAACGGCTGAAGACCCTCCAGACTGCGCTCAACAAGGTCAAGGGCAAACTAGGCCAGTCGGCAGGCGGCACGACCCAAGCAGCACCCAGCGTCGCCTCCGGCGGTGCCTCGGCCAAGGCCATGGGTGCTGTCAAAGCGGCCCTGGGCGCGCTCGGCACCCCATACTCCTGGGGCGGCGGGACCCCCTCCGGCCCCAGCTATGGGGTGGCACAGGGCGCCAACATCAAAGGCTATGACTGTTCCGGGCTCACCCTGTACGCCTATGCCCAGGTCGGCATCGGCCTGCCGCACTACACCGGCAGCCAGTTCAACGCGGGCATCCATGTCACCAAGGCTCAGCTCAGGCCAGGTGACCTGGTGTTCTTCTACTCCGACCTGCACCACATGGGCATGTACATCGGCAACGGCAAGATGGTCCACGCCCCACAGACCGGTGACGTCGTCAAGATCAGCTCCATCGAGGGCCGACCCTTTGCCGGAGGCGTACGGGTCGGCTGACGGACGCTCTCCGGTCAGGCGATTCTCACCGGGCGGGTGGCCGGCCGGGTCAGCGGGATCGGCCACCCACCAACTCAGCGCCATGGTCGTGCAGCGCCCAGACCGCTTCGTCAGAGGGGGCCCGTCAGCCGCGGAAGCGCTGAGCGACGTCTCGTAGCGCCGTGGCGAGGAGGTCGACGTCATCGCGTGAGGTGAACAGTGCCGGGGTGACCCGGACGCAGTCGCCTTTGGCGGGGCCGCCTCGTCGTACCGTGAAGATCCGGTACCGGTTCAGCAGGTGGTCGGCGATGGCTTCGTTGTCACTCTGGGTCGTACGCCCGGTGACGCGGAACGCCGTGATGGTGCCGTACATGGCGGGCTCGTCGGGAGTGAGGATCTCCAGGTTGGGGATGTCGTGGACCTGATGGACCCAGCGGTCGCGCAGGAAACGCAGCCGCGACTGCTTGACCGCGGCGCCGAGGGTGGCATGAAAGTCCAGGGCGGTGCCCACCGACAGGACGGGGGCGACGTCCATCGTGCCGGAGCAGACCCGGGAGCGGATGTCGTCGCCGGGGTAGGTCTCGTCGGCGAAGGCGAGGTCGATGTCGGGCAGCCGGTCTTTTCGGATGTAGAGGAATCCGGCTCCCAGCGGCACACCCATCCACTTGTGCAGGGAGAACCCGGCGAAGTCGGCTCCGAGGTCGGCGATGGTGAAGTCGAGATGCCCCCAGGAGTGCGCTGAGTCGACGATCACGTCCGCGCCGTGCTCGCGGGCCATCGCGACGATCTCTCGGACCGGCAGGACGAGCCCGGTGCGGTTGTTCATGTGGCTGAGCAGCAGCAGTTTGACCTGCGGGTGGTCGCGTAGGGCCTTGGCGTAGGCGTCCAGTGTCGCCTGGCGGGTCGCCGGTTCGGGGATGGCCAACCGCTCGACCCGCACGCCGCGGCGCTCGCGCAGCCAGTTCATGGCGTATTGCATGCTGTGGTAGTCGAGATCGGAGTACATCACGGCGTCGCCCGGGCGCAGCCGCCGGTAACCGGCGATCAGGTTCTGCAGGGCTTCTGTGCCACCGCGGGTCAAGGCGATCTCCTGCGGGGACACGCCGGCGACGGCGGCGATGCGTGCCCTGGCCTGCTCAGCCTCAGGCTTGTAGGTGGTGCGCAGCAGCCGGGAGTTGTTCTCGTTGAGACGGTCGACGTTGCGGTGGTAGGCCAGCCGCACCGGCTCGGGCATGATCCCGTAGTAGCCGTTCTCCAGGTTGATGAAGTCCGGGCTGACCTTGAACTGCCGTGCGACGGTACGCCAGAAGCCCTCATCTTCGGCGAGCTGATCGGGGGCTAAGCCGGCGGGAACGGCCACCGGTTGCGGGGCCGGGTCTCCAAGTGCCGGAGAGGTAAGGGCGGCAAGGTGGCCAGCGCGCCGAGCCCGGCGACCATCTCACGTCTGGACAGGACCATCGAACCTCTCCGCACGGGTCAGCGAGAGCCCGCTACACAGCGGAGTCTGGCCTGTTCTAGCGATCGAGCTCCTAGTGTGAGGCGGCCCGACCTCATGAGCTGGGCATCTGCGGTGGTCGGGCGTGGCGCGATGAGAGCCGCGTAATGCGCCCGGTTCCGGAGCAGCCACGCGGAAGGAGCTCCGTGAAGTCGCTGGAAACACTCAGCCTTTACACACGGAAGACACTTTACGAATTCAGTCGATTACATAGAGTCATATAGGGTGGGTTGGGTGATCACGGCTCATCGTCCCGCCCTGGCCCGGAGAACGGTGCCCGCGAGCCTGCGGCGGGTCGTGCTGAGCGTGGTCGTCATCGTTCACCTCTGCCTGTGCCTGGCGGGCGCGCACGCCGAAAGGGGCGGGCCGCCCGGAGTTGGTTTTCCCGGCGTTGCCGGCAGCGCCGCCGATGGCGGGCACCACATCCTGGCGCCGTCAGACGATGCGGTTTCCGGCCGCTCCAGCGACCCCGCCGACTTCTGCTCCCATCATTCGCCGGTTCCCGGTGCTCCGGAAAAGCACCACCACGCCGGCTGCCACAACCTGGCCAAGATCGATGCGCCGGTCCATGCCGGCCTCTCACCGCCGGTGCCGTGGCTCGGCGTGTTCGCGCTACCGGCAATGCGCGGCGAACGGCCTGCGGCCGCCCGCGCTCATCCCCCGGGGCGCCTGCCACCGGCCGCCTCCATAGATCTGCTGTGCCTGGTCTGCGTATCGCGGACCTGAGCCGCTGACCTGCGGATCCGGCGTAGGGACCGGTGCGGGATGAGTGATCCCCCGCGCCAATCCCTATCCGGCCTGTGAGGTCAGGCCGTATCCCGCCACGGCGATCTGCCGTCGCGCCCGGGACGGCGCCGTCCGCATCACGCCTGCCAGCCGGCCGTCTTCTCGGGGGGAAACACGTGATGGATCAAACAGACCTGCGCGGCGCCTGCTCGCCGCGGGAACTACCTCTTGAACTGCCTGTGCACAGTGAACCGATGGCGGGAATGACGTGCCATTCGCCGGCCGGGGCCGTCGGTGGCACCCCGGTCCTGTGGATTCCAGAGTTGTGTTCCGGGACCGGGCCGGGGTTCTGGGCCAAACTCGAGAGCCACAACCCGGGTGGGATCAAGGACCGCCCCGCCCTGTACATGGTCGCTCGCGCCCGGGAGCGCGGAGATCTCGCACCGGGTGAGCCGATCATCGAATCCACCAGCGGCACCCTGGGTCTCGGGCTGGCCCTGGCCGGGATCACGTTCGGCCATCCGGTAGTGCTGGTGACCGACCCGGGCATGGAACCGCTGATGCGGCGGCTGCTACTGGCCTACGGAGCCCGCGTCGAGGTGGTCGAGACCCCGCACCCGGTCGGCGGGTGGCAGGAGGCGCGGCGGCAGCGGGTCGGTGAGCTGGTGACCTGTCACCCACGCGCCTACTGCCCGGACCAGTACAGCAATCCCGACAACCTCGCCGCCTACGAAGGGCTCGCGCTCGAGCTGGTCGCGCAGCTGGGCCGCATCGACATGCTGGTGTGCAGCGTCGGCACCGGCGGCCACAGCGCAGGGGTCTCGCGGGTGCTGCGGCGCTTGTATCCGGAGCTGCGGCTGGTGGGGGTCGATGCCGTCGGTTCGGCGATCTTCGGGCAGCCTGCGCGCACCAGGCTGATGCGCGGCCTGGGCAGCAGCATCCATCCGCGCAACGTCACCTATCAGGCTTTCGACGAGGTGCACTGGGTCGCACCGTCCGAAGCGGTGTGGGCGTGCCGGCGGCTGGCCGCCACCCACTACGCCTCCGGTGGATGGAGCGTCGGCGCGGTGGCGGTGGTCGCCTCTTGGCTGGCGCGCACCACCCCGGCTCACCAGCGCATCGCGGCGATCTTCCCCGACGGGCCGCACCGCTACTTCGACACCATCTACAACGACCAGTACTGCCACCAGCACCAACTGCTGGGTGCTCCGCCCAGCGCCGAACCCGACGAGATTATCGATCCCGGGCGGGCCGAGGTCACCCGCTGGACCCGGTGTACGACCGTGACCGACCCGCTGAGGCGCGCCCGCACCGGCCACACCCAGCCAGTCGATGCAGAGGCGGGGCACCGGTGATGTCCACCCTGGCGCAGGCACGCTCGTTCAACCGGCCGATCCAGCTGCTGATGGTCAACCAGCTCACCATCAACGCCGGCTTCTACATGCTCATGCCCTACCTGGCCAACCACCTGTCCGGCGATCTGCACCTGGCCGCCTGGCTGGTCGGACTAATCCTGGGAGTACGCAACCTCAGCCAGCAAGGCCTGTTCCTTCTCGGCGGCAGCCTCGCCGACCGGCTCGGCTACAAGCCGATGATCCTCGCCGGCCTCGGCCTACGGACAGTGGGGTTCGCGCTGCTGGGCTTCGGCACCGCCCTGCCCACTCTGATCATCGCCTCGTCGCTGACCGGCCTGGCGGGGGCGCTGTTCAACCCGGCCGTCCGCGCCTACCTGGCCCAGGAGGCGGAAGAGCGACGCGTCGAGGCGTTCGCCGTCTTCAACGTCTTCTACCAGCTCGGCATCCTCATCGGCCCGCTGCTCGGACTGGCCCTTGGGGGCATCGCGTTCCGGGTGACCTGTGAGGTCGCCGCCGGGCTGTTCGCAGTGCTGGCCATCATCCAGTCGCGCATCCTGCCGCCGCGCCGCGGCAGCCACGCCGACGCCCAGCAGACCCTCCTGCAGGACTGGCGCCAGGCGTGGGCCAACCGGGCGTTCCTGCTGTTCTCCCTGGCAATGATCGGTTCCTACATCCTGAACTTCCAGATCTACCTCGCCCTGCCGGTCGAGGTAGTCCGCATTACCGGCGGCCAGTGGGGTGTCATGCTGCTGTTCGCTGTCTCGGGGCTGCTCGCCATCACCGGCCAGATCCGCATCACGGCCTGGGCGAAGGCACGCTGGGAGCCGCCCCAGGCCATCGTGGCCGGTCTCGCACTGATGGCAACCGCCTTCGTTCCCCTGGCCGCCATGGCATGGGCCGGCCCCGGCTTACTGCCGTATGCGGCGGTCCTGCTCACGACCGTGCTCCTCACCCTCGCGACGATGATCGTCTATCCCTTTGAGATGGCCACCATCGTCACACTCGGCGGCGAGCGGATGGTCGGCACCTACTACGGGCTCTACAACACCCTGTCTGGCATCGGGATCGCCATCGGCACCCTGGGCTCCGGCGCCGCCCTGGACACAGGACGCCGCATCGGACTGCCCGCATTGCCATGGCTCGCGCTGACCGCCGTAGGCGCGGCCTGCGCGGCGGCGGTGTACGCGCTACTGGGGTGCGGCCCAGTGCTCCGGCCTTCAGGCCGGGGGTGAAGGGCCGCGCGGGAGTGGCCGCCAGGCCGCGTGTGTGCCTTAAGCCGGGTGGTTCTGCTGCTCGATGTAGTGGCGCACGATCGATAGGGGTGCGCCTGCCACGCTCCCGG
>JAOPYK010000307.1 GCA_025964695.1 Streptosporangiaceae bacterium | reverse complement strand
GCCCCGCCGGAGGACTCGCCTGCCCCTGGCCGTTGTCGCCCCAGCCGACCACCGTCCCATCCGACTTCAACGCCAGACTGTGGAACCCGCCGGCGGCGATCGCGGTCACGCCGGTCAGCCCCGCCGGAGGACTCACCTGCCCGTTGCCGTTGTCGCCCCAGCCGACGACCGTCCCATCCGACTTCAACGCCAGACTGTGGTACGCGCCGGCGGCGATCGCGGTCACGCCGGTCAACCCAGCCGGCGGACTCACCTGCCCCTGGTTGTTGAAGCCCCAGCCGACAACGGTGCCGGCGGGGGCGGCCAGCACAGGTGCACCCAACGCCCAGACCACCGTGACCGCCATGACCACCGCACACCAGGCCGACAGCCACCGGCGCCCGCCGCCTACCACCCGCACCGACACCATCAGCCCCCCGGCCCCTTCCGGCACGCCAGCATCACCAGCCCCACACGGTGATCCACACGTCATCACACAGCGGCCACCCGGGAACACCGCGAGAAGGAATCGATCAGGTCAGGAAACGTCATCACCGGCACCGGCACGCAAGCACCTGCCAAAAATCAGACGGTGGCGGCTGGAACGGTGGACCCGCCCGACGTACCGAGGTCACCGCAGGACACTGACAGTTCACCAACTACCGCTGACCAGGCCCGCCCGGCGCAAGTCCGGAATCGTCCAGCTCCAAACGCGCAGGTCGTTGACACTTGAGCGTCAGCACAGAGCCGTGATCACTGTTCCGGCTCTGTTCCGCCAGAGCGCCGAAGACCCCCGAAACCGTTGACAAGCGTTGGAACATGAAAGCTCAGCTCAAGGCCAGTTTCAGGGAGAAGCCACAGGTCAGGAAAACGCCGCGAACAGAACCCGGCCTACAGGCCGGCTCGTCCGCCGCCAAGGCTCTGACCAGCACCGGAGCATCTCTCAAGATAGCCTCGGCCATGTGCCCGCGGTCGACAAGGAGAACGACTGGCTGCCCCGGCTGGCGCCGTCGCTGCCGGTCGCCGTCCCGCCGATCCTGGCCAAGGGCGCGCCGGGCGAGGGATACCCGTTCCCGTGGTCCGTGCGCGGCTGGCTGGACGGTCACACGGCGGATCGAGGCCGCATCGACGATATGGCGCGGTTCGCGGCCTCAGTGGCCGAATTCGTCCTCGCCCTGCAACGCTGCGATGTCACCGGCGGCCCGACCGCCTGGGAGCACAGTTGGTACCGGGTAAAGCGTCCCCGGCGCACTACGACGACGAGACCCGTCGCTGCCTGGCTGCGCTCAAGGGCTGTGTCGACACCGACAGGGCCGCGGCCGTGTGGGACGCCGCGCTCGTCGCTCCATGCCGCGGGACGGCGGTGTGGTTCATCCGCCCACCCCCGATCAGGTCAGGATGGGCCCTCGCGAGGAGGAGTCCTGCGAGTCGTCCTCGGGAGCCTCTTGCGGCACGAGGAGGAACCTCTCCGACTCGGGATCGAGCACGAAGACCCGGGCGGTCTCGAGGTCGTAGAACATGCCGACCAGTTCCACCTGCCCCGACTCCACCTGGCCGCGCAGCCACGGATACGTCATCAGGTTGTCGAACTGCTGCGCCACGTTGACCTGGCACAGCGCGGTCAGCGGGGATACCTCCTCGGGCGGCGGGGCCGTGAGGAACCGGGCCAGGCTGTGGTTACCGTGCGTCAACCACCGCGACAGCGCGGGCAGGTGGTCGACCTCCGTGCCGCCGCCCAGCAGCGCCGCCATGCCACCGCAGTGCGAGTGCCCGCAGACTGTGATGGTGCGCACATTGAGCACATTTGTGGCGTATTCGATCGCGGCAGCCACCGAATCGTCGGGGGCCTCGGAACCGTACCGCGGGACCAGGTTGGCCACGTTGCGGACGATGAACAGATCTCCCGGGCCACTCGCGGTGATGATGTTGGGCACCACCCGGGAGTCCACGCACGTGATGAACAGGTGTTCGGGGGTCTGCTGAAACGCCAGCTCAGCCATGATGGGACGGACCAGCCGAGCCGTCCGGTCGTGGTACTCACGGACGCCGGCAAGCAGAACCTCTCGGGGCGACGCGCCATCCTGCGGGGCGGAACTCCGCCGCCAGCGAGAGCCCCAGGGGGCCCACCAGCGAATGCCTGAGGTGCGACGTACGGGGATTTTTTCGCCAGTCACAGCACTTTCGTACCAAGATTCGTGTATTTCGTCTATATCGACCCTACCGCCGGACCTCTCGTGCCCCATCCGCCAGTGATGTATGGCCTCGAAGGCAGCGTGGTCCATGAAGTTCACTTCAAGGTCCAGATCGACCGGCATGCCGGGCGGAACCTGGTGCAGGAGGGCCGTCAGCCGGGGCACCCCGAGGAAGGTGAGCGAGCCTTCCACGACGACATGCCAGCGCCCGTTGCTGCACTCGGTGTGCAACGACAGCCGGGTCAGCCGGCGTAGGGCGAGGCAGCCGGCGACCGCGATGCCGACGAGCACGCCCTCCCCCAGTCCGAGGGCCACCACGCCCATCAGCGTGACGACATAGACCGGAGCTTCGCGGTGGCGGCGCAGATGCCTGACGTAGGTCCGGTCGAACATCCGCACACCCATGGCGACCAGCAGGGCCGCGAGCGCGGCCAGCGGGATCTGCTCGACCACGGGACCGCAGGACAGCGCGAGGACCAGCACCCACACCCCGTGCATGATGGCCGAGACCCGCGAGCGCGCTCCGGCCTGGAGATTGGCCAGACTCCGCACCACCACCCCCGCGATGGGCATCCCGCCGAGCAGCCCGGAGACGGCGTTCGCGGCGCCCTGGCCGACGAGCTCACGATTGAGGTCGCTGCGCGGCACCCCGGACGGGCGGACGCGGTCCAGCGCCACACTGCACAGCAGCGACTCGACTCCGGCGACCACGGCGACCGACACGATCGCCCCGATGATGCCCAGGACCGACCCGGCCGGCACGGCCGGCGGCTCCCAGTCACCGAGCAGCGTGCCGGGCAGGTCCACCCGGGGCACGTTCCAGCCCAGCACCCAGGCGGCCCCGGTGCCGACCGCGACGGCGACCAGCGGGCCGGGGATCCTGGGCGTGCGCAGTCTTCCCCAGGCCACCAGCACGGCGATGGTCAGCAGTCCGATCAGGGTGGCCCGGGAATGGTGGTCGGCGACCTGGCCGGGCAGCTGCCAGAGGTTGGCCAGGGCGGACCGCTGCGGACGGCCGCCCAGCATGACGTGCACCTGGGAGAGAACGAGGATCACGCCGACGCCCGCCATCATGCCGTGTACGACCGCGGGCGAGACCGCCAGCGCGGAGCGCGCCAGCCGGCAGGCGCCGAGCAGCAGCTGCAACAACCCCGCACAGAGCGTGATGACGCAGGTGACCTGCCAGCCGTAGGCCTGGATGAGCGAGGCGACGATCATGGTCAGCCCGGCGGCGGGCCCGCTGACCTGGAGGGGGGATCCGCCGAGAGCGCCGGCCACGATGCCGCCCACGACGGCCGCGACGAGCCCCGCGGCGACCGGGGCTCCCGAGGCGACCGCGATGCCCAGCGAAAGCGGGATCGCCACGAGGAAGACCACGAAGGAGGCGAGCAGGTCCTGACCGAAGGTGCCTACGTTCCGTGTTTTGATCGTCACCCTACGTATCGAATCACGAATGATCCGAGCATGGCGAGTGCGGGCGCGGAAAAATGCGGTGGATCAGCGCCGGTAGTCGCGGTAGGTGTTCTCCCACTCCTCTGGGGGCCGTTGCGACTCGCGTGGCGTGCTGTACGGGTTGGTGTGGTTCGGGTCGGAATAGTCCGGCGGCTGCGGCGTCGAGCCGTACCCCGGGTCGGAGCTCCCGTAGCCTGATCCGTAACTCGATCCGGACGCCGGGGACTCTCCGTAGCCACGGGAGCCGGACAGCGGGTCGGACGCGGTGGAACCGTTGTAGCTGCTACCGGAGAAGTCGCCGTAGCGCCCCGGCTCGGCCGGTGGCTGCACACCCCCGGGCGAGGTGGAGGTCGACTCGTTCTGGCCGGCGGTGCCGTAGGAGTCGCGGCCACCCGAGGAGCCACCGTAACCGGCCAGCGGATCGTCGTAGCGCGGCGGCTCGTAGGCCGGGGTGGTCGGATAGCCGTCGGTGGAGTAGCCGGAGGACGACGAGCCGGAGGAGCGGTAATTTCCGGTCTCATACCCACCGGTGTCATAGCCCCCTGACGCCGAGCCGGCTCCGGACAGGCCGCTGCCGGACAGCCGGCCCCCGCTCGGCAGACCACCGCTGGGCGTGCTGAGCGGATCGGGGTCGTAGGACCCCGAAGACGACGAGCCCGGCCAGGACCCGGAGCCGTAGGTGGAGTCGGTGTTGCCGCTCAGCGACCCGCCGCTGCGCGACCCGCTGCTAGGCGAGCCGGTGTTCAGCGGGTCGTTCAACGGATCCGCCGGCGCGGAGCCGTACGGGCGCGGGTCGGAGTGCGACGAAGTGGCCCTGCGCCGGTCGGTCTGAATGCGCTGGAGCAGCTCGTCCACGGTCGGCAGCCGATGGCCGTCGGTGTCGGTCGAGCCGCTGCCCGCACCAGCTCCGGCGCCGGCGGGAGCCGGTGCGGGAGTGGAGGCAGGGCGCGGTAGCGGTGTCGGCGTCGGCGTCGGCGTCGGGGGGAGCGGACCGCCACCCGACAGGCTGTCGCCGTAGGAAAAGGCCTGAGTCGAGTCGAGGCTGTCCGCGCGCGCCACGGGGGTGCGCAGAGGATCCGGCGCCCGTAGCGGACCGGTCGACGTCGTGGACGGCCTGGAGGCCGGCGGGTCGAACGGGTCCGGGCGGGACGAGGGAGGCTGGGAGACGGGCGGCAGCGGGGAATCCAGCGGATCGGACCCGAATCCCGACAGGGGCTGGGCAGCCGGCTTGTAGGGCTCCTGAGTGTAGGGCTCCTGCTTGTAGGGCTCCTGAGTGTAGGGCTCCTGCTTGTAGGGCTCCTGGGTGTAGGGCTCGGGGCTGTACGGCTCCTGACCGTAGCTCTCCTGACCATACGTGTCCTGCTGAGCGTAGGTCTCCTGCTGGCCGTAAGTGTCCTGCTGGCCGTAGGCGTCCCGCTGACCATAGCTGTCCTGGAGGTACGACTGCGCGGGTGATGGAGCAGGGGGTGCGGGCTGCTCCTGCCCGGGCGGCTCGTGGTCGGCCACGGGGACGCCGAGTGGGTCCTCGCCGGTCACCGGCTCGTGGGCGTCGGCGTTCTGCCAGGGAAACTTGGGCTTGTCGAAGGTGATGGTGGCCCAGTAGTCGTCGTCGCCCATCTCGTCACTGGCCCGGCCGCGGCGTGGCGCGACCGCCTGCGAGGGCGACTCGGGAACGCTCACCGGGGCCGCCATGGGGGAGTCCGTCGGGGCCCCCAGCGGGGCGCCCGCGACACGCCGGTCGTAACCGGAGCCGTAACCGTCGCTGATGTCCTCCTCAACCGGACCGGCTCTGCGGCCGCGCGGCTGATGAGTCTCCTGCTCGTCGGTCATCCAGTCGTCGTCGTCATCGTGGGCCGCTCGGCTCGCCCGCATACCCAGCGCGACGAGGACCACTACGAGGATGACGACCACGACGAGGCCGAGGACGACGATGTAAGTCATTGCACCACCCATTGCCATGGCCCAGCGACTGGCGTCAGCGCGGCCCGCGGGTCAATCCCGATTATCACTGGCGTCCAGTCCTCTGGGGACCTCACCTGATTCTGGCTGACCGCTATGACCGTTGTCACACCCTTCGTGAACATTAGCTTCCACACGCCTCGTACCAAATGGCCGATTCGGTCACCCTGCACACGATTCGCCCCATTGACCTCGCCTAACGTATCTACCGGCCACCGAAGTTCCCGGTGATCCGGCCCCGTCCGATGGTTCGCTGCGCGATCATCGGCAACGAGTCCTTCAGCGGAGCGCCCGCCTTCATCGGCACCGGCTCACTCAGCGCGTAGACGGTGAAGCGGTACCGGTGCGGTGGTTGCCCCTTCGGCGGGCACGGCGGCTGATAGCCCACCGTACCCCCGGTGTTCTTTCCTTCAACCGTCTTGGCCAGACGCGCACCCGCGACGACGGCGTTGGTATGCCCGTCGATGTTCGCGACGACCCAGTGCACGTAGGTGCCCTTGGGGGTGTCCGGGTCGTCGACGATGATGGCGAACGCCGCCGCCCCGTCGGGGAAGGACCAGTTCAGCGGCGGGGTCTTGCCCTGGCCGCCCTGATACGCCGAACAGGCGAACTGGGACGGGATGGGCTTGCCGTCGCGGAAAGCCGGACTGGTCACGGTGAACCAGTCCGACAAGTCCGCGCTCTTGGCCCCGGCCTGCCCGACCAGCCCGCAGCCGGTCAGGCCGACGAGCCCGGCGGCACCGGCGGCGGCCGATACGAGCACCCTGGCACGCCTGTGTCTAGTCATCATCGTTGCTAACGCTCCCGGGCGACGATCGTACGCTGCGTCCGGCCCGTCCCGGCTGATTCGAGCGAGCCGCGCTCCTACCGGTGAGACCCTCACCCAGCGACCACTTTAGATGCTCACCCGGTCACAAACGGGCGTTTCGCTCATGACCCTGACGACCGGCGTGGTGTTCTCTGCGCGACGACCTGCGAGAAGGCGCCCCCTCATCCTTGATACTCACAGCGAAAGTTCGCAGAAGTTCACTCGGAAACGAACGTTCCATGTTGGCGGTCCTGCAAAGTTTTGCGGTTCTTCTGCGTATTTGGCTTGCACCATGCCCGGCGTGGGGATAGTTTGTGAATGTCTTCACAAACTGACCCCCTGACCTGAACCTGTGACAAGGAGGCCATCGTGGCCCGGCGACCCGAGGACGATGTCCGCATTCCCATGGCTTCGCCCCGCCAGTCCAGTGGCGCTCCCCACATCCTGATCGTGGGCGGCGGCTACGTGGGCATGTACACGGCGCTCCGGCTGCAGAAGAAGCTGCGGACCGAGTTGCGGCGCGGCGAGGTGGAGATCACCATCGTGGATCCGCAGTCGTACATGACCTACCAGCCGTTCCTCCCCGAGGCCGCAGCCGGAAACCTCTCCCCCCGCCATGTCGTGGCACCGCTGCGCCGGGTGCTTCCCCGGGCCACGGTGCTCAACGCGAGGGTGACCGAGCTGAACCACCAGGAGCGCTGGGCGATCGTGCAGCCCATCGCCGGTCCGCCCAAGCGGATCCCCTATGACTACCTGGTGATGGCCGCGGGGTCGGTGTCGCGGACCCTCCCGATCCCCGGGCTGGCCGAGTTCGGCATCGGCTTCAAGACCATCGGTGAGGCCATCCACCTGCGCAACCACGTGCTCGCGCAGCTGGACATCGCCGAGTCCACCGACGACGAGGAGATCCGCCGCAAGGCGCTCACCTTCGTCTTCGTCGGCGGCGGCTTCGCCGGCGTCGAGGCCCTCGCCGAGCTCGAGGACATGGCCCGCACCGCGACCAAGTACCTCCGTAACGTCAGCGTCCAGGACATGCGCTTCGTGCTCGTCGAGGCCGCCGGCCGCATCCTGCCTGAGGTCGGGCCCGAGATGGGCCGGTGGACCGCGGAGCAGCTGCGCGGCCGTGGCATCGACGTCAAGATGAAGACGTTCCTCGATTCGGCCGAGGGCCGGCGGATCAGGCTGTCGGATGGCAGCTCCTTCGACGCCGGCACCCTGGTGTGGACGGCGGGCGTCAAGGCCGCCCCGGTGCTGCGCAACACCGACCTGCCGCTCGACGAGCGCGGACGGGTCGAGGCCACCGAGTACCTCACCGTCAAGGGCCTCGTACGGGCCTACGCGGCCGGCGACAACGCCGCCGTGCCGGACCTCACCACCGAGGGCGAGTTCTGCGCGCCCAACGCCCAGCACGCGGTGCGCCAGGCCAAGGTGCTCGCCGACAACCTGGTGGCGTCGCTACGCGGCAAGACCCTCAAGCCGTACGTGCACAGCTACGCCGGCTCCGTGGCGGGCCTCGGGCTCTACAAGGGCGTGGCGCACATCTACGGAGTGAAGGTCAAGGGCGTCGCCGCCTGGTTCATGCACCGCACCTACCACCTGTCGCGGGTGCCCACCTTCAACCGCAAGGTCAGGGTGCTCGCCGACTGGACCCTCGCCCTGATCTTCAAGCGCGAGACCATCTCCCTGGGCAGCATGGAGCAGCCGAGGGCCGAGTTCGAGCTCGCCAGCCGCGAGGACGCCGTCCGGGCGGCCTGAGCGTCCCGAGATCCCGAGATCCCGAGATCCCAAGAGACGTACGGGGGCGTCGCGCGTGATGCGCGGCGCCCCCGTACCTGTTCCAGAGCTATCCAGGTGCTTTCCAGGTGCTTTCCAGGTGCTTTCCGGTGCTCAGGGCTGAAGGTGGTGGGTGTCGTTGAGGCCGCGCAGGACCGCGGGACCGTCGTCGTACCAGTCGATGACCGACAGCGACGACACGTCCAGGTGCATGCGGTAGAGCGCGAGCGGCGGCGCCTGCAGGGCCTGCCGTACCAGCATCTTGATCGGCGTCACGTGCGAGACGACGAGCACCGTCTGGTGCCGGTAGCGCACCATCAGCTTGTCGAGCGCGGTACCGACCCGGCGTGCGGTGTCGGCGAAGCTCTCTCCGCCCGGCGGGGCCACCGAGGGGTCCGCCAGCCAGGCGTCCATCTCGGCCGGCCAGCGGTCCCGGGCCTCGGCGAACGTGTGCCCCTCCCACTCGCCGAAGTCGGTCTCGCGGAATCCGTCCTCGATCCGGATCTCGGCGCCGATGGCCGCCGCGACCTCCGCCGCAGTGTCCCTGCACCGGCTCAGCGGCGACGAAACGATCACATCGATGCCGCGATCTCCGAGGGCCCGCGCCGCCGCCTTCGCCTGAAGGACGCCGGTCTCGGTCAGCGGGAAGTCCCCGACACCCGCGAACCGCTTTTCGTTCGACAGCGGGGTCTGGCCGTGCCGCAGCAGCAGGGTGGTCGTCGGGGCGGCCGTCGCACCCGACCATGCCGCCGACGCGCGCGGCGCGGGCTCGGGTTCGTCATCCGACTCCGAGGCGGATCCGGGCTCACGGGTCCGGCGGCTCCAGGGCCGTCCCTTCGCCGCGGCGTCCATCGCCTCGTTGGCCAGCCGGTCGGCGTGCGAGTTCTGCGCTCGGGGGATCCAGGTGTAGCGCACCGAGCCGAGATCCCTAGCGGCCTCGCGAGCCTCCAGCGCCAACGGGATCATGTCCGGGTGCTTGATCTTCCAGCGGCCCGACATCTGCTCGACGACCAGTTTTGAGTCCATCCGGACCTCGACCGACGCCCGCTCGGCCAGGGCCGCCGCGGCTCTCAGCCCCGCGATCAACCCGCGGTACTCCGCGACGTTGTTGGTCGCGTGCCCGATGGACTCGGCGATCTCGTCGAGCACCTGACCGGTGAGAGCATCCTTGACCAGCGCGCCGTAACCGGCCGGCCCCGGGTTCCCCCGCGACCCGCCGTCAGCCTCGACGATCAGTTTCGTGCTCATGGCCGTCCTCCAGCCGGCATCGCGCCGCTCGCCCCGCTCATGGCGGTGCTCCGCACGGCGGTCCGCGGCGCTCCGGAGGCGCACCTCACAGTGCTCATGGCCGTGCTCCGCACCGCAGTTCGGGACGCCTCGACGGCACCGCCTTCCCTCGTCGCTCGATCGCTCGTACCTCGCTCACTCGACTCCTCGGTCCAGTCGGTACCGCGCCCCTCACAGGCCGGACTCCGGCGTGCGGACCAGGATCCGGCGGCATTCCTCGCAGCGGACGACCTCGTCGGCGGCGGCGGCCCGGATGCGGTTGAGGTCGGTGGTGTTGAGCGCGAGATGGCAGCCCTGGCAGCGACCCCGCAGCAGCGCGGCGGCGCCGACGCCGAACTGGCCGCGCAGCTTCTCGTACAGGGCGAGCAGATCGTCGGGGACGTCCTTGGCGACGGCGGTGCGGGCGGCGCTGGTGGCCCCCGTCTCATCGTCGATCCCCTTGGCGGCGGTGTCCCTGCGCTCGCCCAGGACGGTGAGCTGGGCCTGCGCGGCGGCGCGTTCCTCGACCAGGCCGGCGAGGCGCCCGTCGGCCGTCTCGTGCCGTTCCATGATCTCGAGCACGACCTCCTCGAGGACGGACTGACGGCGTTGCAGCGAGGCGATCTCGGACTGGAGGTTCTCCAGGTCCTTGGCCGAGCTCACCTGGCCGGAGTCGAGCCGTTTCTGGTCCCGGTCGGCGCGCAGCCGTACCTGGTCGACGTCCTGCTCGGCCTTGGACTGCTCACGGTCAAGGTCCGCGATGTCGGTCTCGGCACTGACGACGACGTCCCGAAGATCGGCGAGTCGCGCCTCCAGGCGGTCCATCTCGGCCAGTTCCGGAAGCGTCCGGCGGCGGTGGGCGAGCCGGTCGAGTGCGGCGTCGAGCTCCTGCAGGTCGAGCAGGCGCTGCTGGGCTTCCGGTGCGGCTTTCACTGTGATGCTCCTTCGGGCTTACAAGAAAGGGTCCACGCGTCGGTGACGAGCGAGGAGACCCGGGTCTCGATGCGCGAGACGGCGGTGCGGTCGGCCTCCACCGCCGGCGCGGCCAGGGCGCCGGTCATCCGCCGCTCCGCGTCGGCCAGCCATGGCCATTCGGTGGCCCAGTGCGCGGCGTCGATCAGGGCGGGCCCGCCGGAGTGCTCCCCGAACTCCGAGGCCGGGTGATGACGCAGATCCGCGGTGAGGTAGACGTCGACGCCGGCCGCACGCGCCGTGCCGAGCAGGGAGTCGCCCGCTCCGCCGCAGACCGCGACGGTACGGATCGTACGGTCCGGGTCACCGGCGAGGCGAACACCGGCCGCGGTGGCCGGCAGGCCCTTGGCGACCTGGGCGGCGAACTCCGCGAGGGTCAGCGGCGCGGGGAGTTCCCCGATCCGGCCCAGACCCCTGCGCGGGTCCTCGGCCGAGGGGGCCAGTGGACGCAGCGCGCCGGTCAGCCCGACCGCCCGGGCGAACGCGTCGGAGACCCCCGGGTCGGCGACGTCGGCATTGGTGTGCGCGGTGTAGAGCGCCAGTCCCCCGATGATGAGCCGGTGGATCGACCGGCCCTTGGGCGTGGTGGCCGCCACGCTGCTGACCGGCCGCAGCAGCAGCGGGTGGTGGGTGACCAGCAGGTCCGCGCCCCAGCTGAGAGCCTGGTCGATCACTGCCGTGACCGGGTCGACGGCGAACATCACCTTGCTGACGGTCTGTGATGGGTCTCCGCACACGAGCCCGACCGCGTCCCAGGACTCGGCCCACGAGGGATCGTAGAAACCCTCGAGGACCCCGATGACGTCGGCGAGAGTGGTGGGCACGCTTCGCAGGCTACCGGTCGGCGTCCCCTCCTCAGAGCATGCAATGGATTCTGGTGCCCCCGCCGCCGCCGGTCTTCTGTCGGTGCCGCGTGCACGATCCGGGGACGGAGTCCTCCAGGGAGGAGTACGACATGGGACCCACGGCCGACCGGCCCCATATGCCCGGCTACGGTATTCGCGCTCCCGACGCGGGCACCGGGCTGCTGCCCTGGTCATGGGCGGTGGAGCGCGTCACGGCCAGCCGCAACTTCTGGGTCGCCACGGTGACCCCGGAGGGGGGTCCGCACGCGATGCCCGTCTGGGGGGTGTGGGACGACGACGCGCTGTGGTTCAGCAGCGGCGGACGGTCCCGCAAGGCCCGCAATCTCGCCCACGATCCCCGGGTCGTGGTCACCACCGAGGACGCCTCCGATCCCGTGGTGATCGAGGGCAGCGCCGAGGTGATCACTGACTCGGCCGCCATCGCGCGGTTCCTCGCGCTGTCCAACGCCAAGTACGACGTCGACTACCAGCTCGATTTTCTCGATCCGGCGGTCAACGCCACGATCGCGGTGCGGCCCCGCCGGGCCTTCGGTCTGCTCCAGGCCGACTTCTCCGGGTCACCAACGCGGTGGACCTTCAATGGTTGACTGGACCTACAGCGTGGGATCATTTCAACACCGTTGAACGTTGGAGCTGGAGTGAAGTCACCGTTTCGCCGTCGTCGGAGGCGGCCCAGAGGCCCGGCCAAGCCGAAGACGGTCGAGCCCGAGGTCGTCGACTGGCCTGAGGAGGGCACCGGCCGTTCCTCGATGATGGCCGCGATCCGCGGTGACGCCGCCGCGGGCGCCGGGTTCGGCGTCGGCGTCTTCGAAGAGCTCCACGCGATGTTCAGCGGTGGCAAGAAGATCCAGCTGGAGCAGCAGGAGGCGGAGAAGATGCGCCGCCAGGACGATCACCAGCAGGCCGGTTCCGGCCGCCCGGATCTGGAGTCCGGAGTGATCCGCATACAGCGCCCCGAGAAGGAATGATCTCGGCGGGAAAGTGATCCGGCCAGGCCGCATCCAAGAGGGGAGTTCCTCCACCTTCGGGAGCGCCCTCGGGAGCGATGATGACGCAGCGGTCCCTTCGGCGTCGGCGCGTCAGGAGGCTCGTCACCCGTCTGGCTCTGGCTGCCCGTCCAGCCGACATGCACCTGCACCTGCACCTGCACCTGGGGCACGGCACCCGATACCGGCAAGAGGTCGGCGATTCTGGACGGCTCGGGCAGCTCGCGCCTTCAATCGCCTTCAATACGGACAAAAGTAATGAAACTATATCGAACATAAGTTCGAATCTGGGCTATGGTGACGGTGTGAGCACGTACGTCCCGCCGGGCTGGCCCTCCGAGGTCCACCCACCCGGCTCCGAGCGTTTCGAGGACACGGCGATGGCCTGGCTGCTCGAGCTGGTGCCACCCGAGTACCGCCGCTATGGCGTGCTGCGCCGCTATCCGCCGGCACTGGCCCGGATGGCCTGCCACCACCTCAACGCCGACGTCGAGGCGGCCCGGCAGGGATTCCGTACCGCTCGCACCGAGCTCGCCGGGTTGGTCCCGCCGCACGGCATCGAGGCCGTCCTCGACACCTACCGGCGCGAGGGCACCCGGCTGGCGGCCCTCGCCAAGGCGGCCGAACTCGTCGAGATCGCGCTACGAGGTCCTTCCGCTCCCGGCGACCCCGACTACCAGCGCCGGTTCACCCCCAAGCTGTAGGGCACACCGGGTATCGACGAGCACGTCGATCCGAACACCGCCGGGCCGCCCCCACCCGTATGCCCTGAGGTCCTTCACTCTGACCGTTCGCCGTGCGAGCCTGGCTAAGTGTGAGCGCCGAACAGGTCCGTTACCGGCTGCGCGTCGCCGGGATCGTGCAGGGCGTCGGATTCCGGCCGTTCGTGCATGCCCTCGCCGGTCGGCTGGCACTGTCCGGGCTGGTCGGCAACGACGCGGCAGGGGTCTTCATCGAGATCGAGGGCCACCCCGACACGGTCACCCGGTTCCATGAGGCGCTCCGCCATGAGGCCCCGCCGCTGGCCGTCATCGAGCGGATCGTCCTCGAACCGCTGCCACCACGGGGCGGGCACGGCTTCGTCATCGTCACCAGCCGGGGCAACGGCTCCCGCCGCACCCTGATCTCGCCGGATACCGCGACCTGTGACGACTGCCTGCGCGAGCTCTTCGACCCGGCCGACCGGCGCTACCGGTATCCCTTCGTCAACTGCACCAACTGCGGCCCGCGCTTCACGATCATCCGGGATGTTCCGTACGACCGGCCGAACACCACCATGGCGGGGTTCCCGATGTGCCCGGCATGCGCGGCGGAATACCAGGATCCGGCCGACCGCCGTTTCCACGCCCAGCCGGTCTGCTGCCCCGACTGCGGCCCGTCCCTGCGCCTGTCGGACCGCGACGGCACTGATTTGCCCGGCGATCCCGTCGAGGCCTGTGCCGAGCTGCTGCGGACGGGCCAGATCGTGGCCATCAAGGGGCTGGGCGGCTACCACCTGGCCGTGGACGCGCGCGCGGAGACGGCCGCGAGCACCCTGCGCTCCCGCAAGCATCGGGAGGACAAGCCGTTCGCGGTCATGGTCCCCGACCTGGCCGCCGCCCGGCTGCTCTGTGAGGTCGACGATCTCGCGGAGGCGTTGCTGACGGGAGCCGCCCGGCCGATCGTGCTGCTCCCCCGTCGCCCCGGCATCCCCATCGCGAACGCGGTGGCCCCCGGCAACCGCGAACTGGGCCTGCTGCTCCCCTACACCCCGGTGCACCATCGGCTTGTCCGCGCTCTGGCCCGGCCGATCGTACTGACCAGCGGAAACCTCTCCGACGAGCCCATCTGCCACGACGACGCGGAGGCCTTCGACAGGCTCCAGGGCATCGCCGACGCCTTCCTCACCCACGACCGCCCGATCCACGTGCGCACCGACGACTCGGTGGTCCGGGCGACGGCCGGGCGCCCCCTGCCCGTCCGGAGGGCCCGTGGCGAGGTTCCCCGGCCGCTGCCGCTGCCACGCCCGGCAGCCCGGCCGCTGCTGGCGGTGGGCGCGGAGCTGAAGAGCACCTTCTGCCTGGCGCGCGGAGGGCACGCCTTCGTCTCCCACCACATCGGGGACCTGGAGAACTACGAGACCCTCCGCTCCTTCACCACCGGGATCGAGCACTACCGGCGACTGTTCGGCATCACCCCCGAGCTGGTCGCCCATGACCTTCATCCCGAGTACCTGTCGACCAAGTACGCCCTCGACCTGCCCGGCGCCGAGTCGCCCGGGGTGGAACTCCTGGGCGTCCAGCATCACCACGCGCACATCGCCTCGTGCCTCGCCGACAACGGGGAGACCGGACCGGCGATCGGCGTCGCCTTCGACGGGCTCGGCTACGGCAGCGACGGGACACTTTGGGGCGGCGAGATCCTGATCGCCGATCTGGACGGCTTCACCCGGGCGGGTCATCTGGCCCCGGTCGCGCTGCCGGGCGGCACCGCGGCGATCCGTGAGCCCTGGCGGATGGCCGCGGCCCATCTGACGGCCGCCGGAGCACCGTCGGCGGATCTGGCCGTACGGGAGCGGAACGCCGCCCGCTGGGGCCACATCGCGGCGATGGCCGGATCACGGCTCGGCACCCCGGTCACCTCCAGCGCCGGGCGGCTGTTCGACGCGGTCGCCGCCCTCCTCGGCGTCCGCGACACGGTCACCTACGAGGGCCAGGCCGCCATAGAGCTCGAACAGCTCGCCGACCGCGCCGTCCGCGACGGCTATCCGCAACGGATCACCGACGGCGATCCGTTCCTTATGGAGGGCACCGAGCTCGTCCTCGCCGCCGCCGCCGACCTGCGGGCCGCGGTGCCCGTTCCGGTGATCGCCGCCCGGTTCCACCATGGGGTCGCCGCGCTGATCCTCGACGCCTGCGCACGGGTCCGTACCGCCTCCGGCCTGTGCACGGTCGCGCTCTCCGGCGGCGTCTTCCAGAACCGGCTCCTCCTGGAAAGGACCGTTCCCGCGCTCGAACAGCTGGGCTTCCGCGTCCTCACCCATCGCCGGGTCCCGCCCAACGACGGCGGTATCAGCCTCGGCCAGGCCGCCATCGCCTCCCGGGCCGGCCAGCGGGGATCCGGGCCGGCAGATCCCCGCTAGCAGATTCGGGCTAGCAGATTCGGGCTAGCAGATTCCGGCTAGCAAATTCTTGGCAGCGGATCTCCGATGAGGACGTCGACGATGCGGGTGCCACCGAACTCCGTCTTGAGCAGCACCAGCCCCGGCGGGTCGTCGGCGATCCGGCCGATGATCGCGGCCTCCGCTCCCTGCGGATGTCCGCGTAGGGTCCGCAGAGCGGTCTGCGCCTGCGCACCGTCCACGACCACCACCATGCGGCCTTCGCAGGCGACGTAGAGCGGGTCGATACCGAGGATCTCGGCGGCCCCGCGCACCTCCGGCCGGACCGGTACGGCCCTCTCGTCCATCACGACGGCCACGTCGGAAGCCCGGGCGACCTCGTTGAGGATCGTGGCGACCCCACCCCTGGTGGCGTCCCGCAGGCACCGTACGCCGTCACACGCGCCCAGCAGCACGGCCACCAGGTCGTACAGCGGTGCGGTGTCGGAGCTGATGTCGCTTTCGAGATCCAGTTCGCCTCTGGCCAGCATGATGGTGGTGCCGTGGTCGCCGATCGGCCCCGAGACGAGGACGGCGTCACCGGGTCTGGCCTGTCCCGCACCGAGCCGGAACGGGTGCTCCAGCACCCCGACGCCGGCGGTGTTGAGATAGCAGCCGTCCGCCTTGCCGCGTTCCACCACCTTGGTGTCGCCGGTGACGATCTGAACCCCCGCGGCCTGGGCCGCCCGGGCCATCGAGGCGGTGATCCGGGTCAGGTCGGCGACCGGGAAGCCCTCTTCGAGGATGAATCCGGCCGACAGGTAGAGCGGCCGCGCGCCCGACATGGCCAGGTCGTTGACCGTTCCGTTGACGGCGAGATCGCCGATGTCGCCGCCGGGGAAGAACAGGGGCGAGACCACGTACGAGTCCGTCGTGAAGGCCATCCGCTCCTCACCGGCGGAGAAGACCGCCTGGTCCTCGAGGGCTTCGAGCATCGGGTTGCGGAACGCCTCCAGGAAGACCGCCTCGATGAGGGTGTGGGTGGCCTTGCCACCGGCGCCGTGCGCCATGGTGATGCGCTCGTCCTTGACCCTGGCCTTGCGGCGGCGGGCCCGGTCGATCCGGTCCAGCACCTGCTGCTCCGGTTCGGCATGGGCGGGTGCGTCGTGGCCGTGGTCGCGTACGGCCGCCTCGGCCCAGCCCGCCTGTTCGGTGCTCATGGCCCCGTCCTCACTTCTGGGCCCGCCTCGGTCGCGTCGCGTAGCCGGGTGCGGGTGAAGCGGCCGAAGTTGTAGTACGCCGCGCAAGCCCCCTCCGAGGACACCATGCAAGTGCCGATCGGGGTCTCCGGAGTACAAGCGGTCCCGAAGACCTTGCACTCCCACGGCTTCAGCACCCCCTTGAGCACCTCACCGCACTGGCACGCCTTCGGGTCAGCCACCCGCACCCCCGGCACCC
>JAOPYK010000193.1 GCA_025964695.1 Streptosporangiaceae bacterium | reverse complement strand
GCGCTGCTCCACGACGGCCCCACCGCGCTGAGCCTGTTCTCAGTGGGCCGAGAAGCCGCCGTCGACGAAGATCGCTTGGCCGGTGACGTACTCAGCGGCCGCGGACGCCAGGAACACCGTGGCTCCGGCGAAGTCCCGCGGCAGCCCGTTGCGGCCGACCATGGTGCGGCCGGCCAGTGCCGCCACCCGGTCAGGGTCCGCGGAGACGTGAGCGGTCAGCGGGGTGAGCACGAAGCCTGGGACGAGGGCGTTGCAGCACACTCCGTGCGGCGACCATGCCTCGGCCTGGGAACGCGAGAGCGCGACCAGAGCGGCCTTCGATGCGCCGTACCCGCCGCTGTTGAGGAACGCGCGGAACGACTGCTGCGAGGCGACGTTGATTATCCGCCCCCAGCCTCGGGCGGCCATGCCCGGACCGAACCGCTGACCGAGCAGGAACGGGGCGTCGAGGTTGACCGCCATGGTGGCATCCCACTGCTGTTCGGTCAGCTCGCCCATCGGCGGACGCAGATTGCTTCCCGCGCAGTTGACCAGGATGTCGGGCTCTCCGAACGGCCCGACGGCCTTCTCTGCCGCCTCCCGTACGGCGTCCCGGGAGGTCAGATCGGCGCTCACCCAGGCGGCGCGGCAGCGGTAAGACTCGAGTTCGCGCACCGCGGCGGCGAGTTCGTCCTCCCGGCGGGCGATCAGGACGACGGCGGCTCCCGACCGGCCGAGGGCCTGCGCCATGGCACGGCCGATGCCGGAGCTGCCGCCGGTCACCACCGCCACCCGGCCGGCCAGCGAGAAGAGTTCTTGGAGGTAGGAGGAGGGATCGTTACGCACATGCGCACTTTAGTATTCGCCCTTACCTGACAGGGGATGGCAGGCACGGGTTCGATGATGATGTTCGCGGTCGACCGACCAGAACCGAACGAAGGAGCACTCATGTCCGCCATAGGCCAGTTCATCGCCGTCAACGTGGACTGCGACGACCCGCCGAAGCTCGCGGCGTTCTACCAGCGCCTGGGCGGCGGGAAGGTCACCTACAGCGAGGAGAGCTATGCCTCGACCGAGCTGGCGGGCGGGATGACGCTCTACTTCCAGCGCGCCGACGGCCACCGGCCGTCGACCTGGCCCGACCCGGCGACCCCGCAACAGTCCCATCTGGATTTCTACGTCGACGACCTGGACATGGCCGAGGCGATGCTGACCGAACTGGGCGCCACCAAGCCGGAGTTCCAGCCCGGTGCCGAGCGGTGGCGGGTGCTGGCCGACCCGGCCGGTCATCCCTTCTGCATCTGCGTCCGGAGCGACTGACCCCCGCCGCTCGTCGAGGTCACCGGGCCGCGACGTCGAACTCCTCGAGCCCGGGGTGGTCCCGGGGCCGGCCTGGGGGCCGGTCAGGGCGGCCCGCCGGCCGGTACATCGGCGCTGTCTGCCGCACGCCCGCTTCCCGAGGTTCTCGGGAAGGGCAGGAACCCCGCGCCGGGCGGCTCCCTGTTCAACGCCCGCGCGACCGCGGAGATGGCCGGGCTGCTGGGGATCACCGGTACCCGGGCGCAGAGCGTAACGGACCAGATCGAGCGGCTGGCGGCGAGGAGCGGCGGCATCGACCCCGCGGATCCGGGCTTCGTCGCGATCGCGCGGGGCGCGGGCGTCACCCCTCAGCGCCCGGCGTCGGCGTTGGACCGGGTGAAGCGGGACACGGCGCAGGGCTGAGTCCGGCGCGGGGCCCTGGCCGGGGTGCGGCCTGCCATGTGCACCCGCACGTGGCAGGCGGCACTTCGTGGATCGCCGGGGGATCACGGCGGCCCGGGCCGCGACGCCTCTACCTGGCCGTACCCCGCACCTGGATGGTATCGAGGAGCTCGGCGGTGGCCGCCGCGACCTCGGCGACGGCACGTTCGAAGGCCGCGGCGTTGTGCGCGGCGGGGGTGCGGAACCCGGACACCTTGCGGACGTACTGCAACGCCGCGGCGCGCACGTCCTCGTCGGTGACGTCGTCTTCGAACGGTGGGCGAAGGGTTTTGATGCTGCGGCACATGACTCCATTGTCGCTCCGGCGGGGCCGGTCGCCGTACGGGCCTGTAAGGCCGTTCTAAGGCCGATGAATCACAATGACCGCATGCGTGTCCTGGTGGTCGACGATGACGAGGCGGTGCGCAGGTCGCTCGCGCGCTCCCTGCGGCGGGAGGGCTTCGAGGTGTCGGAGGCCGCTGACGGGCTGCGTTGGACGAGCTGTCGCGGGTACGGCACGAGGCGGTCATGCTGGACGTAGTTCCTCGACGGCGGCCGCCGCATCCGGGCGACGCCCAGCGCCGTCCTGGCCACCCCGGCCAGCGGGCGTGGTCCACTCATGCGATCTCTCCCGGTCCGGTGCGGCGATCATCCCCGCCGTGTCCATGATGCCCGTCCTCGGGCGGGCCGCCCATCATGGCGAGCATGGCCATGCCGCCGGTGCGGACGAAGCGGATCAGCAGGATCGCGGCGAGGATCAGGAAGGCGAGGTTGAGCCAGGTGGTGTAGTTCCACGTGATGCCCTCCTGCATGACCTTCGCGTTACGTTCGCCGGGGATGAGGCCGGTCGCGCCGAAGATCAGTTCGACGAGGTAGCCGGCGACCACCATGGCGGCGTAGAAGGTGGCGGTGATGAACAGCGCCATCTTCAGCCCGTAGTACTTCCGGTAGATGTTGATGATGGGCAGGATGATGAGGTCGGCGAAGATGAAGGCGACTACGCCGCCGAAGCTGATGCCGCCGTTCCATAGCACCGCGGCCAGGGGGACGTTGCCGATGGAGCAGACGAAGCTGAGTACGGCGATGATCGGTCCGACGATGGGGCCCCAGATTTTCGCCATGGTGGGGTGGCCGGTCAGGAACAGGGTCTGCCAGAACGTGGCGGGCACCCACGCGGCGATCGCGCCGGCGATGAGCAGGCCGATGACCAGGTCCCGCAGGATCGCGGCCCACTCCATGACGAACACGTGCGAGATCGAGGTGAACGCCTCGCGGGACAACAGCCGCTGCCAGAAGGAACCTTCCTTTTGTACGGACATGTCCATGGCGGCGTGGCCTTCCATCGATCCGGCCAGTGCCTGATCAGCTTGTTCCCGCGCCTGACGTAGCAGGTTCTCGCGCAGGAACAGCCGGAACAGCACGGCCAGCACCACGATCATGATCGGGCCGCCGACGAACTCGGCGGCGGTGAACTGCCAGCCCATCAGCAGGGCCAGGATGATGCCCAGCTCGACCACCAGGTTGGTGGAGCCGATCTCGAAGGCCATCGCCGCGGTGAAGCTGGCACCCTTGCGGAACAGTGAGCGCGCCAGTGCGACCGCCGCGTACGAGCACGATGACGATGCGGCTCCGAGGCCGGCCGCGATCGCCAGGGTGCGGGGCCGGTCGTCGCCGAGCAATCGTACGATCGTGGATCTGCGGACCACCGCCTGCACGACCGCCGACAGCGTGAACCCCAGGATCAACGCCCACAGGATCTCCCAGGCCATCGAACCCGCCAACGCCAGCGCATGACCGACAGCCCCCATCGTCACGACCTCCTCGGCACCCCCATGCCCCACCGGCGTTTCCCCGAACCAGTGGCCGGCCCGCGGGCCCGGGCAGGGCCGGTGAAGGTCATCGTGCCGCGCGCTCGTAGCGGCCGGCCAGGGCGCGTAGGTGCTCGAGGAGTTCGGGGGGATCGGTGACCGAGAAGTCGACGTCGAGCATGCCGAGCAGGACCGCGAGCATGTGGAGGTTGTCGGCGCCGGTGTGCAGCAGGCAGGTGTCGCCGTCCACGGGCTCCAGTCGCCCGGGCGGGCGCGTGACCTGGCCGGCGACGGTTTCGGCGGACGCGTGCAGCGTCACCGTGACCTGGTGCTTCCACAGCGACGACGACGAGACGCGCCGCGAGACGTAGGCGGCGACGTCCTCGTCGGGCAGTTCGCGGGGCCCGAAGCGCGGCCCGGCGGGGGTGCGGGGCTCGATCCGGTCGACGCGGAAGATGCGCCAGTCCTGCCGGCCGGTGTCCCAGGCGAGCAGATACCAGCGGCGGCTCGAGCACACCAGGCGGTGCGGCTCGACATTGCGGACACTGGCGGCGCCGGCATGGTCGCGGTAGCCGAATCGCAGCCGCTGGTGGTCACGGCAGGCGCCCGCGATCAGGGCCAGGACCTCACCGTCCACCAGGGGTCCCGAGCCTGGGATCGGGACCATGTAGGCCTGCAGCGCGCCGACCCGGCGGCGCAGCCGCGAGGGCAGCACCTGCTCCAGTTTGGCGAGGGCGCGGACCGAGGTCTCCTCGATGCCGGCCACCGTGCCGCTGGCGGCCGTACGCAACCCGATCGCGACCGCCACGGCCTCCTCGTCGTCGAGCAGGAGGGGAGGCAGCGCCGCTCCGGCGCCGAGCCGGTAGCCGCCGGCCACGCCGGGTGTCGCCCGCACCGGATACCCGAGGCCGCGCAGCCGCTCCACGTCGTTGCGGATCGTGCGGGTGCTCACACCCAATCGTCCGGCGAGCTCGGGGCCGGACCAGTCGGGCCGGGTCTGCAGCAGTGACAGCAGGCGCAGCAGGCGGGCGGAGGTCTCCAACATGAGGTGGAGTCTGTCATCGATTGCGGAACGAAACCTGCCGCAATCGATCATAGGTTCTCAACTAATTGGCCGACGTTCCCGGAGGAACCGATGAGCACCACTCCTTACCGCTGGCGATGGCTCGCCTTCGCGGTGATCCTGACCGGCACCGTGATGGACCTGCTCGACAGCACCGTCGTCAACGTGGCCGCGCCCAACATCCGGGCCGGCCTGGGCGGCGGTTACAGCGCACTGCAGTGGATGTCGGCGGGATACACGCTGGCCATGGCCGTCATGCTGATCACCGGAGGCCGGCTGGGCGACCTGTTCGGCCGCAAGCGCATGTTCCTGATCGGCGCGGCCGGTTTCACCCTCGCCTCGATCGCGTGCGCGCTGTCGGTGAACTCCGAGACGCTCATCGCCGCACGGGTCCTGCAGGGGGCACTCGGCGCGGTGATGGTCCCGCAGGGGCTCGGCATGATCCGCGAGATGTTCCCGCCCAAGGAGATGGCGGCGGCGTTCGGCCTGTTCGGCCCGGTCATCGGGATCTCCACGCTGCTCGGCCCGATCGTGGCGGGCGGCATGATCGACGCCGACCTGTTCGGCGCCGGCTGGCGGATGATCTTCCTGATCAACGCGCCCCTCGGGCTCGCCGCTGTCTACCTCGGCGTCAAGTACCTGCCGAACACCCCCGGCACCCACTTCGCCCGCCTGGACGTGACCGGCATGGTCCTGGTGACGGCGGCTTCGCTCATGCTGATCTACCCCCTCATCCAGGGCCGTGAGCTCGGCTGGCCCGCATGGGTGTTCGCCGTCATCGCCGGATCACTCCCGGTGTTCGCCGCGTTCCTGTGGCACTCGTCGCGGCGCGGCTCCGGCGCACTGGTGTCGATCTCCCTGCTGCGCAAGCGCCAGTTCGTCGGGGGCATCTTCGTCGCCCTGGTCTTCTTCGGCTCCGTCGTGGGCTTCATGCTCGTCTTCGGTGTCTTCGTCCAGGTCGGCCTGGGCTACTCGCCGCTGCGTGCCAGCCTCACCATGACGCCGATGGCACTGGGATCGGCGATCGGCGCCGGCCTGGGCGGCACGGTCCTCGGGCCGAAGTTCGGCCGGCACACCCTGCACGCGGGCCTGGCCATCATGGCGGCCGGCGTGGTCGGCATGGCCCTCACCCTCCAGCGGTACGGCACCGCAATCCACTCCCTGGACTTCGCGCCGGCCGCGGCCATCGCCGGAATCGGCATGGGGCTGGTGTTCGCACCCGTGTACGACATCATCCTGGCCTCGGTCGACGACCACGAGACGGGCTCGGCCGCCGGGGTGCTGAGCGCCATGCAGCAGCTCGGCAGCGCACTCGGCGTCGCGATCATCGCAACGGTCTTCTTCGGGCTGCTCGGCTCGCACGCCGGCGACGCCGCCACCACGGTGTCCCCTGAGCTGCGCGCGCGATTGAGCGCGGCGGGCGTCCCGGCCCGCGCCCAGCCGCAGATCGTCGCCGGCTTCCGGACCTGCCTGCACGATCGTGAGACGCAGAAGGACCCGAGCGCCACACCCCGCAGCTGCCAGGTCTCACCGGCGTCTCCCGCACTGCCACCTGCGGCCCTGCGGGCGCTGGCCGGCGCGGGAATCCGGGCGCACCGGCAGAGCTCGATCGCCTCCGCACAGGTCACCGCCCTGGTCAGCGCCGGCGCCCTGGGCCTGACGTTCCTGCTCGCCTTCCTGCTGCCCAGGGCGGCTCGCCCGCAGGAGGCCTACGACGAGGAGGCTGAGACGGTCACCGTCGGCGTGTGACCGTCGGCGTGTGACCGGCAGTGCGTGACCGGCATGCGGCCTGGGCTGCGACCCGGGCCCGGGAGACGTCCGCGGACGGCTCCCTGGACTTCCCGCCTCCTGCCCGCCTCCTGCCCGGCCGTCTCCCATCAGGGAGGATATGAGCAACGATCACTTCGGCCGAGGCGAGAGGCCACCATGAACAGCGACCGCCGGACCCGGCCGGCCTTCCCCGCAGAACTCCGGCTGACCGGCCTCGGCCTCGTGCTGCGGGAGTGGACCGACGACGACCTGGCCGCCCTGGCCGAGTTGTTCGACGACCCTGAGGTCGCCTACCGGACTCCGATCGTCTCGCCCTTCGACCTCGCGGCCGCCCGCGACTACCTGCGGAAGGCCCGCTGGAGCCGCGCCGAGGATCTGCGCGTCCAGCTGGCCATCACCACCGACGGGCACCAGCCCAAAGGCGAAGTGCTGCTCATCCGTTCCAGCGTCGGCGGGGACCTCGCCAGCATCGGCTACAGCGTCGGCGCCGCCCACCGCGGCCGGCACCTGGCGGCGCGAGCCGTACAGGTGATGACCGAGTACGCCCACTGGGTGGCGGCGCTGCCGCAGGTGCTGCTGGAGATCGAACCCGACAACGCCCCCAGCATCGCGGTGGCCCGGGCGGCGGGCTTCCACCTCACCGAGGCGCCGCCGACCGTGGCGGAGCAGAAGGGCCGGCGTCTCACGCTGCTCACCTGGGCGCACGACGCCTGCTGACCCTGTTCGGTTCGCCCGGCGTTTCCCGACACACCGTTTTCCGATTCGGCGCTTCGCGGGGGCGCCCCGTCGTCGCGTCCACCGGGTGGACCTGGCCGCGGTTCCTCGCCCAGCGGGTCATAGGACAGGTGTCATGGCCGGCGTGGGCGGGGCGGACATCAGGGCCAGGATCGCGACGAGAAAGCCGGCGACTCACACAGGGACCGCTGGACGGGGTCGATCAGAACTCGTCGAGTCCGCCGACCTGGCCGATGGGGAAGATATGGCGGGTCGCCGCACAGATGGTCTCGAGGACATGGATCGGTGTGCCCTCCGCCGAGTAGGACGCGCGGAGCACCTGGACGACCCACTCGCCGGGGTCCAGTTCGAGGGTGCCGGCCTCGAACCGGGTGGCCGGCCGGCAGGTCAGGGTCTCCTCGGCGTGACCGAAGCTGTAACCGAGAGCGGTGATCGCCGCCTGCAGTGACGGTTCGACGAACTCCGGCTCGGCGATGCGGGTGCCGCCGAACAGGTCGGCGCGGAAGTACGACGTCGCGATGCGTACGGGTGTCTCGTTGGCGGTCATCATCTTGCGGCGTGCCACGATCTGGTCCGCCGGCTGGACGTGCAGGCAGGCGGCCACGTGCTCGCTGGCCGGTTCGAGGCCGACGTACAGCATTCTGCGGTCCGGGCGGATGCCCTGCCGCTCGGCCTCCACCAGGAACAGGCTAACGCTTCCGCGGGTGGCCGGGTCGGTCGGCAGCGCCCGCTGCACGATCACCTTGGGGCTCTGGGTGACCGGCTGCTCCGGCGCTCTTGCGGCGGGGCCCTTGCGCATTTGGGAGATCCGGCCAGGGGTGACCCCGAGAGCCCTGGCGATCTCTTCGAGCCCGTGGCCGGCCTCGCGTGCCTCGGCGATCGCGCCGCGCCGAATTCGGGCGGCCTCCTCGGTGAGTCCCTGCTGTTCGGTCATGGCGTGGCCGATGGCCCGCGCACGCTCGATCGGATCGGCGATGGCGGAGATGTCTCGCAGCGTTCTCAGGTCCACGTGCTCGTAACTCCGGTCCTCATTTGGCGAAGTTTAGCCGCACTATTGCGCATGCGCGGAGCGTGTCCCTAAGCTCACTTAGCGGCAACTTTAGTCCCCCTAAAGATCTCGATTTTTGCTGAGGTGATCGCGTGGGCAAGACGACTTCCGGTGACGATGACCGTGTTGCCGTGGAGGGGGGCGGCGCAGAGCGACGAGCCCTCGCCGCGGAGTTCCCGGAGTGGCATCTGTGGTGCTCACGCGGCGGGGACGGCGAGCCGTGCGCGCTGATGGCGACGCGCCGGCGTGTGCTGACCGACACCGAGATCCACGCCGGTCTCGCCCGCACGCTGCCCATGGGCTTTCACGGTGACCTGCGCACGCAACTGGCCGAGCAGGCCGAGCGTGAGGACGCTCTGCGCGAGGGCCGGCGACGGCCCCCGCCCGTGCTCACCGACACCCATGACGGCGGCGAAGGAGAAGCCGACCGAGCCCAGGCGGCGTCCGGTCGGGTCGCCCGGGAGGGGGTTCCCCGCGACCCGACCTAAGCCCCACCGTTGACCTCGGGTGGCGTCGACGAGGGTGAACCCCATCAGGGGAGGCCTGCGGTGATGTCATCAGAGATCCGTTCGAACTCCCAGGACGCCCGCTGGGTCACCGGCCCCACCCTCGACGCCACCGGCGGCTCCACCTCTGACCGCCCGCCGAGCTCTGTGATCGGCGCAGTTCACGCCTGTGAAGGTGGAAGCCGCCGTAGGGCCCGCAGTCCTTGTGGCCGCATCGCTCACGGCGGAGCCTGTGCTGGCCACCGAGCACGATCTACCCAGCAGTGCGTGCGCGATCAGCGGCGCCGGCGGCGCGGCGTGTCAGGGTTGCAGGACGACCACGGGGATGACCCGGGACGTCTTGGCCTGGTACTCGGCGAATCCGGGGGCGATCTCGACCATGCGGGCGTAGAGCCGGTCGCGCTCCTGGCCTTCGGCCGGGGTCGCGGTGGCCTGGTAGGTCCGCGTGCCGTCCTCGACGGTGACCTCGGGGTTGGCGAGGATGTTGTGGTACCAGGCGGGGTGGGCCGGGGCGCCCGCGGCGGAGGCGATGACGATGATCCGGTCGCCGTCGGGCATGGTCACCAGCGGGGTCGTGTGGCGCTTGCCGGTCCTGGCGCCGGTGGTGGTCAGCAGCACCAGGTGCGCTCCCTCGAACGGGCCGCCGACCTTCCCGCCGTTCGCCCGGAACTCCTCAATGATCTTCTGGTTCCAGTTGTTCGGAGTGGGTTGTCCCGCTGTCATCTGCGGTCCCTTCAAGCTCGGTATCTAAAAAGCCAAAGATACTTTGGATCTAAAGTAAAGTAGGCAAGGGCCGCAGGTATGTCAACCGTCCGCTCACGCGCGGCCGTCGCCGGCTCGGACAAGGGACTTGTCGTCATCCTGCCTGTCGTCATCTGCCTGTCATCATCCGTGGCCCATGGCGCGGTCGAGGGCGATCTCGATGACGACGCGTTCCGGGTTGGGTTTCGGTGTGCGGTAGCGGTCGGCGTAGCGGCGGACCGCCTCGGCCACCGCTTCGGGGTCGTCCGAGACGGTGGCGAGGCCTTCGAGGGTGGCCCAGCGGGCGCGGTCGACCTGGCAGACGGCGACGCGCATGCCGCGCGGCCCGGCGGCGGAGATGTTGCGGACCTTGCGGCTGGCCCGGTGGGTGATGATCCGGGCGAGTGCGGCGCCGGGGTCGTAGGTGACGCCGACGGGGACGACGTGCGGGGTGCCGTCCGGGCGCTGGGTGGTGAGTGAGCAGAGGTGATATTCGTCCCAGAAGGCCAGGTAGGCGGGGTCGGGCTGAGTCGGATCGAAGGCCATGGGCACAAAAGTTACCGGTCGCCCCGGTGAGGGGAGCTTTCAGACCCGCCAGATCGTGACCTGTTTGACCTCGGCGTCTTCCAGGACGCGCAGGGCCGGCACGGCCTGGACGGCCAGGGCGGTGAAACGCCCCGGCGGCAGGTAGGCACGGCCGGGGTCGCCGACCAGCACGTGCGCGCCACGGGCCTGGGCGCGCTGGAGGAAGGGCAGCACCCTGCGCGCCATGGGTTCCTCGTAGAAGACGTCTCCGGCGAGCACCACCTCGGTGTCGCCGCCGTCCCCGTCGAGGAGGTCGCGCAGCGTCACGGCGACGCCGACCTGGTTGGCGGCGGCGTTGAGGGCGATGGCGGCGGCGGCGAGCGGGTCGACCTCCGCGGCGGTGACGGCCGAGGCCCCGGCCAGTGCCGCCGCGATCGCGATGAGGCCGGAGCCGGAGGCCAGGTCGAGGACGCTACGGTCCCGTACGAGCCCGGGGTGGTCGAGGAGGTGGCGGGCCAGCGCCAGCCCGCCGGGCCAGGCGAACGCCCAGAACGGCAGCCTCCCGGTCCGTTCCCACAGCCCGTATACCTCGTCGGCCAGGTGCAGCCGCACCTCGGGGACGTGAGGGACGCGGGTCAGGCGGGTGCGTTCGCGGATGAACGCCCGCGGTGTCCGGGTCGCCGCCATCGCTCAGCCGCTCCCGGCGAGGGGACCGCGACACGCCCCGTGCTGGCCGATCATGCGCCCAGCCTAGCCAACGGCTCCTGTCGTCGCCGGCCGCACCGGGTGAGAGCGCCCGCTCAGCCGGGCGGCGGCGCCGCGGCGGATGCGTGGTCCTGGTAGGACGCGCGGGCGTCGAGGAACTCGGGCATGTGCGTGCGGGTCCAGTCGCAACAGGCGGCCATCGGTTCCAGCAGCGTGCGGCCGAGCGGGGTCAGCTCGTATTTGCGGGTGTCATGGTCCCGCCGGGGCCGATGGCGGTCATCGGGCCCCGGCGGGGCAGCTCAGCCGGGCAGGTTCACCAGGCCGGCGAGGACGGCCCGGTGCCGGTCGGGGGTACCGAGCGCGATGGCCGTGCTCTTGGCCCTCTTGAGGAATAGGTGCGCGGGGTGCTCCCAGGTGAAGCCGATGCCGCCGTGCATCTGCACGCATTCCTCGGCGGCCCGGACCGCGACCGCCGAGCAGTGCGCCTGCGCGACGGCGGCCGCGACCCGGGCATCGGGGTCGTCGCCGGCGGCGCAGGCGGCCGCGTACCGGGCCACCGACCGCGCCTGGGTGATCGCGACCCACAGGTCCGCGAGCCGGTGCTTGAGGCCCTGGAAGGAGCCGATGGGGCGGCCGAACTGGTGACGGGTCTTCAGGTACTCGACCGTGATCTCCAGGCACCGTTCGGCCAGGCCCAGCTGCTCGGAGGCGAGCACGGCCGCCCCGGTGAGCAGCCCCGCGCGCAGCGCCGCCTCACCGCCGGTCACGAGCCGCGCCGGCGCCGCGGTGAACTCCAGGTCGCACAGCTGCCGGGTCATGTCCAGCGACACCACCGGGGTGCGGGTCACGGCGGCCGCGTCAACCGCGTCGACCGCGTACAGGCCGCCGTCGGCCGGGACCAGCAGCACGTCGGCGGGCGGGGCGTCGGCGACGCTGCGGACCGTGCCGGTGAGCGCACCCCCCTGGGCGGTGACGGTGGCCGGGTAGGGGGCGTCGGGCGGGGTCGAGAACGGCACCGCCAGCGCCGCGGTGCGGGCGCCGGCGGCGAGCTCGGCCGTGAGGTCCTGTTCCCGGGCGGCGAGCAGCGCGGCGGTGGCGATCACGGCGCTGCCCAGGTAGGGCACCGGGGCGACGGCACGCCCCAGTTCCTCGGCCACCACGGCGGCCTCCCGCCAGGACGCGCCGGCCCCGCCGAGTTCCTCGGGGACCGCCAGCCCCGCGCAACCCAGCTCGGTGGCGAGCGCCCGCCACAGTTTCGGGTCGTACGGCTCGTCACTCTCGGTGCGGGCGAGCACCGCCGTCCAGGGGGCCTGGTCGTCGAGCAGGGCGCGTACGGCCGAGCGCAGGTCGTTCTCGTCGTCGCTGTAGAGCAGATCGGTCACTTGGGCAGGTCCTTCCATGCGACGTTCTTGTCGACCCGGATCTCACCCGGCAGGCCGAGCACCCGCTCGGCGATGATGTTGCGCAGGATCTCGGAGGTGCCGCCCTCGATGGAGTTGCCCTTGGCCCGCAGGTAGCGGTAGCCGGGACCGCGGCCGGTGAAGTCGACGATCTCGGGGCGGCGCATCGTCCAGTCCTCGTAGCGCAGGGCCTCCTCGCCGAGCAGCTCCATCTCGAATCCGGAGATCTCCTGGTTGAGCTTGGCGAAGGCGTACTTGGCGGCCGACCCCTCCGGGCCCGGCTGGCCGGCGGCGAGCTGCTGGCCGAGGCGTACCCCGGTCAGCCGGGCCGCCTCGGCCTCCACCCACATCCCTAGCAGCTGCTCGTGCAGGCCCGGGGTACGCAGTTCGGGCCGCTCCCGCCAGGTGTCGGCGACGATGCCGATCAGCCCGTACTCCCGGGGCACCGAACCGCCCCCGATGGCGACCCGTTCGTTCATCAGCGTGGTCTGCGCGACCCGCCAGCCGTCGCCCACCTCACCGAGCCGGTAAGCGTCGGGGACGCGCACGTCGGTGAGGAAGACCTCGTTGAACTCCGCCTCGCCGGTGATCTGCCGCAGCGGCCGCACCTCCACCCCGGGAGCGGTCATGTCGCACGCGAAGTACGTCATGCCGCGATGCTTGGGAACGCCGGGGTCGGTGCGGGTGACCAGGATCGCCCAGCGCGCCTCGTGCGCCATGGACGTCCACACCTTCTGGCCGTTGACGATCCAGTCGCCGCCCTCGTCCTGGCCGTCGCGGACCGCGCGGGTGCCCAGCGCGGCCAGGTCCGATCCAGCGCCCGGCTCGCTGAACAGCTGGCACCACACCTCCTCACCGGTCCACAGCGGCCGCAGCCAGCGGGCCTTCTGTTCCTCGGTCCCGAACCCCAGGATCGTCGGGGCCGCCATGCCCAGCCCGATCCCGATGCGGCGCGGCTGGTTGTCGGGGGCGCCCGCCACCGCGAACCGCCGGTCCACGTCCTGCTGCAGAGACCGGGGCACGCCGAGCCCGCCGAGGCCGGCCGGGAAGTGCACCCAGGCCAGCCCCGCGTCGAACCGGGCGCGCAGGAACTCCAGCCGCTCGGTGGCCGCGGGATCGTGTGCGGCCAGGAAGTCTTCGACGCGGCGGCCAAGGGCCGCCGCGTCCACGGGTGGTGTGCTCACCATCGAGTCTCCGTAGGGGCGCCGAATGGGTGGGGATGTCGGTTCCCTGCATAACATACCGACTGGTCGGTTCGTCGCATTGGGGCACTGCATGAGGCAGGATCGAGGAGCGACCACTGCGGGAGGGAGACCCATGGCCGATCAGGAAGCCCTGCGGAAACTGCTGAGCGGCGGGAGGCGCGGGGTGCTGGCGACGATCAGAGGGGACGGCAGGCCTCAGCTGTCGAACGTCATCTACAGCTACGACGACGCCACCCGGCTGCTGCGCGTGTCGGTCACCGACGACCGGGCCAAGACCCGCAACCTGCGCCGCGACCCCCGCGCCGTCTTCCATGTCACCACCGACGACTTCTGGGCGTACGTCGTCGCCGAGGGCACCGCCGAGCTCACCCCGGTCGCGGCGGACCCACACGACGCCACCGTGGAGGACCTGGTCGACCTCTACCGCGCGATGCAGGGCGAGCACCCCGACTGGGACGAGTACCGGGCCGCGATGGTGAGGGACCGGCGGCTGGTGCTGCGCCTGCACGTCGACCGCGTGTACGGCCAGCCGCCCAGAAGCTGAGGGTTCAAGCCGCACTGTCCTAGGCTGGGATGTGGAGGGAAGATGGCCGCCGAGGCGTTCTTCGAACTGGGCACCGACGGGCCCAAGGTGATCGTGACCGGGGTCGACGGGTCTGAGACCTCGCTGCGCGCCGCCGCCTACGCGTGGGGCCTGGCCCGCCGCCAGGACGCCCTCCTGGTCTTCGTCCACGTCACCTCCGTCGGCGGGCTGAGCGCGGCGACTCCCGGCGGTGCCGTGGCGATGCGCGAGGCCGACCAGCAGGTCGCCGACGAACTGCGGGCCGAGGCCAAGGCGGCCGCCGCGCGCACCCCGGTCCGCTACGAGTTCCGCGACGAGCGCGGTGACGCCTTCGCCGCGCTGGCCCGGGTCGCCGACGAGGTCAAGGCCGACGCCGTGGTCGTGGGCGCCTCCGCCCAGGCCGGGCACCGCCTGATCGGCTCGGTCGCCGTACGGCTGGTGCGGGCGGGCCGCTGGCCGGTCACCGTGGTGCCGTGATGCCCCGCGTTCAGCGGGCGGCGGCGGTCTGCGGCCGTCTCACCAGCGCACCGGCACCCAGCATCATCGCGGCCGACAGCACGGTGACCAGGGCGAACGACACCGACAGGTTGGCCGCCGCGGCGATGCCGCCGATCGCGCTCGGCGCGACGAACCCGGAGGTGTAACTGATCGTGGCCGCTCCGGCCACACCTTCGCCCGGGGTCGCGCCCGCGTTGCCCGCGGCGGCGAACACCAGCGGCACGACCACCGCCACCCCCAGGCCGATCAGCATGAACCCGGCGATCGCCGGCAGGGGAGTGCGGGCGAAGACGACGAGAACCCCGCCGAGCGCCGCCAGCGCCCCGCTGATCCGTACGGTGAGCGCGACTCCGACCCGGCGCACCACCAGGTCCCCGCACAGCCGCCCAGCGGCCATGGTGAACGCGAACGCGGTGAAGCTGCCGGCCGCCACGCCGGGGGAGGCCCCGGTGATCTGCTTGAGGTAGACCCCGCACCAGTCCTGGGTCGCCGCCTCACCGAAGACCGCGCAGAAACCGACCAGCCCGATGACGAGCACGCTCCTGGAGGGCAGCACGAACCTGGGGGGAGCGGCCTGTCCCTCGTCCGGGCGCAGGTCCAGCAGCCGGCGGCCGGTGAGGCCGCCGACCACGAGCAGCACCACCGCCATGGCCGCCAGATGGATCCGGGCATCGACCCGGGCCTGCGCGGCGAGCATTCCCACCGCGCCGCCCACCAGGCCGCCGACGCTCCACATCCCGTGCAGCCCCGACATGACCGAGCGGCCGATCCGCTGCTCGACCACCACCCCCTGGGCATTCATGGCGACGTCGCACATCCCTGCCACCGCCCCGTACACCAGCAGCGTCACCCACAGCACGGGCAGATTCGGCGCGAGCGCCGGGAACGCCAGCATCAGCGACCACAGGGCCAGCAGCCACCGGGTCACCGCCCGGCCGCCGAGCCGGTGGGTGAGGCGCCCCGCCATCGGCATCGCCACGATCGAGCCGACCGCCGGTGCGAGCAGCGCGAGACCGAGGCCGCCGGGCCCGGCGTGCAGATGGTCCTGCAGCCAGGGGATGCGGGTGGCGAAGCTGCCGCTGACCGCTCCGTGCACCGCGAACGCCGAGCCCACCGCGATCCGGGCCCGTCTCACCACCTGCCGATCCACCGCCACAAGTTAACAGAAAGCTTTACTTACTGTTTATTGGGTACGGGCCGCTGCCGCGCTCGCGTCAGCCCAGGCCGAGATCCATACCTGCGCTCGCGCGCCCGCTGCGGGCAGACGCGCCGTCGGCCTCGGCCGGGCCCGGGCGGGTTCCCGGTAAGGTCCAATCCCGGCGCCGATCCCGGGGGACCGGGTGATGCGACGGAAGAGACAGCGTGCCGAAGTGGTCCTCATTGGTGACCCGTGCCCGTTCGGCGCGCAGATTGCCGGGGCGCACCACACAGACCTTCACCACATCAGGCCGACACGAACATCAAACTCGCCGGGGCCCTGGTCGAGACCCGGACAGCACGACTGGTTACCGACGCCGGCATGGCCATTTTCCGCCATGCCAGCGGGCGGTGGATGTCCGACGAGAACGCCGACCACTCCCAGCTCCTGGCCGACAGCGCCGCAGACCTGCTCGCCATTCTCGCCACGTATATGCGGGATGACC
>JAOPYK010000275.1 GCA_025964695.1 Streptosporangiaceae bacterium | reverse complement strand
GCGATGAGCTCCGCCGCGATGGCCCGGGCTTCCTGAGGAGTATGGGCGACCTTGCCGGTAGGCACCGGTACGCCGTACTCGGCGAAGAGTTCCTTCGCCTGATGTTCGAAAAGGTCCACGAGGGTTCGTCCTTAACGGATCGACAGCCAAAGACCGCTCCATTGGCCACGTGTACAGAGCGCTTGTAGTGCGGGCTGTCCGCGTGGCCACTCAGCGGTCCGCTCCGACCAGGCAGCCTAGTCGGCTGCACTCCGTGATCACGCCGCTGGGTCGGCTTGGGAGTGACATCCGGGTAAATCAATCGGGCCAACGGGTAAATAGCGGGTGACTGCGGGACGTTTAACGACGTTTGATGTACTGCTTGTCTCAGTAGACGATCAGGCATGTCGATCACGCTTGTCGATCAGGAAGGGGGAACCGCCGGTGACCCCCATGGCGCGCACGGTACGGCGGGTGTCCGTACTGCTGATCGGCGCGTCACTGATCGCCACGTGTGCGGCGAAGCTGCCTTCAACACCTCCCGACTGGGCGAGCCCCGGACTCATCGGGGGCGGCGGCTGGCCGTACGCCAGCCAGGCGGTGGATCCCGAGACCGCGGCGGGCGCCTCGTATCTGCCGCGCAGCTCGGTGATCGGGCTGCGTGACGGCCGGGTTCTGCTGATCCCGTTCGGCTGGGACGAGGCGGTCGCCGTGCCACGTGACGACCCGCGCGTCGCGGCGGCCGTACGCAACGACAGCGCCTGGCTGGCGAGCGGCGCGCTTCCCGGCCGTACGGTCACGCAGCGGGACATGGCCTCCCGGGCCCTGCTCGACCTGCGTCTGCTGACCAGGCCCAACGGTGCCTCGACGGCCTCATGGTACGGCGAGTGGAACTACGTCTGGCCGCGGGACGCGGCGTTCACCGCCGCCGCCTTCGACGTCACCGGCCACCCCACCGAGGCACACCGGATCCTGCAGTTCCTCGCGCGTACCCAGAACCAGCGAGGGCTGTGGGCGGCCCGCTACAACACCGACGCCACCGCGGTCAGCGACGGGCGCCGGGTCCAGCTGGACGGCCTGGGCTGGGCGTTGTGGGCGACCTGGCTGTCCCACCGGCTGGACCCGCCGGGGACCGCCCAGCCGGCGGAGCTCTGGACGATGGTCCGGCGTGCCGCCAACCAGATGTCCCGCTCACTCGGCGCCGACGGTCTGCCGCCACGTTCTTCCGACTACTTCGAGCGCAGCCCGGGCACCGAGCAGGACCCGCACCGTCCCACCCTGGGGGTGGTGGCCCCGATCCTCACCGGACTACGGGCCGCCACCGCGCTGGCCATCGAGCGGGGCGCGAGCGCGGAGGCGCAGCGCTGGCAGAGCGCCGCCGGCCGCCTGGCCGTGGCCATCGACCACAGGTTCAAGCCGTACGGCTATCCGCGCTCTCCCGTCCCGCATGGGGACATGGACGCCGCCGTGACCTTCCTCGCGCCGCCCTTCGCCGCGCCCGACGCCGGCGTGGACACCGCGGTGCTGACGGCCGAGAACCGGCTGGCGCTGCCGGACGGCGGGGTACTGCCCGGAGAACACTGGCAGGGCAACCGCACCGAGGCGTGGACTCCGGAGACCGCGATGTTCGCGTTGGCCGCGGCCGCCGCCGGCCGCACCGATGAGGCCACGGCCGAGCTGGACTGGCTGGCCACGCACCGCACCTCGCTCGGAGTGCTGCCGGAGAAGGTGAACCGGCAGGGACAGCCCTCGTCCGTGGCCCCGCTGGGCTGGACGGCGGCGCTGGTGCTGCTCACCCTTCAGGCGCTCGACCACCCGCTGCCCACGCCACCGGCCGGCTGACCCTCCAGAGCCCGCCCCTCCACAAGGACGCCGGTCAGAGCTTTTCGACGGGGGCGTACCGCAGGATGAGGCGCTTGACGCCGTAGTCGCCGCCGAAGTCGATGCTGGCGGCCGCCTTCTCGCCCGCTCCGTCCACGGAGACCACCGTGCCGAGGCCGAAGGAATCATGCGTCACCTTGTCCCCCGCGGACAGGGCCGGGACGGCTCGGTTGCCGGGCGAACGCACCCCCGGCCGGGAGGCCATCGAGGCCATCGCCGGACTGGACACGGTCGCGGCGTCCCGCTCCCACAAGATGAGCGAGCCGGGCACCTCGCCGAGGAACCGGGAGGCCGGATTGACCTGCGGCGCCCCCCACGAGCTGCGCATCGCGGCTCGTGAGACGTAGAGCCGCTGCCGGGCCCTGGTGATGCCGACATAGGCCAGCCGGCGCTCCTCCTCGAGCTCCTTGGGGTTGCTCATCGCGCGCAGATGCGGGAAGACCCCGTCCTCCATGCCGGTGAGGAACACCACCGGGAACTCCAGACCCTTGGCGGTATGCAGGGTCATCAGCGTGACGACCCCGTGCTCGGTCTCGGGGGCCCGCTCGCCCGGCGGCACCGGAGCGCCCTTGGTCCCGGGGATGGAGTCCGCGTCGGCGACCAGCGCCACCTGCTCGAGGAAGTCGACCAGCCGCCCGGCCGCGGACTCGCCGTCGAGACGTTCCTCGAACTCGCGGGCCACCGCCTCGAACTCGTGCAGGTTCTCGATGCGGGTCTCGTCCTGGGGATCCCGGGAGGCCTGCAGCTCGGCCAGATAACCGCTCTTGGCCAGGATCGACTCGATGAGCTCGGCCGGGGTGAGCGACTCGACCGAAGCGCGTAGTTCGTCCAGCAGCGCCACGAACTCCCGGACCGCGTTGATGGACCGGGTGGCCATGCCCGGCACGTCCTCGGGCAGCCGCAGGGCCTGCCAGAACGACGTCCGCTCCCGGGCGGCATAGGCCTCGACGCACGCCTCGGCGCGGTCCCCGATGCCGCGTTTGGGGACGTTGAGGACCCGGCGCAGCGACACGGTGTCCTCGGGGTTGGCGAGCACCCGGAGATACGCCAGGAGGTCCCGGATCTCCTTGCGCTCGTAGAACCGCACCCCGCCGACGACCTTGTAGGGCAGACCGACCCGGATGAAGACCTCTTCGAAGACCCGGGACTGAGCGTTGGTCCGATAGAAGATCGCCACCTGGCCGGGGGTGAAGTCGCCCGCATCGGTGAGCCGATCGACCTCCTGGGCGACGAAGGCCGCCTCGTCGTGCTCGTTGTCGGCGACATATCCGGTGATCTTTTCGCCCTCGCCCTGGTCGGACCAGAGCCTCTTCGGCTTGCGGTCCGCGTTGCGCTCGATGACCGCGTTGGCCGCCGACAGGATCGTCTGCGTGGAGCGGTAATTCTGCTCCAGCAGGATCGTGGTGGCCTGCGGATAGTCACGCTCGAACTCCAGGATGTTGCGGATGGTCGCCCCGCGGAAGGCGTAGATCGACTGGTCCGCGTCACCGACCACGCACAACTCCGCCGCGCCGAGGTCCTGCCCCTGCTGCCCCGCCTGGTGCTCCTGCGAGGACGGCCCCCCGAAGTCCGTGGATATCGGGCTGGTCAGCTCACGTACGAGCTGGTACTGCGCGTGGTTGGTGTCCTGGTATTCGTCGACCAGCACATGCCGGAACCGCCGCCGGTAGTGCTCGGCGGCCTCCGGGAAGGCCTGGAGCAGGTTGACCGTGGTCATGATCAGGTCGTCGAAGTCCATCGCGCCGGCCTGCTGCAGCCGGGCCTGGTACATCTCGTACGCCTCGGCGAGCATCTGCTCCATGTGCGTCAGCGACCCACGGCTCTTGAACGTCTCGTAGTCGATGAGCTCGTTCTTGAGATTGCTGACCTGCGCGGAGAAGGACTTGGGCGGATAGCGCTTGGGGTCGAGGTCCAGCTCCCGGCAGACCAGCGCCATCAGCCGCTGGGAGTCGGACTGGTCGTAGATCGAGAAGCTGGACGGAAAGCCCATCCGCTTGGCCTCGCGACGCAGGATCCGCACACATGCCGAGTGGAACGTCATCACCCACATGGCCCTGGCGCGCGGGCCGATGAGAGCGTCGACCCGCTCCTTCATCTCCCCAGCCGCCTTGTTGGTGAAGGTGATGGCCAGGACCTGGCCGGGGTGCACGTCGCGCTCACTCAGCAGATAGGCGATCCGGTGGGTGAGGACGCGTGTCTTCCCGGAGCCCGCGCCCGCCACGATGAGCAGTGGCCCGCCCTGATGGACGACGGCGGCCCGCTGCTGCGGGTTGAGGCCCTCGAGGAGAGGTGGAGAGGTTTCTGTGGACATCACACGCGAGTCTATGGGCGGGCACAGACGCTTTCGCTGACTCTCGGGTGTTCCCGCCTTCTCTCCACCTGCCCGGCCCCGCCTCTCGCGGGTCCCGGACGCGGACCCGACACGTGCGGGCGGAAGGAAGGGGGAAGTCCGGACGTTGGCACGGACAGCGCCGACGAAAGAGGATGGTTCCGTGCCGAATGTGCTGGACGACAGCGAGATCAACCGAGTGCTGGCGGTGATGGCCCATCCCGATGACATCGACTTCGGGGCGGCCGGGACGATCGCCGGGTGGACCGCCCGGGGCATCGAGGTCAGCTACCTGATGGTCACCGACGGTGACGCCGGTGGTTTCGACCCCGCGGTGCCGCGGGCGGACATCGCCGGGACCCGGCAGGCCGAGCAGCGGGCCGCGGCCAAGTGCGCCGGGGTCGAGGACGTACGTTTCCTCGGCTATCCGGACGGAATGGTGGAGGCCACCCTGGGGCTGCGCCGCGACCTGGCACGGGTGATCCGGCAGACCAGGCCGGACCGCGTGGTCATCCCCAGCCCGGAGCGCAACTACGAGCGGATCTACGCCGGTCATCCCGACCACCGGGCCGTCGGGTCCGCGGCGCTGGACGCGGTCTATCCCGATGCCCGCAACCCCTTCACGTTCACCGAACTGCTGCTGAAGGAGAACCTCGAGGCCTGGACCGTTCGCGAGGTGTGGATCAGTGGCGGGCCCAACCCGAACCACTACGTGGACGTCACCGCCACCTTCGATCGCAAGGTCGCCGCGTTGCGGGCACACGTCAGCCAGACCGCCCACATGGACGGCCTGGAGGACATGTTGCGGAACTGGCTGAGTGCCGGGGCACAGGCGGCCGGGTTGCCCGAGGGGACGCTGGCCGAGGCCTTCCGGGTGATTCCCACCGGGTAAAACTTGCCCCATAACGACCATGAAGATCCGGTTTCCGCTGATAACGTGCCCGCGCCATCGGGGGCTACAGAGGCACCACACCATCGCGGGAGCCGGTCCTATGAGCATGCCCGAATCACAACGCCCCCAGCAGTTGCCCGACACCGCGCGGGCCCGGTTGCAGGCCTCCGCCCAGGGCCGCCCCTGTTTCACCTCGGACCTGTCGGTGAACGAGTTCGTCCTGACCACTCAGGCGGGCTTCGAGCCGCTGGGCCTGGTCATGGGCACCTGCATCTACCACATCGGCGCCCAGTCCGGCCGGTGGAGCGTGAGCCAGGAGTTGCCGATCCTCACCCAGGCCCTCTACAACGCCCGTGAGCTGGCGATGGGCCGGATGGAGTCGGAGGCCGACGCGCTGGGGGCCGAGGGCGTGATCGGGGTCGAGGTCCGGGCGCGGTCCTACGAGCTGTCCAGCGACATCATGGAGTTCGTCGCCGTCGGCACCGCCATCCGCACCTCGGATCAGGGGAACGGCCGGCCTCCGCTGCGGACGCCGCAGGGCCGGCCGTTCACCTCGCACCTGTCCGGGCAGGACTTCTGGACGCTGATCCAGCACGGCTGGGCACCCCGCGCGCTGGTCATGGGCACCTGCGTCTACCACGTGGCTCATCTGTCCTTCCGGCAGGTGCTGCAGAACGCCGGGCAGAACACCGAGCTGGGCGTCTTCACCCAGGCGGTCTACGACGCGCGTGAGATCTCGATGGCCCGGATGCAGTACGAGGGCCAGCAGGTCGGCGCCGACGGCATCGTGGGGGTCGACGTCACCGAGGACGCCTGGATCTGGGGCTCACACGCGATCGAGTTCTTCAGCATGGGCACCGCGGTGGCGCGTTTCCAGCCGGACGCCACCCCGGTGACGCCTACCATGACCATGCCCCTCACGGACTGATGCCCGGCCGCCCGGGGACGGATGCCGTACGACCTGACGCCGGCCCCGGGTGCCCGTATCGCCCTCAGCCGCCTTGCCTGGGACCGAATGCTGTTCTAGCGTGCGGGGATTCACCGGCCAAGGAGCCCGTAATGCCGTACAGCATCGAGATCAACACGACCTCGGCCGCACCGCCCGAGGTGCTGTTCGAACACCTGGCCGTCGCCGAGGCATGGGGAGTGTGGGCCCGGTTCCCGGTCAAGCCGGTCCGGGAACGGGAGGGCGACTCCGATCCCAACGGAGAGGGGGCGATCCGCCGGATCTGGCCGGCCCGCGAGCAGGTCGTCGCCTACGACCCACCCGGGCACTACTCCTACATCGCGCTGTCCGGACTGCCGATCAAGGACTACCGGGCCGACGTCACCTTCGCCCCGGGGACCGGCGGCGGCACCGCCCTGCGCTGGCAGGGCCGGTTCGAGCCCAAGATCCCCGGCACCGGCCCGCTCATCCGGCTCTTCCTCACCCGAATGCTCGGCGGCTTCGCCCGAGGCGTGGCCAGGCACTCCGAACGCTGTGAGCCCGGCTGCCCCGCCTACCGATGACACCGATGACACCGACGGCGAGGGACTGGGCGCCGGTGCTCAACGCGAGTGCCACGACACGTATGGCGCCGGTCATGAGTTGACCCCGGATCGGTAATGCCCGGTCGATACCTGTCCGGCGGCCGGTGAGTTCCGCACTACGTTCGCCGCAGTCATCGATCGGGGGAAAGATGCGGCACGTCAGTGCGATCGGCCTTGCGCTGCTCCTGACGGTCACGGGCTGCCGGGCAGGTCAGGAGAGCTCGGCAGCCGAGGACCGACAGATCGACCAGGTGGTTTCGGGGCCCGGGGCCCATCATCGCCACCACCGGCCGCTCACCCGGGCCCGGGCACACCGTGCCGCGCTGAAACGATTCGGCCCGTTCCACCGGTCCGTGGCCGCGTACCTGGCCACCCGGCCGGGCCGGGCCTCGGTGATGGTGGAGGACCTGCGGACCGGCACCGCCTTCGGCTACCGGCCGCACGGCCGCTACATCACCGCCAGCGTGATGAAGGTCAACATTCTGACCGGCCTGCTGCTACAGCGGCAGGACGGGCGGCAGGGCCTGAGCGACGCGGAGCGGGTGATGGCCGCGAAGATGATCCGCAACAGCGACAACAAGGCCGCCAACACGCTGTACCGCACGGCCGACGGAGCAGCGGGGATCAGCCGGGTCGACCAGCGTCTCGGGCTGCCGCACACGGTCCCCTATCCCGAGGCGTGGGGTCTCACCTCCACCTGCCCGGCCGACCAGGTACGGCTGCTGCACACGCTGACCGACGCCGACAGCCCCCTCCGTGCCCCCGGGCGGCACTATGTCCTGGGATTGATGAGCGCCGTCACGCCGGCCCAGAGGTGGGGCATCAGCGCCGCCGCCCTCCCCGGCGACCGAGTCGCGACCAAGAACGGCTGGACCCCGACCCACCGGCAGGGCGTCGGCTGGGCGGTCAACAGCGTCGGCCGGATCACCGGGCACGGCCATGACTTCCTGATCGCTGTCTTCACCGCGGGCGGGCCGCACATGAAGACCGGCGTGGAGACCGCCGAGCACGTCGCCACGGTCGCGGTGTCCGCCCTGCGCGGGCAGGGGCCTGTCCCGGCGAACCCGGGACGGACGCCTCATGCACGGGGGACACTCGTTCTGCGACCGTGAGGCCCACTCACAGGTGTGCGCAGAGCAGGGGAGAGCGGCGATGTACGACCCGTACAACCAGGGTGGCTACCAGCAGCAGCCCCCTAACTACTACGGCCCCGGCGGACCCGTCTACCAGGCCAGGACCAACGGCCTGGCGATCACGGCGATGATCATGGGCATCCTCGGCTTCCTCACCTGCGGGGTCACCTCGGTGCTCGCGCTGATCTTCGGGCACATCGCCAGCGGCCAGATCAAGCGGACCGGGGAGAACGGCCAGGGCATGGCGCTCACCGGCATCATCCTCGGCTGGATCCTGACCGGGCTGTGGATCCTCTACTGGGTGCTGGCACTGGCCGGTGTCATCGCCAGCTTCGGCACCAGCGTCGGCCAGAGCAGCAACGGCTACTGATCACACCAGCCGGCGGGCGGCGGCCCAGCGGGACAACTCATGCCGGTTGGAGAGCTGGAGTTTCCGCAGCACCGACGACACATGGGTCTCGACTGTCTTCACCGAGATGAAGAGCTCCTTCGCGATCTCCTTGTAGGCGTAGCCCCGGGCGATCAACCGGAGCACCTCGCGTTCCCGCTGGGTGAGCTGGTCCAGCTCGGGGTCGACCGCGGGCGCGTCGGTGGCGGAGAAGGCGTCCAGCACGAACCCGGCCAGCCTGGGTGAGAAGACCGCATCGCCCTCTGCCACCCGCCCGATCGCGTTCGTCAGCTCCGGCCCCGAGATCGTCTTGGTCACGTAACCCCGCGCTCCGCCGCGGACCACGCCGATGACATCCTCGGCGGCGTCCGACACCGACAGCGCCAGGAACCGGGAACGCACCGTGCCGTGCAGCCTGCGCAGCACCTCGATCCCACCGCCGCCGGGTAGGTGCACATCCAGCAGCACCACCTCCGGCGCCACCTCCGTGATCACCACCACGGCCTCGTCGACGTCCCCGGCCTCCCCCACCACCTCGATGGACGGGCCCAGCTCCGCCTTGACCCCGGTCCGGAACATCTGGTGGTCGTCGACCAGCACCACGCGGGTCATTCGCTCGCTCCGCTCGCCGCACATGTGCTCGCGCGCAGGTTCAGATAGGTTCGCTCGCCGACGCGCATGTCCGCGGTCATTTCTTGATCTCCAAACGCACTTCGGTGCCTTCTCCCGGGGCCGTACGGACTGTGGCCGTGCCACCGTTGCGCTCCATACGACCGATGATGGACCCTCGTACGCCCATCCGGTCCAGCGGCATGGCCTCGAGGTCGAAGCCCTTACCCCGGTCCCGCACGAAGAGCACTATTTCGTCGCCCTCGACCTCCGCGTAGACCGACACCGACGGCGCCTCCGCGTACTTGGCCGCGTTCACCATGGCCTCACGGGCGGCCTGCAGGACCGCCGCCAGCCGTTCGTCCAGGGGGCAGTCGCCCACGCACACCACGTCGATCGGCACCCCGTGGGTGTCCTCCACCTCACCGACGATCTTCTGCACGGCGGCGGCGAACGTCTGGTCGGGGTCGGCGCGGGGCGCGTACAGCCAGGTCCGCAGCTCCCGTTCCTGCGAGCGGGCCAGCCGCTGGACCTCGCGGGGATCAGCGGAGTTGCGCTGGATCAGCGTCAGGGTGTGCAGGACCGAGTCATGGATGTGCGCGGCCACCTCGGCGCGCTCCTGCGACCGGATGCGCTCGTGCCGCTCGGCGTCCAGATCGCGCCAGAGCCGCATCAGCCACGGGGTGGTGATGACCGCCACCCCGGAGAGAATGATCGCGGTGGCCATGAGCACCTGCCCGGCCTGTTGCTGCACGTTCTGGGCGAGGAACGTGCCGATCCCGGCGATCACCAGCAGCGCGCCCAGCAGGCTCCGCAGCCACATCCGCTTCAGCGGCATGGTCGTACGGACCCAGCGCATGCGCTGTTCCCGGTCGGCCTGCTGGTAGAGGATCGCGGCCCCGATACCGGCGATCACCACCGGCCACAGGGCCATGTGCACGATCCCGGATCCCCAGGTGACGAAGGACGCCCCCACCATCAGCGCGCCATAGGCCGCCACCTGCGTCCAGTCCCGCCGTCCGGCCGGCTCGTCTCGGGTCGGGACCAGCACCCAAAAGGCGAGGTAGGCCGCGACCCCCGTACCACCGGCCACGAACAGCAGCACGAACGCCAGGCGCACGACCACCACCTCGAGACCGAGGTGATCGGCCAGGCCGCGGCAGACGCCGGCGAGCAGCCGCCCCGAGGCCCGGCGGTCCAGCCTGGCCTGCGGCGGCTGCTCCTCGATCGTCGTCGGAGTCGTCACCCGTCAAGACTGACACGGGCCTTGAGATGCGGCATCCGGGCAATACCCCGATCTTCCCCCCTGAATTCTCAGGGTCGGCTCAGGGGTCTCCCGGATACCCCGCACGCGGCTGGACGGTCACGATATGAGCATGACCGAGGAGAGCAAGGACCGTCCCGCACCCGCCCAGCGGCTGCCGCGCTCCCACGATCGCCGCATCCTCGCGGGGGTCTGCGCGGGCCTGGGCCGGCGCACCCAGATCGACCCGGTGGTGTTCCGGGTCGGCTTCGCACTGCTCGTCCTCGCCGACGGCTGGGGGATCCTGCTCTACATCATCGCGGCGCTGCTGATGCCCGCGGACGAGTTCCGGCCCTCGCCGATCGAGCAGCTGGTCAAGCGCCGGTTCGACGCCGACGCGGTGCTGGCGATCCTCACCGCGCTGCTGGGCGTGGCGGTGCTGCTGAGCCTGCCGGGCAGCGGCCTGGACGGCCCGCTGACCTTGGTCACCCTGTTCGCGCTGGTCCTGCTGGTCGCGCACGGCCGCGGGGTCGATCTGATCCGGCTGGCCCGTACCCTGCCCGAACGCATACCGGGCAGACCCGCCGAGCCGCACGAATCCGTGTCGGCGAGGTACGGACCCGCCACGTCCGAGGCGGGCAGCCCGGTCGACATGTACAAGACCCGGGCGGGCACGCTGCGGCCGGAGATGATCGACTTGGCCACCCTGGACACCCGGCCCCGGCCGGCCACCACCGGCTCCTTTGACCTGGCCGCTGACCTGGCCGCCGAACCGGCGCCCTCCCAGCCCGCGCCCCCCATCGACCCCGGGGCCCCTGGGCCGCCTGGCGCGTTCTCGGTGCCCACGGCACCCGTCGCCCCGGTCGCCCTTGCGGCGCCTCGGCAGCGGTCCGTACTGGCACCGCTGACGCTGCTCGTCGCGTTGCTGGTCGCCGCCGTGATGGGCCCTATCGCCTCGGCGTATCCGCAGCGGACCCAGCTTCCGATCGTGCTGGGATCCGGCCTGGCGGTGATCGCCGGCGGGCTTATCGCCGGGTCCCGGTACGGCCGCCCGCGCGGGCTCGTAGCCGCCGGAACCCTGTTGTCGCTCGCCCTGGTCACCACCTCGGTGGCGGCCGCGGTGCCCACCGGCGGCCGGTTCGGAGACGTCACCTGGCGGCCGGTCGACGCCGGTAAGAGCGAGCAGACGTATAAGATCATCGCTGGCCAGGGGGCACTCGACCTCACCGCGCTGCCGCTGAAGCCCGGCCAGCGGATCAAGGTCCAGGCCGAGCTGGGCATCGGCGGGATGCGGGTGAGGTTGCCCAGGACGGCACGGGTGGAGCTGCGTGCCACGGCCGGGCTCGGTGACGTGACCGTGGACGGCAGGATCACCGGCGGCCCCCGGGCGAAGGTGGACGAGATCCTGCAACCCGAGGGCGACCCGGTCGCCGACCCCCCGACCATCGAACTCTCCTTCAACGGCAGGGTCGGCGATCTGGAGGTCACCCGTGCATAAGCACAGATTCGACCCGGGCGCGTTGGTCGCCGGCCTGTTCTTCCTCGCCGTGGCCGGGATCTTCCTGGTCGGCGGATTCGCGGACACCTCGATCCTGCCGGTCTACGGCCTCGCCCCCGCGGTACTCATCGGCCTCGGCGCGGTCGGTTTGGTCCGGGCCCTCACCCGCGCCCGCCGCCGCGGACCCTGAAGGTCCTCAAGTACCGGGGAGGAGCAGCGCCGCGCGGATGGGGGCATCCGCGCCGACCGATGGCAAGAACCCCAGCAAGGTCGCCGACGCCACCAGGGAAGTACGGAGGGCAGTCACAGCCGCCTCACCGAGGAACAACGGCACGGTGCCGGACGCAGCCGTCCGGGGTGAGCCGGAGCACCCGCCCGCCGCCATGAGACGGTTCGGCCGTCATCGTCTGCGATGCTCCCACCCGGTCGCGTGCGGGTAGCCCGTGAAAGCGGGCGGCGCAGGGATCATCTTCAGGAGCTGAGGTGGGCGTGAAGGGTGATGGCGAAGGCGGGACCGGGGTTGTGCAGTTCGTGGGTGTGACCGCTCGCGTGCACCCGCACCCTGTTGGCGCGTAGCGGCCGCTCGGTGACGCCGTCCGGGGCGATGGTGAACTCGGTCAGCTCTCCGGCGATCACCGTGGAGACCTCGGTGACGCCGTGGTCGTGCCGATCCGTACGGTATCCGGGCGGCCAGGTGGTCAGCCACAGCAGCACACCGTCGGCGCCGGTGAGCGTTACCCGGCTGGGGCCGGCGGGGTCGAGGCGCACCAGATGCCACCAGTCCGCGGGGCGTCCGGCGAGGTCACCGATCCGGGCGGCCAGTTGTCCGACGGTCGGCGGGCGACGGGTGGTGACCCGGCCGTGAGGGTCGTCCTGGCCACGCATGGTGATGTCGGGAATGACGTCGAGGTCCACTGGAAGTCCTTCGTGTGTCAGGCGCATGCCACGCCTCAGAAGACGGGTCGGATACCGGGAAAGCCGCTGAAAGCAGAGGTGGTCAGCGACAACAACACGAAGGACACAGCGCGGCGGCCGCGTGGCGGAAGACCACGAGGCTACGACCGAAGGCACGCGCTGGCATGAACAATAGGAGACACTCCGTCACCCTGTGTTGTCAAGTCGATCGCCATTTCCTCCCGAAGGCGTTTTTGTGACGTTCACCGGATGGCCACGCCTGGGCAGAACGAGACAGCGAGCATGCGGGCAGGCCGACTGGTCGACGTGATCGAAAGGTGGAGCGATCCATGGTGCTTGACAGGCGTACCTTCCTGCGGAGCGGCCTAGTCGCGGGCGGCGGCGCGGCCGTGCTCGGCTCGCTGGAATCCGCGGCCTCCGCGACGCCCGCGCTGCTGCGCGCCCGGCCACGCCTGACGCATGGGGTGCAGAGCGGCGATGTGACGGCCGAGCACGCCCTTGTCTGGGCGCGGGCGGACCGGCCGTCCCGGATGCTCGTCGACGTGAGCGCCCGGCCCGATTTCCGCGGCTCCTACACCGTGCGAGGGCCGCTGCTCACCCCCGAGACCGACCTCACCGGCAAGACCTGGCTGTGTCACCTGCCGTCCAACGACGAGATCCACTACCGGGTGCGACTGGCCGACCCGGACGGCCGTACGGAGTCGGAACCGGTCGCGGGCCGGTTCCGTACCCCGTCGAACGGCCCCCGGGACGTGCGGTTCGTCTGGGCGGGAGACCTGGCCGGGCAGGGCTGGGGCATCAATCCCGGCTTCGGCGGCTACAAGATCTTCAACGCGATGGCGGCGGCCGATCCCGACTTCTTCCTGTGCAGCGGCGACTGGATCTACGCCGATGGGGCACTCGTCGAGTCGGTGGCACTACCGGACGGCACTACCTGGCACAACCTCGTCACCGCGGAGAAGTCGAAGGTCGCGGAGACGCTTGCCGAGTATCGCGGCCAGTTCCGCTACAACCTGCTGGACGGCCCCCTGCGGGCCTTCAACGCCCAGGTGCCGATGATCTACCAGTGGGACGACCACGAGGTGCGCAACAACTGGTACCCGGGGCAGATCCTCGACGACACCCGGTACACCGAGAAGCGGGTGGACGTGCTCGCCTCCCGCGCCCGCCGCGCGGCCTTCGAGTACACGCCGATCTCGATCCTGCCGCCCAAGGACGGCAAGATCTACCGGAAGATCTCGCATGGCCCGCTGCTGGACGTGTTCGTCCTGGACATGCGGACCTACAAGGACCCCAACGGCCCGGACAACACCCCCGGCGCCAAGGTCGGTCTGCTCGGTGCCGAGCAGACCGCGTGGCTCAAGCGGGAGCTGCGCCGGTCCACGGCGACCTGGAAGGTCATCTCCAACGATCTGCCGCTGGGCCTGGTCGTACCGGACGGCGCGGTCAACCAGGAGGCCGTGGCGCAGGGCGACGACGGCGCACCGCTGGGCCGTGAGGGCGAGTTCGCCGGGATCCTCTCGTACGCCAAGCAGCACGCGGTGACGAACCTGGTGTTCGTGACCGCCGATGTCCACTACACGGCGGCCCACTACTACGACCCGGTCAAGGCGTCCTACACCGACTTCGACCCGTTCTGGGAGTTCGTCGCCGGGCCGCTCAACGCCGGCACCTTCGGGCCCAACACGCTCGACGGCACCTTCGGGCCTCAGCTGAAGTTCATCAAGACCGGCCCGCGGGCCAACGCCTCGCCCGCCGAAGGCGCCCAGTTCTTCGGCGACGTCGCCATCGACGGCCACACCGGGGTTCTGACCGTGAAACTGCGCGACCTCGACAACATCGTCCTCTACTCGGTGGACCTTCACCCACGGCGCTGACGTCCTGCGGTCGCGGTGTCCCGTCGGTCGAAGCACCGCAGCCACCATCACAGCGGCCAACGAACGGCATCGCTGTCGTAAATGGCCCGGTTAAGGGCTGGTATGCCGATCGACCTAGGCATACGTTCATGGAGTCGTACTCCCTCAGGAGGTGGCCCCAATGCAGTGGCCGCACGCCCCTCCTCAGCCCTGCGTGTCCCGATTCCACCCCACGTACCGGGGACACCGCCATTCCTGAGGAGGACGTATGCCACGGATCAAGGTCGAGGTCGACGGTGTGACGTACGAGGACGACGTCCAGCCGCGCCTCTTGCTCGTTCACTACCTGCGCGAACGATTGGGGAAGGTAGGCACCCCGATCGGCTGCGACACCAGCAACTGCGGAGCCTGCACCGTTCTGCTCGACGGCACGAGCGTGAAGAGCTGTTCCATGCTCGCCGTTCAGGCCGACGACCACGAGATCACCACCATCGAGGGCCTTGGCATGGCCGGAGACCTGCACCCCATGCAGCGGGCCTTCCACGAGGAGCACGCGCTCCAGTGCGGGTTCTGCACCCCCGGCATGATCATGGCTTCGATCGATCTGCTCCGGGAGAACGCGGACCCGTCCGAGGATGAGATCCGCGAAGGCCTGGAGGGCAACCTCTGCCGCTGCACCGGCTACCAGAACATCGTCCGGGCCGTCCGCCACGCCGCCGACGACATGCGGCACAACGGCGGTACGACGTCCGGCCGGCAGAGCGAAACCCCCGCGGAGGCGACCCATGAGTGAGATCGCACCCGAAGCCATCGCCGAGCAGGTCGTCCAGAGCGATCAACTGGCCGAGCCCGACGCGCACCGGGAGGTCGGCTCGCCCCGGAGGCGGAGCGAGGACGCCCGGCTGATCACCGGGCGCACCCAGTGGACGGACAACCTCCAGCTGCCCGGAATGTGCCACGTGGCGTTTCTGCGCAGCCCGTACGCCCATGCTCGCATCACGGGCGTCGACACGACGGCAGCACGAGAGAGGGCCGGGGTCATCGCCGTGTTCTCCGGCGCCGATCTGGCCGATGAGCAGGGCAGCCTGCCGTGCGCGTGGCCGGTCACCGAGGACATGGTGCTGCCCGACCATCCGCCACTCGCGGTCACCGAGGTGCGGTACGCCGGCGAGCCGGTGGCCTGCGTGGTCGCCCGCGACCGCTATGCCGCGGCCGACGCGCTCGAGGCCATCGACGTGGACTACGAACCGCTGCCCCCCGTGCTCGACATGGAGAAGGCCCTTCAGGAGGGCGCCGACAAGGTCCACGAGGCGGGCAACAAGTCCTACACCTGGGTCTTCGAGAACGGCGACCTGGACGCGGCCTTCCGGGACGCGCCGGTGCTGCTGGAGCGCAGATACGTTCAGCAGCGGCTGATCCCGACCGCCATGGAACCGCGGGCGGTGGTCTGCGAACCCCTCGGCGACGAGTTCACGCTCTGGTCGTCGACCCAGATCCCGCACATCCTGCGGGTGATGCTGGCTACCGTCACCGGTGTCCCCGAGCACAAGCTACGGGTCATCGCACCGGACGTCGGTGGCGGCTTCGGCTCCAAGCTCCAGGTCTACGGCGAGGAGGTCATCTGCCTGCTGCTGGCGCGCAGACTCGGCCGGCCGGTCAAGTGGACCGAGTCCCGCAGCGAGGGCACCATGGCCACGCACCACGGCCGGGACCAGATCCAGCGGATGACCCTGGCCGCCGAGGCCGACGGAACGATCCGCGGACTCAAGGTCGACCTGCTGGCGGACATGGGCGCCTACCTGATGCTGATCACCCCGGGCATCCCGCTGCTGGGCGCGTTCCTGTACAACTCGATCTACAAGATGGGCGCCTACTCATTCACCTGCACGGGCGTCTTCACCACCAAGACTCCGACCGACGCCTACCGTGGCGCCGGAAGACCGGAGGCGACCTTCGCCATCGAGCGGATGGTGGATGAGCTGGCCGCCGAGCTGGACCTGGACCCGCTGGAGGTACGGCGCCGCAACTGGATCCGGCACGAGGAGTTCCCCTACGACACGATCACCGGGCTGACCTACGACTCGGGCAACTACGAGGCGGCCACCGAGAAGGCGATGCAGCTCTTCGAATACGACAAGCTGCGGGCCGAGCAGGCCGACCGGCGCGAGCGCGACGACTCGGTACAGCTCGGCATCGGGGTTTCGACCTTCACCGAGATGTGCGGGCTGGCACCCTCGCGGGTGCTCGGTTCACTGGGCAACACGGCCGGGGGCTGGGAGAACGCATCCGTACGGGTGCTGCCGACCGGCAAGGTAGAGGTGGTCACCGGAAGCTCGGCGCATGGCCAGGGCCACGAGACCGCCTGGGCGCAGATCACCTCGGACGCGCTCGGTGTGCCCTTCGAGGACGTCCGGGTGCTGCATGGTGACACCCGCGTCTCCCCCAAGGGCCTCGACACCTACGGCTCGCGGTCACTGACGGTCGGCGGGATCGCAGTCGTCGGCGCCTGCGAGAAGGTGGTCGACAAGGCCCGCCGGATCGCCGCCCATCTGCTCGAGGCGGCCGAACAGGACATCGAGTTCCGAGCGGGCACCTTCTCGGTGCGAGGTGTACATGACGCCTCCACCACCCTTCAGGAGGTCGCGCTGGCGACCTTCACCGCACACGATCTGCCGGACGGAGTGGAGGCCTCGCTGGACTCCGACGCGACGTTCGACCCGGAGAATTTCTCCTTCCCGCACGGCACGCACCTGTGCGCCACCGAGGTGGACACCGAGACCGGGTTCGTGCGCATCAGGTCCTATGTGGCCGTCGACGACATCGGCCGCGTGGTGAACCCCATGATCGTGGAGGGTCAGGTGCACGGCGGTCTCGCCCAGGGCATCGCGCAGGCGCTCTACGAAGAGGCGGTCTACGACGCGGACGGCAACCTGACGACCACGACCATGGCCGACTACCTGGTGCCGTCGGCAGCCGACCTGCCGACCTTCGTCACCGACCGGACCGAGACCGCGGCGACCACGAACCCGCTCGGGGTCAAGGGCGTCGGTGAGGCCGGCACCATCGCCTCCACCCCGGCCGTCGTCAACGCCATCGTCGACGCGCTACGTCCGTACGGGGTGCGCGACGTGCCGATGCCCTGCACGCCCGAACGCGTCTGGCAGGCGCTGCGTGGCGGAACGGGCCAACGATCCGCGCAACCGGGCGCCGGTGGCGGACTGGGATCGGTCTCCGGAGGTACCTCATGATCCCCGCCGAGTTCGACTACCTGCGGCCGTCGTCGGTGAACGAGGCGGTCACCGCGCTCGCCGAGGCCGGGGAGGACGCCAAGTTGCTCGCGGGCGGGCAGAGCCTGCTGCCGCTGCTGCGGTTGCGACTCGCCTACCCGGAGGTGCTCATCGATCTGGACCGCATCCCCGAGTTGCGGGAGATCCGGGACGACGGAGACGCGCTGGTGATCGGCGCCATGGCCACCCACTACCAGGTGGTCCATGATCCGCTGGTACGGGAGCACGCGCCGCTGATCTCGCTGGCCGCGGCGACGGTGGCCGATCCGGCCGTACGGCATCGCGGCACGTTCGGCGGGGCCCTGGCACACGCCGATCCGGCCGGAGACCTTCCCGCGGTGGCGCTGGCCCTGGACGCGGTGTTCCTCACCCATCGCCGGGAGATCCCGGCCGGGGAGTTCTTCGAGGACTACCTGACCTCGGCCCTGGCCCCCGACGAGCTGCTCACCGGGATCCGGGTGCCCAAGCTGGGCCCGGGATGGGCCTTCCACTACGAGAAGTTCCATCGGACGGCCCAGGCCTGGGCGATCGTCGGAGTCGCCTGCGCGGTCCGCCGAGCCAACGGCACCATCGAGGACGCCCGGGTGGCGCTCACGAACATGGGCCCGGCACCGGTGCGCGCGGTGGCCGTCGAGGACGCGCTGAGGGGCGGCACCGCCTCGGCGAGCACCTTCCGTACGGTCTCGGCGCACGCCACCGAGGGCACCAGCCCGTCCGCCGACCTGCACGGCTCGGTGGAATACCGGCTGCACCTCGCCAAGGTGCTGACCGCCCGCGCCCTCACCACCGCATCCGCGATCTGACCCGGAGGCAGGCCCCGTCCGGCAGCACCGGGCGGGGCCTCATCGCGACGGTAATTAGAATGTCTGTCACGACAAGACCGGTTTGCCCGCTGGCGGGGTATCCCTGTGACACCGGTGGCGAATGGCCGCGAGCGGTCATAGGGTGCCAAGCAGGTCACGGCCGACAGGAGGGCAGCTCTCATGGAACTCGATCACGAGTTCACCGTTCCCGTGCCGGTGGATCGAGCCTGGCCGGTGCTGCTGGACCTGGAGCGAGTGGCGCCTTGTGTGCCGGGCGCGACCCTCGACACGGTCGAAGGCGACGAGTTCACCGGCAAGCTCAAGGTGAAGCTCGGCGCCATGACCATCACCTACAAGGGCACGGCCCACCTCGTCGTGACCGACGAATCGGCCCGCATCGTCACCATCGAAGGCTCGGCCAAGGAGGCCCGCGGCACCGGCACGGCTGCGGCGACCGTCCAGGCCCAGCTGCACGGGGAGGGTGAGGCCACCCGGGTCACTGTGCACACCAAGCTGAACATCACCGGGCGTCCGGCGCAGTTCGGCCGGGGCATCCTGGCCGAGGTGGGCGGCAAGCTCATCTCACGCTTCGCCAAGGCGCTGTCCGAGGAGCTCCAGGTCCCCGACGAGGAACGGAGAGCACCGGCCGCGAAGCCGCCCGCCGCCGCGGCGACGCCGACCGGCGAACCCCAGCCGACCACGGAAACGACCCCGACCGGCGAACCCCAGCCGATCGCGGAAGCCCTGGCCCAGAGCGCGGAACCCCAGCCGACCACGGAAGCCCTGACCCCCGCCGGGGAGCCGCAGACCTCCGCCGCGGAGCTCCCCACCTCGGGCGCGGAGTCGCCGGCCGAGAGCCCGGCGCACCCACGGGACGTGCTGAAGGCACCCCCGACGATTCCGGACGGGTTCTCCGTTGCCGAGCAGATCCCGGAGCAGGCTCCCCGGCAGGCGGCGCCCTCCACCCGTGAGAGCACCGAGGCGGCGGCGGAGCCCCCCGCCACAGCCCCCGCGGTGGCCACAGGCGCTGGTGCCGGCGGGCAGCGGACCCCTGTCTCGCCGCGTCCGGTGCGGCGCAGCGAAGAGGCCGTCGACCTGCTGGAGGTGGCAGGGCCGTCGGTCGTCAAGCGCGCCGCCCCACTCTTCGGCGGCGTCGTCGCGCTACTGACGATCCGTTACCTGTTCCGTCGCCGCCGCGGCCGCCATCACCGCTGAGACGCGCCATCCCGGCCACCGGCCCGCGGCCGCCATCACCGTTGAGACCGATCCGCCCGCGATCCCGGCCACCGGTCCCCGTCCGCCAACACCGCTGAGACCCTCCATCCCGGGCACCGATCGGCTTCCGAGTGTCGGCCTGAGCCGCCTCCACGGACGTGGTCGCGTGACTGGAACCGTCAACGGACTGGAACCGTCAACCGTCCAACGTCGGGTCGGCGGGCCCATACCGGCTCCCGGAGGCGGCGGCCGGGAGCGGCCTGCCCGCTCGCGCTCGCAGGAGCAACCGCACGGCGGCGCCGAAACGGGCCAGCTCCCCGCACAGCAGCAGGCCCGAGGCCACGGCGATGACGGTGACGTACGCCCCGGTCTGGGGGGCGAGGACGCAGACGGCGATCCCGTATTCGACCTCGGTGACGGGCCGGGTGAACGGCCGCCGCCGGGTGGAGCGCGCACCCCGCGCCGCCCGCGCCGGCCTGGCCGTGGATTCACGGACGAAGCCGCCCGGGACCAGTTCGGCGTGACCGGCGTTGATCTGTACGACCGCGCAGCAGAAGAGCACCAGCGCGGCGAGGAGCAGGTAGGCCCGCTCGTCGGTGCGGGCGTACTGTCCGACGAGCAGCGTCGTACCGCACATCATGAGGCGGGCCCGCCCCGCCACCGCGCCGAACCACGCGCCCAACTCGGTGACCGTGCCGTTGAGACGGGCCAGCGTGCCGTCCATGCAGTCAGCGATGAGGCTCAGGTGGAACAGCACCGCGCCCGCGATCAGCCCCAACGGGCCGCCCTCCAACAGCCCGCCCGCGGCCGCCACCGTCAGCATGGCGCTCAACGCGGTGAGCTCGTTGGGCGTGGTGGGCGTGCGGTCGGCCAGCGGCCGCACCAGCCGGAGCGCGAACGGCTCGATCAGCACCAGCGTCCACCAGCCGTCGCGTGGGCCGCCGGCCGCCGCCACCTCCCGGCGGGTATGGCGACGTCGCCGGAATGTGGCCGGCATCAACGGACCCCGGCGTCGCTGAGCCGACGCCCCCTGACCGCGGAACCCTCGCGGGAGCCGCCCGGCCCGCCCCTCAGGTCCTTGGCGAGCTCCTCGATCAGGTCCTCACATTCGCGGGCGGACAGCCAGAGCCGGTACATGGCGACCACCTCGAAGGCCATCAGCAGCCCTCCCGCCGCCATCGCGATCGGAGCGATCACGCCGGTCGAGGGACCGACGACGAACAACGCCATCTGGAACTCCACCCCGCTCACCAGCTGGGTCCGCTCACATCGGCCATGCAGCGTGCGACGTGCCTGGTCGTACCAGGGAACCCGCCCGCCCTGGGGCGGCTCGTCCAGCGGGGCGCCACTCCCCGCGCGGAACCCCGCACTGGCGGAGAGACCGGTGGCGGAGCCGGTGACAGGACCGGCAGTGCCGCCGGCCTGGGGCCCGGCGTGCAGCAGATCCTCGACGTACCGCAGGCGCTCGTCCTGGCTCGGCAGCAGCCGCCGGCCGTCCTCGGCGGGTTCGGGCAGCCCGGCGAACTCGGCCGCGGCGCCGAGCCGATGGCGTATCGCCCGCCGGGTCCTGGCCGTGTGCACGGCGCTGAAATGGCGGAACGTGTCCAGGATCACGACCATGAGCCCCAGATAGAACAGCTCCACTCGCCCGGTCCGGGCGTACTGCCCGCCGACCAGGGTCAGCGTGCAGCACAGCATCCGGAGCCGGTCGACGAGGTACTCCAGCCAGGGGCCGGACGGCGTGCCGGTGCCCTTGAGCCGCGCGATCTTGCCGTCGCAGCAGTCCAGGATGAAGCTGACGTGATAGGCCAGCGCGCCCAGCGCCAGCCAGTACGGGGTCGCGGCGGCGAAACAGCCGGCCGCGACCATGCCCACGATGAAGGACGCCAGGGTGATCTGGTCGGGAGTGAGCGACGTCCGGTTCGCCAGCAGCCGCGTGAGCCGCACCGCGACGGGGTCGACCAGCAGTACGGTCCACCACGCGTCGCGTTTCCCGCAGACCCCCCGTACGTCGTCGAGTGAGTACGTCGTCATGCGCGCAAGCATGCTCGCGTACTGTGATCGATCGATGACCACACGTGAGAGGGTGGGTCTCTCATGGTGGAGTCTTTACCGGCGTCCTGGGACGGCGAGCCCGAGCCGGGCGGCCTCGGCGATGGTCAGGGGCCTGGGGGCCCGTCCTCGGGCATATCCGCCTTCAGCCAGCGGCGGTAGCAGCTCCCGATCCGCCCGTGCGCGCCCTGCGGGCCGCGCGTACCGGTGCCCACGACGCCTGGACGGCGCGTGCCGACGTGGGTCGCGGGAAAGGTCACTCCCACTCGATGGTGCCGGGGGGCTTACTGGTGATGTCGACGACGACCCGGTTGACGTCGGGGACCTCGTTGGTGATGCGGGTGGAGATCCGCTGCAGTACGTCGTAGGGCAGCCGAGCCCAGTCGGCCGTCATCGCGTCCTCGCTGGTGACCGGGCGCAGCACGATGGGGTGCCCGTAGGTCCGGCCGTCGCCCTGCACTCCCACGGACCGTACGTCCGCGAGCAGCACCACGGGGAACTGCCAGATGTCGCGGTCGAGGCCGGCCTTGGTGATCTCTTCGCGGGCGATCGCGTCGGCCTCGCGGAGCAGGTCCAGCCGGTCGCGTGAGACCGCGCCGATGATGCGGATGGCCAAGCCGGGGCCTGGGAACGGGTGCCGCCAGACGATCTCGGAGGGCAGGCCCAGCTGCTCGCCGAGCGCGCGGACCTCGTCCTTGAACAGCGTTCGCAACGGCTCGACCAGCTGGAACTGCAGGTCGTCGGGGAGGCCGCCCACATTGTGGTGGGATTTGATGTTGGCCGCACCGGTGCCGCCGCCGGACTCGACGACGTCGGGGTAGAGAGTGCCCTGCACCAGGAACTCCACCGGCTCGGCCGAGGACACGCCGCCAACCGAGGACGGTGCCGCGTCCCCCGCGCCGCCCTCACCGGCGTGCACGATGTCACGGGCGGCGGCCTCGAAGACCCGGATGAACTCCCGGCCGATGATCTTGCGCTTCTGCTCGGGGTCGGTGACCCCGTCCAGCGCGGCGAGGAAACGCTCGGTCGCGTCGACGACGTGCAGGTTGACGCCGGTGGCGGCGACATAGTCCTTCTCGACCTGCTCGGCCTCGCCCTTGCGCAGCAGCCCGTGGTCGACGAACACGCAGGTCAGCTGGGCACCGACGGCCCGCTGTACGAGCGCGGCGGCGACCGCGGAGTCCACCCCGCCCGACAGCCCGCAGATGACCCGCTTGTCGCCGATCTGGGCCCGTACGGCCTCGATCGACTCGTCGG
>JAOPYK010000265.1 GCA_025964695.1 Streptosporangiaceae bacterium | reverse complement strand
TTGCGCTCGTCGGAGCGTTCATAACGGCGCTGCCATAGCAGCGAAGCCACCAGCGCGCTCACGGAGGTGAGCGCCCCACCGGTCACCTGCCCCCATTGGAATTTTTCCGGTTTTGCCAACCATCCGGCCAAGGCGGCCCCCACACCGGCGAGCACGATCGCCCCCGCGCCGATCCACACCACCCGGCGCATCGAGACCACCGGGCGCATCAAGGCCACTTGGCGCATCCAAACCACGGGATGCAACTGCCATCCACGACCGTCCGAAGATCCGCCCACACCTAACCCTGTCCTGCGGCCCGTTGCGGTTATCGCCCGATACCCGTAGTAATGGACCTCTTCTAGCGCGACCACAACAGCAACACACCAGCTCGACCGCATCCGGCCAGCTGGCCCACCTCCCGACGCGGCACACGCGTTCGTGTCGTTGCTGTCCTACTCCGGGGTTCCGATGGAGAACATCTCCCGCCTGGTCGGACACAGAGGTACTGCCGTGACGGAGCTGGTCTACCGGCACCAGCTCCGGCCCGTGATGGAAGACGGCGCGACCGCGATGGATCGGCTGTGCCCCTCGGACTCAGCCGAGGGATAGTCAGGCAATTAGTCAGTCACAAAGCGCGAGGCCCCGTCTCCGATGATCCGGAACGGGGCCTTTTGGCTGGTCAGACCTGGTGGGCGATACTGGGTTCGAACCAGTGACCCCTCGCTTGTAAGGCGAGTGCTCTACCGCTGAGCTAATCGCCCCAGGGCGGGGGACCGGGGTCCCCAGCGACCGGGCAAGCGTACCCGGTTCCGAGGACTCATCGCGAAATCAATCTCCGATGTTGCCTCTGACCTGGGGTTGAGTATATTCCCTGGGCGGTTGGGCAAGAAGACGCCCATGAGCTTGGCAGAAGGCGAGGTGGCCGCGCGGAGGTTGCGGCACGCGAACCTGGTCTCCTTGCGGGTGGCCGGCGCGGCGGCGATGGGCGGCTTCCTGTTCGGTTTCGATTCGTCGGTCATCAACGGCGCGGTGGATGCGATCAAGGCACAGTTCCACCTCGGCTCGGGGATGGTCGGGTTCGTGGTGTCGGCGGCGCTGCTGGGGTGCGCGGTCGGTGCCTGGTTCGCCGGGCCGCTGGCGGACCGGTTCGGCAGGATCCGGGTAATGGTGATCGCCGCCGCGCTGTTCGTGATCAGTGCGGTCGGCTCGGCGCTGGCCCTGAACGCCTGGCAGCTGACGTTGTGGCGGCTCGTGGGAGGTCTGGCCATCGGAGCGGCGTCGGTGATCGCACCCGCCTACATCGCGGAGATCGCGCCCGCCGACCTCAGAGGCAGGCTGGGCTCATTGCAGCAGCTGGCGATCGTGTTGGGCATCTTCGCCGCGCTGCTCACGGACTATCTATTGGTACGGCTCGCCGGGGGAGCGAGCGAGGACGCGCCCTGGGGCGGTCAGGCATGGCGATGGATGTTCGCCACCGCCGCGATCCCCGCCGTGGTGTACGCCGGGCTCGCTCTGATGATCCCCGAGTCGCCGCGGTATCTGGTGAAGCAGGGCCGGGTCGCCGAGGCCAAGGAGGTGCTGGAGCAGGTCATGGGGCGGGGCGACCTCGACCACAAGATCGGCGAGATCAAGCAGACCCTCAGCACGGGCCGCCCGGTGCGCCTCAAGGATCTCAGGGGTCCGCGCCTCGGCCTGCGGTCCATCGTGTGGGTGGGCATTCTGCTGTCGGTGTTCCAGCAGTTCGTCGGCATCAACGTGATCTTCTACTACTCGTCCACGCTCTGGCACTCGGTCGGTTTCAGCGAGAGCGACGCGACCCTGACCTCGGTGCTGACCTCGATCGTCAACGTGGTGACCACCCTGATGGCGATCGCCTTGATCGACAAGATCGGCCGTAAGCCCCTGCTGACCTTCGGCGCGGCCGGCATGGTCGTCACCCTGGGCACGCTGGCGGTCGTCTTCGCCACGGCGCGGGTGGTCGACGGGCAGCCGCAGCTGGGGCCGGTGGCCGGTCCGGTCGCGCTGGTCGCCGCCAACCTCTACGTGGTCGCGTTCGGCTTCAGCTGGGGCCCGGTCGTGTGGGTGATGCTGGGGGAGATGTTCAACAACTGGATCCGCGCCTCCGCGCTGGCGGTGGCCGCCGCCGCGCAGTGGCTGGCCAACTGGCTCATCACCACGACGTTCCCCGTGCTGGCCAAGATCGGCTTGGGCCTGGCCTACGGGGTGTACACCACGTTCGCGCTGCTCGCCCTGATCTTCGTTATCAAGGCCGTGCACGAGACGAAGGGCAAGGAGCTCGAGGAGATGGCGTAGCGGCGGGTCAGCCGTCGCCGTCCTGCTCGGCGAGGAAACGCTCGAACTCTGCGCCCAGTTCCTCGGCGGTGGGCATGTTCTGCTCGGACGCGAGCAGGCTCTCCCGGTCGGCGGACCCGGCGAACGCGTCGTACTGCTGTTCCAGCGCCTGGACGACCTTCTCGACCTCGTCGGAGCCGGCGATCTGGTCGGCGATCTCCGTGTTGGTGCGCACGGCGGCGGCCCGCAGCTCGTCGTTGGGCAGGACCAGGCCGGTGGCGGCGGCCACGGCGTCGAGAGCGGTGACGGCCGCGGCCGGATAGTTCGACTGCGCCAGGTAGTGCGGGACGTGCACGGCGAAACCCATGGCGTTGTGGCCGGCCTCGCCGAGCCGTAGTTCGAGCAGGGCCGAGGCACTGCCGGGCACCTGGACGCGGCCGAACCACGGGCGGGGACCGGTGAGCAGCTCCGGGCGGGTGCCGTGCGGGGTCACCCCCACCGGGCGGGTGTGCGGCACTCCCATCGGAATGCCGTGGAAGCCGACCGTCAGCGAGACGCCCAGCCGCTCGACCAGCGAGCGCACACCCGTGCTGAAGCCCTCCCAGAGCCGGTCGGGCTCGGGGCCGGTCAGGAACAGGAATGGGCTGCCGGTGGCATCCTCGACGAGGTGGACCGCGAGTTCGGGGGCGTCGTAGCCGTCCCAGTGGTCCTGGTCGTAGGTCATCACGGGCCGCCGGGCCCGGTAGTCCATCAGGGAGTCGACATCGAAACGTCCGATCACCCGGTTGTCGAGTGTGTCCAGTATGTGCTCGCGGACCAGCCGGCTCGTGGATCCGGCGTCGACGAAGCCGTCGAGGCTGTGCAGCAGTACCGGCCGAGACAGCTCCGGTAGTTCCGCGTCCAGCTCGTACAGATCCTCTGGATCCAGCACCGTCACTCCATCTCGTTTCCGTACAGCCTTGCTATGCCTCAACATAGACGGTCGCAGAATCCATCCCGGCCTGTCCTGTCGGGCTCAAAAGCTTCCCGGGCAGTCCTTCCGTCCCCCGCCCAACCGCGTGATGATCTTGATGAGCAGGTCGCGGCAGGCGGCGTTCTCGGCGGACCCGTCGTCCAGGAAGCCGAATCGGGCGGCCACCTCCGACGCCCGCTTCATGGCGCCCTCACCGGTCGGGGTGCGTTCGACCAGCACCCGGCGCCGGTCGCCCGGATCGCGCCGCCTTACGGCGTAGCCGCTGCGTTCCAGGCCGTCGATCACACGGCTCACCGTCTGGTCCTGCACCTGGCAGCGAACGGCCAGCTCGTGCTGGGTGATCGGGCCGTCGGCCAGCGCGGACAGCACGTTGATGCCGGCATGGGTCACACCCAGCTCGGCGACGCCGGCGTCGAAGGCGTGCTCGACCATCCGGGCGGCGGCGGTCAGCAGCCTGCCGGTGTGCCAGGTCTCCAGACCTGGACCGAGGTGGGAGCTCTCACGGTCAGACATTGTTAACAGAGAAAATACGTGGACGCAGGTGAAGATCGCTACCTAGGATCCGTAGGCTTCTAATCGTCAGCATGCTGATCGCTCGCTTACGGAGGAACCCCCCTCGTGATACGCAACATCGCGGCCTGGCCGGGAGGTCGGTGGGCCAAATGGTTCGTACTGGCGTTCTGGATCGTTCTACTGGTTCCGGCCTTCATGTTGGCCGGGAAGCTGGGTGAGGTCCAAAAGAACGATGCCTCGGCCTGGCTGCCCAAGGCCGCCGAGTCCACGAAGGTGCTGGAGCAGTCCAAGAAGTTCCAGCCGAGTGACAACATCCCCGCCCTGGTCATCTATGACAGGGCCGGCGGGATCACCCCTGCGGACATGACCAAGGCAACGGCCGATAAGACGGCCTTCAGGACCGTGCCGGACGTGGCCGGTGACCTGGTCGGCCCGATCCCGTCGAAGGACGGCAAGGCCATCGAGTTCATCGTCAGCGTCAAGCTCGGCAAGACCGGCTGGGGCGGTATCAGCAAGACGGTGGACGCGATCACCGCCATCGCCGACAAGAACGCCAACGGCCTCGGCGTCCATGTCACCGGGCCGGGCGGCTACGCCGCCGACTCCGGCAAGATCTTCAGCAGCGGTGGTACGTCGCTGGGCGCGATCACCGCGCTGGTGGTCATCGTCATCTTGCTCTTCACCTACCGCAGTCCACTGCTCTGGTTGCTTCCGCTGCTCACGGCGGGTGTGTCGTTGTTCGCGTCCGAGGGGCTGATCTATCTCCTCGCGAAACACGCCGGGCTCACCGTCAACGCCCAGAGTTCGTTCATCCTCACCGTGCTGGTCTTCGGGGCGGCGACCGACTACGCGCTGTTGCTCATCGCCCGGTACCGCGAGGAACTGCGCCGGCACGAGGACCGGCACGAAGCTATGGCGGAGGCCCTGCACCGGTCCGGTCCGGCGATCATCGCCAGTGCCGCGACGGTGGCGATCAGCCTGCTGTGCCTGTTGCTCGCCGCGCTCAACTCCACCAAGGGGCTGGGCCCGGTCTGCGCGGTCGGTGTCGGCGTCGGCCTGCTCGCCATGATCACGCTGCTGCCGGCCCTGCTCGTCATCTTCGGCCGGTGGATCTTCTGGCCGGTCCGCCCGGCGTACGGTTCGCCCGAGCCGACCGAGGGCGGTCTGTGGGCCCGGGTGGGCAGGCGGATCTCCGTACGTCCGCGGCTGGTCTGGATCGGCACCGCGGTCGTCATCGGCTCGCTGGCCCTCGGGATCACCGGTCTCAAGGCCGACGGCATCGCGCAGAAGGACGGCTTCGTCTCCAAGTCGCAGGCCGCCGAGGGCGAGAACATCATGGCCAGGCACTTCCCGGCGGGCTCCGGCCAGCCACTGGACATCGTCACCAAGGCCGGATCCGCGGATCAGGTGAGGGCGGCGCTGGCAGGGGTTCCGGGCGTCACCGAGGTCACCCCGCCGGTGGTCAAGGACGGCGAGGCCTTCCTCCGCGCCACTCTGGCGTACGGCTCCGACAGCTCGGCGGCGCAGAACACGGTCAAGGCCGCACGGACGGCCGTGCACAAAATCGACGGGGCTGAGGCCAAGGTTGGCGGCAGTAGTGCCCTCAACCTGGACATCTCGGATGCGTCCCGGCACGACGTCCAGTTGATCATCCCTGTGGTGCTCCTCGTGGTGTTCCTCATCCTGGCGTTGCTGCTGCGCTCGATCGTGGCACCGCTGCTGCTGATCGGCACGGTGGTGCTGTCCTTCGCCGCGACGCTCGGGGTGAGCGCGATCGTGTTCGACCATGTGTTCGGCTTCGCCGGGGCGGACACGTCCTTCCCGCTGTGGGCCTTCGTGTTCCTGGTGGCCCTGGGCATCGACTACAACATCTTCCTGGTCACCCGGGTGCGGGAGGAGGCCCTGGAGTACGGCACCAGACGCGGTGCGCTGATCGGCCTGTCCGCCACCGGTGGAGTGATCACCTCGGCGGGACTCGTGCTGGCCGGGACGTTCGCGGCGCTGGGCTCGATGCCGCTGGTGTTCACGGCCGAACTCGGGTTCGCGGTCGCGTTCGGCGTGCTGCTGGACACGATCATCGTCCGCTCGGTGCTCGTCACCGCGCTCACGCTCGACGTGGGCCGGTGGATGTGGTGGCCTGGCAAGCTGGCCCGGCGTCACGACGACGCCCGGCCGGCGGGCGAGGACGACCTCGAGCCCGTGCTCGCCGGGCGCTGATCGCCGCAGCTCCTTTCGCGTGATCTCGTGGCCGGGTCGGCACCCGCACGGGATCACGGGGAATGCGGCGGTCGCGGGGAAGGCGGCGGTCGCGGGGAAGGCGGCGGTCCCGGGAAGGCGGCGGTCCCGGGAAGACGTGGCATCGCGGGAAGAGGGCGGAACCGCGAGAAGAAGGGCGGCGGCCCCGTCTCCGGGCTCAGTAGGCGAACCGGCCGAGCAGCCGGTCGAGGTCCAGGCTTCCCGCGGCGATCGCCGCGTACATCTGGTCCACCTCGCCGTAGCCGAGCTCCCGGGCGATCGACAGGGACTCCCCGCACCCTTCGGCGGCCAGCAGATCCATGCTCCGCTCGGCCAGGGCCAGCGCCAGCGTGCGCCGTCCCGCGTCGGCCGCCTCGTCCGCCCTGCGGCGGTTCAGGCGGTGCAAAATGTGCACCCGGGTCTGAGCGCAGGTGGCGAACCTCAGCCAGTCCTCGGTCGGACCCGCGTCGGGCGCGGTCAGTATCTCCACCACGTTGCCACTGCGGACCTCCGCGGACAGGGCGGCGAGCCGCCCGTTGATCACTGCGCCGATGGAGTGGTCGCCGGTCTCCGCGCCGAGCGCGTAGGCGAAGTCGATCGCGGTGGCATGTACGGGCAAAGCCACGATGTCGCCGCCAGAGGTGAACACCGCGACGTTGCCGCTGCTCAGATCGGTGCGCAGGCTGTCGAGGAACTCCGCCGACGGCGAGTCGGACTGCCAGGTCAGCAGCCGCAGTAACCAGCCGAGATCACGCCGCCCGGCCACGGTGTCGGTGGTCGCGGCCGCGTCGGGGGCGTCCCGGATGTGCGCGACGATGCCGTACTCCGCGACGGGGTGCATGTCCCGGGTGCGGATGATGACGTCGATGAGATCCCCGACGGGTGCGATCACGACCGTGTGCAGGGACTGGTAGAAGTTGAACTTGGGCATCGCGATGAAGTCCTTGACCCGGCCGGAGATCGGATGCAGGGCCGAGTGGACCGCACCGAGCGCGACGTAGCAGTCCTGTTCCGTGCCGTCGACCAGGACCAGAATGCGGGTGACGTCGCTGGGCCGCAGCCCGGTCATGTCCCCGTCGAGGTCGCTGTGCACCTTGTACAGATGCCGGGGACGGAGGGTGGCCTCGGCGGTCACCTGGTGCTCGGCCAGGGCGGCCCGCAGCCGGTCGAGCGTCGGATCCAGCAGATGGGCCCGCGCCAGCGCGTCCCGCACCGCCGCGTCGGTCCGGGCGTGGGCGCCGGGATCGAGGGCGGCGAAGGCCAGGTCGTCCATCTCGCGCTTGAGCACGTAGATGCCCAGCCTTTCGGCGAACGGCACGAGAAGTTCCAGTGAGGCCTTGGCGATGCGCTCCCGCTTGTGCGCCTCCTTGAAGCCCAGGGTGCGCAGGTTGTGCAACCGGTCGGCCAGTTTGATCACCAGGACGCGCAGGTCCGCCGCGGCGGCGAGCACGATCTTGCGGAACGTCTCGGCCTCCGCCCGCACGCCCCACAGCTCACCGTCGAGCTTGGTGACCCCATCGACCAGGACGGCGACCTCCTCACCGAAATCCACCCGCACCTGCCCCAGGGTGTAGGGGGTGTCCTCGACGGTGTCGTGCAGCAGGGCCGCCACGAGGGTGGTCGTGTCCATGCCCATGGCGGCCAGAATCGTCGCCACGGCCAGGGGATGGGTGATGTACGGGGCACCGGACTTGCGCAGCTGACCCCGGTGCATGCGCTCGGCCGTCTCATAGGCCCGCCGCAGCTCGTGGACGTCGCTCCTGCCGGTGGCCGCCCGGTAGGCGGCCACCAGCGGTTCGGCCCCCGGCTGCACCGACTGGACGGTGCCGACGGCCCGGCGGCGCAGCCGCAGCAGGCGCTCCCACGCTGGAGCGGGCCCGCCCTGGCGTGGGCCCTGGTCTACCGGATCGATGGTCGTCATCGCTGGTGACCGCCCTTCCGGTCGTTACCATGAGTAGTTATTATTGTGCAGTATGTCACGGACCTCGTCTCGTGCGATGGGACGGTTCGCACGCGTGAGGCCGGTGAAACAGGGGTAAAGGCCCTAGGTCGGCCGCATTTGAAATGACCAGGCGGTCGTGTTTCCGAACCTATTCCAGCAGCTTTCCGGCACATGTCAAGCTCTCGTCAAAAATACTAAATGTGCAGGTCGTGGGGCTGTTCTGGACTGCTTCCACATCGGCCCTGGTCGCGTCCGCGGAGATCAGCGGCGTAGAGGCATTGCGCGCCGACTCGGTCTCATGAAATGAATATGGATGACATGAAAGTGATTCCCTCGCCTCGCCACCTCCACGCGGCCGTTTCCAACATCGGTCACAAACTGCTATACGGGCGCGTCGCCGATCTGCGGCCCATGCCGACCCAGATGATCGGTGACGAACCCAGATGTTCGGTCTACCGGTACCGTCCGCCCAAGGATGTGATCCCGACCGGGCCCCCGGTGCTGCTGATCCCGCCCCTGGCCTCTCCCGCGAGCTGTTATGACCTGCGGCGGGGATGCAGCTTGGCCGAGCATCTCGTGGGCACCGGCCGGCGCGCCTACCTGCTGGATTACGGCATGATGGGCTTCGCCGACCGGGCGGTCGGCCTGGAGGAGTGGATCGGCGAGGTGATGCCGCAGGCGATCCGCGCGGTCAGCGCGGATGCCGATGGCCAGCCGGTCCAGCTCGTCGGCTGGTGCCTGGGCGGGATCTTCTCGCTGCTGGCCGCGGCCGATCAGCCGGAGCTGCCGATCTCCTCCATCACCTCGATCGCCGCGCCGGTCGACACGACCGCGATGCCCATGACGATGCCGCTGCGCCAGCTGACCTGGCTGACCAGGGGGGCCGAGGCGACTCTGATCAATATGGTGTTCGGCGGACTGCCGCAGCCGGTGGTGAAACGTGCTTATCAGCTGGTCGGAATCGACAAATACCTCCTGCGTCCTTTCGTTATTCTGGCGAACTTGCACAACGCGGAATTTTTGGCGCAGATGGAGGCCGTCGATCATTTCACCAACACGATGATCGCGTATCCGGGCCGTACCTTCGGGCAGGTTTATCGGCAGTTTTTCCGCGCCAACGGCCTGATGAACGAGGGGATCGAGATCGGCGGCCGGCGGATCGGGCTGGACGCCGTGCGCGTCCCGGTGCTGGTGATCGCGGGACACGGCGACGGCATCGCGCCGGTGAAAGCGGTCCACGCGCTCACCCGGCGGCTCGCCGGATCTCCGGAGGTGCGCTTCGAGACCGCTCCCGGCGGCCATCTCGGGGTGCTGACCGGGCGCCGGGCCCGCGCGACCACCTGGGCCCATCTGGACACCTGGCTGGACGAGGGCACCCGGCGGCACGGGTTGCGTTCGCCGCGTGGCGTGCCCGTCGCCACCATCCGCTGAGTCTTCCGCCGACTCCCGCACGGGGGTCCGCGTCGTAGACCCCCGCACCGGGGGTCCATGCCGCCGACCCCGCACTGGAGGTCCGGGAAAGGGGAGTCAGCGGGTGGCGGGATCGGGCGACAGGGCCCCGGGCGTGCCGCCGACCGGTTCCGGCGGGGGCGCGGGTGCCGTCTCCAATGCTCGGATGCCGCAGACCAGGGCGAACGGGACCGCGACCACGAGCGCCAGGGCGAGCACCGCCACACCGGAGTCGTTGGCCAGGGTCCCCACGACGGCGGTCACCAGCGCGCCCATGAGGCCCGCGCGCAGCATCGGCGCTCGCGCGTAGGCCAGATTGAGTGCCCCGGCCCGCAGCCGTTCCGGGCGGCGCAGCACCAGGAAGAGGAAGACCAGCGCGGCGGCCGCGATCGGGGTCAGGGTCATGTTGCCGAACGTGTGCACCATCGCACCGAACTTGCGTTCCACCACCGGGCCGGCGTGGCCGTGCAGCAGGTCACCGAAGAACCGGCCGAGATGGGTCTGGTTGCCGGGTGGCCGCAGGTGATCCAGGTAGGCGATGACCAGCACCACGACACCACCGGCCGCGCAGAACAGGCCGAGCTTGACCAGTGAGATCCGCTTGCCCGCCACCATCATGGCGGTGACCGCCAGTCCCGGCACGATCGCGATCACGCCGCCGAAGTCGGAGCCCCAGAGCGGGAGCCCGTCCAAGGCCATGGCCAGCAGCCCGATGATCAGAACGGCGACGGCCGCCCGCCTCCGTGACTCATCGGCCTCCGGGCGGCGCACCAACAGCCACTGGGCCAGGCTCGCGCTGAACAGCAGCACCGAGGTGGCGAACACCGAGAAGGCGATGTTGCCCAGGCCGTAGTAGCGTCCGCCGACCAGCGGCGAGTAGCCCATGAGGCTGTTGAGCTGCAGCGTCGTACCGGTCACCAGGTCCACCGCGATCGCGACGGCCGTGGCGGCGGCCACCACAGCCCCCGGCCCGAGCAGCGTGCGCCGCCAGGGACCCGCCAGCGCCGCGGTGACGATCAGCCCGTCGATGACGGCCAGCCCGGCGAGCAGGACGATGGTGGGCTGTGCGGTGTCCCACCAGGGGATGAGATTGACCAGGTAGGTCGAGACCGGCGCGGCGGCACTGACCAAGGCGATCAGCCGGGTCACGCCGAGCACGCGGTGCCCGCGCTTCCCGGAGTTCTGCCGCCGCCTCAGCACCAGCGCGGCGGCGCCGTAGAACAGCACCTGGGCGATAACGAGGCCGAGGAAGAAGCGGGGGAGCAGCCGCCGGATCGTCTGGGCCGCGACGTCCTGGTGGGTGAGTTCGGTGACCACGTTCGCCGGCCGGTCCGAGCCCGCCCGCCATGTGGTGCCCAGCACCTCGGCCGGGATCGGCAGCCCGGTCAGCCGGAGCATCGTGGCGGTCACGTCAGGTGTGATCACGATGCCCTGCCGCCGGGTCGAGTCGGAGGTGAGGTACGACCCGGGCCGGATTCCGGGCCCGGTGGCCATCGCGACCCGCAGGTGCGGGCTGCCGAAGGCCCGCCGGCCCGGGGCCGCGTCATCGGTCACACCCGCGACCAGCAAGCTCGTCCCGGCGGGCAGCGCCGACACCAGATGGCCGACCGCCGCGTCCACCCGGCGTACCGCCGCGGAACGCGCCGCGGCGTCCAGTGGGCCCAGGACGAGGTCGTCGAGCGCGACGGCGGTGATCGGGCAGGCCGCCAGGGTCTGCGCGGTCACCGAGTCGGCGGCCGGGGCGTAGACGTCCACCTTGCCCTGGGCGTCGGCCACCGCCACCGCCGCACCGGGTCCCGCGGCGGCGGTGCAGCGGCCCGCGTGGTGGGCCGTCTCACCGAGCACCCCGACCGGGGACTGGAACTTGGATTCGATGTTGCTGCGCCGCAGTTCCGGATAGCCGGGCACGATCGCCCCGGCACCGAGGGGAGCCGGGGTCGGCGGCAGGTTGCCGCAGGCGCCGCCGGGCCGGGCGGCACGGGCGCCCGCCGACACGGTGAGCCAGCCGTCCATCGGGCAGGCGATCGTGCCGATCGCCCGGACCGAGAGCGAGCCCGACGAGCCGTGGGTGGCCATCCGCCAGAGGTTCGGGGTCGAGCTCTGGCCGAGGTCGGTCCAGCTCAGCGCGGGAATGCCCACGAGCACCACCCTGCCGGAGGGGGGCTGGCGGTGATCGGCGACGGTGCCCGCCCAGGCCGTCATGGTGACCGGCAAAAGCAACATCGTGAGCACCATCAGGGCGAACGCACGCACAGAGACCTCCGGAGGGATCGGTGGTGGTACGGGCTCGCCCCCCGACCGCCGGTGGCCAGCATATTGCGTCCGGCGAAGAACCCAGGAACTCCGAGATGACCGAAGGCGAAGGCCGCGCTTCGGAGCGTGATCGTCGCCGCGTGGGGCTTCCTTGACCTCCAGCAGACCCAAGAATCGCTGGACTGCGTGAGTGGCGGTTCCGCGACCGGCCGGTTACGCACAGTACGGTGACGCTCTGTCACATGTCTGCCGCCCTCATGCGCGGGGCGTGGACGGGCCTGGAGCGGGGGGCGTTGATGATGGCTGACGGGGTCGCACCACGGGATGGCCGGGCTGGGGCGGAGCCCGACCGGGACCGGGTCATGGGGGTCACCCCCTTCGGCTGGCCGTCGGCCCGCCTGACCGTGGCGGTGGCGAGGGCGGGCGGGCTCGGCGTTCTGGATCTGGGCCGTGACCGGGACCGGGCGCTCGCCGCGCTGACGGAGATCCGCGGCTGGTGGCGGGGCACGTTCGGCGTGCGGATCCCGGCCGGCTGTGAGGTGCTCCCGCACGAACTGCCGGACGCCGTCGACACCATCGTGGCCGACGCCCCGGCTCTCCCCGAAGCGCGTTCCCACCTCCGGCCGGGACGCAGGCTGCTCGTCGAGGTCGTCGACGCGGCCGAGGCGCAGATCGCGGTACGTCTGCACGCCGACGGCCTCATCGCCCGTGGTTGCGAAGCGGGCGGCCGGGTCGGAGATCTCACCACCTACGTGCTCGTCCAGCGGCTGGCTGCGGACCCCGAGCTGGCCGTGCCGGTCTGGGCTGCCGGCGGCATCGGGCTGCACACGGCCGCCGCGGCGGTGGCCGGCGGTGCCCGGGGCGTGGTGCTCGACGCGCAGCTCGCGCTGGTCCGCGAGATGGATCTGCCCGCCGAGGTCGCGGCCGCCGTCCGCGCGATGGACGGCAGCGAGACCGCCGTCGTATCCGGGCACCGGATCTACACCCGACCCGATCTCCCGGCTCCCGAGCCGGCGCGCGTCCTGGCAGGTCTCGGTGCCGGGCATCTGCGCACGCAGGCGCTCCCGGTCGGCCAGGACGGTGCCTTCGCGGGTCCGCTGGCCGCCACCTACAAGACCGCGGGCGGGATCGTGCGGGCGGTCCGCGAGCAGATCGGCGAGCACCTCGCGGCGGCCGTCCGCAGCAGCCCGCTCAGCCCCGCCGAATGCGCGTACGGCCGCGCCTACCCGGTGGTGCAGGGCCCGATGACCTGGGTGAGCGACCGGGCGCTGTTCGCGGCGGCGGTCGCCCAGGACGGCGGGCTGCCGTTCCTCGCACTGGCGCTGATGAGCGGTGAGGAGACCCGTCGGCTGCTGATCGACACCGCCGAGCGACTCGGTGACCGACCGTGGGGCGTCGGCATCCTCGGCTTCGCTCCGCCTGAGATCCGGCAGGCCCAGCTCGCCGCCGTCCGCGAGATCCGGCCACCGTACGCCCTGATCGCGGGTGGCCGGCCCGGCCAGGCCGCGCCGCTCGAGGAGGCGGGCGTCAGTACGTACCTGCACGTGTCGTCGCCGGCACTGCTGGAGCGTCTCCTGCGCGACGGAGCGCGGAGGTTCGTCTTCGAGGGCTTCGAGTGCGGCGGGCACGTGGGGCCGCGCGGGAGCTTCCCGCTCTGGGAGGCCCAGCTCCAGGTCCTGGAGAGGTTCCTCCGGGAGCACGGGGGTCCGCGCCCCGCGGCGGAGCTCTCGCTGGCGTTCGCCGGTGGTATCCACGATGAGCGATCGGCGGCCATGGTGGCCGCGCTGACCGGTCCCTTCGCCGAGCGGGGCGCCGAGATCAAGGTCCTGATGGGCACGTCCTATCTGTTCACCCAGGAGGCCGTCGCCGCCGGCGCGATCCAGCCTGGTTTCCAGCGGATCGCTGTCGAGTGCTCGGGCACCGCGCTGCTGGAGACCTCGCCGGGACACGCCACGCGGTGCGCGAACACCCCGTACGTCTCGGTCTTCGCGGGGGAGCGGGACCGGCTGGAACAGGCCGGAACCGAGCGCGGGGCGATGTGGGCAAAGCTGGAGGACCTCAACCTCGGACGGCTGCGGATCGCCGGCAAAGGACTGCGCCGCGAGGGCGACCACCTGGCCGTGGTGGAGGAGGACGAGCAGCGGCGTGCCGGCATGTACATGATCGGGCAGGTGGCGGCGCTGCGCTCCGACACGACCAGCGTGGTGGCGTTGCACGAGCGGGTCACCACCGGGGCCACCGCGTTCCTGGCCGACCGGGCGGCGGAGCTGGGGATCGGTGCGGCGAAGGACGAGGCCGACCCGCTGGACATCGCCGTCGTCGGGCTCGGGTGCGTGTTCCCCGAGGCCCGCGACACCGCGGAGTACTGGGCGAACATCCTCGGCGGCGTGGAGGCGATCACCGAGGTCCCGCCGCAGCGGGACCCCGCGCACTGCCAGGGCCCCGACGTCGGCCCCCGCGAGGCCGGCGACGAGCCCAAGTCCGCGTGGGGCGGGTTCCTGCCGGAGATCCCCCTCGACGCGACCGCATACGGTGTCGCGCCGGACTCACTGGGCGGCATCGACCCGGCGCACCTGCTCGCACTGGACGTCGCCACCCGCGCGCTCGCCGACGCGGGGTATGCCGAGCGGCCGTTCGATCGTTCCCGTACCTCGGTGTTCTTCGGTGCGGCGGGTGCCGGCCTCGGTGCCGCGTACGGATTTCGGGCGCGGTTGCCGCAGTACCTCGGTGAGGTGCCTGCGGAGCTCGACGAACAGCTGCCGAAGCCGACCGAGGACTCCTTTCCCGGCGTCCTGAGCGATCTCATCGCCGGGCGGCTGAATCTGGGCGGCCCGGGTTACACCGTCGACGCGGCCGGTGCCGGCTCGCTGGCCGCGCTCGACGCCGCCTGCAAGGAACTGGCCGCCGGGACCAGCGACACGGTGTTGTGCGGCGGCGTCGACACCCTCGACGGCGCCCACGACCACCTGCTGCTGTCCGCGCGGCACGCACTGTCGCCCAGCGGGCGGTGCGCGCCGTTCGATTCCGGCGCCGACGGCATCACGCTCGGCGAGGGCGTCGGCTGCGTCGTGCTCAAGCGCCTGCCGGACGCCGAGCGCGACGGCGACCGGATCTACGCCGTCATCAAGTCCGTCGCCGGATCGAGCGACGGCCACCCGCCCGGGCTCGCCGAACCTCCGGCCGGCGGACAGCGGCTGGCGCTGCGCCGGGCCTACCGGCGCGCAGGGGTGTCTCCGTCCGAGGTCGGCCTGGTCGAGGCGCACGGCATCGGCACGGCCGCCGGTGACCGCACGGAGCTCACCGCGCTCACCGAGACGTTCCTCGCCGGCGGGGCCGGCCCCGGGACGGTCGCTCTCGGCTCGGTGAAGGCACAGATCGGGCATACCAGGTGCGCCGCGGGGGTCGCAGGTCTGATCAAGGCCGCGCTGGCCCTGCACACCGGCGTACGGCCCGCGACCGCGCAGCTGCGGCGGCCCATCTCCGCCTGGGACCCGGACGGCAGCCCGTTCGCCTTCGACCGGACCGCCCGGCCGTGGGTCACCCCGCAGGGCCGGCGCTACGCCGGGGTCAGCGGATCCGGGTTCGGCGGCGCGAACTTCCACGCCGTCCTCGCCGGATACGACGGCGCCCCCGAGCCGGTCTCCGGGCTCGCCCAGTGGCCGGCCGAGCTGTTCCTCATCCGCGGCGCCGACCGCGCCGCCGCACTGGAGGAGCTGACCCGGCTCGGCGAGCTGCTGACCCTCAACGACCAGGCCGGGCGGCCGTGGCGGCTGCGGGACCTCGCGCGGACGTACGCGACCTCGGGCAACCGGAATCCGGTGCAGGTGTCGATGGTCGCCACGGACCTGGACGATCTGGCCGCCAAGCTGGCGAGTGCCCGTGAGTTCGAGCACGGTCCCGGGGTGTACACGGCGCGCGAGGACGCCGCCGGCGGCAAGGTCGCCTTCCTCTATCCGGGCCAGGGCAGCCAGCGCCCGGGCATGCTCGCGGACCTTTTCGTGGCCTTCCCCCGGCTGCAGCGGCTGCTGCACCTGGGGGGCGGCCGCCATGCCGGCCCGATGTTCCCGCCCGCCGCGTTCTCCTCGGAGGAGGCCGCGCGGCAGCGGGCGGCCATCACCGACACGAGGGTGGCCCAGCCGGCGCTGGGCATCGCCGGGCTGGCCCTGCACCGGCTGCTCGTCGGCGCCGGTGTCCGGCCCGACATGGCCGGTGGTCACAGCTACGGCGAACTCGTCGCGCTATGCGCCGCCGGAGTCTTCGGAGAGAGCGACCTCGTCGAGCTGAGCACGGCCCGTGCCGACGCCGTTCTCGCCGCGATCGGCGACGAGCCCGGAGCGATGGCCGCCGTCATCGCCACCGCCGACGAGACGAGGCAGGCACTGGCCGGCCATCAGGTCGCCGTAGCCAACCACAACGCCCCACGGCAGACCGTCATCTCCGGGCCCGCCGCCGCCGTGGACGCCGCCATCGCGGTCCTCACCGGCCGGGGGATCTCCGCCGAGCGGCTCCCGGCGGCCTGTGCGTTCCACAGCCCGCTGGTCGCCGGCGCGGTTCCCGCGCTGCGCGGCGAACTCGACGCCCGTGACCTGCGCTCGCCCGCCTATCCGGTCTGGTGCAACTCCACGGCCGAGCCCTACGCCAGTGAGCCCGACGCCGTACGGGCCGCGCTGGCCGGCCAGGTCGCCGCGCCGGTCCGGTTCGTCGAGCAGATCGAGGCGATGTACGCCGCCGGCGCCCGGGTGTTCGTCGAGGCGGGACCCGGGCGTGCGCTCACCCAGCTGGTCGGGAAGATCCTGGGCGACCGGCCGCACACCGCCGTCGCCTGTGACCGTCCCGGCGGCAGAACGGCCTCGCGCGGCCCAGGACCGCAGCGGGCGCGCGGTCGCGGCCACGGCAGTGAGCCGCGGAACGGCCTGCACGGGCTGCTGCTGGCGTTCGCGGAACTCGCCGCGGCCGGGGTCCCGGTCGACCCGGCGCCGCTGTTCTCCGGGCGCGGCACCATCAGCGTGTCGGCCGGCGACGTGCCCGAACGGCCCGGCTGGACCGTGGACGGCCGGCTGGTCCGCACGGCCGACGGGCACTACCCCGCCAACGCGCTCCGCCCCGCGCGGCGGGTGACGCCGCCCGCCACCGCCCCGTCGGCGGCCGCGCCGGTCACCGACGGTGAGGCGGCCGTCCTGGAATACCTGCGCATCACCCGTGAGCTGGTCGCCGCCCAGCGGGAGGTGGTGCTCGGCTATCTGGCCGGGGCACCGGAGCGGCCGGCGGAGACCCATCCGGCGGTGCCGCATTCCACGGTCCCCGCGCCGCGGCCGGGCGTCCCCGCGCCGTCGCCGGCCCAGCACGCTGCGGAAGGCACGTCCGAGAACGCTTCAGGAGGTGGCCCCGAGGGGGTCGCGGAGGGCGTTCCCGAGGGGGTTCCGGGGAGCCTGAACGCCGGTGACGTCGCCGGTGAGCATCTGAGCCAGGCCGCGCTGGCCGGGCAGCCCGATGGGGGAGCCGTTCTCGTCGCGGCACCTGCCGGCACCGTCGTGTCGCAGCTCACCCCGGCACCGGCTGCGCGGGCCGGTGGAACTCGCGGTGCGGGCAGGCCGCCGCGGCGGCACACCGTGGGCGTACAGGGACTGCCGCCGGTGACTCCGCCCACCCCGGCATCGGACGCCTTCGCGGGGCAGCGGTTCGTCATCGTCGACGACGGCTGTGGCATCGCGCTGGAGCTCGCCGACCTGCTCGAACGATATGGCGCGCGGGTCCGGACCCCGGTCGAGCCGCATGGTCCCGCGGACGGCCTGATCCACCTGGGCGCGCTGCGTCCGGGCGGAGGGGCGGTGCTGCCCGGCGCGTACGCGGGCATTCGCGACGCGCTCGTCGGCGGCCTGCGCTTCCTCGTCCTGGCGACCGGCTCGGCGGGTGGCTTCGGGCACCGTTTCGATGGCTCCGGGGTCGCCGATCCGACCGCGGGCGCCGGACTGCGCGGGCTGGCCCGAACTGTCGCCCAGGAGTTTCCCGACGTGCTCGTCCGGGCGGTGGACGTGGATACCAAGGACAGTCCCCGGCTGGTGGCGGAACGGTTGTTCGCCGAGCTGCTCACCCCGGAGGGGCCGGTCACGGTCGGATACGAGGGTGGTTCCCGGCGCACCCTCGCGGTCACGCCGATGCCGCACCTGGAGGCGGCCCCGCTGCCGCTGGGGGCCGATGGGGTGGTGTTGCTGACCGGAGGAGCACGCGGAATCACCGCCCGCGTCTCACTCGCCCTGGCGGCCGCCACCGGCTGCCACATCGAGCTGCTCGGCCGCACCGAGGCCCCCACTCGGCCCGAGGACCCGGCGCTGGCCGCCGCGATCACGGACGTGGAGCTACGGCGGGCGCTGACCGCCCAGGGTGGCCGTACCCCCGCCGAGGTCGAGGTGGCCCTGCGCCGGATACTGGCCGAGCGGGAGATCCGCCAGACCCTCGCCGCACTGCGCGGCAGCGCGGCCTCGGTCCGCTACCAGGCCGCCGACGTGCGGGACGCCTCCGCCGTGCGGGCGTTCGTGCGGGACGTCTACGCCCGGCATGGCCGGCTGGACGGAGTGATCCACGGAGCCGGGGTGCTCGAGGACGGATTGATCCGGGACAAGGCACCGGACTCCTTCGCGCGGGTCTACCGGACGAAGGTGGACGGCGCCTGCGCGCTGGCCGCGGCGATCCGCCCGGACATCGGCTTCTTCGTGGTGTTCGGTAGTGTCGCCGGCGTCTACGGCGACCGAGGGCAGGCCGACCATTCGGCCGCCGGAGAGGCCTGCGACACCCTCGCCAGGGTCTGGCGCACCCGGCTACGCGGCCGGGTGCTCGTCGCCGACTGGGGCCCGTGGGCCGGTGGTGGCGGCATGATCTCACCCGACCTGGCACGTCAGTACGACCGCCGTGGCATCGCTCTGCTGGATCCGGAAGACGGCGTGGCCGCACTGCTCCGCGAGCTCGCGTCCGGCGAGGTCGTCCAGGTCGTGCTGCACGGAGACGCCCGGTGAGCGCGCGGCTCCGATCCGGCGGACGAGGTGATCCGCTGAGCGGGGCGATCGCGATCGTCGGGATGGGCGCCATTTATCCCGGCGCCGGCACCGCGCCCGAGTTCTGGGGCAACATCCGGGCCGGGGTGGACGCCATCACCGACGTGCCTCCGCACCGCTGGGACCCGGAGCTTTACTACGACCCGGAGTCGTACGCCCGGGCGCCGCACAGCGACAAGTTCTACTGCCGCCGGGGCGGCTTCATCGACGAGCGGGCGACGTTCGACCCGGCGGCCTTCGGGATCGCACCCGCCGCCGTCGAGGGGATGGAGCCCGACCAGCTGCTGGCGCTCCGTACCGCCGCCGAGGCCATCACCGACGCCGGCGGTCAGGGGCGGCTGCCCGACCCGTCCCGGATCGGCGTCGTCATCGGCCGGGCCGGCTACATCACCCCGGGCATCGCCCGGCTCGACCAGCGGCTGCGTACCTCGCACCAGCTGGTGAGCGCGCTGCGGGACCTTATCCCCGATCTGGGCGAGGCGCGGCTGGCGGCGATCAGGGAGGCGTTCTGCGAGCGTCTCGGCCCGGACGGGCCGGACACCGCACTCGGGCTGGTGCCGAACTTCGCGGCCTCCCGCATCGCCAACCGCTTCGACTTCCGCGGCCCCGCCTACACCGTCGACGCCGCCTGCGCGTCCTCACTGCTGGCGGTGGAGCACGCCGTCCGGGTTCTGCGCGGTGGCCAGTGCGATGCCGTGCTGGCGGGGGCGGTGCACCATGCCCACCAGGCCACGGTGTGGAGCGTCTTCAGCCGGTTGCGGGCGCTGAGCCCGAGCCAGCGGATCCGCCCCTTCGACCGGGACGCCGACGGCACCCTGCTGTCGGAGGGCACCGGCATGGTGGTGCTCAAACGGCTCGCCGACGCCCAGCGCGCCGGCGACCGGATCTACGCCATGGTCCGCGGGTCGGGCACCTCCAGCGACGGCCGGGCGGCCAGCCTGATGAGCCCACGCGCCGACGGCCAGGTGCTCGCGCTGGAGCGGGCCTGGCGGGACGCCGGGCTGGACCCGCGAGAGGCCGGGGCGCTCGGGCTGATCGAGGCGCACGGCACCGCCACTCGCATCGGCGACGAGACGGAGCTCGAGACCCTGAGCCGGGTCTTCGGGCCCTCGGGGCCGCCGATCGGCCTGGGCACCGTCAAGTCGATGATCGGGCATTCCATGCCCGCCAGCGGGATCGCCGGCCTGATCAAGGTGGCGCTGGCCCTGCACGAGGCGGTGCTGCCGCCGACCCTGCACGTGCGGGAGCCGCATCCGGCCCTGACCGGCACCCGGTTCCGGCCCGTCACCGAGCCGGCCGACTGGGAGCCGGTGCCGGGCGTGCCGCGCCGGGCCGTCGTCAACGCGTTCGGCTTCGGCGGCGTGAACGCCCATCTGGTGCTGGAGGAGACGCCCGGCTCCGGCCGCCGCTCCGCGGCCCGGGCCGAGTCCCGCGCCTCGCGGTCGTTCGCGTGCGGGATCCGCCAGGCGCCCGAGAGAGTGCTCACGCTCGCGGCGGCTGACCCGGAGGGCTTGGCGCGGCTGCTCGCGGCGCCCGATGACGACCTGATCGGTGCGGCGGAGGTAGGACCCGTCGGCGGCGCGGCAGGGGGAGCCTGCCGGATCGCGGTCGTCGCACCCACCGCACGGCGGCTGGAACTGGCCCGCACGGTCGTGGCCCGGGGGGCGCCCTGGCGAGGCGACGGCGACATCTGGTTCTCCCCGGCACCGTTGCTACCGGCCGGGGGCCGGCTCGCCTTCCTGTTCCCCGGGTTCGAGCCGGTCTTCGAACCACGGGTGGACGACGTCGCACGGCATGTCGGGCTCGTCGCGCCCGAGCTGACCGGCCGCACCGACCTGGCCGGCCGCGCCGCCGACGTGATCGCGGTCGGCACGGTGCTCGCGGCGGCGTTGCGGGAGCTCGGCATAGAGCCCGACGTCGCGGCCGGGCACGGCCTCGGGGAGTGGACCGCCATGGTCGTCACCGGGATGTGCCCGCCGGAAGCGGCCGAGTCGTACCCGGCCGCGCTGGACCGTGCGGCCCGCGGCACCCCCGGTTCTTCCGGTTCTCCCGGCCTCCCGGACGTTGCCTACGCGGCGCTCGCCTGCGGGGCCGAGCGCGCCGCCGGGGCGATCACCGACCTCGACGGCGTGGTGGTCAGCCATGACAACTGCCCGCACCAGTCGGTGATCTGCGGGCCGCCCGAGGGGGTACGCGAGGCCGTCGACCGGCTGTGGGCGGAGGGGGTGCTGGGCCAGGAACTGCCGTTCCGCTCCGGTTTCCACACGCCGCGGGCCGCGGGCCACCTGGGGCCGGTCGACGAGGCGTTCCGGGCGCTGCCGATCCGCCGCCCCGACGTCCCGCTGTGGTCCGCGACGACCGTGGCGCCGTTCCCGGACGACCCCGACGAGGTACGCGCCCTGGTCGTACGTCATCTGCTGGAGCCGGTCCGGTTCACCGCCCTGATCCGCGGGCTGTACGAGGAGGGGGTGCGGGCCTTCGTCCAGGTCGGTCCGGGCAGCCTCAGTGGGTTCGTCACCGACTCCCTCGGTGAGCGCGAGCACCTGGCGATCGCCTTGAACGCGCCCAACCGAGACGGCATGGCCCAGCTGTCCCGGGTCACCGCGGCCCTGTGGGCGGAAGGCCACGCACCGATGGCCGGCCCGGGATCCGTGCCCGCCACGCTACGCCTCGACCTGGGCACACCCCTGGTCCGGCTGGACGGTGTGCTGCCCGAGCTGAGGCTCGAAGCGGACGTCCCGGTCACCGCCCGGGACGGTTCGCCGGTGCTGGCCGAGTTCGACGCGCTGCTGCGGGAGGCGGCCGCCGGCGCCCGCATTGTCCTGGCCGCCGCGTCCCGAACCGGCACCGAAGCGGCCGGTCTTGAGACAGCCGGTCTTGAAGCGGCCGGTCTTGAGACAGCCGGTCTTGAAGTGGCCGGATTTGAAGCGGCCGGCACGGAAGCAGCCTGCACCGGAGCGGCAGGCGCCGAAGCAGGAGGAGACCAGAGCACATGACAGAGGTGGCGCAGGGCGAGGACGTCCTGTCCGAACTGGCCCGGATGCTGGTCGACGTGGTAGGCGAGGACTCCCTGGCCGGCGTCGAGGTGACCCGCGACACGACGCTCAACGACGACCTTGCGTTGGAGGGCATCGAGTTCGTCGCGCTGGCCCAGCGGATACGGCAGAGCTACGGAGAGCGGGTCGAGCTCACCGGCTTCCTCGCCGGTCTGGACCTCGAGCAGCTCACCACGCTGACGGTCGGTGACGTGGCCTCCCACATCGAGTCCCGGCTGTCATGACCTTCGTCGTCGCCCGGGGGGCCCGTTTCCATCTGGTGGAGATGGGGCCGGCGGAGGGCAGGCCGGTGGTCATGCTGCACGGCCTGTTCACCGGGAGCGCCGCCTCGTGGTACTTCACCGCGGCCCCGGCGATCGCCCGCCGCCATCCCGTACGGCTGATCGACTGGCGCGGGCACGGGCTCAGCGAGCGCACCCCGACCGGGTACGGCTCGGCGAGCATGGTGCGGGACCTGGCGGAACTCACCGCCGACCTGACGCCGTTCGCGGTGGCGGGACACTGCTGGGGCGCCGTGGTCGCGGTGCGTTTCGCGCTCGCCCACCCGGGCCGGGTCACCCGGCTGGCACTGGTCGAACCGTCCTTCGCCGAGTCCGAGCGCACGGGGGACCGGGCCCTGACCGAGCTGGCCGCAGAACCCGCCCCGGGCACGCGGGGGCTGCTGGAGCTCACCAGCGTGCTCTCCGACCTGGCCGGTGAGCCGCCGGTCACCGCGACCGAGCTGGGCGGGCTGACGGAGATCCCGGTGCTCGCGGTGGTCGGGTCTCGTTCGCCCTTCCGCCCCGCCGCCGACCTGGTCGCCCGGGCGCTGCCGCACGCACGCTGCCACATCCTCGGTGGCGGTCACGACCTGCACATCAGCGCGAAGGCACGGCTGACCCCGCTGCTCGCGGACTTCCTGGGTGCCCCGGACGGGAGCAACGATGCCTGATGTGCAGGGGCTGATCACCGACGGCAGGTGCGGGCGCTCCGACACCGCGCTGAACCGGCCGGCCGAGCTGACCGGCACCACGATCCCGGCCATCAGAGCCGTCACCGCCTACACCGCCACAGCCGTCAACGTCCTGGAAGGGGCGAGCACATGAGTCGCATACGCAGAGCCGCGATGCCGAGCCTCGCGGAGATGGGGGTCGTCCCCTTTCACGATCCCGGCGTCCGGCGCTTCCTGTTCGTCGTGCCGCCGTTGCCCGGGCACGTCGAGCCGACGGTCGCGCTCGGCGCCGAGCTGGCCCGGCGCGGCCACCAGGTGGCGTGGGCGGGTCATCCGGGCAGCGTGAAGCCGCTGCTGGAGCCCACTGCCCGGCTGTTCCCCACCCGCGACAAGGGGTTCACGGCCCGGCTCGCCCGGTCCCGCGATGCCCGGCTGACACTGCGCGGCCCGGCGGCCCTGCGGTTCCGGTGGGAGGACTTCATCGTTCCGCTGGGGCACGGCATGGTGCCCGGGGTCGAGGCTGCCGTCGAGCAGTTCCGGCCGGATGTGATCGTCTCGGACCAGCAGGCACCGGCCGGTGCGGTGGTGGCGCTCCGGCACGGCCTGCCCTGGGCGACGTCGGCCTCTACCTCCGCCGCCTTCGCCCCAGCACTGCCGGGACTCCCCAAAGTGGACGGGTGGGTGACCGCGCAGCTGGCCGGGTTCCAGCGGGCGCACGGGCTGGAGGACCCGGTGGACCTGCGGTTCTCCGACCACCTCGTGCTCGGGTTCTCCGCCGCCGCGCTCATCGGCGACCCCGAGCGGTTCCCCGGCCATGTCGTGTTCGTCGGGCCCGTCCCGCGCCGTCCCTCCGTCGACGACTTCCCGTGGGAGTGGCTGGAGGCGCCGGCGCCCACGGTGCTCGTCTCGCTCGGGGCGCTGCACTCACCGGCGGAGGAGCGGTTCGCCCGGATCGCCGGCGACGCCGTACGTGAGCTGGGCCTTCGGGCTGTCTTCGGCACCCCGCCCGGCGGGATCGGCGCGCCACCGACCAACGTGCTGGTCCGTGAGCACGTTCCGCTGCCGCGGCTGCTGCCGCACCTGTCCGCGGTGCTGACCCATGGCGGTCATGACACCGTCTGCGAGACCCTGGCGCACGGCCTGCCGCTGGTGGTCGCCCCGGTCCGGGACGACGAGCCCGTCCTCGCCCGCCAGGTTGCCGCGACCGGTGCCGGTGTCACCGTCCGCTTCGCCCGGGTGCAGGCGGACGAACTGCGCAAGGCGCTCACTGCGGTGCTGTCCGACCAGACATACCGTTCCGCGGCCCGCCGGATCCAGTCCTCCCTGGCCGCCGCGGGCGGCGTCGCCGAGGCGGCCGATCGCTTGGAGAAGCTGGCCTGAACACCGGCCGGCCGGTCGGCTCCCCGCTGCGCCCGTTGAGGCCGGTTCTTCCTGGTCACGGCCGCGACCCCCGCCCAAGGTGTCCGAACGGCTATGCGGATGTTACCTGCCCGTTCGGAATGAGTCATTGACTTCGGTGCTACCAAGCGTAGTTTTTCCCTTACCGCCAGGAAAGCTGCGCTTATGCCACCCCAGCGTATTGCGGCGGCGGACGTGCATCATGCGTTCGGCCGCCGCGAGGTCCCCGCCCGGGGCGTCGCCGAAGACGCCGAACGGGTCGCCCGGCTATGTCGTGACATGGCGATCCGATTTCACCGTGGTGGCAAGCTCCTGGTCTTCGGGACCGGCGGGGCGGGCACGGACGCCGCGCACATCGCGGTCGAGTTCATGCATCCGGTCATCGTCGGCAAGCGGGCATTGCCCGCTCTCGCACTGTCCAACGACGCCGCGACGATGAGCGGGGTGGGCGCCCGTGACGGGTTCTCCGAGATCTTCGCCCACCAGATCCGGCACTTCGGCGGCCCCGCCGACATCGCGGTCGGCATCGCTCCGGACGGCAGGTACGCGGCCGTACGCCAAGGGCTGGCCGCCGCCGCGGAACTCGGCCTGCTCACCGGCGCGCTGCTGGGGGGCGAAGGTTGCGGGCTCGCCCGCGAGACGACCCTCGACCATGCGATCGCGGTGTTCGAATCCGATCCGCTGGTGGTCAAAGAAGTTCACGTCACCCTCTACCACGTGCTCTGGGAGCTGGTGCACGTCTTCTTCGAGCGGCCGACCCTCCTCGGCCCGGAGGTGACGGCGTGACCGAGCGGATCCGCTGGTCCGGAGAGACCCTGCGTGCGCCGGTCTCGCACTGCGACGGAGAGGTGTGCATCACCTGCTCCGACGAGGCCGTGCCGGTACGGATCCTGCAACTGCTTCCCGGCGAGCTCGCCATCGTCGACGTGGGAGGGGAGGGCGCCGCCGAAGAGGTGAGCGTGGCCCTCGTCGACGCGGCCGTCGGTGACACCGTCCTGGTGCACGCCAAGGAGGCCATCGCGGTCCTCGGCCGGGGAGGCGGCGATGGAGCCTAGCGGCGTACGGGCCCTGTATCCCTTCCTCTACACCGACGGCGGTGACCTGGACGACGTCCTCGGAGACCTGGTCAAGTCCACTGTCGACAAGGCGGAGGAGATCGTACGCCTGCGCCGGGACGTGGCGCGGATGTACGCGGACCGGCTCGCCGCCTGCGCGTCCGAGATGGCGGAGCGCTTCGCCGCCGGCGGACGGCTGTTCGCCTTCGGCAACGGGGGCAGCAGCACGGACGCCCAGGACGTGGCGACCGTGTTCCTGTATCCACCGGGCGGCAGGCCGCTGCCGGCGCTGTCGCTGACCAGCGACGTCGCGGTCGTCACCGCGCTGTCCAACGACATCGGCTTCGACGTCGTCTTCGCCCGCCAGCTCGCGACCTTCGGACGGCCCGGCGACATCGCGCTCGGGCTCTCCACGAGCGGCGGCTCCGCCAACGTCGTCCTGGCCTTCGAGGAGGCGGCCCGGCGCGGCATGCTCACCGTCGGCCTGGCGGGCTCCGACGGAGGCCGGCTGGCCGACCTGGAGGTCCTCGACCACCTGTTCATCGTCCCGTCCTCCTCGGTGCATCGCATCCAGGAGGCGCAGACCACCGTCTATCACGTGCTGTGGGAACTGATCCAACGAGGAATGGAGGCCACGAAATGACCGTGACCGAGCAGGACGAGGCGGTGGTCCACCTCCTCTGGATCAATGCGGGACTGAGCTGCGACGGCGACTCGGTCGCCCTGACCGCGGCCACCCAGCCCAGCATCGAGGAGATCGTGCTGGGCGCGTTGCCCGGCCTGCCGAAGCTCGCGGTGCACTGGCCGCTCATCGACTTCGAGTGCGGGCCGGAGGGTGGAGTCGACGACTTCATCGAGTGGTTCCACAAGGCCGACCGCGGTGAGCTGGAGCCGTTCGTGCTGGTGGTCGAGGGGTCGATCCCCAATGAGTCGATCAAGAAAGAGGGGTACTGGTGCGGGTTCGGCAACAACCCGGCCACCGGGCAGCCGATGACCACCAGTGAGTGGCTGGACCGGCTCACCCCCAAGGCGACCGCGGTGGTCGCGGTGGGCACCTGCGCGACGTACGGCGGCATCCACGCGATGGCCGGCAACCCGACCGGCGCGATGGGCGTCCCGGACTACCTCGGCTGGGACTGGAAGTCCAAGGCCGGTATCCCCATCGTCTGCGTGCCCGGCTGCCCGATCCAGCCCGACAACCTGTCGGAGACGTTCCTCTACCTGCTGTACCAGGTGGCGGGCGCCGCTCCGATGATCCCGCTCGACGAGGCACTGCGGCCCACCTGGCTGTTCGGCGCGACCGTGCACGAGGGCTGTGACCGGGCCGGCTACTACGAGCAGGGCCAGTTCGCCAAGGAGTACGGCTCCCCGAAGTGCCTGGTGAAGCTGGGCTGCTGGGGGCCGGTCGTGAAATGCAACGTGCCCAAGCGGGGATGGATCAACGGCGTCGGCGGCTGTCCCAATGTCGGCGGCATCTGCATCGCCTGCACGATGCCGGGCTTCCCCGACAAGTTCATGCCGTTCATGGACGAGCCGCCCGGCGCGAAGGTGTCGACCTTCGCCAGCGGCGTCTACGGCGGCCTGATCCGCAGGCTCCGGAGCATCACCGAGCACACCGCGGACACCGAACCCAAGTGGCGCCATCGCGGCGGCGAACTCAAGACCGGCTACAAGCCCTCGTGGTGAGAGGACCAGACCATGACCTCGCAGTCCAATGATGGCCTCGTCGAGATGGCGTGGGACCCGATCACCCGGATCGTGGGCAGCCTCGGCATCTACACCAAGATCGACTTTAAGCAGAAGACCGTGGCCGAGTGCTACAGCACCTCGTCGGTCTTCCGCGGCTACAGCATCTTCATGAAGGGCAAGGATCCCCGGGACGCGCACTTCATCACCAGCCGCATCTGCGGCATCTGCGGCGACAACCACGCCACCTGCTCGGTCTACGCCCAGAACATGGC
>JAOPYK010000182.1 GCA_025964695.1 Streptosporangiaceae bacterium | reverse complement strand
CGCTGCTGGTCGTCCGCGAGCTGCTGTTCGGCCCCAAACGGTTCACCGATCTGCGGGCCGGGCTGCCCAACGCCGGCCCCAACCGTCTGTCCCGCCGCCTGCGTGAACTCGAAGGGCTCGGGCTGGTACGGCGGCGTAAGCTCGCCCCGCCAAGCGGATCGTGGGTGTACGAGCTGACCGACTGGGGCAGAGAACTCGAACCCGTCCTCGTCCACCTTGGCCGCTGGGGTCGCCGCTCACCGTTTCGCGACCTCGACGCCCACATCGGCAGCGACGCGCTCATGCTGGCACTGCGCGACGACTTCGACCCCGCGACCAGCGACGACCTCAACGCCACCTACGCGATCCGCTTCGGCGAAGACCATTTTGGCGTCCGTGTCGCCGACGGCCGCCTCGACATCGAACGCGGGGACCTACTCCGGCCCGACGCCACGATCGATACCGACGCCAGGACTTTCGTGGCCCTCATGACTAAGGGCCAGGACTTGAAGGAGGCCATGCGCACCGGACAAGTCACGGTGAGCGGTGACCCAGACGCCTTCAAGCGCCTCCTCAACGCCCTGCCCCGGCCCGAGCCCGCCCCCACACCTTCCCCATAAGCACCCGAGCGCGGGCACGATTCCGAAGCTCCTGCGCACGTGCCCAGCGGTCGAGCCGACGAGCGTACGAGGACGCGGTACGTGACACCTCCCCAGTGGGCCGACCGTCACAGGCGGAGCGGCCGTCACCGGCGGCGCGAACGTGTCCGCCGGCGGGCAGGAGCTCGGTCACTCGGCCGAGGAAGCGCGAGACGCTGGAGGAGCGTCCGGACGCCGGCGTGGTGACACGCGTGACGGCGCTTCCTCGACAGGACCATCCATTCGCCGCGGTCCAGGGTCACGACGCCACCCGCGATGGCCGGGCCCGCCGTGAGCCGCCGGGGTGAGACGTAGGTCACAACACGCGCGTCTGCGTCACATTTCGGGGCCGGGGTCTCTCTAAGGGGTGGATGCAGCGACCACGGCACAGAGAGATGGTCCCCCGCAGCTATGGCAGACCGCAGACTCGGCACCGGCACAACCCGGGACGAGCCAGCGAGGGTTCGGCATCGCCGACCAACGGATTCAAGAGATCAGTGGAGTTTCCATGCATACCACCTACGTCGTCCTCGCACTCTTGGCCATCGGCGCCAATGCCTTCTCCGGCTTCGCCGCTATGACCCGGCTCAAGCCGATCATGCGGACACTCCGTCCCGCCCTCCAAACGGCCGGCGTGCCGGAATCGTGGCTGGTCTTTCCGATCGGCACCCTCAAGACAGCTGGAGCGGTCGGTCTGCTCCTCGGACTCATCGGCGTGCCACTGGTCGGGACGGCTGCCGCGATCGGCCTCATCCTGTTCTTCGTCTGCGCGGCATACACCCACATCCGTGTGAGCGACTACGGAAGTACGTTCTTCCTGGGAAGCTGCTTCTTCCTTCCATTGGCCGTCGCCACCCTGGCGTTGGGCCTGGCCACCTGACGGACACCCGGACGGCGAGGCCGCGATGTGCACCGTAGAGCAGGCCGGGACCGCGGCCCAAAACATCGAGAGCGCGGATGCCCGACTGAGCGGTGGCGCGGCCATCAACTCGTCCGCATGGGCGCCGCTGCACGAACGAGACCTAGCCGCGGTCGGAGAAACTGGGGCGGGCTATGGCGAACCGGCCGGCGAGCCGCGCCGGCCCTTCCTCACCCAGTGATGGCCGCCTCGGTGCAGATCTCAGGTGCCGGCGGGTGCTGTGCCGGCATTACCGAGGACGGCGGGACCGCCGGCCTGGCCAGGGCTCTGACCGGCGGCCTGCGCTGCCCCTACGACGATCGGCACTGCGGGTGAGGGACTGGCCGGCGCCGTCAGGTCGACGACGTCGGCCACGACGCAGGTGATGTTGTCCCGGCCGCCGCCCGCGTTGGCGAGGTCGATGAGGTGAGGTACCACCTGCTCCGGGTCGGCGATGGTACTCAGTGCGTGGTGAATGGCCTCGGGAGTGACCATGCTCCATAGGCCATCCGAGCACAACAGGTAGCGGTCGCCGAGGAGCGCCTCCCGCAGTTGCAGGTCCGGGGTGACTTGCGTACGTCCGTCAAGGGCCTGCAGCAGAAGGGAACGGAACGGATGGGACGCGACATGGTCTTCGCTGATCTTGCCATCATCGAGTAGTTGCTGCACAAGGGTCTGATCATGGGTGATCTGGAACAAATCACCGTTGCGTAGCAGGTAAGCGCGCGAGTCGCCGACCTGTACCACCGCCAGCTTGGACCCGGACCACAGCATCGCGGTGAGCGTTGTGCCCATTCCCTGCAACGACGGGTCTGATTGGACGATGGCATGCACCGTGTCATTGGCCCGGCGGACCGCCGCCCCGAGGGTGGCTAGAAGTTCGTCCTCCGCCACGTCGATGTCCAGGCGCTTAAGCTCCTCGATCACCGCAGCGCTGGCGATCTCGCCGCCCGTGTGGCCTCCCATGCCATCGGCAACAGCCAGCAGACGCGAGCCCGCGTACGCCGAGTCTTCATTGCCATCGCGGAGCAGGCCGACATCGGACCGGGTGGCGAAGCGGATCCCCATTGTCATGCGCGCAACCCTACGACGCTCCCGCGGCCGATGTTCAGATCTGAGTGAACGGGCCGTTTCGGAAGTCGTGTCTGGTGTCGGAGACCCGCTTGCGTCGCCCTCCGCCCGGTCGTTACGGTCCGTTCGGTGGGCTTCATGAAGGACTACGGCAGGAAGCTCCGGGCGACCAGGGAGTTCGCGGCGGCGCGTGGCTGGACTCTCACAGCCTCAATGCGCTCAGACGCGGAGCGACGAGCACTCCTCGAGCAGCTGCACGGTGAGCCGTTCCATCCGGCTGAGCGGAACCCGGACTCGTTCCCGTACCCGGTGCTCGGCGACCATCGGCACCTGCTATCGGACGTGATGCGCGGCACGTACCGCCAGCGGTCCGTAGTCGTCTTCGCGTACACGCGCGAGCAGGAAGTGCTCGATGACAGCTTCGGCCGCCGCGGTTGGGAGAACTCCAAATATTGGGTCGCCGCGCTACTGGACCTGCCAACCCCGATCACGCCTCTGCAGGTCACGCCTCGCACACCGGTGCCACCCGAACAGCCAGGTGTCGCGGTCGGTGATCCGCGCATCGATGAGCGCTTCCACGTTCACACCCGCGATCCCATCTGGGCGGCCAGGTGCTGCGTGACCTGGCCCCGGTTCTGCTCAACGATCCCGGCCGGCAATGGCGGATCTCCGGTACGTCCATTCTGACGTGGACGTACCAATCGATGTCCAGCATTCCACTCGACCAGGTCGATGCCGCACTTGAACAGCTCTCTGTCATTGCCGAGCACCTCACGCCGACAACCGGCCGGACCGGACTGTGATGCCACCTCGCCTGAGCCCTGGGCCGCACCACGACCATCTCCATCCGTTCGAGGGTCAGGGTCATTGATCAAGCCGGTGTCCGAGGACCCCAATGACACCGTCGGATATGGGAAGTCTCCGAATGAGTCGGGGAGCGGCGCAGCGTGGCGTTCGCGGGCATGGATGAGAAGCCAGGTTCTGGCCGTCACAGGGCTGCGGCGTAGATGCGTACTGGTCGGCTCTCGGGTACGGCATCGACCTGGCGAGCGATCGCCTCCCTGAGACCTTCCCGCACGTGAGAGCCCAATTCCGTGTCAACGGTTCCCGGCTCGACCACGCTCACCCGCAGATGCTTCTGCATGACCTCCTGGCGGAGGGCCTCCGAGAACGCATTGACGCCGAACTTCGTCAGGCTGTAGACGGCCGTCAGTGGAGCCGCGTCCGCTTGCCTCCAGCGCCTGACCTGACGGTCTGGTCAGCTCGAGTTGATCGCGGGGTCGCTCATGCTGGGTCTGCCGGTCTCGATGTGGCCGGCGAAACGGCGCAGGAAGGTGCTGTCGGTGTCGGAGACCACCGACAGGTCATACCACGAGTGGTTGTGTTGCAGATTCGCTGAATGGACGGCGCGGCCGCCTGGACGGATCTTGTACGTTGCCGATCGCCCGCCGTAAGCGTCGCTGACCGTGAGGTGACAGTCGGAATTGCCCGAGTTGGTGAGGACGAGCCTGAGGTCTCCGCGGTTGCCGTCGTGGCGGGCGCTCACCTCGGGACCGGCGGTACGGCCCTTGAACTGTCGCAGGAAGCCGTTGGGTCCGAAGACCGAGAAATCGTAGGTGTTCTGAGTGCCGGCGGTGTCCCAGGTGTCGGACAGCTTCTTGCCGGCTTCGACGGTGTAGGTCCACGGACCGTCCGCCCGGTTCGCGGAGGTCACGTGGAAACACACCCCGGTCTGGCCGCTGCTGGCGAAGTCGACCCTGAAGCGTCCGCCGGCGGCCTTGCTGTCGGTCGTAAAGGCATACGGCAGGGGCCGCGCGGGACGTAGTCCTTTCTCCTGTTTGGGCAGCGCCGGGTTGGCAGGAGGAGTCGGCACGTAGTCGTTGTGCCGGCCGTGGTCCTTTGGCGCGTAGCCGCCGGTGGCAGGCAGCGCCACGGGCTTTTCGTCCGGCCGCGCGAAGTCCAACGCCGAAGTGAGGTCGCCGCAGACTGTGCGCCGCCACGGCGAGATGTTGAGTTCGCGCACGCCGAAGCGCCGCTCCATGAACTGGATGATCGAGGTGTGGTCGAACACCTGGGAGCACACCCAACCGCCCTTGCTCCATGGCGAGACGACGAGCATTGGAACGCGCTGGCCCAAGCCGTACGGCCCGCTGACAAAACGCTGGGAACCCGGGAAGATCTCGGTGGTGGTGTCCGCGGTGGAGAGCCCCTGCACGCGCGAGGACGGCGGGTACGGCGGCACGATGTGGTCGAAGAAGCCGTCGTTCTCGTCATACGTGACGAGAAGCACGGTCTTGCTCCACACCTCGGGGTTGGCCGTAAGGGCGTCCAGCACCTGCGCGATGTACCAGGCGCCGTAATTCGCCGGCCAGTTGGGGTGTTCGGTGTAGGCCTCGGGCGCCGCGATCCACGAGATCTGCGGGAGTTTGCCGTTGGCCACGTCAGCCTTGAGGATGTCGAAGAAGCCCTCTCCTGCCTTGGCGTTGGTTCCGATCCGAGCCTTGTCGTACAGCGGGTCGCCCGGCTTGGCGTTCTGGTACTGGTGGAAATACAGCAGCGAATTGTCGCCGTAATTGCCGATGTACGGGTCGCCTGTCCAGCCCCAGAAACCGGCCGCGTCCAGACCGTCACCCGAGTCCTGGTAGACCTTCCACGAGATCCCGGCCTTCTCGAGCCGCTCCGGGTACGTGGTCCAGTCGTAGCCGAGCTCGTCGTTGGCCAGGACCGGCCCGCCGCCGGAGCCGTCATTACCGGTGTGCCCGGTCCAGGCGTAGTACCGGTTCGGGTCCGTGCTCCCGTTGAACGAGCAGTGGTAGGCGTCGCACACGGTGAAGGCGTCCGCCAGCGCGTAGTGGAAAGGAATGTCCTCGCGCGTGAGATAGGCCATTGTCGTTGCGGTTTTGGCGGGAATCCACTGATCGTACCTACCCTGGTTCCAGGCCTTGTGTCCCCCATTCCAGTCATGGTTGAGGTCCTGGATGAACTGCATTCCGAGGTTGTCGGCCTTAGGGCGGAAGGGCAGGACGTCCTTCGTGCCATCGGACTGGTGCCACACCGTCTTGCCACTGGGCAACGCCACGGGATGGGGATCACCGAAACCGCGTACACCGCGGAGCGCGCCGAAATAGTGGTCGAACGAACGGTTCTCCTGCATCAGCACGACGATGTGCTCGACGTCGCGGATGGTGCCGCTGCGTCGATGGGCCGGGATCGCCGCCGCCCGGGCGATGCTGTTGGGCAGCAGGGAGAACGCCGCGGTTCCGCCGGCCAGTTGCAGGAAGTGCCGCCGATTGAGCTCGGTCATGACTGGGTGCCTCCTCAGGCAGCAGCGCGCAAAAGAGGTACCAGGTCAGCAGGTATTAAAGAACACGCAGCGACGGAAATGAGAAGCCGTCCCAAACGCCACGCGAAGGCCTCCGCTCAGAACCGGCTGAAGTAGCGGGCGTCTACGGCTTGTCGGCGGTGGGTTCGGTCACCGGTGAGCGGCCCGGCTGCTCGGCGTCGTAGGCCGCGACGTCGCGCCTGCCCGCGCGCATCCGCCAGGCCTGTTCCAGCAGCGCGCCGACCTCCGCCCAGTCCGGCCGGACGCCATGCAGCTGGACGCCGACCCACCCGGCCACGTAGGACGGGCTGAAATACCTACTGGGTCGGCGGCGACCAGCGTCTCCAGCTCGCCACGCGGCGCCTTCACGCACAGGGCGAGCCTCCCATCGCCGTGGTGGTCTATGAACAACCACGCGATTCGCTTACGCCGCAACAGGAATGCGACGTGACCGTACGAGTCCTCAGTGACCACCCCGGGGAGCCCGGCCACCAGCTCGACCAGCCGCCCGCGCACCCGTTCGACGTCCGCGTCCGTCCAGCTGCCGGTCATGGTCGCCAGCCTAGAACCACGCGCCGACAAGGTTTCTGCTTTTCCGTGCCTGCGAGCCTGGTCCCGCCACCCCGGCGGGTTCGAGCCGCTCCCCTTCACCTGCGCTGGCACATCTGGCGACGACGACACCAAGCCCGCGCCCGCTGGTTCCACCACCGAACACGACTCAACCGCCGACTCGACCGCCGATGTGTGACGGCGCGGACGTGAGCGTGTCCCAGGCGGCCATCGCGCAGGTGATGACCGCTTCCAACTCGGCGCGGTCGGCGCCGTCGCGGGCTTGTATGGACAGGCCCTGCACCACGGTGGTGTAGTAGCGGGCGATGGCGTCGAGGCTGGCGGGCGGCGCGGTGAGGTCGCCGTCGGTGACGCCGCGGGCGAGTCGGTCTTTGATGGTGGTGAGCATGTCGCGCCGGAGGCCGGCTAGGAACTCTCGGACCGCGTGGTTTTCCACGGCGCCGGTGGGCGCGGCGAGGATGAGCATGCAGTAGTGCGGGGTGTCGGGGCGGGTGATCTCGTCGGCGGTGGCGCGCAGCATGGCGTGGATCGCGGCGCGCGCGGTCGGTTGTTCGCGCAGCGCGCGCCTGGGCGGCTCGCCTGAGGTCGTGCCGTAGAGCGCCATGACCTTGCGGAACAGGTCCTCCTTGCTGCCGAAGCAGGCGTAAATGCTGGCCGAGGCGATACCCAAGGCCTGGGCCAGGTCGTTGAGCGAGGTGCCCTCGTAGCCCCGTTCCCAGAACAGGTCCAGCGCCTGGCGCAGGGCGGTGTCCGGGTCGAATGTGCGCGGCCTGCCGCGAGTAGCCATCGGGATGCGTCTCCATACTTGTTTGCCGTTCGATCAAGTTTACCTTGACCTGCACCGCACCGCCGTGGCACGATTTGTTGGTCGTTCGATAAGCAAAAGGAAGCCGATCGTCATGAGCGTTCCCGCAACCATGCGCGCCCTGCAGCAGACGTCACTGAACGGCCCGCAGGACCTGCGCCTGATCACCGACGCGCCGGCACCGAGCCCAGCTCCGGGCGAGGTCCTGATCCGTGTCACCGCCGCCGGCGTTAACTTCGTCGACATCTCGCAGGCCCGCGGCACGTTCGCAGGGGGCCCGCAGCCGCCGTATCTGGCGGGCATCGAGGGCGCCGGAGAAGTCACCGCCGTTGGTGAGGGGGTGACCGACCTGGAGCCCGGCGCCCACGTCCTCGGCGTCGGCGTCAGAGGCGGCGCCTTCGCCGAATATATGGTGCTGCCCGCGGCCGGCGCGGTGCCGGTGCCGACGGGCTGGGCCGACGAGCAGGCGCTGGGCCTGGTCGTGAACTGGCCAACCGCGCTGGCGGCGCTCAAGCCACTGGGCGGCGTCACCGCAGGGCAGAC
>JAOPYK010000241.1 GCA_025964695.1 Streptosporangiaceae bacterium | reverse complement strand
GCATGGCGGCGAAGACGGAGTCGTCGTCGCGGAACATGGTGAGCACCAGGACGCCGATGCGCGGGCTGGTGCGGGCGATGGTGCGGGTGGCCTCGATGCCGTTGCCGCCCGGCATGTGCAGATCCATGACCACCACGTCCGGCTGCAGCTGCGCGGACAGCCGTACCGCGTCCGGCCCGTTGACCGCCTCGGCCACCACGTCCACGTCCAGAGCCTCGAGCAGCGCCCGCAGTCCCTGCCGGAACATGGGGTGGTCGTCGGTGATGATGACCCGGACTTTGTCGATATCCATGACTCACTCGTTTCCGGGGCGCACTGGGGCGCTCTCGCTCGGTCGCTCCTCGATCGCACTACCGCGCCCCTCCGGCTCACCGGTGAGCGGTAGCCGGGCGGTCACCAGGGTGCCGCCTCCGGCGCGAGGGGTGATCACACAGATACCGCCGAGTTCGGCGGCCCGTTCTCGCATGGCGGTCAGGCCGCCCCCGAAGCGCAGCAGGGGCGGCAGCCCGGCGCCGTCGTCCGCCACCACGATCCGCAGTTCCTCCGCGCGGCGCAGCCGGACCAGCGCCGTGGCGGACTTCGCGTGCCGCCCGATGTTGGTCAGCGCCTCCTGCACAATGCGGTACGCCGCCACCTCCACCGCCGCTGGCAGATCAGCATGGTCGCCCTCGAACGTCACCTCCACCTGCGGACCGCCCCCCGAGCCGCCGGCCAGCGACCGGATGGCCCCTTCGAGCCCCAGATCGTCCAGCGCGGGCGGCCGCAGTTCGTACACCAGTTCTCGGACGTCCCCGATCGCGGTCGCCATCCGTTCCCGCAGCTCGGCGAGGAGCGGCTCTACCCGCTCCGGCGTCTTGACCAGGGTGATGCGCGCGGCGTCGATTGACATGGCCAGGCTGGCCAGGGTCGGTCCGAGCCCGTCGTGCAGGTCCCGGCGCAGTCGCCGCCGCTCCTCCTCCCGGGTGGACAGGATCCGCTTTCGCGAACGCTGCAGGTCCGTGCTGAGCCGTACGGCATGCGTGACATCGGCCAGGTGCAGGGTCAGCATGCCGAGCAGCCGCTCGTCCAGCTGCTGCCCGGGCGGCGCGGCGCGGCCGATCAGCATCTGGCCCACCGGCTGGCCATGCCAGACCAGCGGTACCAGGTGTGGCCGCTCGCCGACCTCTCCGCTGACGTAGGTCTCGCCGCCCGCCTCGACCGCGGCGCCCGGCACGCCCAGCGTCTCCCGCACGATGGTGATCGCCGTGACCAGGGCCTCCGCAGCTCCCGGTGCCGCATGCGCCAGAGGGCCGAGCCGGTCGGCCGGGAGGGAGGGTTCGGGTTCGGCTCCTGGCCGCCGGTGGGCGGCCCTCCGCAGCCGATTCCGCAGCCGGTCCAGCAGCTGGCGGACGACGGCACCCGCGGCGAACGCCCCGGCCAGCCCGCCGAGGTGGGTGGCGGCCGGGGCGAGCGGTTCGGTGATCCTGGCCAGCCCCCAGTACGCTGCGCCGATCACCACCAGCGTCAAGCCGTACACCGGCGCGTACGACGCTCCGGTGCGCATCCGGGTGGTGCTCACGGCGCGAGCGGCCGCGACGACTGTACGCATCAGAACACCTCCCGGCTGGTCATCGTTCTCACTCTCCGGTGCACGGCGTCCCAACGTCACGGGACTTGCGTCACGGCCGGTACGGGAAAAGATCATCGGGTCTTCAGTGCCGGCTCCATCCGGACCATCGCGTTCGAGACCTCTTGGATGGACTTGCCTCCGAGCACGAGGAGGAGCGTGGTCGAATTGACCGAATAGCAGGCGGTCACGGCCGTGGTGTCTCCGGTCGACGCCTGCCGGCGAAGGCAGAGCGCGCGGCCATCGTCGAAGGCGGAACCGACGGGGGTGATGTCGGTGCCCGATCGGCGCGCCTTCTGGGTGAGATCGGTCAGCGCCGCGCCCGGATCACTGAACCGGTCCTCGGCACCACTGTCGTGGCGGGGTGATCCCGGTGTCAGGGGGCCGGCGTCCCGGCGAGAGTGGCAATGGTGCTCGCCGCGGCCCCTGTTCGCGGCGAGCACCCAGTCAGGCCGCCTTCTCGACGTCAACGCGGATCCTGCGCATCTGCTCCGCCGTCCGCGTCACGTCCTTGCCGAAACTCGTCACGGAGCCGAAGGTGGACTGAGCGGGGTGCCGGTGCCGGCCGGGTTGCCGGCCGCGGCCGGGAGCGCCGGGCTTGACGGCGGGGGCTCCGCCTCCGCCGCCACAGGCGGTCAGTGAGCCAAGGGCGAGACCAGCCGTGACGAGGCCGTCCGCGATGCGTCTCATCGCGATCCTCCTTGGAAGGGGTACGCCTGGAACTCTGGCGCACCGCCGTCACGGGCGTCAGGTGACCGGAGTCCCGAGTCGGTCGGGACCCGGGCCGCAACCATCGGCCGTCTCCGCCGGTGAGGACCCCTGCGCGCTCTCGTCGGGTGGTCCCCGCCATCTGGCGCCCGGGGGAGCGGTGTCCCGGTCTGCACGGACACTGCAAGGGCACAGGGCAAGGGCAGGGGCACAGGGCGAGGGCAGGGGCACAGGGCACAGGGCGAGGGCAGGGGTACAGGGCAAGGGGACGCGGAAAGGGGCGTGACCGGCGACCGGCCACACCCCTTCGCGGTTGCGTGCTTACTTCGCCTGCTCCAGATCGGGCCGCATCCGGCGCATGATGCCGCCGAGCTCACTGGCCGAGACACTCGTGGTGGAGGAACTCGAGCCTATGGACGTCACGCTGGGCATCACCATCACTTCGCCGAAGGTGGAGGTCGTCTGCCAGGCGCAGAAAGAGACCCGCACGGTGGTCAGCGACGTGGAGCGGCCTTCCCCGCAGGCGCCCTTGCCGCCGTGAACCCCAGGGTCGGTCTCCGTCCAGGAGAAGGAGACGCCCTGGGTGGTGCCCGCGCCGGATCCGCTGCCGCGCAACTTGCTGACCAGGTTGTCCGGGTTCTGGAACTTCCCGGTGGCCCCGACAAAAAGGATCTTGCGGTTTCCGTCCACGTAGGTCGCGGAGACCACGTTGTCCACCCGGCCGCCGAGCGACGACTGGACCTGGCCCTTGGCACCCGCGGCTGCGGATCTGAGCAGCGAGTCGCTGCTGGTGTCCTGGCTGAGCCCGCCGGCGGAACTCGGCGTGGCGATCTGGTACTGCTTGCCGCTGCCCCCGGAGGCCACGACCACCACAACGACGATGACCACGATCAGGGCGACGGCGCCGACGAACAGGCCGACGATCAGGCCCGCGTTCGACTTCTTGGCCGGCGGGTAGGGCGCCTGGCCATAGGGCTGCTGCGGTCCTGGCTGGCCGTACGGAGCCTGCCCGTACTGCGGCTGACCCTGCGGCTGCCCGTAAATCCCCTGCTGCCCGCTCTGCTGCCCATATCCAGCCTGCTGGCCGTAAGCAGGTTGCTGCCCATATCCACCCTGCTGGCCGTAAGCAGGCTGCTGTCCGTAACCGCTCTGCTGTTCGTAGCCGTTCGGCTGTCCGTAACCGCTCTGCTGTTCGTAACCGTTCGGCTGTCCGTAACCGCTCTGCTGTTCGTAACCGTTCGGCTGTCCGTAGCCGGGCTGTGGCTGCCCTTGGCCGGGCTGCTGTGGGCCATAGCCTGGTCCGCCGCCAGGTGCCTGCCCGCCAGGGGGCGCGTTCCAACCACTCATCCTGTTTCCCCTCTGCATCGCCCCGCTGTGCCGCCCTCGGCGATGTGGTCTGTGTCAGCAGAGGACATTGTGCTCTATTGGGGGAAATGGTGCAGAAGGGAGAGCGAGATCCGGGCACGTACGGCCAGTAGACTTTTCCCCCGTGACCGAGCCCACCACGACCGACCCGACCTCCACCGCGCAGGCGCTGCCGACCCAGTACGCGCCCGCGGATGTCGAAGGCAAGCTGTACGACCGCTGGATATCGGCGGGCCTCTTCGCCGCCGACCCGGCGCGCGACCCCGGCAGGCCGCATTTCTCGATCGTGATCCCGCCGCCCAACGTGACCGGCTCGCTGCACATGGGGCACGCCCTGGACCATTCCATCCAGGACGCGCTGATCCGCCGCCGCCGTATGCAGGGCTACGAGGCGCTGTGGCTGCCGGGCATGGACCACGCGGGCATCGCCACGCAGAACGTCGTCGAGCGCGAGCTGGCCAAGGAGAACCTGTCCCGGCACGACCTCGGGCGGGAGGCTTTCGTCGAGCGCGTGTGGCAGTGGAAGGCCGAGTCGGGCGGCCGGATCCTCGGTCAGATGAAGCGACTCGGCGACAGCGTCGACTGGTCCCGCGAGCGTTTCACCATGGACTCCGGGCTGTCCCGGGCCGTGCTGACGATCTTCAAGCGGCTCTACGAGGACGGCCTCATCTACCGGGCCGAGCGGATCATCAACTGGTGCCCGCGCTGCCTGACCGCGCTGTCGGACATCGAGGTCGAGCACGCCGACCGCGAGGGTGAGCTGGTCTCCATCCGCTACGGTTCCGGCGACACCGAGATAGTGGTGGCGACCACCCGGGCCGAGACCATGCTCGGCGACACCGCCGTGGCCGTGCACCCCGCCGACGAGCGCTATGCCCACCTGGTGGGCCGCGAGGTCGAGCTGCCGCTGACCGGCCGCAGCATCCCCGTCGTCGCCGACGAGCATGTCGACCCAGAGTTCGGCACCGGCGCCGTCAAGGTGACCCCGGCGCACGACCCCAACGACTTCGAGATCGGCCGCCGGCACTCGCTGCCCTTCCTGACGGTCATCGACGAGCGCGGGGTCATCACCGCCCACGGCCCCTTCGAGGGCCTGGACCGCTTCGAGGCGCGGCCCGCCGTGGTCGCGGCGCTGCGCGAGGACGGCCGCATCGTCAAGGAGATCCGTCCGTACGAGCACTCGGTCGGCCACTGCCAGCGGTGCGCCACCGTGGTCGAACCCCGGGTGTCCCTGCAGTGGTTCGTCAAGGTGGAGACGCTGGCCAGAGCGGCCGGCGACGCGGTGCGCGACGGCCGGGTGAAGATCCATCCGCCGGAGCTGGCCGCCCGCTACTTCGCCTGGGTCGACAACATGCACGACTGGTGCATCAGCCGTCAGTTGTGGTGGGGACACCGCATCCCGGTCTGGTACGGCCCGTCAGGGGAAATGGTCTGCGCCGGGCCCGACGAGACGGCCCCCGAGGGCTGGACCCAGGACACCGACGTGCTCGACACCTGGTTCTCCAGTGCTCTGTGGCCGTTCTCCACGCTCGGCTGGCCCGACGAGACCGCGGATCTGAAGCGGTTCTATCCGACCAGCGTGCTGGTCACCGGCTACGACATCCTCTTCTTCTGGGTCGCCCGGATGATGATGTTCGGCCTGTACGCCATGGACGGCGTCCCGCCGTTCGAGACCATCGCCCTGCACGGCATGGTTCGCGATCAGTACGGCAAGAAGATGTCCAAGTCGTTCGGCAACGTCGTGGACCCGCTGGACTGGATCGAGCGATACGGCGCCGACGCCACCCGCTTCACGCTGCTGCGCGGCGCCAACCCCGGTGGTGACGTGCCGGTCGCCGAGGAGTGGGCGCAGGGCTCGCGGAACTTCTGCAACAAGCTGTGGAACGCCACCCGGTTCGCCCTGATGAACGGTGCGACCGTCGCGGGTCCGCTGCCCGGCTCGCCGGGGGTCGCCGACCGCTGGATCCTGTCGCGGCTGCACGAGGTCGTACGCGAGGTCGACGCGTACTTCGAGGCCTTCGACTTCGCCAAGGCCTGTGAGACGCTCTACCACTTCGCCTGGGACGAGTTCTGCGACTGGTACGTCGAGCTGGCCAAGGTGCCCCTCACCGAGGGCGGCGCCGCGGCCGGCACGACCCGCAGGGTGCTCGGCGAGGTGCTCGACACGCTGCTGCGGATGCTGCATCCCTTCATCCCGTTCATCACCGAAGAGCTGTGGCTGGCCCTCCAGGGGACCGACGACGAGAGATCCATTATGGTCGCGGCCTGGCCGCGGATCGCCGACGAGCCGGGATCGTACGACGCCGGGGCCGTAGCCGAGATCGCCTCCCTGCAGCGGCTGGTGACCGAGGTCCGGCGGTTCCGCTCCGACCAGGGCCTCAAGCCGGGCCAGCGGGTGGCGGCGGCGCTCTCCGGCATCGAGGGCACCCCCATGGCGGCGCACGAGCAGGCCATCCGGTCCCTGCTGCGGCTGACGCTTCCGGGTGAGAGTTTCACGCCCACCGCGATGTTGCCCGTCGAGGGGCTGTCGGTTCAACTCGACACCGCCGGCTCGATCGACGTGAAGGCGGAACGGGCCCGGTTGCAGAAGGATCTGGCCGCGGCCCGGAAGGAGATAGAGCAGGCCACCCGCAAGCTGGCCAACGCCGAGTTCATGGCCAAGGCCCCCGAGGCCGTGGTCGCCAAGAACCGTGACCGCCTCGCCCAGTCCCAGACCGACGTCACCCGCCTCGAAGCACAGCTCGCCGCCCTGCCCGTCGCCTGACCGCCTGGGTTGCTCATCGCTCGGCCCTCGCCGGAGCCCGCGCGCAGGTCGCACGGCTCCGGCCAGGGACGAGCGAGGCGTCAGGGCACCAGGAGGACAGGGCAGGGCGGGGTGCCGTGGGTGACTCCGTCGGCGACGCTGCCGAGGACCAGCCCGGTCAGGCCGCCGTGCCGGCGGACGCCCAGGACGATGAGGTCGGCCCGCTGGTCGGCGGCGGCCGAGAGCACCGTCGCGGCGACGTCGGGCCGTACGGCCTCACGTATCTCACCGTCGGTGGTGATGCCCCGCGTGGCCAGTTCCTTGATCGAGGATGCCACCAGCTCGTGGACCTGGCCGCTGTCCTCCTCGACGATTCCGGCGCCCATGAAGCCGGTGTCGATCGTCTGGATGTGCAGGACGTGCACGGCGGCGCCGGTGGCCTCGGCGAACCTCGCGGCGTGCTCCAGCACGGTCTTCCGCTCGGGGGAGTCGTCGACCGCGACAAGGATCTTCTCGTACATCGCTGCGTCCCTTCCTGCGGACCGGGGCCGGTTTCCGCTGGTCGGCCCGGTGACCGTCTCTCAGGTGTCTGCCCCGGATCGGACCGGTGATTCCCGGTCGGGGGTGAGCGTCCGATCATCCCGGACGGCCCGGTCGGTCATCCGGGGTGTCGTCCAGGTCGTGATCTGGGACGGTGAAGAGCCGGTCGGTGCGCGCGTCGAGCAGTTCGAGAACGCGCCCGACGAAGTAGACGGTCCCCAGCGCGACGACGTGCTCACCGGAGCTCTCCAGGATGCTCCGGGTGAGGTCGTCGGCCCGGCCCACCTGCCAGCCAGGCGGCAGCGGGTGGGTGAACCCGAGACGCCGGTACGGAAGGCGGATGAAGGTCACCGGCAGATCCCCGAGTTCGCTGATCGCGCCCGCCACGTCCTTGTCGTCCGGCAGGCAGACGAATACGTGGTCGATCGTCCCCCAGCGCCGCCGGGCCGCGGCGAGGGCGGCGGCGACCCCGGGCCCGCTGATGGCGCAGTCGGCCAGGATCTCCGAGCCCGTACCGGGCACAGGATGCCAGGACAGGCGGCCGGGCACGGTGACCGAGGACATGACCGACGCCAGCCGGCCGGGCGGAGGGGCGGCCATCGCGCGCACCTCGAGCAGGCGCTTGGCGGCCGCGCAGCCGAGCAGGGCGTTGACCCGGCCGAAGCCGCCCGGGAGCGGATCGACCGGCACCGCAGGGTGATGTTCGTCCAGTGTCTCCAGGGTGATCCCGCGTTCCCGCAGGGTACGGGCGATCGCTTCGGTGACCTCGGGCGACTGCGGCGCCGATACGACGGCCCCGGTCGCTGCGTCGGTCACTCCGGCCTTCTCCTCGGCGATTGCCGCCGGGGTGTCACCGAGCACGCCCACGTGCTCGGCGAAGATCGGGGTGAACGCGGCGACGGCGGGCGGGAACAGGCTCACCTCGTCGGACCTGCCGCCTCTGCCCGCTTCGAGCACTATGACGTCGGCACCCGCCGTCCGGGCCTGGAGCACCCCGCCGAGGGTGAACAGGCCGGAGGGGGAGAGGTAACCGTCGCCCGGCTCTGGAAGGGCGTCCAGCGCGCGGCCGAGACGGCCGGCCACGTCGCGGAACTCGCGCTCCGACAGGGCCCGGCCGTCCACACGGATGCGCTCTCGATCGCTGCGCAGGGCCGGACTGGTCACCGTGCAGACACGCAGCCCGGCGGCGGCGAGATAGGCCGAGGCGAAGGTCGCGGCGGTGCCCTTGCCCTTCGATCCGACCACGGTCAGCACGGGAACCCCGGGTTCGAGGAGCCCCACCTCCGTGGCCAGCGCTCTCGCCCGGTCCACGCTGCGGGTCTGCCCGGGCCGGCGGCGTTGCCACTCCCGGAAGAACACGTCGATGCCGGCCGTCACTCGATCCTTCCAATCGGATGCCTCCGCCCACAGTGGGCCCGTCTCACGATATGGGGACCGCGCGGCCGGCCCGTACCCCGGTGTCCCGTCACCGGCCCGGACCGGGGGGCGAAGTAGGCTTCTATAGTGAGTCCGTCCCGCCACCGAGTGACCCGCCCGCGAGCACTGTGAGTTCCGTGTCCCAGCCTGCCGATTACCGAGCCGTCATCGCCGCGATCATGGAGCGCGGGGTCGAGTGGGAGATCGATCCGAGCCTCGACCGGATCCGCGATCTGATGGACCTCCTGGGGGAGCCGCAGCGGGCCTACCCCGTCATCCATGTGAGCGGCACCAACGGCAAGACGAGCACCGCGCGGTTGATCGACGCGCTCCTACGGGAGCGCGGACTGCGCGTCGGGCTCTACACCAGCCCCCAGCTGACCACGCTGCGGGAGCGGATCGAGATCGACGGGGAGCCGATCAGCGAAACCCACTTCGCCGGCACCTACGCCGACCTCGCCCCGTACCTCGAGCTGATCGACGACAAGCGCGGCGTCCGGCTGAGCTTCTTCGAGGTGCTGACGGCCATGGCGTACGCCGCGTTCGCCGACGCCCCGGTGGACGTCGCCGTGGTGGAGGTCGGCATGGGCGGGACGTGGGACGCCACCAACGTCGCCGACGGCACGGTGACCGTGGTCACCCCCATCGGGCTGGACCATACGGACTACCTGGGCGACACGATCGAGGAGATCGCCGGTGAGAAGGCCGGGATCATCAAGCCAGGCGCGATCGCGGTGCTGGGCCGGCAGCAGCCGGAGGCGGCCGAGGTGCTGGCCGGCCGGGTCGCCGAGACCGGGGTGCTCGCCGTTCGCGAGGGCGTCGACTTCGGCGTGCTGGGCCGCGAGATCGGGGTCGGCGGCCAGCTGCTGCGGCTGCAGGGCCTGCACGGCGTCTACGACGAGATCTACCTTCCGCTGTTCGGTGAGTACCAGGCGGGCAATGCCGTCTGCGCGCTCGCCGCGGTGGAGGCGTTCGCCAGCGGGGCGCCGACGGCGCTCGGCGACGTGAAGCTCGAGGACGCCACCCGGGGCGCCGAGAGCATGGGGATGTTCGAGGGGGGCGAGGGCCAGCTCGACCCTGAGCTGGTGCAGGCCGCCTTCGCGAGGTCGTCCTCGCCGGGGCGGCTGGAGATCGCCCGGACCGGGCCGACCGTGCTGCTCGACTCGGCGCACAACCCGGCGGGGATGGCCGCCAGTGTCCAGGCCGTCGTCGAGGAGTTCGGATTCACCCGGCTGGTCGGCGTTCTCGCCGTCGCCGCCGACAAGGACGTGACGGGCCTGCTCGAGGAGCTGGAGCCCGTGCTCGCCGAGCTGGTCGTCAGCCCCAACTCCTCGCCGCGATCGATGCCGGCTGAGGAGCTCGGTGATCTGGCGGAAGGGATCTTCGGCGCGGACCGGGTGCACCTGGCGGACCGGCTGGACGACGCCATCGATCAGGCCCTTGGGCTGGCCGAGGAGACCGGCGAGTACCAGGGGGCCGGGGTGCTGATCACCGGTTCGGTCGTGACCGCGGGCGATGCCCGGACGCTGCTGCGGGTGGAGGGCCGCCGGTGAACCCGGGCATGAGAAGGCTGTGTGCGATGGTGCTGGCCTGTGAGGCGATCGTGATCGCGCTGGCCATCCCGGTGGCGATCGCGGTGGTGCACGCCGATGCGAGGACCGCGGGCATCGCGGGCGGCACGGCGGCGGTCCTGTGCATCCTGCTCACCGGGCTGCTGCGGTACCGATGGGCGTATGTGGCCGGAAGCGTGCTGCAGGTTCTGGTCATCCTCAGCGGATTTGTGGTTTCTACCATGTTCTTCCTCGGTGCCATTTTTGCCGCACTTTGGATTACGGCTATTTGGCTCGGACGCACGGTGGAAAGCCGCTAGGCGCGCTAATCTCCGGCGAGATGGCATATCGAATCCATCCGCCGATATCCACAATCTGCGACAAACGCATAAATCGGGCGTAATGCCAAAAGTGCGTTTATGTCATGCCTTGTCGATATGTGGTGGATGCCGATCCCTTCCCGGAGGACAGCCAGTGTCCACCTCTTTCCCTCAGCCCCATGCGGAACATTCCCCGGACCCGGTGCCGGACGATGCATGGGAGACCGCCCGGCAGCCGCGCTCCGATGCCGGCCCGGACCGGTTCGGCCTCCTGATCACACTGCTCGTGGCGTTCACGGCGCTGCCGATCGTCGCGCTCGTGGTGCCCAACACCGTCTCCTACATCCTCCCGCAGGCGGTGAGCGAGCTCGGGCTGCGCGGCGCCCAGGCCGCCGACCTGGTCCGCGCCAACGGGCTCGTCCTGCCCGCGATGCTCCTCGCGGTGCCGCTGTGCGCCGTGCTCGCCCGGCGTTTCTCCGCCTGGGTGATCCTGCTGACCGGCCTGTGCTGCCTCCTCGGCGGCGAGCTCATCGTCCAGATCGCGCACTCCGTGCCCGTGATCGGCGTGGCCAGGGGCGCGCAGGGACTGGGCGCGGGGGCCGTGCTGCCCGCGACCCTCGTCCTGGTCTGGCAACGCGGCGGTCGGGCCCTCAGCGCCGTCTGGGCGGGAATCTTCGCCGCGTCGCTCCTGGTCACGATGCCTCTCGCGCTGTACGGAGTGCCACGGGCGGCCGGCCAATGGCGGTCCGTGCTCCAGCCCTACCCCTGGCTGGTCGGGGCCGCCCTCGCGGCCACCGGTCTGTTCGGGATCTTCCGCAGCCGCATGATCGTGGGTGAGCGCCCGGTCCTGCGTCCCACCGAGCGGACCCAGTTGCTGCTCCTCGTCGCACCCGCCGCGGGATTCGCCTTCCTGGCGGTGGTGACCACCTATGGCTGGTCGCCCGGTGCCCAGCTCGTGGTCGCCGGGATCGGCCTGGCCGCCCTGCTCGGGCTCGCCCTCGTCGGCACCCGCGACGCCACCACCGGCAGCCCGCTGGGATGCGCGGTCGTCATGGTGAGCACCGGTCTGCTCACGGTGCCGGTGGTCTCCCCGCTCGCCGGGCTCATGAGCACCAGGGAGGGGCCGCAGACGATCTCGCTGCTGCCCTTCGCGGCCGGGGCCGCCGCCGCACTGGCCGGTGCTCTCCTCGTCGGCGTCTCCGGCGCCGGGGACATGGCCGGGGCGAGAGAGCACGAGGAAGGGGCCGCCCGGCGGAGCGGGCTGGGCATCGTGCTGGGCGGCCACGGGCTGGCCGTCGTGGCGGTCCTCATCCTGCTGACCACCGATGCCGGATCCAGCCCTTGGCTGTTGTGCGTCCCGCTGGTCGCCCTCGGGGGCGGGATCGGGATGGCGCTCGCCGCCTCCCTGCGGTCCGCCGGACTCGGCGCGGCGCTCTTCGGCCTGGCGCTCTGCTTCCCGGCCGTGCTCTCCGGCTTCCTGGTGATCGGTCCCTTGCAGGTGGCGAAGGTGAACGCCGTGGTAAAAGTCGGCGGCGGAATGCAGAACGCGGTGTACGCGCTCACCGCGGGATTCCGGATCTGGCTCGTCGTGGCCGGGGTGATCGCCGTGCTCCTGGCGGGTGCGTCGGCACTGGCCGGCCGGCGGCGCCGCAGCGAGGCCTGAACGCCCCGGCCCCGGCCCCGGTGGCAGGCTCCGGACGCGGTCCGGGCCGCCGCGCGACACCGTGCCGATGCGTCCGCCGGTCCGAGCGAGCGGAGCCGGCGCCATCAAGTAGGCTTCGCGCGCGGCCCGCGTGCAGCACCGTGGGCAAGGCCATCTCAGATCTAGGTAGGGGAATTTCCGTGTCCGAGCGCACTCTTGTTCTGGTCAAGCCCGACGGTGTCCGTCGTGGCGTCGTCGGCGACGTCATCTCGCGGCTCGAGCGTAAGGGTCTGACGATCGTCGCGCTGGAGTTGCGCACGCTGACCCGCGAGACGGCCGAGGAGCACTACGGCGAGCATCGTGAGCGCCCCTTCTTCGGCGAGCTCGTCGACTTCATCACCGGCGGCCCGCTGGTCGCCCTGGTGGTCGAGGGCCCCCGGGCCATCGAGGCCTTCCGTGCGCTGGCCGGCGCGACCGATCCGGTCAAGGCGACGCCCGGCACGATCCGCGGTGACCTCGCCCTGGAGATCGGCGAGAATGTCGTACACGGGTCCGATTCGTCCGATTCGGCGAAGCGCGAGATCGAGTTGTTCTTCCCCGGACTGGTGTAAGTCACCTGCCAACTGGGCATCCCGCCTAGCGGACGCACCGAGCGCCCCGGGCGAGCGATCGAAGAAAAAGGCGGGAGCGCGCGGGCCGGACATCCGGCCCGCGCGTTCTTTGTCAGAAACTTGTCTCGGCATGGCTGGAATTTCGGACAACTCGCATTGTCCCGGTGCCTGCCCTGGCAGTCTTTATCGCGTTACGATGAGCATGCCGCTCTGCACGTCCGCCAGCAGGAAGGGCTCCCTAAACTCCATGGGCAACAAGCTGTCGTTCCTGGGCCGTGACATGGCGGTCGATCTAGGCACAGCGAACACTCTGGTCTATGTCCGCGGCCGCGGCATCGTTCTCAACGAACCGTCCGTCGTCGCGATCAACACCAACACGGGCAAAATCGTTGCGGTCGGCATCGAGGCCAAGCGCATGATCGGCCGGACGCCGGGCAACATCGTCGCGATCCGCCCGCTGAAGGACGGCGTCATCGCCGACTTCGACGTCACCGAGCGGATGCTGCGCTACTTCATCCAGAAGGTGCACAAGCGGCGGCACTTCGCCAAGCCGCGGATCGTGGTGGCGGTTCCCAGCGGCATCACCGGGGTCGAGCAGCGGGCCGTGAAGGACGCCGGCTACCAGGCGGGAGCGCGCCGGGTCTACATCATCGAGGAGCCCATGGCGGCCGCGATCGGCGCCGGGCTGCCCGTCTACGAGCCGACCGGCAACATGGTCGTCGACATCGGCGGCGGCACCACCGAGGTCGCGATCATCTCGCTCGGCGGCATCGTCACCAGTCAGTCCGTGCGGGTCGGCGGAGACGAGCTCGACCAGGCGGTCATCACCTTCTCGAAGAAGGAGTACTCCCTGATGCTCGGGGAGCGCACCGCAGAGGAGATCAAGATGGCCATCGGCTCCGCCTATCCCTTCGGCGAAGACGAGCCGCACGCCGAGATCCGCGGCCGGGACCTGGTGAGCGGGCTGCCCAAGACGATCGTCATCTCCGCCGAGGAGGTGCGCCGGGCCATCGAGGAGCCGGTCAACGCCATCGTCGACGCGGTGAAGACCACCCTCGACAAGTGCCCGCCCGAGCTCTCCGGCGACATCATGGACCGGGGGATCGCGCTCACCGGCGGCGGAGCACTGCTGAAGAACCTCGACGAGCGGCTCCGTGAGGAGACGGGCATGCCGATTCATCTTGTGGACAACCCGCTGGACTCGGTGGTCATCGGCACCGGCAAGTGCGTGGAAGATTTCGAGTCCCTGCGCCAGGTGCTCGTCCCCGAGGCACGTCACTGAGCTCGTGAGGGACTCCCGGCGCAACCGTTTCGTGCTCGGCACACTGCTGCTCGTCGCCCTGGCACTGATCACCGTCGACTACCGGGGCGGGCAGGACTCGCCCCTGCGCGGCCTGCGCGGGGTCGGTGCGGCGATCTTCGGGCCGATCGAGCGCACCGCGGCCGCCATCGTGCACCCGATCGGCAGCACCGTCGATGCCATCACGGACGCGCCGAGCGAGCGTAAGAAGGCCGAAGGGCTACAACGCGAGAACGAGCGGCTCCGCGAGCAGGTCCAAGCGAACCAGCTGGACAAGGGCCGCGCCGACCAACTCGACAAGCTGCTCCGTCCCGCCGGCCTCGGCTCGTACAAGATCGTCGCGGCGGAGGTGATCTCGGCGGGCCAGGGCTTCGAGGACACCGTCACGATCAACGCCGGCAGCGGTAGCGGGGTGCGGACGGACATGACCGTGATGGCGGCCGACGGGCTGGTCGGCCGGGTCACCCGGGTGGGGCCCTCCACCGCGACAGTGCTGCTCGCCACCGACGCCGCGTCGGCGGTCGGCAGCCGGGTGGAGGGCTCGATGCAGATCGGGATCACACAGGGCAGGGGCCGCAGGGGGCTGGGCGGCACCACCACCCCGCTGAGCTTCCAGTTGCTCGACGCCAACGCGCCGATGACGCCGGGACAGCGGATCGTCACCCTGGGCTCGGACGGGGAACGTCCCTACGTCTCGGGACTGCCGATCGGCACCGTCGACCGGGTGGTCAAGACGCCCGGGTCACTGACCCGCACCGCCTATGTCCGTCCCTTCGTCCACTTCGCCAGCCTGGACGTCGTCGGCGTGGTGGTCGAGCCGCCCAAGACCGACCCGCACGACTCCATCCTGCCGCCCAAGCCGACCATGGCGCGGGGCTGAGCACCTCTCGGGGGAGACGCCTACATGCTGAGCACATCTGATACGGCCCCAGGCAACCACAGGCTCTGGGCGGTGCTGGTGATGGTGGTCGCGCTCGTTCTGCAGGTGGCGGTGGCCAACCGGCTGCCGTTGCCCGGCTCGGTCACGCCCGATCTGGTGCTGCTCACCGTGGTGGCGCTGGCGCTGGTGAACGGCGAGATGCTGGGTCTCGTCGCCGGGTTCACCGCCGGGCTGGCCGCCGACATCATGCCGCCCGCCGACCACACGATCGGGCGGTACGCGCTCGTCTACTGCCTCGTCGGCTACATCTGCGGGCTGGCCAGCGCGGAGATGGACCGCTCGTCGGTGGTGCCGTTCGTGGCCGTGGCCGCCGGGGCACTGGCCGGCTCGGTGCTCTACGCGGGAGTCGGAATGCTGCTCGGCGATCCGCGGGCCACCTGGGCGATCATCTCCCGGATGGTGCCGTTGTCGGTGCTCTACGACGTGCTCGCCAGTCCGTTCGTGGTCTGGGCGGTGCTCCGGGTCACCCGGCGCGTCGACCGGGGCCGGAGCCCGGGTCGGTTCGATCTCGCCCCCGCCCGCTACCGGGCGATGTCACGGGAGCGGATCTGATGAACAGCAGATCCCACCAGCGGCTGGTGGTGCTGCACGTCCTGGTGCTGTCGCTGCTGGTCATCCTGGTCGGCAGGCTGTGGAACCTGCAGGTGATGGACGGCAAGCACTACCGCCAGGTCGCCGCCGAGAACCGCACCCGCGACATCGTGGTCCCCGCCGTACGCGGCCAGATCCTCGACGACATGGGCCGGCCGCTGGTGCGCAACCGTACCGCCCTGGTGGTGTCGGTGGACCGCACGACGCTGTCCAGACAGAAGGACGGCGGCAAGACCGTGCTGACCCGGCTCGCCAAGGTCCTGGGGATCACCTACGACCAGCTCAACCAGCGCGTCCGGCTGTGCGGCCCGGTGACCAAACGGCCCTGCTGGCCGGGCTCGCCGTACCAGCCGATCCCGGTCGACAACAAGATCGAGCCGAAGAAGGCGTTGCAGATCGTGGAACGCCAGGAGGACTTCCCCGGGGTGAGCGCGACGGTCCAGGCGGTACGCGACTACCCCCGGCCGGACGGGGCCAGCGCCGCCCAGGCCCTCGGCTATCTGCAGCCGATCACCCAGGAGGAGCTCGACCAGCGCAAGGGCCTGAAGGTCACCGGGTTCAGCGGTGTCGACCTGATCGGCAGGGACGGGCTGGAGGCTCGCTACGACACCGATCTGCGCGGCGGTCCCGGCATCCGGAAGGTCAATGTCGACAGCAAGGGCCGGGTGACCGGCATCGCCAGCGAGCAGGCCCCCCGGCCCGGCGGCAATCTGGTGACGAACCTCGACGCCAAGGTGCAGGGCGCGGTCGAGGACGCCGTGATGAAGGCCGTCAAGAACGTCCGCCACGACGGCGGCAAGGCCGACTCCGCCGCCGGGGTCGTCATGGACGTGCGGACCGGCCAGGTGGTGGCGCTGGCCAGCTACCCGTCGTACGACCTCAACATCTGGACCGGCGGCGTCTCGCAGACCGAATACGACGGGCTGCTCGGCAAGGGCCAGGGCGAACCACTCATCTCACGGGCCACCCAGGGGATGTTCGCCCCCGGCTCCACGTTCAAGATCTCATCGCTGGCCGCCGCGGTGGGCGACGGCTACAGCCTGAACGGCACCTACGACTGCCCGGGGTCCTATGACGTCGGCAGCCGGGCCTTCCACAACTTCGAGGGCCAGGCCCACGGCTCGATGAACCTGCACACCGCCATCGTGGTCTCCTGCGACACGATCTTCTACAAGTTCGCCTACGAGGAGTGGCAGCGCGACGGCGCCGTCCACCCGGTCAAGAGCCCCAAGGACCCGATGGTGAAGATGGCGCGGGCGTACGGCTTCGGGAGGCGGACCGGCATCGACCTGCCGAGCGAGTCGGCCGGGCGCATCCCGGACCGGGGCTGGAAGCAGTCCTACTGGGACGCCACGAAGAAGTCCGACTGCAAGCATGCCAAAACCGGCTACCCGGGAGAGCCGCCGGACCGGGAGGGCTACCTCAAGGCCATCGCCCGGGAGAACTGCGCCGAGGGCTACATGTGGCGGGCCGGTGACGCGGCCAACTTCGCGGTCGGCCAGGGCGATGTGCTGGTGACCCCGCTGCAGCTGGCCCGGGCGTACGCCGCGGTGGCCAACGGCGGCACCCTGGTCACGCCGCGGCTGGCCCGCGCGGTGGTCCGGCCGGACGGCACCGTGGTGCGCCGGATCGACCCGCCCGCCGGTCCCAAGCTGCCGGTCAACCCGGAGGTGCTGACGTACCTGCGCAAGGCCCTGGCCGGAGTGCCCACCGAGGGCACCGCGAAAGGCGCATTCGCCGGATTCGATTTCAAGAAGGTGGCGATCGCCGGAAAGACCGGTACCGCCGAGGTCTACGGCAAGAAGGACACCGCCTGGTTCGCCTCCTTCGCCCCGGCTGACAGCCCGCGCCTGGTCACGGTGGTCATGATCAGCCAGGCGGGTACCGGTGGCCAGTACGCCGCCCCCGCCGTACGGCAGATCTGGGAAGCGATCTTCGGGCTGCGCGGCCAGCCGGCGGCACTGCCCTATGGCAAGCTCCCCGACGCGCTGCCCAGCTTCCGCCCGGACGGAACGGTGGCGGCCCCGTGATCGGCAGCTATGGAATGAGGTCGTCGCTGCTGCGCAGGGTGGCGGCTCATGACTCGACGCTGCGCCGCCTGGACTGGGTGCTGATCCTGCCGGTGGTCGCGCTGTCGGTGATGGGCTCGCTGCTGGTGTGGTCCGCCACCCACGCCCTGCTGATCGAGCATCATGAGGACCCGGCCGGGTTCCTGAAGAAACACCTGCTGAATCTGCTGATCGGCGCGGTGCTCGGCGCGGTGGTGACGCTGCTGGACTACCGGCTGCTGCGGGCCTACGCCCCCATCCTGTACGGGCTGTCCTGCGTGGGCCTGCTCGCCGTGCTCAGCCCGCTCGGCGACACGATCAACGGATCGCACTCCTGGATCGTGCTGGGCGGCGGTTTCCAGCTCCAGCCCTCGGAGTTCGCCAAGGTGGGCCTGGTGGTGCTGCTCGGAATGATCCTGGGCGAGCCCCGGGACGGCGAGGTCGGGCCGGGCCGCCGCGACATCCTTTGGGCTCTCGGACTGGCGGGGCTGCCCATGGCCCTGATCATGCTGCAGCCCGACCTCGGCACCACGCTGGTGTTCGCCGCCGTGATCCTCGGCATGCTGGCCGTCTCGGGCGCCCGGAAGTTCTGGGTGGCCGGCCTGCTCGGCTCGGGTCTGCTGGTCGCGTTCTCGGCCTGGTTCTTCGGGCTGCTCAAGCCGTACCAGGTGGCGCGTTTCACCGCCTTCGCCAACCCGGCGGCCGACCCGCGCGGGGCCGGCTACAACGCCCAGCAGGCCAGGATCGCGGTCGGTTCCGGTGGCATCTTCGGCAAGGGGCTGTTCCACGGCGAGCAGACCACCGGCCACTTCGTGCCCGAGCAGCAGACCGACTTCATCTTCACCGTCGCGGGGGAGGAGCTCGGCTTCCTGGGCGCCGCCGTCATCCTGCTGCTGCTGGGCGTCCTGCTGTGGCGTGGCCTGCGGATCGCGACGCAGGCGGCGGACATGTTCGGCGCGCTGGTGGCCACCGGGGTCGTGTGCTGGCTGGCCTTCCAGACCTTCGAGAACGTCGGCATGTGCGTCGGCATCATGCCGATCACCGGGCTGCCACTGCCCTTCGTGTCGTACGGGGGTTCGGCCACCTTCGCCAACATGATCGGTTTCGGCCTGCTCCAGGCCGTGCATGTACGCAGCCGCCACTTCGACTGACCCTGACAGGTACGCTGAGAAGTTGATCCCTGTTCCCACTCTGGAAGGTTTCTCATGCCCGTCGAGTCGCTCTTTCCGCGCTTGGAGCCACTGCTGCCCCAGGTGCAGAAGCCGATTCAGTACGTCGGCGGTGAGCTGAATTCCCAGGTCAAGGAGTGGGACGAGGCTGAGGTCCGCTGGGCGCTGATGTATCCGGACGCCTACGAGATCGGCCTGCCCAATCAGGGTGTCCAGATTCTTTACGAAATCCTCAACGAGCGTGAGGGCGTGCTGGCCGAGCGGACGTACACCGTCTGGCCCGACCTCGAAGCGATCATGCGCGAGCACGCCATCCCGCAGTTCACCGTGGACGGGCACCGGCCGGTGGCGGCTTTCGACATTCTCGGGGTGTCGTTCTCCACCGAGCTCGGCTACACCAACATGCTGACCTCGCTGGATCTGGCCGGGATTCCGCTGGACGCGAGCGAGCGGACCGACGAGCATCCGATCGTGCTGGCCGGCGGCCATGCCGCCTTCAACCCGGAGCCGATCGCCGACTTTCTCGACGCGGCCGTGCTCGGCGACGGCGAGGAGATCTCGCTGGCGATCACCGAGGTGATCCGGGAGTGGAAGCGCGAGGGCTCCCCGGGAGGCCGGGACGAGCTGCTGATGCGGCTGGCCAAGTCCGGTGGCGTGTACGTGCCGCGTTTCTATGACGTGAGCTACCTGGAGGACGGCCGCATCCAGCGGGTCGCGCCGAACCGGCCGGGCGTGCCGTGGCGGGTCGTCAAGCACACCGTGATGGACCTGGACGCGTGGCCGTACCCCAAGAAGCCCCTCGTCCCGCTGGCCGAGACGGTCCACGAGCGGTTCAGCGTGGAGATCTTCCGCGGCTGCACCCGCGGCTGCCGGTTCTGCCAGGCCGGGATGATCACCCGTCCCGTACGCGAGCGTTCGATCACCACGGTCGGCGACATGGTCGAGGCAGGCCTCAAGGCGTCCGGCTTCCACGAGGTCGGGCTGCTGTCGCTGTCCAGCGCGGACCACAGTGAGATCGGCGAGATGGCCAAGGGCCTGGCGGACCGCTATGAGGGCACCAACACTTCGCTGTCCCTGCCCTCCACCCGGGTGGACGCCTTCAACATCACCCTCGCCAACGAGTTCTCCCGGGGCGGTCGCCGCTCCGGCCTGACGTTCGCGCCCGAGGGCGGCTCCGAGCGGATGCGCAAGGTCATCAACAAGATGGTCTCCGAGGACGACCTGATCCGCACCGTGACGACCGCGTACGAGAACGGCTGGCGGCAGGTCAAGCTCTACTTCATGTGCGGGCTGCCGACCGAGGAGGACGAGGACGTGCTGGCCATCGCCGACATGGCCCGCCGCGTCATCCAGGCCGGCCGTGACGCCACCGGCCGCCGTGACATCCGCTGCACGGTCTCGATCGGCGGCTTCGTGCCCAAGCCGCACACCCCGTTCCAGTGGGCGGCCCAGTGCGACGCCGAGACCGTCGACCGGCGGTTGTTCGGGCTGAAGGACGCGTTGCGCCGCGACCGGGAGTACGGCAAGGCCATCGGCCTGCGCTACCACGACGGCAAGCCCTCGATCATCGAAGGTCTGCTGTCCCGTGGTGACCGCCGGGTCGGCCAGGTCATCAGGGCGGTCTGGGAGGACGGCGGCCGGTTCGACGGCTGGTCCGAGCATTTCTCCTACCAGCGCTGGATGTCCTGTGCCGAGAAGGTCTTCGCCGGCGGCCCGGTGGACCTGGACTGGTTCACGGTCCGGGAGCGCGAGGAGGTCGAGGTGCTGCCCTGGGACCACCTGGACGCCGGGCTGGACCGCGAGTGGCTCTGGCAGGACTGGCGGGAGGCCGTGGACGGGACCGAGGTCGAGGACTGCAGGTGGACGCCCTGCTATGACTGCGGGGTCTGCCCCACCATGGGCACCGAGATCCAGATCGGCCCGACCGGGAAGAAACTGCTTCCGCTGACCGTGGTCTGAGGCCTGGTCTGAGGCGTGGTCTGCTACCCGGCACGCCACCGGCGAGCGGACTCGCCGGTTCGGTACTCGCCGGGCGTGCCGTACCGTGGTGAACCTGAGGTGGCTGGTGTGCGTCACACGTACGTCAGCGGCCGGGGCGGGGCGGCTGCGGAGGCTCCCGGGCCAGGTGCCTGGATACGAGCGGACCAGATGCCCCGTACTCTGGTATCAGACGTCTGACTCGATACGAGTAGGAAGGACTAGAGCCCTGGCTCCCATGCCGGAGGGTCCAGCACCGGCCCCCGTGACCCAGCGGCTGCGCGTGCGCTATGCCAAGCGCGGCAGGCTGAGGTTCACGAGCCACCGTGACATATCCCGGGCCGTGGAACGCGCCGTCCGGCGCGCCGGGATACCTGTCGCGTTCAGTGCTGGATTCACGCCGCACCCGAAGATCTCTTATTCGGGCGCGGCAGCGACAGGGGTGGCCAGTGAGGCGGAATACCTCGAGATCGGGCTCACCGACACCCGCGCGCCAGCGCAGGTTCTTGCCGACCTCGACGCCGCGCTTCCCGACGGTCTCGACATCCTCGATGTCGTCCCCGCCACGGTAGGCACGACGTTCGCGGACCGGCTGCAGGCGTCAGAATGGCTGGTACGGCTCGACGGCGTCGCCCCCGACACCGCCGAACACGCCGTGCGGGCCTTCATGGCCGCCGAAGAGATCGAGGTCGAACGCCTCACAAAAAAGGGACGGCGCCGTTTCGACGCCAGGTCCGCCGTGTCCGCCTTCGAGCTGGACCGGCGCGCCGGGATAGCGACGGACCGTCCATATGCGATACTTCGAATGGTTGTTCGGCACCTAACACCTGCCGTACGACCAGACGACGTCCTCGCCGGGCTACGTCAAGTGGCCGACCTCGCGCCGCCGTCACCACCCTTGGTGACCAGGCTGGCGCAGGGGCCGCTGAACGCAGAGACCGGTGAGCTTGCGGATCCACTGGATCCCGACCGGGAGGCCGTACCGCCTGGCGATGAAGCCATGGCGGCTAGCGGCTCTGCCTTCGGGCAGCCGGTGGGAACCGCGGGCTAGGACTTCGTCAGCGCCCGGTCGTAGGACCGGCGCCGTGCAGACGGCACCGGCCCCTAGGGGACGGACGGGCGCGCCCCCAACGACTTTTGTCGTCGTTGCCGGCCATCGGGGCCGGGACGCGACGACGCTGACGACATACGGAGTGCTTCCGTGCGGCGCATGAAGCCGGTTCGCCTGAGGGTTGGCCATGGCCGTGCGCCCGGAGGCCTGACGGGAGATTGCCCGCATGCCCGAGAACGAACCCACCGACGGGGTGGCGACAGCCACCGAGGAAAACGTCACTACTACTGATCCGGCCGCCGAGACGGCGCCCAAGGTCACCCGCACGCGCAAGCGTGCGGCGAGCCGGCCTGCGGGTCCGCCGCCGGAGCCAGAGGACATGCCTCCACCCACCACGAGGCAGGTCCCCAAGCCCGAGGAGGCGGCGGAGCCTGTGCCCGCGGCCGAGCCTGTGCCCGCGGTGCCTGAGGTGCCCGAGGCCCCGCCTGCGCCCGAGGTGACGGCAGCCGAGCCGCAGCCGGCCGCTGAGCCGCAGCCAGTCGCTGAGGCGGTCTCCGGGCCCCCCGCGAAGAAGCCGGTGCGCACTCGGGCGGTTCGTACCCGCAAGCACGTCGAGGCGCCGGCACCGGAGCCGGTCGCGGTCGAGCCTGAAACCGAGCCCGAGGACGCCGTGGAGCTCGAGCAGGAGGTGTCCGGGGGCATCCCCGCGGTGACCTTCCAGCCGCCCATGGTCGTCTTCCAGCCGCCGCAGCCGGTTGCCAAGGTGGCGGCCAAGGCGGCCGACAAGCCCGCGGTGGCGGAGCCCGTGGCCGAGGAGCCGGAGCCTGCCGAGCCGGCGGACATCGCGGACGAGGCGGAGGACGACGAGGAGTCGGATCGGCCGTCGCGCCGCCGTCGCCGCCGGGGTGGCCGGGGCCGGGGCAAGGTCAGGGACGCCGACGAGGACGAGCAGTCCGCCGACGACACCGTCGCTGAAGGGTCCACCGCAGCCGCTCGGACCGCCGAAGCCGCCGAGGACGACGATGAGGACGACGAGGACGACGACTCGTCCTCCGGGTCGACCCGTCGCCGGCGCCGTCGGCGTCGGCGCACCGGGGGTCAGCAGGGCCAGGGTGACGAGCAGGAGCCCGACGACCCGCCGAACACGGTGGTCCACGTCCGCACTGCCCGTGCCGTCGCGGACGAGGTCCAGTCGGTGCGCGGTTCGACCCGGCTGGAGGCGAAGAAGCAGCGTCGCCGTGAAGGGCGCGAGCAGGGCCGCCGCCGCCCGCCGATCATCACCGAGTCGGAGTTCCTGGCCCGCCGCGAGGCCGTC
>JAOPYK010000212.1 GCA_025964695.1 Streptosporangiaceae bacterium | reverse complement strand
TCCTTGGCCGACGAGGCCGGCGGCGATCTCGCCGAGGCCGTCGGCCCCGTTGAGGATGTTGACGTTCGCGCCTGCCAGGCCGCTGGCCGCTTCCCTGACGATCTGTGGCAGCTGGTCGATGAGCATCCGATCAAGTGCCACGCGGTCGTACGAGGCCGCCGCCTCGGCCTGGATCTTCATTCGCTCGGCCTCCGCCTGAGCCAGGATGCGAACACGCTGCGCATCGGCCTCCGCGGGCCTGACGACCTCGGCCACCAACTGCTGCTGACGCAGTTCGGCCTCGCGCACGGCCAGCTCGGTCTGCGCGGCGATGACCTCGCGTTGCGCCTGCGCCTGGGACAACGGACCGGCCTGTGCCGCCTCGGCCTGGGCCCGGTCCACTTCCGCCTTGTACTGAGCCTGTACGACGGCGGTCTTGCGGGCGTACTCGGCCTGGTTGCGCTGTGACTCCTGCTGGGCCTCGGCTGAAGCCTGCGTGGCCTGGGCCTGCGCGATCTGCGCCTGCCGCTGGATCGCGGCGGTGTGGGGGGCCGCCATCGCGTCGATGTAGCCGGTGTTCATGTCATCGATGGACTGGATCTGCAACGAGTCGACAGCGAGACCGATCTTCGCCATCTCCGCCTTCGAGCCGTCGAGAACCTCGATCGCCAGTTTCTGCCGTTCGGTGACGATCTCCTCGACGGTCATCGAGCCGATGATCGAGCGCAGATGGCCGGCGAAGATCCGTCCCGTCAGGGTGGACATCTGATCCTGGTCGGACAGGAATCGTTGCCCCGCGTTGATGATGCTCTCGTCGTCGTTTCCGACCTTGAACGCGATCACGGAGCGCACGTTCAACGCGATGCCCTGCCTGGTGACGCAGGTCTCGGACACCTCGGCCTCGCACAGGGCCAGCGTCAGGAAGCGCACCTTCCGAAAGACCGGAAGGATGAAGGCGCCATGACCGGTGACCACCCGGAAAGGCGCGCCGTTCCGGGCCTTCCGGCCTCCGGAAATCAGCATGGCCTCGTCGGGGGCCGGAACGCGATAGCCGAACATCACTCGTCTCCTCAGTACCATTACAGGGCCGTTCGTGCGCGTAAGCCCCTTCACGGGGCGATGCCAAACCGGCGTCACCCCGGGGGGACCGCGACCTGGCGCCTGGCGACGCTACGCGCGTTGGGACCGCCATGGCTAGTAGCGCCGGGCGGCCCCATCAGTGATCTCGTCCGATGGTCCGTCCCACGCGATGACGTCGACCGCCCTGGCGCCGCGAGACTCGATGATCAGCACGGTCGCCCCCTTCGGAAGCGGGTCGTCGGACCACGCCAGAAAGGTCTCCGACCCTCCCCGGATCTTGACCAGCACCTCCCCCGGGCCGACAGGCCCGCGGGTACCCACGATGAGGATGCCGAGGCGGCCTATGCAGTGCTCGTCCCGAACCACCGCCACCCCCTCCCGGCGCGCCGCTAAATCTACATTTTTCACACTATCCGGGCATGGCTCGCCGCCAGAGGCGGCTGAGTCACCAGAGGCCCGTACCGCTCCAGGGAAGAACCGGCCCCAGCGATCCGGCGGCATGGCGCCCGCTCATGCTCCATCCACGACGATCGTCCCGGCAACCCGGACAGGTGAGCGCCTTTGCTCGGCCCCGTCCTGCCCGCGCTTGGCGGGCCGCGTCCAGCCTGTCGAGACCGGCTGATGAACCCAGGTATGCGTCGAGCACGAGAAATTAGCGCCTCCTTGTTCAGTTCTTGAACAAGGAGTTGCCGTTCAGTCTCGCGAGGACACAGGATCGCCACTACAGAGGAAACGTCACCCGCCTACGGGTCCGATGGCCAACGAGGAGGATGCGGCATGACCGCGAAGTTGGACGATATTGCCGCTCAGGTGCAGGAGAGCGGCGGTGAGCAGGCCGACGAATGTACGGAACGGATGCTCGCTGCGCAGCGCCAGTTCGCCGCGGACGCTTCGCACGAGCTACGGACGCCGCTGGCCGGGCTGAGGGCTCAGCTGGAAGAGGCCCAGCTGCATCCGGACGAGACCGACCTCCCCGAGTTGCTCCGTGCCCTGCTGCACGATGTCGACCGGCTGGAGGCCATCACAGCGGACCTGCTTCTGCTGGCGCGGGTGGCAGCGAGCCCACCGGCCGAGAGGGAGCCGATCGACCTGGCCGAGACGGTGCGGGACGTGGTCTCGCGGCGGGTGGGCGGCCTCGACGTGCGGTTGCGGCTCGAGCCCGCGGTCACCGTCAACGCCGTCCGTACCCAGATCGACCGGTTGCTGACGAATCTGTTCGACAACGCCCAGAGGCACGCCAGGCGTACGGTCGAGATCAGGGTTTGCCGCGTCGGCGACGGCGACGACGCCGAACTCGCCGTCGTCGACGACGGAGCAGGGGTCGCCGTCCCGGACCGGGAACGGATCTTCGGGCAATTCGCCCGGCTGGACGCGGCCCGTAGCCGCGACCGCGGAGGCACCGGCCTCGGCCTGGCGATCGCCCGTGACATCGCGCACACTCACAAGGGAACCCTCCGGGTGGAAGAGACCTTCGGCGACGGCGACGGCGCCTGCTTCGTGCTCCGGCTCCCACTCGCCCGACCGGCCTGACGCCTAGAGCGGCCTGGCCGTACCCATGCAGCGGATCGCGCGACCGGATCGGCGTCAACCCCGCTGAACGAACATCGGGTCACGCATCGCCCCGCAGGACCGGTCCGGCCGGCTTTCGCCGGCCGGGCGGTAGCGCCAGGGCCCTGGCAAAGTCGTTGGCTACGGCGTGATCGTCAGCCTCGGCTGCCGCTGGCCGGGAACAGGGGCTCGGGAGGCGCACCGATGTTCGGCGTGCCGTGGTGCCAGAAGACGGCGAGGCGGTCGTCGGAGTCATCCGCGCCGCATGCAGCGTGCGACCGTCGCTCAGTTCCACATGGGTCTCGGTCACACCCGCCGAGCCTAACGACCCGTGGCCCGGTTGTGCCGGCCGGAAAGGCCTGCTCTGGGCTGGGCACTGCGCGCTGGTCGTCGGCAGAATCCGCCCAGATCACTCCTCGCCCGGGCGGTAGCGCCGTAGCTTCTGGTAAAGGGTGCCCCGCGACATGCCCAGCCGTGCGGCCGCAGCGGATTTGTTCCCCGCGCACTCGGCGAGCACGTCACGGATGATCTCCGCCTCGGCCTGCTCGATCGGGTTGAGGCCCGACAGATGCGGGCTGGTCGGCGTGCCCGCTCGGTCTCCCGCGCCACGCCGGCCGTCGGAGGGCCTGCCGGCCAGCAGTACGAGCACGACACCGTCGGTCAGTCTTCCCGGCGTCACCGGATGCAGTCGGGCGGTCACGGTGCCGCTGAGGCGGATCACCGTCGCGGCAGGCCCGGCCTCCCGGACCGCTGCCCACAGGTAGCTCTGGTCCAGGTTAAGCGCCGCCGCCGCTTCGTCGGCGATCATGATGTGATCGTGGAGGCTGACAACCGGTCTGTTCGTCGCCGCACGGTAGGTGAGAAACGCATCGAGGAGGCGGCGCTGTTTGGCGGTGGACGCCGAGTACAACGCCGATCGCACCCCGTCGACCAGCGAACGCACCGCCACCTGCAGAAGCTGATTCGCGTCGGCCGCCCGGCAGGTGATGTTGACGGCGCCGCACACCTGGCGGGTTATGGGATGGACAACGGGTGCGGCGGCACAGCCCCAGCCGTGAAATGCCTGCTTGTAGTGCTCCTCGCCGACGACCACCGCGATGCCGCCACTCTCGAGGGAGATCCCCACACCATTGGTTCCGACATACTTCTCCCCGAAGCGTGCGCCCTTGTCGAATTGAAAGCGATCGAGCTTGCGGCTGAGCAACGGTTCAGAGGCCCAGCGCCAGATCAGGTTGCCGTTGACGTCGGCCAGTGCCAGGCATGTCGACGTGCCCACCAGGAGATCGGACATGCGCGACAGGACCGGTGCGGCGGTCCGTACGAACGCGGATTCGGCGTTGATCTCCACATGACCGACCTCGAGCCGATCGGGGTCCACGCCGCTCCACCGGGACCGGCGCCATGACTTGACGATCTCTGGGGGTACCCCGGCGGGATCGCCGCCGGATTGAAAGTCCTCCCACGCGTCCCGCATCCGCATCGCGATTCCCCCGACCGCCGTTGACACTGCTGACCTGGCCTTACGCCCTGTCTACCTTCTGGGTACGTCGCGGTACATGTCGGGCATGAGAAATGGCAACCCCATGCCCGAGTCTTGAACAAGGTGTGGGCCGGGACCTACCTGATGGCCCGCTCCAATCAAGTGGTCGACTCGATCGGTCGCAGGGATGAGAGCACTGCGGGAGGCTCGCCGCCGGTGGCCCGCACGGAGGTGGGTGAATCACATCAGTTCGTCGAGCATGCCGTGCAGATGAGCCGCCGCGACCTCGATGTCGGTGTACTTTCGCTGCCCCGAGCGCACTTCCGCGGCGATGACTCCGCACCTGTGCACATTCTCGAAGTCACCGTAGGAAAACTTGTACCTGGACTTGGTCTCCTCGGCCAGCGTCGCTCGCGGACCAGGCTCTGCGCGAATTAAAAGGATCGCTCGTTCAACTTCACCGCCATGATGTTCCCCATGCTCTGTGCGATTGCGCGGCGCTCACTCTAGGGCAGCATCCCGGCCAGATCTTTCGGCATTTCGGCCAGGACCTTCTGCCACTCTCCGTCGGTGATGTAGAGCCGGAGTGCTTTCGCGACCGTGTGCACGACGCCTTCGGCGCCGCCCTCCACCTCGTACGGCATCTCCCTGCGTATGTGGTCCAGGAAGTCGTCCCTGTGCATCTTCCTCGGCACCTGGCTCGGGTCCCACCCGTCGTAGTAGATTCCGCGGACCAGCATTGGCAGCTGCGCGGCGAGATGGGCGGTCTCGTCAACGGTCAGGCGATCACGCAGTGCATGTAAGACCGCTCGCAGAGCGGCATATGATTGATTCCGCCGCTCCTTTGGCCAGCCATAGGTCTCCTCGATCTGCCGCAGAATGCGATTCGTCTTCTGCACCGTAGTATCAAAGGACGAATATCCTGTCTCGGCCATTCCGGCGCCCCCTTCATTTGACTTTGCGCCGCGACGGCTGATCAACAGCAGTAGCCCTCTGCCTACTGACTCCGGTACCACTGCCGCCGATGATCACGACGCCGCCACACGTTTCCCCTCCCCCGCGCTCACAGGCGATAACCGTGGTTGCTGTCGCTTTGGTATGAATCTTCGAGCCGTGCGCCGGAGCACCGGCTCGGCGCGCCGCGGACCGGCACGGCCGCAGGGGATCTTGTCACCACGAGCGGCAGGTTCGGCGAGAAGGGGCCGGCCGGTCGCTGGGAGCCGATCTAGCGGCGTCGCGTGGAGCGCATGCGTTGGGCGGCCATCGCGGTGAGGCCAAGGGCGACGACGCCGAGGCCGTAGACCACGGTGGTGGTGTGCAGCCCGGCAGAGGTGGTGGCGAAGCCGGCGAGAACGGCAGGGATGCTGAAGGCCAGGTAGGCGATGACGTAGGCGACGGCGAAGAGCTCGCCGCGCTCCTCGGGCGCGGACAGGCGCGCCAGCGTCCCGAAGCAGGCGAGGGCCGAGGCGCCGAAGCCGATACCGGACAGGGCCGTTCCGGTGCCGGCCAGTGCCATGCTGTCGGCCTGCACCCCGGCCAGAGTCAGGGCCGTACCGGCGGTGAGCAGGACGGCTCCGACGTTGAGGACCCGGCCGGTCGGCCAGGCCCGCAGGACGAAGGCGGTGACGGCACCGGTCCCGCACAGCAGCGTGACGACGAATCCGCCGACGAGGTGGTTGCTCAGGCCGAAGAGGCCGGCGGCGACGGACGGGCCGAGGGAGAGGTAGAGCCCGCCGAGTGCCCAGCCGGCCACGAGGATCGGGACGAGGGCGTACACGTCGGGGCGAAGGCGGACCGGGATGCCGAGTCGCGGTTTGAGCGAGGTCAGGCCACCCGGGCGTCGCGCCGAGGTCTCGGGAATACGGGCGACGGCCACGGCGGCCAGGCCCATTCCGGAGAGCAGCAGCGCGAAGACGAGATGCGTAGGGCCGGGTGCGAACTGGACGAGCGCGCCGCAGCCAAGCGCTCCCACCGCCAGGCCGCTGATCGGCGCGATGCCATTGACGACGCCGGCGCGGCCGGGCGAGTGCGGCGGGTTGAGGTCGACCAGTGTGGCCCCGAGCGTCGTCATCGCCGCGCCGGTGGCGATGCCCTGGGCGACGCGGGCGAAGAGGAGGACCGTGACGTCACCCGCGGCGATGAACAGCACGAGCGCCACCGCTTCCAGCGCGATCGCGGCGGCGAGGACGGGACGACGGCCGACGTGGTCGGAAAGGGCCCCGAGAACGAGCAACGAGCCGATCAGGCCGAAAACGTACACGGCGAAGACGACGGTGAGCGTCGTGGCCGAGAAGCCCCACCGCTGCTGGTAGACGACGTACAACGGCGATGGCGCGCTCGAGGCGGCCGCGAAGAGCACAAAGATCGCGGTGATCGCTCCGAAGGCGATCGGGTGCGACACGCGGCCGCGGGCGCCCGGCCCGCGGTGCCCGGCCATGGTGGCGGTGGTGGATGGAACGGACATGCCGACTCCTTGATGCAACGATCAATGCGTTAGTGCAGCTTAACAGCAAACGCAGTGATCAGTGCAATAATGGTGGAGTGTCCGCCACCCCAAGCCACACCCGCCCCGGAGGCCGCTCGGCGCGGGTGCGCGTCGCCGTATACCTCGCAGTCGAGGAACTCCTGGCCGAGGGCCCATCCGAAGCGCTGACCATCCCCGTCATCGCGGCACGCGCCGGCGTCCACCCCACCACCGTCTACCGCCGCTGGGGATCACTCGGAGAACTGCTGGGCGACGTCGCCATCAGCCGCTTCAGCGGCGACATCATCGTGCCGGACACCGGCACACTGCGCGGCGATCTCGAACGCTGGGCGACCGATGTCGCCACCGACCTCGCCGACCCCGACGTCCTGGCACTCATGCGCGCCACCGTCGGCACGGGCCCAGAAGGCGGCAGCGCGTGCATCGCCGATCGCCACGCCCAGCTCACGGCGATCCTGGAACGCGAGCGCTCCCGAGGCGGAGATCCCCCGGACGTTGAACGCGCGGCCGACGCGCTACTCGGACCGCTCTACTACCGCGCCATCTTCACCGGTCATCCCGCCGAGCCCGGCTGGGCGCGCGAACTCGTCGGCGCGTTGCTCCGCTGACCATCGGGCCCGCCGAGTCACAGAAAGCACGGTATCGCCGGTCGTCGCGGGTGCGCTGGGTCATGGTCGTGGAGATCTTGACGCTGTGGCGTCGGCCGGGGACCCTGCCGTGGACACCACCCCCGTCACGATCGCCGTCGTACCCAACGCGCTGCGCGTCATCGTCCCCAGCACTTCGTCGACACCTGATCCCCCACAGACGCCATCCCCCACAGACGCCGTCCTCCACAGGCACCGCGCGCGGCCGCACGGGACGGCGTCGGCCGGACCGGAACCGCCGGCCGGTTGGCGGAACTTCTCCCCCACATCGGGCGTCCAGACTTACGAGGAAGGCGACCCGACCGCTCCCCCGAGGCGGCACCCAAGACACGTCGGCGGCGGTCCATGCCGGCCTCCGCATCGGCGGTACGCGAACGGAGCAAATGATGATCATCGGCCTCGTGGCCGCCGTCTCAGCATCGGCCTGCTATGGCACCGGTTCGGTGCTGCAAGCCGTGGGATCCCGCAAGTCCGCCCGCCGGGAGGCGGCCGGCGCGTCCACGACCGCCACCACCCAGCATGGTGGCCCCACCCTCTCGTCGACCGCCAAGGCCGCCGTGACCTGGGAGTTCTTGGTGGGATCCATGCTGGACTTCATCGGCTTCGGGCTCGGCGCGCTCGCCGCCAGGCTGCTGCCGCTGTTCCTGTCGCAGACCGTGATCAGCGCCAACCTGGTGATCACGGCGGTGCTGGGCATCCGGCTGCTCGGCATCCGGCTGAGCCGGCCGGAGTGGGCCTCCATTGCCGTGGTCTGCTCGTCCCTGGTGCTGCTGGCCGGCGCAGCGGGCCATGAGGGCGACGTCCACACCCCGATCTCCACCCACTGGTGGCTGCTGGGGGCCTCGGGGCTGCTGATCGGCGTCGGCGTCATGGCGGTGCGCTGGATGGGATCACGCGCCGCGATCCTGGCCGGCCTGCTGTCCGGCCTGGGCTTCGGCGCGGTCGGCGTCGGGGTACGGGTGCTCAACGGCGCGGACCCGTTCGATCTGTCGGCCCTGCTGACCGACCCGGCCCTGTACGCCATCCTGCTCGCGGGCGTCGGCGGCATGTACCTGCACACCGTCGCCCTGCAGATCGGCTCGGTCAACGGCGCCACGGCCGCCCTGGTCGTGGGTGAGACGGTGGTGCCCGGCATCCTCGGCGTGCTATGGCTCGGCGACGCCTCGCGTCCCGGCTACTCCTGGCTGGCGATCTCCGGCTTCGTCCTGGCGGTGGCGGGCGCCGTCGCGGTCGCGCGGTTCGGTGAGCCGGCCGAGGCCGCGCCCTCTGCGCGGCGGCCGGAGGAGGTCACCGCCCCGGGCTGAGGGAGACACCGGGTTCGGCGGGCCGGAAGAGATCGGCCAGCCAAGGACCAAATTCGTCACATCACGTGTACGGCGTACCGTTCCAGGCACAGCGCGAGTGCCTCCCGGCCGGGCATCGCCCAGAGTTCCTCATTGAAGATCTCCACCTCGATCGGCCCGTCGTAGCCGGCCTCGTCGACCGCCGTACGGAACCGGCGCAGTTCCACGCCGCCGTCGCCGAGCATGCCGCGTCCGGTCAGCACTCCGGCGGGCAGCGGGGTCACCCAGTCGGCCACCTGGAAGAGCGCGATCCTGCCCTCCGCCCCGGCCCGCGCAATGCCCGCGTAGGCCTGCGGATCCCACCACAGGTGATAAGTGTCCACCACGACGCCGACCTGGTCGGCAGGGTGCGGCGCGGCGAGGTCGAGCGCCTGGCCCAGCGTCGACACCACGCACCGGTCGGCGCAGTACATCGGATGCAGTGGTTCGATCGCGAGCCGCACGCCGTACCGCCCGGCGTACGGGGCCAGCGCGGCGAGCGTCACCGCCACCCGCGCCCGCGCGCCGTCGAGGTCCCGGGACCCCTCGGGCAGGCCTCCGCTGACCAGTACCAGGGCCGGCGCGCCGAGTTCGGCGGCCTCCTCGATCGCCCGCCGGTTGTCGTCGAGGGCGTCCGGAGCCTGGAAGAACCCGCCCCGGCACAGCGACGTGACCCTCAGGCCGGCCTCGCGGACCAGCTTCGCCGAGCGCGCCAGCCCGTACTCGGCGACCGGCTCGCGCCAGAGCCCGACGCCTGAGATCCCGGCGGCGGCGGCGCCCACGGCCAGGTCCGGCATCGGCCAGTACCGTGTCGTCCACTGGTTGAGGCTGAACCGCCCGGGCGGCCAGCCCGGCGCGTCCAGGGACCGGGAGGCTCCGCTGGGGCGCGTGCCGGTGCCGCCGGGTGATCCGGTTCCGGTCATGCCGTCACCCCCTGCACGGCGAGCCAGGCACGCATGCGGGCCGCGGCCAGGTCCGGGTCGGGCAGCAGGCCGGCCTCGTCGGCGAGTTCGAAGAGCCGGACCAGATGCGGGACCGGACGGGCGGTCTCCAGGCCGCCGACCATGCGGAAGTGCTCCTGGTGCGCGGTCAGCCAGGCGAGGAACACCACGCCGGTCTTGTAGTAGTACGTGGGCGCGGCGAAAAGGTGCCGGGCGAGCGGCACCGTGGGCGCGAAGATCTCCTGGTAACGGGGGAGATCGCCGGTATCGAGGGCGCGCAGCGCGGCCGCGGCGGCGGGCGCGATCGGGTCGAAGATCCCAAGGAGAGCGTCGCTGTATCCGAAGGCGTCCCCGCGGATCAGCTCGGGGTAGTCGAAGTCGTCGCCGGTGTAGAGCCGTGCGCCTGCGGGCAGCCGGCGGCGCAATGCGACCTCGCGCTCCGCGTCGAGCAGTGACACCTTGATGCCGTCGACCTTGGCGGCGTGCCGCGCGATGATCGCGAGCACGTTCTCCGCCGCGGCGTCCAGGTCGGCCGAGCCCCAGTAGCCCGTGAGCGCGGGGTCGAACATCGGGCCGAGCCAGTGCAGCACGGCCGGCCGTGCGACCTGGACCAGCAGCCGCCCGTACACCTCGGCGTAGTCGTCGGGCCCGGTGGCCGAGGCCGCGAGCTGCCGGCTCGCCATCAGCACCGGCACCGCACCGGCAGCTTCGATCACGTCCAGCTGCTCCTCGTAAGCGGCGATGACGCGGCCGAGCGGCGCGGGGCCAGGCGGGAGCTGGTCGGTGCCCGCGCCACAGACCATCCGACCGCCACAGGCCCGCGCCTCCGCCCCGCTGCGCGTGATGAGCTCGCGGGTCGTGGCCCAGTCCAGTCCCATCCCGCGCTGCGCGGTGTCCATGGCCTCCGCCACGCCGAGGCCGTACGACCACAGGTGGCGGCGGAACGCCAGCGTCGCGTCCCAGTCCAGGACGTCCGGCTCACCCAGCGGATCGGCCACCACGTGGGCGGCCGCGTAGGCGACCCGCGAGGTGATCGAATTCTCCGGTGGCGGGTAGGTCCGCGGTTCGCCGAGCGTGTACGCCGCGAGCGTCCCGTCCGGACGAGGAAGATCGATCTTCAACGGGTCAGCTCCGGTATCTCGAGGCGGCGGCCCTCCCGCCAGGAACGCAGGCCGAGCTCGGCGAGCTGGACACCGCGCGCGCCGGCGTAGAAGTCCCACGGGAACTCCGCGTCGTCGGCCACGTGCCGCAGGAACATCTCCCACTGGGTCTTGAAGCCGTTGCCGAACTCGACGTTGTCGGGGACCTCCTGCCAGTGGGCGCGGAAGTCCTCGGTGGCGGGCAGGTCGGGGTTCCACACCGGCTTGGGCGTCATCGACCGGTGCTGGACCCTGCAGCGGCGCAGCCCCGCGACCGCGCTGCCCTCGGTGCCGTCCACCTGGAACTCCACGAGCTCGTCGCGGAAGACCCGGGTCGTCCAGGAGGAGTTGATCTGGGCGACGATGCCGCCTTCGAGCTCGAAGAGCCCGTACGCGGCGTCGTCGGCGGTGCACGCGTACGGCTTGCCGTCTTCGTCGACCCGCTCGGGGATGTGCGTGGCGCCGACCGCCTGGACCGACCGCACCGGCGCGATGATGTTGTCCAGCACGTATCGCCAGTGGCAGAACATGTCGGCGATGATCCCGCCGCCGTCCTCGGCCCGGTAGTTCCAGCTCGGGCGCTGCGCCTCCTGCCAGTCCCCTTCGAACACCCAGTACCCGAACTCGCCGCGAACCGACAGGATGCGTCCGAAGAAGCCGCCGTCGACCAGCCGCTTCAGCTTGAGCAGGCCGGGCAGGAAGAGCTTGTCCTGCACGACGCCGTGCTTGATCTCCGCTCCGTCCGCCAGCCGGGCGAGTTCGAGGGCGGCGGCCAGGTCCTGCGCGAGCGGCTTCTCGGTGTACACGTGCTTGCCCGCCGCGATCGCCGTGCGGATGGCGGGCTCCCGGGCGCCGGTGATCTGGGCGTCGAAGTAGATGTCGACGCCGGGCCGGGCCAGTGCCTCGGCCAGATCGGTCGACCACTCGGTGAGTCCGTGCCGGTCGGCGATGGCGCGCAGCCTGCTCTCGCTGCGGCCGACCAGAACCGGCTCCGGCCACAGCACCGTGCCGTCGGCCGTGGGCAGGCCGCCCTGTTCGCGGATGGCCAGAATGGATCGGACGAGGTGCTGGCGGTACCCCATCCGGCCGGTCCCGCCGTTCATGACGATCCCGATGGACCTGCGTGCCATCCCGATGGTTCCTCTCTGTCAGTGGGTCCGTCGTCGGGTGACGGCTCGCGCGGTTGGCGAGGTACGCCGCCTCTGGCTCACCATGAGTCCTCCGTGCTCAGGCTTGGGAAGCTCGTTCAGAAAGCGCTTTCTGAAGGCGCTTTCCGTTGTACGGTAGGGATGGCGCACCGCGCGGTCAAGAGGGCGGCGATCCCGGCGTGAGCGAAGGCTCACGGCACGAGCGGGACCGAGGAGGACACGCAGTGGTGGAGGAACGGCCGGGCCGGGCCGGGAAGCCCGTCCGGGAGAGCGCGCCCCGGGCGGGCCGCGACGACGCGGGCGAACGCACCCATGTGACCCTGCAGGACGTGGCGCGGCAGGCGGAGGTCTCCCTCGCGACCGCGTCACGTGTGCTGAACGGAACGACGCAGGTCCGGGCGAGTCTGCGAGAACGGGTCCTGGCCGCCGCCGCCGAACTCGCCTACGCGCCGAACGCGCACGCGCAGGCCCTCGCCAGCGCCTCCAGCCAGGCCATCGGCCTGATCTGCCATGACGTCAGCGACCCGTACTTCGCCACGATCGCCCGGGGGGTCACGCGGGCCGCCGCCGAGCACGGGCTGCTCGTCATGCTGGCCAGCACGTTCCGTGATCCGGCCCGCGAGGTCGACTACATCGCGATGCTCCGTGCCCAGCGCGCCCGCGCCATCCTGCTGATCGGCTCCGGCTTCGAGGACCGCGACTGGGAACGCGCGATGATCGCCGAACTCGAGCCGTACATCCGCGTCGGCGGCCGGGTCGCGGCCGTCAGCCGGCACCGCAGCCTGCGGGTGGACACGGTGCAGCCGGAGAACCGCGAGGGAGCGGCCGCGCTCGCCCGCGCGCTGCTCGGCCTCGGGCACCGCGACTTCGCGGTGCTGACCGGGCCGCCCTCCCTCACCACCGTGTCCGACCGGTTAGGCGGCTTCCGCGATGCGCTGGCGGAGGGCGGGGTGCGGCTCGACTCCGATCAGGTGATCGAGGGGGCCTTCACCCGGGACGGGGGCTATGCGGCCGCCGCCGAACTGCTCCGCCGCGGGCTACCTGCGTCCTGCGTGTTCGCGGTCACGGACGTGATGGCGATCGGTGCCCTGGCCGCCTTCCGCGATCACGGCGTCGACGTGCCCGGCCAGGTCTCCCTGGCCGGTTTCGACGACATCCCGATCGTCCGCGATCTCGTTCCGCCGCTGACCACAGTCGCCCTCCCGCTCGACGAGATGGGCGAGCGCGTCATCAATCTCGCGCTGCGCGAGCCGCGCACCAGCCGGAGCCGCAGCCGCGTCGAGCGGATCGCCGGGAAGGTCATCGTGCGGGCCAGCACCGCCGCTTACTCCCCCCGGGACCCGTCGTGAGCCTCGCCGGCGTCACCTGTCTCGGTCTCGAGGTGGACGCGGCCGTCATGAGGACGGCAGGACGACGCGGCCGGTGACGGCCGCTCGGGGCGCACCCGGAGGTCAGCCGATGCGCTGCGCGAAATCCGTCGAGGTCATCGGCTCGGAGAACATGGGGAAGTCGTAGCGGATGGCGTTGTCGTGCTCCTCTACCGAGGTGGCGGCGAGGCAGTCCTGAAGGGTGATCACCTGATACCCGTTCTCGTATCCGGTGCGCATGGTCGACTCGACGCAGCAGTTCGTCAGGAAGCCGCCGAGGGCGATCGTCTTGATGCCCTTGCTGCGCAGGATGAAGTCGAGGTTGGTGCTGGCGAAGGTGTCCAGGCCGCGCTTGCCCTCGACGACGATGTCGCCCTCCTGCGGGGCGAGCTCGTCGATGATCTCGGCGCCCCAGCCGCCCTTGACGAACGCGTTGCTGTCCACGACGCCCTTGAGGATGCCGTACGGGTGCGAGGTGATCTCGTTGTAGCCCGGGGCGAAGCTGATCGGCGCGTGCACGATGGTCACGCCGGCCGCGCGGGCCGCGGCGACCAGGCGCCCGGTGTTGGCGAGCATGCCGGTCTTGTCCATGACCTCCTGGACGGCGCCGTGCAGCACCCCGCCCTCGGAGGTGAAGTCGTTCTGGTACTCGATCAGGACGATGGCGGTGGTGGTCGGGTCGATGGCCATGACTGCTCCTCCGGTGTGAGTGAGGTCACTTTAACTGCTTATCGCCGACGGATCCCCGCCGGCAAGGCGATCAAGAAGTACGCGGCCGCCGGCTCTGCCGTCAAAGCGTGGGCCACCAGGCACAACAGCGGTCCAAGACCGTGCCAAGCCGGGTTTTGCTCCGACCGGTTCTGGAGAGCCTCCATAACGTCCGGCACCGCGACGGCGCGTTGGGCAACGCTCACCAGGACCGGGTACGAGGGGCTCCATCCGGTCGCCGAGCCGACATCAACACGCCCAGCGATGCCTCACGGAACCGGGGGTTCTTGGTGGCCGAGATCGATGACTCACCGGTCGGCGTGCTGCCGCCGCCGGGCACGCGGACGAACAAGGGACGCATCATCGTCTCGTGGATGACCTCCACGGACCACAAGGTGATCGGGTACATGTACCTGATCACCTCGTTCCTGTTCTTCCTGTTCGCCGGAGTCCTGGCGATGATCATGCGGGCGCAGCTGCTGCAGCCCGGTCAGAGGGTCGTCAGCAACGCCGAGTACAACCAGTTGTTCACCATCCATGGCACGGTCATGCTGCTGCTGTTCGCCACCCCCCTGTTCGCCGGCTTCACCAATGTGATCATGCCGCTGCAGATCGGCTCGCCCGACGTGGCGTTCCCGAGGCTGAACATGCTCGCGTACTGGCTGTACCTGTTCGGGGCGCTGATCACGGTTAGCGGATTCGCCACCGCGGGTGGAGCGGCCGGCTTCGGCTGGTTCGCCTACTCGCCGCTGTCGGACGAGACGTTCTCACCGGGGGTGGGCGGGGACCTGTGGGTCATGGGCCTGACCATCTCGGGTCTGGGCACCATTCTGGGCGCCGTCAACTTCATCACCACGATCGTGGGCCTGCGTGCTCCCGGCATGACGATGTTCCGGATGCCGATCTTCACGTGGAACGTCCTGCTGACGTCGGTTCTCGTCCTATTGGCCTTCCCCACGCTGGCCGCCGCGCTGCTCGTGCTGGAGGCGGATCGCAAACTGGGGGCACGCGTCTTCGAGGCCGGGACCGGTGGTGCCCTGCTGTGGCAGCACCTGTTCTGGTTCTTCGGCCACCCGGAGGTCTACATCATCGCGTTGCCGTTCTTCGGCATCGTGACCGAGATCCTGCCGGTGTTCAGCCGTAAGCCGGTCTTCGGATACGTCGGGCTGGTCGCCGCGACCATCTCCATCGCCGGGCTGTCCATGACGGTCTGGGCGCACCACATGTTCGTGACCGGCAAGGTGCTGCTGCCATTCTTCTCGTTCATGTCGTTCCTGATCGCGGTGCCCACGGGGGTGAAGTTCTTCAACTGGGTCGGCACGATGTGGCGAGGCCAACTGACCTTCGAGTCGCCCATGCTCTGGTCGATCGGGTTCCTGGTCACCTTCCTGTTCGGCGGCCTGACCGGGGTCATCCTGGCCTCCCCACCGCTGGACTTCCAGCTCAGCGACACCTACTTCGTGGTGGCCCATTTCCACTACGTGGTCTTCGGCACGGTGGTGTTCGCGATGTTCGCGGGCTTCTACTTCTGGTGGCCCAAGATGACCGGGAAGATGCTCAACGACCGGCTCGGAAAGATCCATTTCTGGATGCTGTTCC
>JAOPYK010000128.1 GCA_025964695.1 Streptosporangiaceae bacterium | reverse complement strand
CGACGGCGCACACCACCCACATGCTGTGCAGGTGCTCACTGTCACCGCCTCGGGCATCGCCAACATCGTCTCGTTTCAGAACCCGCGCCTCTTCGCAACATTCGGACTGCCGCCGGCCCTGCCTGCCGCGGCCCCCACCGTCTCGACCTTCGTGATCCCCGGCGCCGAAGACAGTCGGGCCGCCAGTTCCAGTTGTACTGAGTGAGATGACCTGATTGCCTTCCGGCCGTGTCCGACGACCACCTGACGCACATTCGGCTGAGTTCGTAATTGATCACCATGGGGAGCGGTTTGCGCTACATTCGGGCAGCTGATCCTTCTGGCTGGCGAGGTGCCATGCGCGCGTTTTCTCTATATCGCCGGGTTGTGGCGGGGCTGTCGGCAGGTGCTCTGGTGGCAGTGCCGCTGGGCGTCGGGTCCATGGCTTCCGCTGCCACGCTGACGCAGACCGCTGTCAGGATGCTCACCCCGCCGACCGCGATCTCCTACAGCGATCGGCAGACCACCATCACCGGAACGCTGGTGACCACCAGTTCCTCTGGTTCCCAGGGGCTCGGTGGTGAACCTGTGGTCCTCACGCTGTTCGCCGGGGACCGGAAGACGGTGATCGCCGACCTGGGCAGCGTCACCAGCGCGGCCGACGGCACGTTCTCGCTGACCACGACCGTGCCCGGGCCTGGCTACGTGCAGGCGACCTTCGCCGGAGACGAAACCTATGCTGCGGCCGTCAACCGGACCGTTGTCCGTGCGGGGTCGCTGCTGCCCAGCCGTGTCCAACTGGATCCGCCACCGGCCATGGTCGACCCGAACGTCGACTTCACGATCAGCGGTCAAGTGCAAGAGCAGACGCCCGACGGCTCCTGGGTGCCCGCGAACGGGGCGGAGGTGACCCTGTCCCCGGGTAACAAGGGGGCCATCATCGGGCAGGACGGCCGTTTCTCATTCACCGCCCAGGAGTCCGCGCCTGCCAACTGGACAGTCTCGGTCGTGCCGATCACGACGAGTTTCGCCGCTTCTGCGCGTTCGCCGGTCGAGTTCGTGAACGTACCGCCGCAGCAGACCCGCATCACCTCCTTCACCGTCCATTCGAACGGCGTCGCGCAGAACGGCTTCACCCTCACCGTCCACGCCGACGTACAGGCCAACAGCCAGTGGAAGCCGTACACCGGCAGGCTCAATCTCTACTTCCAGCCCAAGGGCTCGGCCGGCTGGCAGGCGTTCGCGACCGATGCGAGCTCGGACTCCGTCAACGGCAACGGAGACCAGGTCTTCTCTCCCGTCATCGGCCCGTACCTGCGGATCCCGGCCGCGACCCGGAACAATCTCGATTCCCTGGTCTCCGAGGCCGGTTCGTGGCGGGCGCAGGTCGAGCAGGTCACGGCCGGCCCCGGACGGACCGGCGTGACGGCGAGCACCAGCGACACGGTCCCCTCGGTGACGCAACCGTACGGCACATCGGTGCTCAACAAGAGCATCGTGTCCACCGGCCGGTCGCGCTACCTGCACGCCAGCCTATGGGAGCCGTGCTGGAACCTGGGCGGCAGCCCGGGCTACTGCGGCATGGTGCCGCGTCAGCCGGTCAAGCTGTACTTCCGTTACCGCAGCGGCAAGGTCTGGCACTACGTCACCACCACGACCACCGACGGCAACGGCGACCTGCGCGTCAGGCTGACCGGTACACACCGGTACTACCGTCTGGTCTACCCCGGGTCCGCGATCTACGCAGGTACGACAAGCAGCCAGATCTACTTCTCCAGCTGACCCCAGCAGAGGGATCAATTGGGAAGGCCGCATAGCGGGTTCATCGCGACGCACGTGGGCCCGAGCACTCAAGAACCGGCCCATACTGGCGGACTTCCATGCTTTCGCGATGATCCTGGCCGCGGAGGGGATCGAGGTCGTCGGCGAGGCGGCCGACGGCGCGCAGGCGATCGACGCGGTTCGCCGCACGCGCCCCGACGTGGTCCTCATGGACATCCGGATGCCCGAGATCGACGGGCTGGAGGCCACAGGAGCAGCCCGCAGCTCAGAGACCTGACCGCCGGCACAGATCCACCAATCGGTGACGCTGGCGGAGACCGCGCGGGCCGGGCGCGGCGGAGCTGTCGCCCCCCAAGCGATCGCCCGTGCTGGGCGCACAGGTCGGGCGCCGGTCCTCGGCGGTGAGGACCGGCGCCCTCTGCGCGGCCCCGGGTGTTCCGGATGCCCCGGGGGGAGCCGCTGAACGGCGTCGCTCAGATCGCCGGGTAGTCACGATTCGGAACGCCAGCAGCAATCTTGAAAGGCTCGGTGCGAAGCGAGTGAAGTGCGTACTTCGCATGGGAAGGGCGTGTTACTTGACCACGGTGAAACGTAGATGCGTCACCCCGCTGGAGCCGACCACCCGGGTGCTCTCCAGCTGGATGTGCTCGGTGCCGAGGTGGTCGAACAGTCGCACGCCGCTCCCGATCAGCACGGGGGCGACGTGCAGGGCCAGCTCGTCGACCAACCCGGCCGCCAGTGCCTGCTGTGCGATGCCGGCGCCGCCGGCGAGGAGCACGTCTTTCCCCTTGGCGGCCGCGATGGCCTGCTTGATCGCGCTCTCGATGCCATCGGTGACGAAGGTGTAGCTGGTACCGCCATCCTTGGCGATGGGCTCCTGCCCGCGGTGGGTGACGACGAACACCGGTGCGTGAAACGGCGGGTCGTCACCCCAGGGCTCCACCCCGTGGTCGAACATCTGCCGGCTCAGCACATGAGCTCCGATGCGCTCGTACTCCTCGGCCCAGATGTCGGAGTCGACGCCGCCTTCTCCGCCCTCCATGCCCTGGGCGGCCCGCCAGCTGCGGAGGTTGAACACCCAACCGAGGATCTTCTCGTGGACCGGCCACCAGTCCGCCTCGTCTCGGGCGCCGACGATCCCATCGAGTGACATGGACATGCCCACAACGACCTTGCTCATCTTGATCTCTCCTTCGTCCTGGATGCTCCACCGACTACTGGCGCCGGCTGTGAACGCTTTCGTGAGTAGGTCGGTGCGGACGACAGGTTCTCGACATCCTCCGAAAGAAAATCTGAGAAACCAGTGAGCGGCGACCGATCACCCCGCTGTTCCACAGCCAAGAGGACCCCCTACGGGACCGCGCAGCCACGGCCTGACCGGCGCCTGAACCTGACCGGGCCGGTGGACAGTCGCCAGGCGGACCGTGGAAACGCCGACCTACGCCATGATCAAGCGCGAAGATTCGCTTACGCGAGGAGTTGGCGGACACGAGGGATGACTTGCGTTCCGTAGAGTTCGATGTTGGTCATGAGTGCCTCATGCGCGAGGCCTCCAATGCCGTATTTCAAGTCGAAGCGGGTCGCGCCGAGAGCGGTGAGATTCGCCGCGATCTTCTTGGCGACGGTTTCCGGCGACCCTACGTAGAGCGCTCCCTGTGGCCCGATCTCATGGGCGAAGGTCTCCTTGGTCGGGACGGCGAATCCACGGGTCTTGCTGACCCGGCGGATGACCTCCAGGTAGTGCGGCCAGAACTCTTCGCGGGCCTTTTCGTCGGTGACGGCGACGTGCCCCGGTGAGTGCACTCCGACCGGTAGAGCTCCTCGCCCGAACCGTTCGAGGGCCTGTTGGAAGAGCTGGGAGAAAGGTGCGAAGCGCGCCGGGGACCCGCCGATGATCGCGAGCATCAGTGAGAATCCATGTTGTGCGGCGCGGATGACCGACTGGGGGCTGCCGCCGACGCCGATCCACGCCGGGAAGGGGCCGGACTCGGTATGCGGCACGACATCTTGGTCGTGAAGCGATGCGCGGGTCTTGCCCTGCCAGGTGACCGGTCCACCCTTGAGCAGTTCGGCGAAGAGGTGCGTTTTCTCCTCGAACAGGTCCTCGTAGTCGGCGAGGTCGTACCCGAACAGCGGAAACGAGTCGATGCTGGAACCTCGTCCGAGGATGACTTCTGCCCGCCCCCCGGAGACGGCGTTGAGGGTGGAGTAGCGCTGGAACACCCGGACGGGATCGTCAGAGCTCAATACCGTGACCGCCGACCCCAGTCGGATGCGGGTCGTGCGAGCGGCGATCGCGCCGAGTACCACGTCGGCGGCCGACATCGGCATGTCGTCGGTGTGGTGTTCGCCGAGCCCGAAGAAGTCCACGCCGACCTGGTCGGCAAGGACACCTTCTTCGACGACGTTGCGGATCGTTTGGGCATGTGACAGCGGGCGGCCGTCGTGGTCGTCGGTGACATCGCCGAAGGTGTCGAGGCCGAGGACAAGTGGGAACTGCGCGGCTTCGCCTGCAAAAGCTCCTACGGCGTCTGAAGGTGCTGGGGTCACATCAAGCTTCCCTGTCTGGAGTGTTTTCGGGCAAGGCCGAGCGGGGCTGCGTTATGCGGCTTCGGCACGCACCGTTGCCTCAAACTCGGTTCGGCGCAGCGACACACCGAAGACGGGGCCGCCGGGTTGCAGGAGGCGGCCGGCGCTGAGGCTTTCCAGCCGTACGGCGTCGTAGCCGATGCGCTCGATGACGTCCGTCACGACGTCCACCGCGCCTGGGTCGTCACCGGCGACACCGAGCGCACGGCGTTGCGGCGAGCCGACAGGCCGGCGCTCGTCTTCAAGTTCGTGGTAGCCGATGTGGTTGAGCGTCTTGACGATCGTCGACTGGGGCAGCCTGCGCGCCACGAGCTCGGTACTGCCGTACCGGCGATCTTCGAACATCTCCTGAACGCCGTCGATCGGCGGCCAGTAGTTCATCGTGTCAACGACAAGCTTGTCGGCCACCAAGGCGGGATCAAACGTCGCGAACTTGTGGAGCGGAATCGCCAGCACCACGATCTCGGAGTCCTCGACAGCATCGGCCGCCCACCGTGGCTCGGCTCCCGGCGCCAGAACCTCGGTAATGAGTGCGATCTTCGCCGGGTCACCCGACGCCGCGATCGACACCCGGAAGCCGGCCGCGATCGCCACCCGTGCGATCACGGGACCGACGTGCCCCGCACCCAGTACCGCGATCGGTGGCAACCGCACGGACGACGACGGCGCTCCACCAGTCATGACGAACCACCCTTGGCACGAGCAAGAGTCGATTCTGCGCGGAGATGGTGCTGCAGCGCCTGGAGGACGTCGGCGAGCGCCTCGAACTGCTCGGGCGTCAAAGCGTCCGCGAACTGCTTCTTGATGGCTCTCATGTGGGGTGCGGTCGCACCCTGGAACATGCCCGCTCCGACCTGCGTGAGCGAGACCTCGGCACCGCGGCTGTCGGTGATGCACTCGTCGCGGCTGATCAGACCGCGCCGCTGCATCCGTCCGAGATGATGGGACAGTCGGCTTCGTTCCCAGTCGATGCTCGCCGCGAGCTCAGATGATCGCAGCCGCCTGCCATCCGCCTCATACAACGCCAACAGCACCTGATAGTCAGCCGGTGACAGACCAGACTCCTGCTGCAGCTGCGCACCAAGAATTCTCCGGAGCTCGGCAGTCGTATCCAGCAACGACCGCCAGATCGCAAGCTCCCTTACCGTCATCCGCCGCCGCGTCACCGCATCGGCGGCCGTATCGCCTGCCATCACGATCGCAACACCTCATCTCATTGACACGTCAATCATAAGCCATATGATTGACGTGTCAATAGTTGATGAGTCAAGCGTCCGCTGCGTGAGATGAAGGCATCCTGAAGATCACACCGACCAGAGGGTCACCGCTGCCGCTGCCACCTGGCAGGAACTGTAGGAACCGGCTCGGTGACCACGCAGCCACCGATCATCCAGGTTCGCGCGGTTCAGGTCGCGTCGAGGTAGTGGGTCTCGGGTGCTGCGCACGCTGCAGACAAGGCCTCGTCCAGCGTCGCGAACACGGGTAGGCATTCGTGCAGACCAGTGACCTCGAGCACCCGC
>JAOPYK010000022.1 GCA_025964695.1 Streptosporangiaceae bacterium | reverse complement strand
CGGACCGAGATGAGGATCTCTTTCAGCTTCCGGCTGTAGCTGCGCTGCTGGCTCAGACCGGAGTAGTAGTTCCGGGCCATCTGCTGAGTGATGGTGGAGCCACCCTGGGTCTGGGCACCGGAGGCCGTGCTCCACAAGGCCCGCACCAGACCGGTCGGCGAGACGCCGGCCTCGTGCTCGAAGTTGTGATCCTCGATCGCCATCACGGCCTCCCGCACCTGCGGGGGAATGTCCTTGTACTCGACATTCACCCGGGGGGTGCCGATCCGTGCGATGAGCGTCTTGCCGTCGGAGTAGTAGATGGAGGACTGCTGCTTGGTGGCATCGGTCTGCGCGTCGGTGGGGACCGGGGTGTTGGCGTACGCGACACCGATCAGCACACCGAGCGAGGCCAGCCCGAGGACGAAGACGCCGACAACGATCTTCCAGTTGGGGACATAGCGCCGCCACCCGGTCTTCTTCGGTTTGCCGCGCTGACGACCACCGCCGCCGGGACCTCTGGGACCCCCCGGCCCACGTCCACCGGGGCCCTGCCCGCCGGGGCCGCCAGGGCCACCAGGACCCTGGCCACCGGAGCGGCCTGGACCACCGGGACCACGTCCACCGGGGCCGCCGGGGGCGGGTGGATTCCAAAAGTCGTCGTCCACAGGTGTGGCACGACGCTGGGGTGGGGAATAACCCGGGGTACTTGGGCGATCACCAGGGCCGGGGCCCTGAGGCGCACTCGGTCCTTGGTCTGGCCCGTACTGGCTTCGGTAACTCACGCGACCTCGTTCAGCTGGGGTACGGCGTCAAATCCGTCGTCCGACAGTACTGCGCAGGAGGGTGAGCGGGACCGCCCTGCAGCGTCTATGGCGTCCGTCCGGAGCCGGCCTCTCCGCTGGGTGCGGAGTAACTCCTATGGCCAGGACGTGCAACACCGTCAAGTGGTTCCAGTGCCAACATTGGCACACTTTGTCCCCATAGGCCCCGATTTTCCCAAACTCTCGGGTCCGAAGACGACTGCTCTTGACGGCTGGCTCGCCATCGTACTCGTCCGCGGCGAACAGACACCGATGCCCGTCACCCGACAGGGTCATGACGCCGCGACACCGAAGATCTTGAACCTATGTCCAGAGTTGCGCGGTTGTGTAACACGACGTATCTTTTCGATGTATCAGATCGATACATTCAACCGATACATCTAGAGCCCACATCACCTGGAGGGATCATGAGCGCTAGGAAGGGTGCCGGTGTGCTCGAGCTCGCCGTACTCGGCCTGCTTCATGAATCCCCCATGCACGGTTACGAGCTTCGCAAGCGGCTCAACACCCTGCTCGGCATGTTGCGCACCTTCTCGTACGGATCGTTGTACCCGTGCCTGAAGCAGCTTCTCGCCGAGGGACTGATCATTGAGGACAGCCCGGGCGAGGATGTCCGGGCCGTACCGAACCGGCGGTCGAAGATCGTCTACAAACTGACGGCCGAGGGCAAGGAGCATCTGCAGAAGCTCCTCACCGAGGCCGGCCCGGCGGCATGGGAGGACGAGGGGTTCGGCGTTCACTTCGCCTTCTTCGCGCACACTCGCGCCGACGTACGACTCCGCATCCTGGAAGGCCGGCGCAGCCGGCTGGACGAGCGGCTGGAGAGTGTACGGGCCGCCCTCGCGCGGACCCGGGAGCGCGTTGACAGTTACACCCTCGAGCTCCAGAACCATGGGCTCGAGTCCGTCGAACGCGAGGTGCGGTGGCTCAACGAGGTCATCGGCCGTGAGCGTGCTCAGGCGGAACAAGCACAGGCAAAGGACGATCCCCGCTGACCGGCGGAGCCCGTCCACATTCGCTAAGAAGTCACAAAGAGAAAAGGAGCAGCCGCATGGGTTCGGTGCGCGTAGCCATCGTCGGTGTGGGCAACTGCGCCGCTTCGCTCGTCCAGGGTGTCGAGTTCTACAAGGACGCCGACCCTGAGACGCGCGTTCCAGGCCTGATGCACGTCCAGTTCGGCGACTACCACGTCCGTGACGTGGAGTTCGTCGCCGCGTTCGACGTGGACGCCAAGAAGGTCGGCACTGACCTGTCCGAGGCCATCGGGGCGAGCGAGAACAACACGATCAAGTTCTGCGACGTGCCGCCCACCGGCGTCACCGTCCAGCGTGGTCACACTTTCGACGGTCTGGGCGAGTACTACCGTGAGATCGTCGACGAGTCCGATGAACAGCCGGTGGACGTCGTACAGGCCCTGAAGGACGCCAAGGTGGACGTTCTGGTCTCGTACCTGCCGGTCGGTTCGGAAGAGGCCGACCGGTTCTACGCCCAGGCCTGCATCGACGCCAAGGTCGCCTTCGTGAACGCCCTCCCGGTGTTCATCGCCAGCGACCCGACGTGGGCCAAGAAGTTCCAGGACGCGGGCGTCCCGATCGTCGGTGACGACATCAAGTCCCAGGTCGGCGCCACCATCACCCACCGGGTGATGGCCAAGCTGTTCGAGGACCGAGGCGTTGAGCTGCTGCGTACGTACCAGCTCAACTTCGGCGGGAACATGGACTTCATGAACATGCTGGAGCGCAAGCGTCTCCAGTCCAAGAAGATCTCCAAGACCCAGTCCGTCACCTCGCAGATCCCGCACGAGATGGCCAAGGCCGACGTGCACATCGGCCCGTCGGACCACGTGCCGTGGCTCGACGACCGCAAGTGGGCCTACGTCCGCCTGGAGGGCAAGTCCTTCGGCGACACCCCGCTCAACCTGGAGTACAAGCTCGAGGTCTGGGACTCCCCGAACTCGGCCGGCGTCATCATCGACGCGGTTCGCGCCGCGAAGATCGCCAAGGACCGCGGCATCGGCGGCCCGATCCTGTCGGCCAGCTCGTACTTCATGAAGTCCCCGCCGGAGCAGTACAACGACGACCAGGCCCGCGACGCCGTGGAGAAGTTCATCCGCGGCGAGGTCGAGCGCTGAGCGCAGCGCAGGGCACGGCGACACGGGGAACGCCCCGACGGCACGGGAGGTGCTGTCGGGGCGTTCTCGTGCCCTAGCGACAACAATGGCTACTCCTAGGGCGCACAGGGGTGACGATGAGGACAGGTGAGCTGCGTGCCGTGCTGCGCGGCCGGGATTTCCGGCGGCTGTACGCGACCCGGCTGATCTCCCAGCTCTCCGACGGGGTCTTCCAGGTGGCGCTGGCCGGGTTCGTGTTCTTCTCCCCGGAGCGGGAGACCTCACCGGCCAGGGCGGCGACGGCGTTCGCGGTGCTGCTTCTTCCGTACTCGATCGTGGGGCCCTTCGCCGGGGTCTTCATCGACCGCTGGTCCCGGCGGCAGATCCTGCTCTACTCTCCGCTCTTACGAGCCGTACTGGTGTGCGCACTGGCGGCCCTGCTGTGGACCACCGGGCCCCCCTTCTACCTGGCCGCCCTGCTCGTGCTGGGGATCAACCGATTCTTTCTCTCGGCCCTGTCGGCGGCCCTCCCGCACGTGGTCGGCCGGACCCAGCTGATCCTGGCCAACTCGCTCGCGGTCACCTCCGGCACGATCATCGCCTTCGCCGGGGCGGGCGTCGCCTACCTGCTGCGCCAGGTGTTCGGCGCCGACCGCAGCGGTACGGCGCTGATCCTGGCCTGTTCGGCCCTCGGCTACGTCCTGGCCGCGGGCACGGCCCGCACCCTGGGCCGCGACCAGCTCGGCCCCGAGCATGGCACGACCCGGCGTCAACCGGACCTTCCGCCGCTGCGCAGGGCTCTGGGCGACGTGCTGCACGGACTGGCCGACGGAGCCCGGCACATCTGGCGCCGCCGGCCGGCCGCCCTGGCACTGGCCGCCATCTCGCTGCACCGTTTCCTGTACGGGATCGTGCTGATCATGGCCGGCCTGCTCTACCGGAACTACCTCAGCACCGACCCCGACGAGGGACTGAGCAAGTTCGTGGTCTTCCTGGCCCTCAGCGGAGCCGGCTTCTTCGCGGGCGCGGTCCTCACCCCTGTGGTCGTGCGGCGCGTCGGAAAGCAGACCTGGATCGTGGCGCTGCTCGGCCTCGGGGCGTTCACCGTACCGGCGACCTGTGCCCCCTTCCAGGAGACCCCGCTGGCGATCGGCGGCTTCCTGCTCGGCCTGGTCTCCCAGGGCATCAAGATCAGCGTTGATGTGATCATCCAGGAGTCGGTGCTCGACGCCTACCGGGGCAGGGTGTTCTCCGTCTACGACATGCTCTTCAACGGCATGTTCGTGGCCGCCGCCGCGGTTGCCGCGATCAGCCTTCCCGACACCGGCAGGTCCTACGCCATGCTGGCCGCGCTGTTCGCCGGCTGGGCGCTGACCGCCCTCGCGTACTGGCGAGCGAGCAGCAGGTTCGCACCGGCGGTCCCCCTCGCCGGCGACTCCGCGATGTGACAAGTCAGGCGGCTTGGCGCCTGCCCCACGGTGACGCCGAGCGTTCCTCCCACCTCTGTGATCTGAATGATCATGGAGGTTGTGGTTGATCGGACATCCGCCCGCTATGAGGCTCGGGCGGCGGCGAGCATGGCGGCGGTGATCTGGGCGATCTCGTCGGGCGCGGAGATGTAGGGCGGCATCGTGTAGATGAGATTCCGGAAGGGACGCAGCCAGACGCCGTGCTCCATGACGACCTTCTGCACGCGGGCCATGTCCACCGGCGAGACGGTCTCGATGACGCCTATCGCGCCGAGCACCCGTACCTCCGTCACCCCGGGCAACTCCGCGGCATCGGACAACCCGGCCGACAGCCCGGCGGAGATCGCGGCCACCTCCGAGGCCCAGTCCCGCGACAGCAGCAGCTCGATGGAGGCCCGGGCCACCGCGGCGGCCAGCGGGTTGGCCATGAAGGTCGGGCCGTGCATGAGCACCCCCGCTTCCCCGTCGCTGATCCCGCGGGCCACCCGGTCGGTACAGAGCGTGCCGGCCATGGTGAGGTAGCCGCCGGTCAGCGCCTTGCCGACGCACATGATGTCGGGCGCTATCCCGGCATGAGAGCTGCCCCAGAGCGTCCCGGAACGGCCGAACCCGGTGGCGATCTCGTCCAGGATCAGCAGCAGGTCGTAGGAGTCGGCCAGAGCTCGCAACGCCTCCAGATACGCGGGTGAGTAGAACCGCATGCCCCCGGCACCCTGCACGATCGGCTCGACGATGATCCCGGCCAGCTCGTGGGCGTGCGCCGCCACCAGCTTTTCCAGGTCGGCCAGATATCCCGGCGAAGGGGCGGCGTCGTAGCCGGGTGGTGGCTCGGCTGCGAAGACGTGCGCGGCCAGCACGTCGGTGAACAGATGGTGCATGCCGCCGACCGGGTCACAGACGGCCATGTCACCGAACGTGTCGCCGTGGTAGCCGCCGCGAACGGTCAGCAGCCGGTGCCGCTCGGGCCGGCCCTGGGACCGCCAGAACTGCAGCGCCATCTTGATGGCGACCTCGACGGCGACGGAGCCCGAGTCGGCGAAGAAGACCTTGGTGAGCGGCGCCGGGGTGATGTCGACCAGGAGCTCCGCGAGCCGTACGGCCGGCGGGTGGGTGAGACCCCCGAACATCACGTGCGCCATCCGGCCGAGCTGGTCGGTGAGCGCCGCGTCGAGCACCGGGTGACCGTAGCCGTGGATCGCCGCCCACCATGACGACATCCCGTCGATCAACGACCGGCCGTCGGCGAGCGTCAGCCGTACCCCGGACGCCGAGATCACCGGTTGCGCCGGCACCGCCGCCGGCATGGGGGCGTACGGATGCCAAACGTGCTCGCGGTCGAACGCCAGCAAGCGTTCGATCTCCTCAGCGGCCATCTCCATGGGGCCCGAGCCTATGCGGCCCTCACCAGCGAGGCAGATGCGCGCCCGACCAGACCTGGGCCCGGTTTCTTTGGAGGAACCCTCAACCGGTGCGCTCGATGCCCTGCTCGCCGGCCCAGGTGAGCAGCTCTGCCGTGGCGGCCTCCTTGCCGATCAGGCCCTGGTCCAGGCGCAGGTCGAGCAGGAACTTGTAGGCCCTGCCGACGACCGGGCCCGGTGAGACGCCCAGCACGGACTGGATCTCGTTGCCGTCGAGTTCCGGCCGCATGGCGGCCAGCTCCTCCTCGGCCGACAGCCGGGCGATCCGCCGTTCCAGGTCGTCGTAGGTGCGTGACAGCGCCGCGGCCTTGCGCTTGTTGCGGGTCGTGCAGTCCGCCCGGGTCAGTTTGTGCAGCCGATCCAGCAGGTGCCCGCCGTCGCGCACATAGCGGCGTACGGCCGAGTCGGTCCATTCGCCCGTCCCGTAACCGTGGAAGCGCAGGTGCAGCTCCACCAGGCGGGACACGTCGGCGACCAGATCCCTGGGGTAGCGCAGCGCGGTCAACCGGGCCTTGGCCATCTTGGCCCCGACCATCTCGTGGTGGTGGAAGCTGACCCGGCCGCCCTCCTCGAACGCCCTGGTCTTGGGCTTGCCGATGTCGTGCAGCAGGGCGGCCAGCCGCAGCACCAGGTCGGGACCGTTCTCCTCCTGCGCGATCGCCTGCTCCAGCACGATCAGCGAGTGCTCGTAGACGTCCTTGTGCCGGTGGTGCTCGTCGATCTCCAGCCGGAGCTTGGGCAGCTCGGGCAGGACCCGCGCGGCCAGCCCGGTCTCGACCAGCAGCGCCAGGCCCTCGCGCGGGTGGGCGCCGCAGATCAGCTTGCTGAGCTCATCGCGGATCCGCTCAGCCGACACGATGTCGATCCGGTCGGCCATGTCGTGCATGGCCTCGACGACCCCGGGCGCGACCGTGAAGCCGAGCTGGGAGACGAACCGGGCCGCGCGCATCATCCGCAGCGGATCATCGCTGAAGGAGTCCTCCGGCCGTCCGGGCGTCCGCAGGACCTTGGTGCGCAGATCCGCCAGGCCGCCGAAGAGGTCGACGAACTCGTGTCTCGGCAGCCGTGCCGCCATCGCGTTGACGGCGAAGTCCCGGCGGACCAGATCGTCGCGGAGCGAGGTGCCGTAGGCGACCTCCGGCTTGCGGGACTTCGGGTCGTACGACTCGGAGCGGTAGGTGGTGACCTCGAGTTGATAGTCGCCCTTGCGCACGCCCACCGTGCCGAACTCGATGCCGATCGTCCACACCGTGTCGGCCCATCCGTCGACGAGCTCGAGGATGCGTTCCGGTGAGGCGTCGGTGGTGAAGTCCAGGTCGTTGCCCGGCCGGCCCAGCAGCGCATCCCGTACCGGCCCGCCCACCAGCGCCAGCTCATGGCCGGCGGCGGCGAACCGGTGGCCGAGCTGGTCGGCCACGGGAGCGTCGCGGCGCAGCAGCTCGGCGATCGCCTTCTGCTGGTCCGGGGTCAGGTCGTTCGACTCGGCCATCGAGGGTAGGTCCTTGTGGTCGGCTACGGAACGGATCGGCTGCTCGATCGGGCTTCACACCGTGCGATCCCCGAGTTACGTTCTGAACACGCTACTCGGGGGCGGAGGAGGCCGAACCACGATGAAGGACGCCCTGGCCATTCACCGCTTGCTACTCGAGCGGGAAACGCTGCACGAGATCGTACGACTTCCGCGTGCCATCGCTCACGCCGACGAGCTCCCCGAAGTCCTCGGGCTACCCCCCGGGCGCTGTCTGGCCACCCGTGTCTATGCGTTCAGTACTACCAGCAGCGTCCAGCGATTTCTGGCCGCCGTCGTGGTGGAGGCGGGCTCCGCCCCTTCCTGGGAATCGTTACGAAGGGCTCTCGGGGCCCATTCGGTGCGGCCCGCCCCCGCCGATCTGGTCAACCACGCGACCGAGTACGCGGCCGATCTGGTGGCACCGCTGCTGCTGCCCCAGTCCATGAAGATCCTCATCGACCAGCACATCGTCAATGTCCTGCACGATGACGGCGTCGCCTACACCGTCACCGGTGAGCCGTGCACGGCGCTCGGCATCCGGACCCGCGACCTCTTCGCGCTGTCCGGCGCCAAGCCCGTGGATCTTGGGAAAGTGGAGGAGGTGGGCCTGACCGGGGTCATCCCGGCACTACGATCGAGCCCGTGAAGCGGCTGACCATCGCCCGGGCTGAGGACCCGCGGGCGGACCCGGCGTGAGGGTTCGGCACGCGTTCCGACTGGCCCTGGCGGTCTCCATGGTCGTCTCCCCGGTGCTCGCGGCGGCGCCGGCCTTCGCCGAGCCGCCCTCGCACTCCAAGCACCCCGGCGCGCGGGCCGCCGTCACCCTCTCCCCCCGGCCGACCCGGGACCGCGCCTCCCGCGGCCGGCAGGTCAAGTCGAGCGTGAACCTCGTGATCACCCGGGTCAGCCCCCAGACCGTCTCCGCGGACAAGACCGTGACGATCACCGGATCGGTCCAGAACCAGTCGGGCCAGGCCCTCGCCGGCGCCTCGGTACGGCTGAACTACTCCCCTCGATCACTGATCAGCCGCGGCCAGCTCGCGGACACCGCCACCCCGACCACCCTGAAGATCGCCGGGATCAGGCCGCTCAGTGGCCTGATCCCGTCCGGTGCGCAACCAGAGCGGTTCTCGCTCAAGCTGCCCGGCAAGTTGCTGAAGCCGCCCCTGGGGACCCCCCTCGCCGTCTTTCCGCTGGCCATCGGGGTGTACGACGCCGCCGGCCAGCCGCTCGTAGAACAGCACACCAGCGTGGTCTACGTGCCCAAGAACGCCAAGCAGCTACTCCGGAAGACCTCCATCGCCTGGGTATGGCCATTGATAGACCGGCCGCACCGCGCCAGCGACACTCCGTTCCTGGACGACCGGCTGGCCACGGAGTTCGCGCCCGGCGGCCGGCTGGCCACCCTGGTCGGCGCTCCCAGAAAGATCTCCAAGGTCCCGGTCACCTGGGCGATCGATCCGTCGCTGCTGTCGGACGCGGCCACGATGGCCCAGAAGTCCTACCGGGTCGACAAGGTTAAAAAGCCGCTGCCTGCCAGCGTGAGCGCGAAGAGCTGGCTGGAGGCGGTGAAGGCGGGGGCGACCTCGTATTTCAGCGTCCCCTTCGCGGACCCGGACACCGCCGCACTGGTCCACCGGAAGCTGACGGCGCAGCTCAACGACGCCTACTCCCAGCGGTCGGTCGCCAAGGACCTGCTCGGCCGGGCGCCCACCGAGTCGATCGCCTGGCCGTTCGGCGGCGTGGCCGACCAGCCCACCATCAACCGGCTCGCCAGGCAGGACGACGCCCTGCTGCTGACCAGCACGATCCTGCAGCCTCCGGCCGGGCTCACCTACACCCCGGACGCGACCACGACGGTGGCGACGTCCCGCAAGACCAGGACGGCTGTGGCCTACGACGCCACGATCAGCGACGTCATCAGCGCGGACACCCGAACCGTTCCCGGCAGCGCGCTGCTTACCGGGCAGCGGTTCCTGGCCGAGACCGCGTTGATGACGATGGAGCGGACCCAGTCCCGCACCCTGGTCATCGCCCCGGACCGGCGCTGGAATCCCGACCCCGCGCTGGCCGCTGAGCTGCTGAAATTCAGCGGAACGATGCCCTGGCTCAAGCCGACGGATCTCGGCACCGTCCTGGCCGACCGGCCGAAACAGCGGACGCTCGGAAGCTACCCGCAGGCCGCGCAGCGGCAGGAACTGGACGCCGGCTATCTGCAGAGCGTCAAGAACATCCGAACCACCGCCACCGACTTCGGACTGATCTTCCAGCCGCCCAAGAGCGACGTCGAGCGGAACGGCATCCTGCGGGCGGCGTCGTCTGCATGGCGGGGCGGCAGAGCCCGCAACGCCTTCCGGACGACGCTGGCCAGGCAGGTGTCGGATCTCACCAGCAAGCAGGTCCATGTCGTCCTCGGCGACAATCCCAGCCGAACCCTGGCCGGCCGCACCGGCACAGTGCCGATCACCGTCGCCAACGACCTTCCCGGTGAAACGGTCACGATCACGCTGCGGGTGACCTCGAGGTCCGCAAGGCTGTTGATCAAACCGACCGAGGAGACCCTGACCCTCCCCCCGAGGCAGAAGCATCCCGTCCTCGTGCAGATGCAGGCGAACGGCAACGGTGACACCGACGTCGACGTTCAGCTGCTGACGCCCGGCGCGCAGGGAAAACCGATTGGAGCGGTTCACACCATCCGCGTGCATGCGACAGGCTTGGTCGGGACCGCGCTCCTCATCACCGGGGGCGCACTTGCCATAGTCTTCATCGGCGTCGGCGTACGCGCGACGCGGGCGAGACGACGCGCCAAGCATGCGGAGGACCTTGATGACGCAGCAGCCGGAAACCCAGGAACCGGTGGCGGAGCCGGCTGAGGGGTCCTCCAGCCTGCTGCGCTCGGGCGCCGTGATGGCTCTGGGCACCATCGCCTCCAGGCTCACCGGTTTCCTGCGCAGCCTGATCCTGGTAGTGGCCCTGGGCACCGTGGGCCTGGGTGACGTTTACAACACCGCCAACACGGTCCCCAACATCGTCTACGACCTGCTGCTCGGCGGCATCCTCACCAGCGTGATCGTGCCGCTGATCGTGCGTGCCCGGGAGCGGGACCGCCGGTACGGCGAGGAGTACGAGCAGCGGCTCTTCAGCGCCGCCGTGGTCTTCCTGGCGCTGCTCACGGTCGTGGCCGTCGCGCTGGCGCCCGTGCTCATCAGCATCTACGGCAACAGCTTCACCGGGCCCAAGCGCGCACTGGCGGTGCTGTTCGCCCTGTTCTTCCTGCCGCAGATCTTCTTCTACGGCATCGGTGCCTTCGCGGGCGCGATCCTCAACACCCGCGGCCGCTTCGGGGCCCCCATGTGGGCCCCGGTGCTCAACAACGTCGTGGTCATCGTCATCGGCGGCGTCTTCATGGCGATCAGTACCGGGACCCCGACCCCGGGCACGATCACCACCACGGAGAAACTGCTCCTGGCGATCGGGACCACCGGTGGCATCGTGCTGCAGACGGTCGCGCTCTGGCCGTCGCTGCGCGCGGTGGGGTTCAGGTGGCGGCCCCGGTTCGACTTCCACAAGGGCGAGCTCAGCGGGATCGGCCGGATGGCCGGCTGGACCCTGGTGTACGTGATCGCCACCCAGGTCGGCTTCGCCGTCACGACGGCTCTGGCCAACGCCGCGGGAGACAGGGCGACCTCCGAGCACCTGAGCGGCGGCTACGGCTTCACCCCGTACTTCACGGCGTACCAGATGTTCCAGCTGCCCTACGCGATCGTCGCGGTGTCTGTGATCACGGCGCTGCTGCCCCGGATGAGCGAGCACGCCGCCGACGGGCGTGGGGACCTGGTCAAGGACGACTTCTCCTCCGGCCTCCGGCTGTCCTCGGTGATCATGGTGCCCGCCGCGGTGCTGATGGTCGTGTTCGGGGTGGAGATGGCCACGGTGCTCTTCGCGCACGGCCACACGAGCCTGGCCGGCGCCCGGGTGATCGGGCACGTCATGCAGATGTTCGCGATCGCGCTGCTGCCGTTCTCGACCTTCCAGCTGATGCTGCGGGTCTTCTACGCCTACCGGGACACCAAGACCACCGCGTTCATCGCGTTCGCCACGGTGGGCGCGAACGTCGGGGTCAGCTTCACGCTGTACCAGGTCCTCGACACCAAGTGGATCGTGACCGGGCTGGCCTTCGGCTTCGCCGTGGCCCAGGCCGTGGGAGTCGTGCTCTGCTGGACGATTCTGCGGCTCAGGCTGGGCGGCCTGGACGGCAAGCGCATCATCACCACGAACCTCAAACTGCTGCTCGCCGCCGCGCCGACCGCGGTCTTCGCCTATGCGGTGCACCTGGGCGTCGAGCGCTGGATGGGCTCGGGTGCGCTGGCGGCGCTGATCGCGCTGGCGATCGGCAGCGTGGTCGGCGGCCTCCTCTACCTGGTCGCGGCCAAGCTGCTGCGGGTCGGTGAGGTCGAGACGATGATCAGCACCCTGACCCGGCGGCTGCTACCGGGACGCGGGTAGATCCTTCACCGCATTCGAGACGTCCGGAACACTCGGGGCGATAACCGAACCTATACATACCTACACATAAGGACAAGGCACTAGCATGGTGGAAGCCACGGCTTGCCGGACGACACCCGGGGAACCGCAAAGACGAGGAACCCTTGTCGTAGGCGCATCCCCCCGGGGCTGCGCCGGAGGCGCAATACCCACAGAGGAGGATCGCAGGCTCAGCTGCCACGCCATTGACAATGGGACTCGACGACCTGCGTAGGACTTTGCCGTGAGCACGTCTGTCATAGAACCCGGAACCCGCCTCGCCGGACGCTACCGGCTCGAGGAGCGGGTCCACCGATCCAGTGGCTCCACGCTGTGGAGGGCCACCGACGAGATCCTCGCCCGCGCCGTCGCCGTCCGCACCTTCGAACCTGACTTCGAGCTGATCATCGAGGTGGTCATGGCGGCCCGTTCCGCCAGTCGGCTGACCGATCCCAGGCTCACCCAGGTCTTCGACGCCGACAACAGTGGTGAGTTCGCCTACGTCGTCAGCGAATGGGTCGTCGGCCAGACCCTCGAGAACATGGTCGCCACCGGCGGGCCGATGGAGTCCGGACGGGCCGCGACCCTGCTCGGGGAGGCGTCCGAGGCGATCGCCGCGGCGCACACGGCCGGATTGGCCCATCTGCGGCTGACCCCCCGTGATCTGCTGTGGACCACCGGCAACACCGTCAAGATCCTCGGGCTCGGCGTGGACGCCGCGCTGAGCGGCATCAAGGTGGCGAATCCTGCCCAGGCCGACACCGAGGGCCTCGCTCACATGCTGTACCTCGCCCTCACCGGTCATTGGCCGGGCAGCGCGGCCTGCAAACTGCCGGCGGCGCCGATGGACGACGGGATACCGTACCCGCCGCGCAGTCTCCGGGCCGGAGTCCCGCAGACGCTCGATCGGATCGTCTGCCGTTCGCTGGGCCGGCCCGGTCAGGAACCGCCGATCACGAGTCCCGCGAAACTGGCCGAGGCGCTGTCCGGCGTGCCACGCGTCCCGCTGCCGCTGTTCGCCGGGTACCCCCAGGGATCGCCGCCTTCGGCCGTACCCCCGCCGGCTCCCGAGAGCTCGCAGCGCACCTGGACCATGCCCACCCCACCGCCGACTCCGGCAGCGTCCCCGCCGGCTCGACCCCGGCCCTCGCCGTCGTACGCCTCTCACCGCCAGGCCGAGGTGGGCGGCATCGGTGGCGGCAAGGTCGGTAAGCGCCCTCTCATCGCAGTGGCCGCGGGGCTGGCCGCCCTGCTGATCGGCATCGTTGGGTGGCAGCTCGCCTCGAGCGGCAACGCCACCCCCAAGACCGCCCCGACCACCTCGGCGCCACCGCCGGCGACCAAGAAGAGCGACGTCCAGTTGACCGTCGCGAGCGTCTCCGGCCTCGACGACCCCAACCCGGCGCATCCCGGCCACGACGACACGGCGGTGGGGAGAGCGACGGGCGCCGTCATCGACGGACGCCCGTCCACGGTCTGGGGTTCGGAGACCTACACCGGCCCAAACTTCGGCAACTACCTGCGGGGCCTGGGCGTCCGGCTGGACATGGGGAAGTCCGTCAAGGTCACGCGGGTCAAGGTCGTGCTCGCGGGCCCGGGCGGTGCGACCTTGGAGCTGCGGCTGGGTGATGGTCAGTCACCCGGCTCGCTGCAGCTCGCCCAGAAGGCGAGCGGCGCCTCCGGGACGGTGGAACTGCACAACGCCAAGGGAATCGCCGGGCGGTACGTGCTCGTATGGTTCGCCACGCCGGCTCCCGCGGGCTTCAAAGCGCAGGTCAGCGAAGTCACCGTTTACGGCCAGCCGGGCTAAAACGATCAGTTCCATGAACGGGTATCGTGCCGTTCATCAATGTCCCCGGTCAGTCCCCCCAGGGCGCTTCCCCCACAGCGCTGTGAACTGGTGAAAGTGGCGTTCGTGAGCGGTCGGAAGACCTACGTGGTGCCGGACAAGGAACTGCTGGCCCAGCATGTCGCGGGTGACCAGTACGCCTTCGGTGAGCTCGTGCAGCGGCATCGTGACCGGATGTGGGCGGTCGCCATGCGCACGCTCGGAGATCCGGAAGAGGCCGCGGACGCGCTCCAGGACGCCTTCCTGTCCGCCTACCGAGCGGCCGGCCGGTTCCGCGGCGACGCCGCCGTCACCACCTGGCTGCACCGCATCGTCGTCAACGCCTGCCTGGACCGGCTGCGCCGCCGTACGCTCCGGCCTGTCGTCTCGATGGGGGACGACGCCACGTTCGACGCCATCGCGCCCAAGGGCTCCGATCCCACCAGCAGCCACGAGACCACCCTGGACGTGACCGCGGCCCTGCAGCAGATCCCCTACGAACAGCGGGCGGCTCTGATCCTGGTGGACATGATGGGCTACTCCGTGGACGACGCGGCCGCCGTCCTGGAGGTCCCCACCGGCACCATCAAGAGCCGCTGCGCACGCGGACGTGCACGTCTTGTGCCACTTCTCGGCCATCTCCGGAACCGACGGGACAGCGAGAACGTCGGAACTACGGAGAAAGGAGGTGGCACTCCCCAGTGAAGACTGCACACCTTGACTACGAGACCCTGGCGGATCTGGCCGAGGGTCTGCTCGACGATGAGCAGGCCGCCTCCGCCAACGACCACCTTGTGGACTGCGACGAATGCCTGAGCCGATCGGCCGACCTTGCCGACGTGTCCCAGTTGCTCGCCGACGCACCCGTACCACCTCTGCCCATCGAGCTGGCGCAGCGGATCGACGACGCCATCGCGGCCGAGTCCACCGCCGCACCGGCCGCCGCCGGTACGCCGCCGCGCCGGCGACGGAACCTCCGACTGCTCTCGGCCGCCGCGGCCGCGGTGGTCGCGGTCGGCGGCGGTGCGCTGGTCGGCAATGAACTGCTGCATTCGTCCACGTCGCCCGACTACACCAAGTCCCAGGCGGCACAGGACCCGGACGGCTCCTCCGCCAAGTCCGCCGCCGGTGGAGTCGTCCCTCGCGCCCCGGCTCCGTCGATCTCCCAGGGGCTCAAGCCCGGCGCCCGGCAGGTCCCGGGCCCGGGCGGCTACCGGCTCATCGCCAGTGGCATCGACTACAAGGGCGCCACGCTGGGCAGCCAGGTCGGCACCGCGCTCAGGTCCAAGGGAGACGGCAGCGTCACCTCGGCGGTCGGGCTGGAAGAATGCGTCGCCCAGATCTCCAAGGGCGAGGACCCGGTCCTGGTGGACATCGCGCGCTACAACGGCCGGCAGGCCACACTGATCGTGCTGCGCGGCAGTGACCCGCACGAGCTTGACGTGTGGGTGGTCGGATCGAAGTGCTCGGCGACCATTCCGGATGTCCTCGCGCACACCCGGACGGCCGACAACTGAGGTCCATGAGATGGGGGCGTTCCTTTTGGGACGCCCCCGTTTCCGTGCCCGGCGGCCCGGGTTGGCCCGGCCGGGAATCCCCGGCCCCTAGGATCGGTTGACGCAGATTGCGGGAACGGTTTCCCCCCGGGGAGACCGGCGCTCAGAGGCGCACCGTAGGTGAGTGAACAGGAGAGACAGTGAGCGACGACGTCCGGAACGTGATCGTCATCGGGTCCGGCCCCGCGGGCTACACCGCGGCGATCTACGCGGCCCGTGGTGACCTGAAACCACTGGTGTTCGAAGGCTCGGTGACCGCCGGCGGCGCGCTCATGAACACCACCGAAGTCGAGAACTTCCCCGGCTTCCCTGACGGGATCATGGGTCCCGAACTCATGGACAACATGCGCAAACAGGCGGAGCGGTTCGGCGCCGAACTGGTCTCCGACGACGTGACCGAGGTAGATCTCAGAGCCGATCCCAAGATCGTGAAGGTCGGGGAGGACGTCTACCGGGCCAAGACGGTCATCGTCGCGACCGGTTCCAAGTACCGCGAGCTCGGCCTCGAGAACGAGAAGCGGCTCTCCGGCCGCGGTGTCTCCTGGTGTGCCACCTGCGACGGCTTCTTCTTCCGTGACCAGGACATCGCCGTGGTCGGCGGGGGCGACACCGCGCTGGAGGAGGCCATGTTCCTCAGCCGGTTCGCCAACTCGGTGACCATCGCGCACCGCCGTGACAAGCTGCGCGCCACAAAGATCATGCAGGACCGCGCATTCGCGAACGACAAGATCAAGTATGCCTGGAACAGCGAGGTCGCCGAGATTCACGGCGACGACAAGGTGAACGGCGTACGGCTCCGCGACACCCAGACCGGTGAGGAGAGCGACCACGCGGTCACCGGGTTGTTCGTCGCCATCGGCCACGAGCCGCGCAGCGAGCTGTTCCGCGGCCAGCTCGACATCGATGAGAACGGGTACATCATCGTCCAGCATCCGACCACCAGGACCAACATCGACGGTGTGTTCGCCGCTGGGGACGTGGTGGACCACATCTACCGCCAGGCCGTGACCGCCGCCGGAACCGGCTGCGCCGCGGCCCTCGACGCCGAGCGCTGGCTACAGGAGTCAGGCGCCGCGAAGCTCGTCCACCAGCAGGTCTGATCACCCTCTCACCGAAGGAGAATCCCTTGGGCGCGCTCAAGACAGTCACCGACGCCGACTTCGAAGTCGAAGTACTGAAGAACGACAAGCCCGTGCTCGTCGACTTCTGGGCCGAGTGGTGCGGACCCTGCCGGATGGTCGCTCCGATCCTCGAGGAGATCGCCCGCGACCATGGCGACAAGATCGAGATCGTCAAGCTGAACATCGACGAGAACCCGAACGTGCCGCGTGACTACGGCATCATGCAGATCCCCACGATGAACATCTACAAGGGCGGCGAAGTGGTCAAGCAGATCATGGGCGCCAAGCCCAAGGCCGCCATGCTGCGGGAGCTCTCCGAGTACCTGTAGCGAGGTATCCCAAGCCAGCGTCTCCCGCGCTGTTCGTACGGCCCCGCACCCTCTGGGTGCGGGGCCGTCGTGCTCCCCCTACGTTCCCTGGGCGGTGAAGCCGCTGAGGTGGCTCAGACGGGACGCAGAGCGCCCTCTGGAGTCATAGAGCCGAGCAAGCGTTCCAGGGCCACCTCGACGTCCTCACGCCAGGACAGGGCCGACTTGAGCTCGAGCCGGAGTCGCGGGAAGCGGTGATGCGGCCGTACGGTCTTGAAACCGACCGAGAGCAGGTAGTCGGCGGGCACCAGGCAGCCGCCCTCTTCACCCTTGAGGTCGCCGAAGGCCTCGATCGCCCTGACGCCCCGGCGAGTGAGGTCCTTGGCCACGCCCTGGACCAGCATCCGGGCCAGGCCGCCGCCGGTGAACTCGGGGATCACGTGCGCGGTCATCAGGAGCACGGCGTCGGCGCTCACCGGACTGGTCGGGAAGGCCACCGAACGCGGCACATAGAGCGGGGGCGCGTACAGCACGAAACCGGCCGGAACCCCATCGACGTACACGATCTTCCCGCAGCTGCCCCACTCCAGGAGCGCGGACGAGATCCACGCCTCCTTCTCCAAGGCGGGATCCCCGGTCTCCTCGGCGCGCTCTCGGCTGACCGGGTCGAGCTCCCAGAAAACACATCGACGGCACCGACGAGGCAGGTCGTCGAGATTGTCGAGCGTGACGTTGACGAGACGACGCGACACCAGGCGGCACCTTTCTGTTAGGAACCGTCCATTTCGAAAATCCCCGGCAACCGACCGGGCACTTGCACCATCGTAACGGGCAAGGTTCCCGCGCTCATCTGAGCCTCCGCCCGTCCATGGCGGCCCGGTCAGTCTGTCACGAGGGCCTGTGTCGTACTCTGCGAATCCGTCGCCTTTCGGGAGGTCGCCCGTGAAAGCCCAGCGCACCGACGCCTACACCGACCGGTACGCCGCGCGCGCCGCAGGCATGGTGGCCTCGGAGATCCGAGCGCTCTTCGCGGTGGCCTCCCGGCCCGAGGTGGTCTCCCTCGCCGGCGGAATGCCGTACGTCTCGGCCCTTCCGCTCGACATCATCGGGGCGCTGACCGCGAAGCTGGTGTCCACCCGGGGTGCGGAGGTCCTGCAGTACGGCTCGGCCCAGGGCGATCCGGGACTGCGTGAACGGATCTGCGAGGTGATGGCCCTGGAGGGTATCCAGGCCAGCGCCGACGATGTCGTGGTGACCGTGGGCTCACAGCAGGCACTCGATCTCATCACCCGGATCTTCGTGGATCCCGGTGACGTCGTCATCGCCGAGGCGCCGTCGTACGTAGGGGCTCTGGGCACCTTCGCCTCCTTCCAGGCCGAGGTCGTCCAGGTCCCGCTGGACTCCGGGGGCCTCATTCCCGAGGCATTGCGGGAGACCCTGTCGCGCCTGCAGGCCGAGGGCCGGCGGGCCAAGTTCCTCTACACGGTGCCGAACTACCAGAACCCCGCGGGCGTCACGCTGGTCGCCGGCCGGCGCCGGGAGATCCTCGAGATCTGCCGTACCTACGATCTGCTCATCGTCGAGGACAACCCCTACGGGCTGCTCGGCTTCGACGGCGAGCCACTGCCCGCGCTGCGTGCCGACGATCCGGAGCGGGTCATCTATCTGGGTTCGTTCTCCAAGACCATCGCCTCCGGCATGCGAGTCGGCTGGGCGCTGGCCCCGCATGCCATCCGCGCCAAGCTCGTGCTCGCCGCCGAGTCCGCCATCCTCTCCCATTCGGTGCTGAATCAGCTGATCGTCCGGGAGTATCTGGCGACCCAGCCATGGCGGCAGCAGATCAAGGAGTTCCGCGAGCTGTACCGGGAGCGCCGGGACGCGATGCTGGAGTCCCTGGAGGCGCTGATGCCGGCGGGTTCCACGTGGACCCGGCCCGCGGGGGGATTCTTCGTCTGGCTGACCCTGCCCGAAGGGCTCGACTCCAAGGCGATGGCGCCCCGGGCCATCGCGAACAGGGTCGCGTACGTGCCCGGCACCGGTTTTTACGGCAACGGCTCCGGTCAGGCGCATCTCCGCCTGTCCTACTGTTACCCCGAGCCGGAGCGCATCCACGAGGGCATCCGCAGGCTCGCTTCCGTCATCGAGCAGGAGATTCTTCTTCATGAGACCTTCTCCCAGCGATCCTGAGGAGCGTCGGCGTGGGCCGGATCGTCGGACGGGCGAGCACCTGACGGGGGAAGCGCGCTCCTGGAGGCGCCCGGCGGATGAGCGGGACGACGGCCGGCACATCGACCATGTCGTCGTGCTGTCCGGCGGCCTGTCCTACGAGCGTGAGGTCTCCCTCCGCTCGGGCCGCCGGGTCACCGACGCCCTGCGGGGCGCGGGGGTCGAGGTGGTCTCGCGAGACGCCGATGCGGCACTGCTGGGTCTGCTGGCGAGCGATCCGCCGGACGCGGTGTTCCCCGTGCTGCACGGGGCTGCGGGGGAGGACGGCGCCATCCGCGATGTTCTGGAGCTGATGGGGATCCCCTACGTGGGCGCCCGGGCGGACGCCTGCCGGGTCGCCTGGGACAAGCCCACCGCCAAGGCGGTCGTACGGGCCGCGGGGTTGAACACGCCCGCGTCGGTGGCGCTGCCGAAGGAGGTCTTCCATGACCTCGGCGCCTCCGTCGTGCTGGATCTGGTACTGGCGAAGCTGGGGCTGCCGCTGTTCGTCAAACCGTCTCGCGGCGGCTCCGCGCTCGGCGCGGCGATGGTCCGGGAGGCGCGTGAACTGTCCCCGGCGATGGTCGGCTGCTTCGCGTACGGCGATACGGCCCTTATCGAGCAGTACGTCGCCGGGACGGAGATCGCGGTGAGCGTCGTCGAGACCGGCGGCCCAGGGGGAGTCCATCCCGTGGCGCTGCCCGCCGTCGAGATCGTGCCGGAGGGCGAGCTCTACGACTACACCGCCCGCTACGACGCCGGGGGTACGCAGTTCTTCACGCCGGCCCGGATTTCGGCGGCCGCGGCGGAGGCGGCGGCCAAGGCGGCGCTCACCGCACACCAGGCCCTCGGTCTGCGCCACCTCTCCCGCACCGACCTCATCGTCGACCGGGCGGGTGCCGTCCATTTCCTCGAGGTCAATGTCGCCCCAGGCATGACGGCGACCAGCCTTCTCCCCCTGGCGGTCCAGGCGGCCGATCTCGACCTCGGCCTGCTCTGCAAGGATCTTCTCCGTCGATGTTTCTTGTGAAACATCGACGGGCGCTCCCCTCGCCGGGCTCACTGAACTCCGCGGCGTTCGTGCGCTGACCCGACGCCCCACACGCCAGGACGCCGAACAACGTCCGGGCGCTCCTCACAGCTCCGTCCTCCGGGGCCATGGCCGGCGGCTGACAGACAGACGCCCCCGAAGCCCGTGAGCGTCGGAGGCGTGTCGGTTCAGACCATCAGTCGGTCAGTCGTCGAATCCCATCGTGGGGGGATCCTCGGGAGCCATGGTCTTGATGATGCGCTCCAGGTCCTCGAGAGAGGCGAACTCAACGACGATCTTGCCCTTGTTTCGGCCGAGGTCCACCCGGACCTTGGTCTCGTACCGGTCGGACAGCCGGTCCGCGAGCTGCTTCAGCCCCGGGGCCACCGGCTTCCTGGCGTTCGTCCTGCGCCCCTGGCCCGGCTTTTGCGGAACCTCCCTGAGCGCGATCATCTCCTCCACCGCCCGTACCGAGAGCCCCTCGGCGACGATCCGGCCGGCCAGGTGCTCCTGGGCCTCGGTGCTGTCGAGTGAGAGCAGGGCCCGCGCATGACCGGCGCTGAGAACGCCGGCGGCCACCCGCCGCTGCACGGCCGGTGGCAGGTTCAGCAGCCGCAGCGTGTTGGTGATGTGCGGCCGGGACCGGCCCACGCGACGGGCCAGTTCCTCGTGGGTGGCACCGAAGTCGTCCAGCAGCTGCTGGTAGGCCGCGGCCTCCTCCAGTGAGTTGAGCTGCTGACGATGCAGGTTCTCCATGAGCGCGTCACGGAGCAGGTCGTTGTCCCCGGTATCGCGGACGATGGCCGGAATGACTTCCTGACCGGCTCGCTGGGACGCCCGCCAGCGGCGCTCCCCCATGATGAGCTCATACCGGTCCGGCCCGACCGCCCGGACCACCACCGGCTGGAGCAAGCCGACGATCTTGATGGACTCGGCCAGCTCCTCGAGTGCCTCCTCATCGAAGTGCTGGCGAGGCTGGCGAGGGTTGGGAGTGATGGCCGAGAGCGGCAGCTCGGCGAAGTGCGCCCCCGCGACGAGTGCCGGCTCTGACACGATGACAGCGGAGGAGACGTCGGGGTGAGCGGACTCGGCTCCCGGCTCGGGCGCGTTCGGGATGAGCGCGCCGAGCCCGCGGCCCAATCCCCTGCGCGGCGGGCTCATGCGGCACCTTCAGCGGCGCCGCGCTGAGCCATCTCCGAGGCCGCCTCCGCATACGCCAGGGCTCCACTCGAGCCCGGGTCGTAGGTCATGACCGACTGCCCGTAGCTCGGCGCCTCGGACACCCGGACGCTGCGGGGGATCACCGTGTTCAATACGACGTCGCCGAAGTGACTGCGGACGTCGTCGGCCACCTGGGCCGCCAGCCGGGTGCGGGCGTCGTACATGGTCAACAGAATCGTGGAGACCTTCAGGTCAGGGTTCAGGTGCGCTTTGACAAGGTCCACCGTGCGGATCAGCTGGCCCAGCCCCTCCAGCGCGTAGTACTCGCACTGGATCGGGATCAGCACCTCGGCGGCACCGACGAGGGCGTTCACGGTGAGCAGGCCCAGCGAGGGCGGGCAGTCTATGAGGACATAGTCGAATTGCGTCTTGTCATAGGAGTCCAGAGCCCGCTTGAGCCGGGACTCCCTGGCCACCTTCGAGACCAGCTCGATCTCAGCTCCCGCCAGGTGCAGGGTGGCCGGAGCGCAGTACAGGTTGGGGATCTCCGGTGCCGGTACGACGATGTCGGCCAGGGGGAGATCCTCGATGAGCACGTCGTAGATGGACGGCACGTCGGTGTGGTGCTCGACCCCCAGAGCCGTCGAGGCGTTACCCTGCGGGTCCAGGTCGACCACCAGCACCTGCTGACCGTGCATCGCCAGCGATGCCGCCAGATTGACCGAGCTGGTGGTCTTGCCGACGCCGCCCTTCTGGTTGGCGATGACCATCACGCGGCAGGCCGGCGGCTTGGGCCATTCACCCTTGCCCGGCCGGGTCTTCAGCTTCCCCATCACCGATGTTTCCCGTGGAACATCGACGTCCTTCAGCGCTTCGCGCACGAGTTGCGATTCCCCCTGAACAGATCCATGACGCGAAGTCGCCGCCTTGGCCCCGATGGGCACATAGCCGGTCTCCGCCGTACCCGATGTCGTACTACCCCACGATGCATGCCCGGAAGGGGGGGTTTCCGGGCTCTGAGTCTCCGTGGTCACAGCGGTCTCCGTCTCCTGGCCGTCTGAGTCGTCTGCGGAACCGTTCACCGGCCAGCCCAGTCCAGGGGTCGACGATTCAGACACACCGTCCTGAGGAGGCTCACCCGGCCAACCCAAGCCTGGTGCCATGTCCTTCGGGAAGGAAGTCATCTGCGACCCTTCTTTCGCCGGGGGGAAGAGCGCTCGGCGACCACACGTACAAGCGTTGTCGGCGGATCGACCCTATCCTGACCGACCAGCAGCAGTTCGGCCGTCCGGACTCCCAGCCGCCGCAATACGTCCGCGGCCTCCTCGAGTTCCTCCGCCGCACGCTCTCCCTTGAGCGCGAGCAGTTCCCCGCCCGGGCGCAACAGCGGCAAGGCCCAGCCCGCCAGCCGGCCGAGGGGGGCGACCGCACGGGCCGTGACGACATCGGCGGCGTACTCCCCGACGACCTCCTCCGCCCTCCCGCGCCGCACGGTCACATTGGTCAGTTCCAGCGATTCCACACATTCCTCAAGAAAGGTGGTGCGACGCAGCAGGGGTTCGAGCAGCGTGACCGAAAGGTCGGGTCGGACGATGCCCAGCACTATGCCGGGCAACCCCGCGCCGGAGCCGATATCCACCACGGTGGCCTTGTCCGGGACGGCTTCGGAGAGCACGGCGCAGTTCAGCAGATGCCGTTCCCAGAGCCGATCGGTCTCCCGGGGCCCGATCAGGCCGCGCTCGACTCCGGCGGTCGCCAGCAGAGCGGCGTACCGCTCCGCCACAGGCAGTGCGTCACCGAAGATCGCGTGCGCTCCGACCGGCGCTGGCATGGAACCCCCCACAGCATCCAGATGTTTCCACAGGCGGTTGCTTTGCGCACCTTTCCCGGCGGCCGGGCTCGGTGAGTGGCCGGTCTCACGCATACTTTCCACCCATCGGGTACGAGCCCCTCGACCAATCTCCCTCACACCTGTCCGTATGGAGGGCTTGAAATGGGACTCGGAACAGGCCTGGCCTTCATCGCCATCGGCGCGATTCTGGCTTTTGCCACGCACTTCACCCTCAATGGCATTGATGTACAAACGATCGGCTGGATCCTGATGCTCGTCGGTATCGCCAGCATCGCGTTCACTTTGATGTACGTCAGGCCGCGCCGCCGGGGCCTCGTCACCGATGTGGTCGGTGAAGAGCCCGTGGTCGACGTCCACCCGGACGATCCGGTGCCGCCGCACGTGCATGTCGACCAGCCCGTACAGCAGACCGTGCAGCCCGGGCAGCCGGTGCAACCGGTGCAGCCCGGCCAGGCGACGGTACGACCCGGGCAGCCCGCACCCCACGTGCGCTCCCGCGGCCCCCAGGATCTTCAGCCCTGAAAGTGAATGTGGCCCCCGCTCGCATCGAGCGGGGGCCACCGGGCTGGATCGTCACCTCAGGTGGGAAGCACCACCACGTAGCGGCTGGGCTCCTCGCCCTCTGACTCGCTGCGCAATCCGGCACCGGCGATCGCGTCGTGCACGATCTTCCGCTCGAACGGGGTCATCGGAGCCAGCGGCTTGGGCTCGCCGCTGCGCTTGACCTCGACGGCGACATCCTCGCCCAGCCTGGTCAGCTCGGCGCGGCGGCGCTCCCGGTAACCCCCGATGTCCAGCATCAGCCGGGTCCGGTTGCCGGTCTTGCGATGCACTGCCAGGCGGGTCAGCTCCTGCATGGCCTCCAGCACCTCGCCGCGCTTGCCGACGAGATCGTCCAGATCCCCGCCGACGACCGACACCATGGCGCGTTCACCCTCGACGTCCATGTCGATGTCACCGTCGTAATCACCGATGTCGAGCAGTCCCTCGATGTAGTCGGCGGCGATCTCGCCCTCCTCCTCCAACGCCTGGACGTCGACCTCGGTGGTCTCGGCTTGCATCACGCCGGTCTCCTTCTCACAACTGCCTTGGGCGACCACTGGAACAAGAAACCTACTGCTTGGGAGTGCCCGTGCGCTTGCTGCGTGACTGCTTCACCGGCTGCCTGCGCACGACCTTCGGCTCCGGCTCGGGCGGGGCCGCCTCGGGCTCGGAGTCCTTCTTCAGTTTACTGAGCAGACCGCCGGATGCCGGTCCATCCGCCTTGCCCTTGGCCGTCGTGGCGCCGGCGGGGGCGTTGGGGTCGGGCGCGGGGTACCGCTTGTAGATGTAGTGCTGCTGAGCCAGCGTCCAGCTGTTCGAGGTCACCCAGTACATCAGGACGCCGAGCGGGAAGTTGATGCCGAACAGGCCGAACAGCGGGGCCAGGAAGACCATCATCTTCTGGGCCGACGCCATCGGGTTGCCCTCCTCCATGGCGGGCTGGCGGGCCATGGAGGACCTCACGGTGAAGAACGTGGTGGTCGAGCTGATGATGACCGCGAAGCCACAGACGATGAGCGCGCTGACGCTCTTGGGGTCGGCACCCCAGGCCTTGAGGAAGCTGTCAGAGATGTGGGCGCCGAAGATGTTGGCCTTCTGTGCGCTGGCCACCAGAGTCGGCGAAATCCCGTGGCTGCCGTTGCCCGGCTTGGCGTCCGCGAGGCCGGTGAGCACCCGGAACAGCGAGATGAAGACGGGGAACTGCACCACCAGCGGCAGGCACCCGGAGAGCGGGTTGGCGCCGTTCTCCTGGTAGAGCTTCATCATCTCCTGGTTGAGCCGCTGCTTGTCGTTCTTGTGCTTCTTGCGCAGCGCCTGAATCTGGGGATTGAGCTCCTGCATCTTCCGGGAGGCGTGGATCTGCTTCACGAACAGCGGGAAGATCAAGATCCGCATCAGGACCGTGAGCAGGATGATCGAGCCGCCCCAGGCCCAGCCACTGTCCTTGTCGAAGACAAGGCTCAGACCGGAGTGCAATTGAATGATCAACCATGCGACCGCCCGGTACAACGGATCAAGAGTCACCGGTCAGCTCTCCTTGGGGCTCGGCGGGGCGGTTTGAGACCCAGCGCTCGGCGGGGCGGGATGCACCCCGTGGTGTGCTCTGTGGTGGGACGACGGTGGTACCGGGTCGTACCCACCGGGGTGGAACGGATGACAGCGGGCGAGCCGGCGCAGTGTCAGCCAGCTGCCTCGCAGTGCGCCGTGAGTCTGCAACGCCTTTAGAGCGTACGTGCTGCAGCTCGGTGAGAAGCGACAGGTGGGCCCGATCAGCGGGCTGAGGAATCGGCGGTAGCCGGTGACGAGGAGCAGCAACACCCTTGCCATGGGTGTCGGCCGGTTCGTCGTCATGTCTGGTTCCGCCCCTTGGACCCTTGCCGCAGCAGCCGGTCGAGGGCTGAGCCGAGATCTGCGGCCAGTTCGTCGTGGTGCGCGGTGGCCGCTTTCGGATTGGCCCGCACCACAAGCAGGCTACCCGGTGGCAGTCGATCGACGTGCTCCCTGAGGAGATGGCGAAGCCGCCGGCGGACTTTGTTCCGAACGACCGCGTTGCCGACCGTGCGGGCGACGATGAATCCGACCAGCGGATCGCCGTCCGCCGGGAGGTCGGGGGCACTCGCCCGGTCCAGCTCCGCTCTGTCGAGCAGGTGGACGACGAGACGAGGCCGCCCGGCGCGACGACCGCGCCGGACGGCCAACGTGAACTCGTCACGCCGCCGCATCCGATGAGCGGGGGGCAGCATGGCGGTGCCGTGCCTACGTTGATCAGACCGCGATGCGCTCGCGGCCCTTGCGGCGCCGCGACGCGAGGATGGCTCGGCCGGCCCGGGTGCGCATGCGCAGCCGGAAGCCGTGCTTCTTGTGGCGGCGACGGTTGTTCGGCTGAAAAGTACGCTTGCTCACTCGAGGCTCCGATACGGGCTGCGGTCAGGAAAATGTCTGGTCGTTGATTCCGCATCGAGGGCGCGCGTACGGTCCCCCGCAGCCGGGGGCCCGACAGGGTTCGCCGTCAGGCGAACAGGCGGGCACGCGTCACCGCCGTCGATGCGACTCGACCGTAGAACGTTACGACCTATCTTCCCGTTAGGTCAAACGGAGACTGTAGGCCGACCACCTCGGCGTACCCTTGGTCACCGGAAGTCGAGTAGGTCGACGATCGGCAGATTCGAGGGTTCCGGCCCCGGACGGCCCGCCCCGGCAGACAGATGTCCACATCCGGCGGCGACAGAGTATGCACAGCCACAGGCTCTTTGCACCGCCACACCGAGGCGGTGCACAACGTGTGGACAACTCTGTGGATGACGCGTGAGAGAGTAAGCCGTTCGACTTGGGGAGGGAATCTTGCGCATGGACGGTCAGGACCTCGCGACTGCGTGGGCCCGAACCCTCGAGGCCCTCTCAACCAGCGAGCTGCCGCCCAACTACCGTGCGTGGCTGCCGCTGACCCGCCCGCTGGCGTTGGTGGAGGACACCGCGCTGCTGGCGGCTCCGAACGAGTTCGCCAAGGAAGCACTGGAGGTGCGGCTGCGCAGCCTCATCACCCAGGCGCTCTCCCGTGAGCTCGGCCGCGAGATCCGGGTCGCGGTGACGGTGCAGCCGGACCTCGCACACCCCGCGCCGCCGCAGCATCCACAGATGCCATCGCAGCAGTCCCAGGGCCGCCCGGACAACAGCGCTTCCACAGGTGTCCACAGCGAACCCACACAGCCGTCCCCAGGTCCGTCCCCAAGTGGTTACGGATCGGCCGACCGGCCCTACGGGCACCGCGATCAGCGGGATTCGTACCCGGGCGAGCAGCAGTACGGCAGTGATCAGTACGCCAATGATCAATACGGCGGGGACCAGTACGGCGGCGGCCCGTATGGCGGTGAGCAGTATCCCGAGGGCCCGTACGCGAAGGACCCCTACGCCAAGGACTCCTATCCTGGCGAGACCTACCAGGGCGAGCAGCAGTACGGCGGGCAGGGCGACCAGCAGCAGTACGGCGGCGACCGGTACGGCGGCCAGCGGCAGGCGCGTGACCAGCCTGGCCAGGGACCGGGCCCAGGTTACGGGTATCCCCCCCAGCAGTCCGGCCAGCCGAACCGGCAAGCCGGCCCCCCGCCGGGCAGGCAGCCCCAGGGACCCCCGCGCGGGATGGCCCCGGGCGGTGGCCATTCGCCGTCCCACATCACCGGCCACACGCTGGGCGGCTCGCAGAACGGACCGGGTGGTCCCCAGGGCCCACGGGACATGTCACGCCCGGGGGAGCAGGAACGCCCCGACCCGTTCGCGCCACCGGCGGTGGACCCGGGTGACGCCGACCCGCCACCGCCACCCCCATGGCAGCCGTCACGGCCCGCACCCGATCACCGGCAGGCCGATCGCCGTCCGGCGGCCGAACCTGCCCGGCTGAACCCGAAATACACCTTCGAGACCTTCGTGATCGGCTCCAGCAACCGGTTCGCGCACGCCGCCGCGGTCGCGGTCGCGGAGGCCCCGGCGAAGGCGTACAACCCGTTGTTCATCTACGGCGAGTCCGGGCTGGGGAAGACCCACCTGCTGCACGCGGTCGGTCACTACGCCCGGAGCCTGTTCAACGGGGCGCGGGTTCGCTACGTGAGCTCCGAGGAGTTCACCAACGACTTCATCAACGCCATCCGGGACGGCAAGGCGGACGGGTTCCGGCGCCGTTACCGGGATGTGGACATCCTCCTGATCGACGACATCCAGTTCCTGGAGAACAAGGAGCAGACGCAGGAGGAGTTCTTCCACACCTTCAACACTTTGCACAACGCGAACAAGCAGATCGTGATCTCCAGTGATCGGCCGCCCAAGCAGCTGGTCACCCTGGAGGACCGGCTGCGTAACCGGTTCGAGTGGGGACTGATCACCGATGTCCAGCCGCCGGAGCTGGAGACCCGCATCGCGATCTTGAGTAAGAAGGCCGCCCAGGAGGGGCTGGCCGCCCCGCGCGAGGTACTGGAGTTCATCGCCAGCAAGATCTCGACCAACATCAGGGAGCTCGAGGGCGCGCTGATCCGGGTGACCGCGTTCGCCAGCCTCAACCGCCAGTCGGTGGATCTGCAGCTCGCCGAGATCGTGCTCAAGGATCTGATCCCGGACGCCAGCGGCCCGGAGATCACCGCTGCCACGATCATGGCCCAGACCGCCACGTACTTCGGCATCGCGATCGACGACCTGTGCGGCCCGTCCCGTTCGCGGGTGCTGGTCACGGCCCGGCAGATCGCGATGTACCTCTGCCGCGAGCTCACCGACATGTCGCTTCCCAAGATCGGCCAGCAGTTCGGCGGCCGCGACCACACCACGGTGATGCACGCGGAGCGGAAGATCCGCGGGCTGATGGCGGAGCGGAGGTCGATCTACAACCAGGTCACCGAGCTCACCAACCGCATCAAGCAGCAGAGCCGCGGCCGGAGCTGACGCCGATCGCCCCAATTACCCGATCACTGTTCACAGCCTGGGGAAAACTCTGTGGACCAGTGGGGGAAAGCCGGGGGAGAAGTTGCGGACAAGGCGTGGACAACCTGAGGACAATCGGTGGACGGGCAGTGGATGAACCAGGACGCCATGAGGATGAAGTGGGGATGAGGTGGGGATGGTCGCAGCGACCGGCGCACCTTCGTCCCCTCGGGTATCACCGGGGCGGGGACAACCTGCGGACAACTGGTGGACAACCAGGGGACAGGCCGGGGACAACCGGTGGGGACGGATCCGTCGTCCTCAGGAGGGCGTCCTCCGTCCACGGCTCGCGCACACGGCCGGTGGACGGAAAAACGCGCTCCGACCTGCGAAGACTCGGGTTTTCCACTTATCCACGGTCCCTATGACGATGACTGTTCTTTATCTCTCATGAAGAAAAATCCAGAACCATCTAAGGGCCTGGGGATCAACCGTCCCGAGAGCCTCGACTGAGATTTGCCACGACGCCCGGAGTTCGAAACCTGCAGGAGGCGGGTCACGTGAAGTTCCGCATCGACAGAGACGCCCTGGCCGACGCTGTTGCCTGGACGGCTCGCACACTCCCCGTGCGCCCGCCCGTCCCGGTACTCGCCGGCATGCACATCGACGCCGCCGACCGGCTGACGCTGTCCGCGTTCGACTACGAGGTGTCCGCTCAGGTCACCACGGACATCGACGTGGAGGAGCCAGGAACCGCCCTGGTCTCCGGCCGCCTCCTCTCGGAGATCTGCCGCAGCCTGCCGCCGCACCCGGTGGAGCTGACCACCGACGGGGCCAAGGTGATGCTCACCTGCGGCAGCGCCAAGTTCACCCTGCTGACCATGCCTGTGGAGGACTATCCCTCGCTGCCTGCGATGCCGCCGGACGCCGGCTCGGTGGGCAGTGACGAGTTCGCCGCCGCCGTCAGCCAGGTGGCCATCGCTGCCGGCCGGGACGACACGATCCCCATGCTCACCGGCGTCCGGGTGGAGATCGAGGGCGAGACCGTGACCCTCGCCTCCACCGACCGCTACCGGCTGGCGGTGCGTGAGTTGCACTGGAAACCAGAGCGACCGGATCTGTCCGCCGTGGCTCTGGTGCCCGCTAAGACGCTCGCGGACACCGCCAAGTCCCTGACATCGGGTGCGGAGGTCTCCATCGCTCTCGGGGGAACTGGGGGCACCGGAGAGGGGATGATCGGGTTCGAAGGCGGCGGCCGCCGGACCACCTCGCGGCTACTGGACGGCGACTTCGTGAAATATCGCTCGTTGCTGCCGAGCGAGTACGCCGGAAACGCCGAGGTGCAGACCTCCGGGTTCATCGAGGCGGTCAAGCGGGTCTCGCTGGTCGCCGAGCGCAACACACCGGTACGGCTCTCGTTCCGGCAGGGCGAGGTCATCCTCGAGGCGGGCACCGGCGACGAGGCCCAAGCGGTCGAGGCGCTGGAGGCCACGCTGGAGGGCGACGACATCGACATCGCCTTCAACCCGGGCTTCCTGCTGGACGGCCTCGCGGCCATCGGCTCAGACATCGCCCGGCTGTCGTTCACCACCCCGACCAAGCCGGCCGTGCTCACCGGCAAACCACCGGCGGACGGTGCCAACCCCAACTACCGGTATCTGATCATGCCCGTCCGGCTGTCCTCCTGAGGTCCGTCGCCCCTCCCGGGTTCCCACAAGGCGTCCCCAGGCTGTTCTTGGGAACTAGCCTGATCAAGAGGACCGGGCGGGGCAAAGGTCACAGGTGTGGAGACTCACGGAGGATCGGCATGGAACCGGGAATGATCGGGTCTAGCCGGGTCCGGAGTCCGGCACGGCACCGTGGCCACGACACCGTCCAGGGACACAGTCGATGCGCGACCGAGGAGATGCACTGATGGAACTGGGGATGATCGGACTTGGCCGCATGGGCGGCAACATGGCCGAGCGGCTCAAGCGCGGGGGTCACACCGTCGTGGGCTACGACCGCGACCCGAAGATCAGCGACGTATCCTCGCTGGAGGAACTGGCCGAGCGGCTCACGGCGCCCCGCGCGATCTGGGTGATGGTCCCGGCCGGGAAGCCGACGGACGAGATCATCCACAGGCTGGGGGAAGTCCTGTCCCCAGGTGACCTGGTCGTCGACGGCGGCAACTCGCACTATGTGGACGACCAGCGGCACGGCGAGGAGCTGAAGGCCAAGAGCATCGGTTTCGTGGACGCCGGGGTCAGCGGCGGAGTCTGGGGTCTGCAGAACGGCTATGCGCTCATGGTCGGTGGCAGCGAAGGCGACGTGAAGCGGATGATGCCGGTCTTCGAGACGCTCAAACCCGAGGGCGAGTACGGCTTCGTCCACGCTGGGCCGATCGGTGCCGGGCACTTCGCCAAGATGGTCCACAACGGCATCGAGTACGGCATGATGCAGGCCTTCGCCGAGGGCTGGGAGCTGCTGGAGGCCAGTGATCTCGTCACCGATGTGCCCGCGGCCTTCCTCAGCTGGCAGAAGGGCACGGTCATCCGGTCGTGGCTGCTCGACCTGCTGAACGACTCGCTGGCCGATGACCCGCATCTGGACAAGCTCAAGGGTTTCGCGCAGGACTCCGGTGAGGGCCGGTGGACGGTCCAGGCCGCCGTCGACCTCGGCGTACCGCTGCCGGCCATCACGGCCTCGCTGTTCGCCCGGTTCGCCTCACGTCAGGACGACTCCCCCGCGATGAAGATGATCGCGGCACTGCGCCAGCAGTTCGGCGGGCACGCGGTGGAGACGGCCAAGGGCGCCGACTCCCCCGGCGCGGACGTGGAACCGCCCGCGGTCTGACCCGCTTCCCATCTCCGCCGCGATCCACAGCCCTGTGGATATGGATCACGGTGATCGGCCGGCGCGGTCGCGGCGGAGATGTGCACAGGCGGTGCGGAAAATCATCCACAGCCTGGGGATGAGGGTCCGGGGGGCCGGGGACCCCATAGGCTCGGTCGGGTGCACGTCGCCCACCTCTCCCTCGCCGACTTCCGGTCGTACGAATCCGTGGAGCTGCCGCTCGAGCCGGGGGTCAGCGCGTTCGTGGGCCCCAACGGGCAGGGCAAGACCAATCTGGTCGAGGCGATCGGCTATGTGGCGACCCACGGCAGCCACCGGGTGGCCGGCGACGCCCCACTGGTCCGGCAGGGTGCGGCCCGGGCGATCGTGCGGACCGGAGTCGTACGCGACGACCGCAAGGCTCTGCTCGAGATAGAGATCAACCCCGGGCGGGCCAATCGGGTCCGGCTGAACCGCGGCAATGTCCCCAGGCCGCGTGATCTTCTGGGGATGCTGCGCGTGGTGCTGTTCGCGCCCGAGGACCTGTCACTGGTGAAGGGCGATCCGGGTGAGCGGCGCAGGTTCCTCGACGAGCTGCTGACCGCGCGGGCGCCGCGATTCGCCGGGGTGCGGTCCGACTACGACCGCGTCCTCAAACAGCGCAACGCCCTGTTGAAGTCGGTGTCGGGTTCGCATCGCCGTGCCCCCGGCGCCGAAGTGCTGGCGACGTTGGACGTCTGGGACTCCCATCTGGCCCGCGCCGGTGCGGAGCTGCTGGCCGCCCGCTTGGAGCTGGTCGCCGCACTGCGCCCCGTCGTCGCCAAGGCCTACTCCGCGCTGGCACCGGCCGGCGGGGCGGCGGAGCTCACCTACAAGAGCTCGCTGGCCGGCCGTACCGAGCGCACGACCGAAGAGGACGCGGAGTTGTCCACAGACCGTGGAGAACTCACCGCCCTGCTCGAGGAGGGACTGGGGCAGGCCCGGCGCCAGGAGCTCGAACGCGGGGTCAGCCTGGTCGGCCCGCACCGGGACGAGCTGCTGCTGGGGCTGGGCGATCTGCCCGCCCGCGGCTACGCCAGCCACGGTGAGTCCTGGTCGTTCGCACTGGGTCTGCGGCTGGCGGCCTACGAGTTGCTGCGCGCGGACGGCGACGATCCCGTACTGATCCTCGACGACGTGTTCGCGGAGCTGGACGCGGGCCGCCGGCGGCGGCTGGCCGATATGGTGGCGCCGGCCGAGCAGGTCCTCATCACCGCGGCGGTGCCCGCGGACGTGCCCGACGAACTGACCGGTGCGGCGTTCAACGTCGCGGACGGCGAGGTGACCCGTGCCTGACGACGCACATGCTGTGGACAACTCCGGCGGCCCGGCGCCTCAGGACGCGCCGGAGCGAAGCGGGCTGACAGGCATCGAGCTGGCCCGCGAGGCGCTGGCCCAGGCGAAGGCCGACGCGCTCAAGCGGGGCACGCTGCCCGGGACGAGGTCCAAGCGCAAGGCGCCTCGGCCCGGCCGGGAGCGGGGCCGGGGCAATGGTGATCCACAGACGTTCGGCTCGGCGATCCGCGATCTGATGGCCGAGCGGGGCTGGGAACAGAAGGCCGCGGTCGGCGGAGTCTTCGGCAACTGGCCGGGGATCGTCGGCAAGGAGCTCGCCGAGCACACCCGGCCGGAGAAGTTCGAGGAGGGCGAGCTCGTCGTGGCCGCCGACTCGACGGCCTGGGCGACCCAGCTGCGGTTGCTGGCGGGGACCCTGGTGCGCAGGTTGAACGAGGAGCTCGGGGACGGCACGGTGCGCCGGGTCAAGGTGGTCGGACCGGCCGCGGCACCTCGCCGTCCGGGTCAGTGGCGGGTCCGCGGCTGAAGCTTTTTCACGTCTCGTAGTGATGTTCGCATGGTTACTGGCCAGTCTCGCGGCGAGGGCAACGTAGGCCCGAGAGCGCCTGGGGATACGTAGGGGGATGTGCGTCTTAGCCCCTTCGGGCGCCACGCTCGTTTACAGCCCGCGACAGTGGCACTTTGCACGCTCTGACCCAGTAGAATGGAACCGGGTTCAGGACACTGCGCCGTCGTGGGCAGCCCGTAGATGCGGGCGGCCCTAAGTCTTGTTACGGGGCACGTTCATTTACAAACGGGGCGCGGGTGTCCGTGGTAGGAGGATCTCCTTTGGCGACCGAGTCGTATGACGCTAGCTCGATCACTGTCCTTGAAGGTTTGGAAGCGGTGCGCAAGCGCCCCGGCATGTACATCGGCTCGACGGGGGAACGCGGCCTTCACCACCTTGTCTACGAGGTTGTGGACAACGCCGTCGACGAGGCACTGGCCGGCCACGCCGACACCATCGAGGTCACGCTGCTGGCCGACGGGGGTGTGAGGGTACTCGACAACGGCCGGGGCATCCCGGTCGGGATGCATCCGGTGGAGAAGCGGCCCGCGGTCGAGATGGTCCTCACCATGCTGCACGCGGGCGGCAAGTTCGACGGCAAGTCCTATGCGGTCTCCGGCGGCCTGCACGGCGTCGGCGTCTCCGTGGTGAACGCCCTCTCGAAGAGCCTCCAGGTCGAGATCCGCCGCGACGGCCACTTCTGGCGGCAGTCCTATGACACCGGCGTGCCGGTGGCGCCGCTGGCCCAGGGCGAGCCCACGGACGAGACCGGCACCCAGGTCTCGTTCTGGCCGGATGCCGCGATCTTCGAGTCGCTCGAGTGGAGCTTCGAGACGCTCAGCCGGCGGATGCAGGAGATGGCCTTTCTCAACCGTGGCCTGGCGATCACGCTCACCGATGAGCGGCCGGAGCACATCAACGGCGAGCCTCGCACGGTGCGGTACCAGTACGCGGGCGGCATCTCCGACTTCGTCAAGCACATCAACGCCTCCAAGGAGGCCGCGCACAACTCGGTCATCGACTTCGGCGACGAGGTCAAGGGCATGTCGGTCGAGATCGCGATGCAGTGGAACCACTCCTACTCCGAGTCGGTCCACACCTTCGCCAACACGATCAACACGGCCGAGGGCGGTACCCATGAGGAAGGTTTTCGGTCGGCGCTGACGACCATCGTCAACAACTACGCCTTCAATCAGAAGCTCCTCAAAGAGGGCAAGGACGATCGGCTCTCCGGAGAGGACGTCCGCGAGGGTCTCACCGCGATCATCTCGATCAAGCTGGCCGAGCCGCAGTTCGAGGGCCAGACGAAGACCAAGCTCGGCAACACCGAGGCCAAGTCGTTCGTCCAGCGGGTGTGCAACGACCACCTGAAGGACTGGTTCGAGGAGAACCCGGGCGAGGCCAAGGAGATCGTCACCAAGTCGCTTCAGGCGGCCCGAGCCCGGATCGCCGCCCGCCAGGCGCGGGACCTGACCCGGCGCAAGAGCCTCCTGGAGTCGACCAGCCTGCCGGGCAAGCTGTCGGACTGCCAGTCCACCGACCCGAGCAAAAGCGAGATCTACGTCGTCGAGGGTGACTCCGCGGGCGGTTCCGCCAAGGGCGGGCGCGATCCGCAGTACCAGGCGATCCTCCCGATCCGCGGCAAGATCCTCAACGTCGAGAAGGCCCGTATCGACCGGGTCCTCAAGAACAACGAGGTCCAAGCGATGATCACCGCTCTGGGCACCGGCATCCACGATGAGTTCGACATCGAGAAGCTCCGCTATCACAAGATCATCCTGATGGCGGACGCCGACGTCGATGGACAGCACATCCGGACCCTGCTGCTCACCCTGCTGTTCCGGTTCATGAAGCCGCTGGTCGAGGTCGGTTACGTCTACCTGGCCCAGCCGCCGCTATACAAGATCAAGTGGGACCAGCGGGGGAACGACGTCGACTACGCCTACTCCGACCGGGAGCGCGACGCCGTGATCGAGGCGGGCATCGCCGCCGGCAAGCGGGACCCGCGCCCGCGCGACGGAGTTCAGCGGTTCAAGGGTCTCGGCGAGATGAACGCCGCCGAGCTGTGGGACACCACGATGGACCCGGCCCACCGGGTCCTGCTCCAGGTCACCCTCGACGACGCCGCGCAGGCCGACGAACTGTTCAGCGTCCTGATGGGCGAGGACGTCGAGGCCCGCCGGTCGTTCATCCAGCGCAATGCCAAGGACGTGCGTTTCCTCGACATCTGACGCCCAGGGGGCCACTGTCCCCGGGACGTAGCCCCTTGACGAGAACTCGCCCGTTCGTACGGAACCGTACGCAGTGAAGAAGAGGTCTTTAGGTGACGGAACTGACCACGCCGCCCGTGCCGCCGCACGACCGGATCGAACCGGTCGACATCCAGGTCGAGATGCAGCGCAGCTACCTGGACTACGCGATGTCGGTCATCGTGGCACGGGCGCTGCCCGAGGTGCGGGACGGCCTCAAGCCGGTGCACCGCCGAGTGCTGTACGCGATGTACGACGGCGGTTTCCGGCCGGAGCGCGGCTACAACAAGTGCGCCCGCATCGTCGGTGACGTCATGGGCCAGTACCACCCGCACGGCGACGCGTCGATCTACGACACCGTGGTGCGGCTGGCCCAGCCCTGGGCGCTGCGGTACCCGCTGATCGATGGGAACGGCAACTTCGGCTCACCGGGCAACGACCCGGCCGCCGCCATGCGGTACACCGAGTGCCGGATGGCGCCGCTGGCCATGGAGATGCTGCGGGACATCGACAAGGAGACCGTCGACTTCTCGCCGAACTACGACGGACGCCAGCAGGAGCCGGACGTTCTGCCGTCGCGGTTCCCGAACCTTCTGGTCAACGGCTCGGCCGGTATCGCGGTCGGTATGGCCACCAACATCCCGCCGCACAACCTGCGTGAGGTCGGCGCCGGCGTCCAGTGGTACCTCGACAACTACGGCACCTCCGACGAGGAGTTGCTCGACGCGCTGATCGAGCGGATCAAGGGCCCGGACTTCCCGACCCATGGTCTGATCGTCGGGCGCCGGGGCATCGAGGACGCCTACCGCACCGGCCGTGGCCTCATCACCATGCGGGCCGTCATCGAGGTCGAGGAGATCCAGGGCCGCACCTGCCTGGTGGTCACCCAGCTGCCCTACCAGGTCAACCCGGACAACCTCGCTCTCAAGATCGCGGAGCAGGTGAAGGAAGGCAAGATCACCGGTATCGCGGACGTGCGGGACGAGACGTCCGGCCGTACCGGCCAGCGCCTGGTGATCGTCCTCAAACGCGACGCGATCGCCAAGGTCGTGCTCAACAACCTCTACAAGCACACCCAGTTGCAGGAGACCTTCGGCGCGAACATGCTCGCGCTGGTCGACGGCATCCCGCGCACGCTCCGGCTGGACCAGTTCGTCCGTTACTGGGTCGAGCACCAGGTAGAGGTCATCGTCCGGCGGACCCGCTTCCTGCTCCGCAAGGCCGAGGAGCGCGCCCACATCCTGCGCGCGCTGCTCAAGGCCCTCGACCAGATCGACGAGGTCATCGCCCTCATCCGGGCGTCGGCGTCGGCGGCGGCGGCCCAGCAGGGCCTGATGGACCTGCTGGACATCGACGAGATTCAGGCCCAGGCCATTCTCGACATGCAGCTGCGCAAGCTCGCCGCCCTCGAGCGGCAGCAGATCATGGAGGAGCACGCCAAGCTCCAGGCCGAGATCGCCGAGTACAACGTGATCCTGGCCTCGCCGGAACGGCAGCGGCAGATCATCAGCGATGAGCTGAAGGTGATCACGGAGAAGTACGGCGATGAGCGCCGCACCGAGATCATCCCCTTCGACGGCAACGTCACCTACGAGGACCTCGTCGCCGAGGAGGACGTGGTCGTCACGATCACCCGTGGCGGCTATGCCAAGCGCACGAAGACCGACATGTACCGGGCCCAGCGGCGTGGCGGCAAGGGCGTACGCGGCGCGCAGCTCAAGCAGGACGACATCGTCGACCAGTTCTTCGTGACCTCCACGCACAACTGGATCCTGTTCTTCACCAACAAGGGCCGGGTCTACCGCGCCAAGGCGTACGAGCTGCCGGACGTCGCTCGCGACGCGCGAGGCCAGCACGTCGCCAACCTGCTCGCCTTCCAGCCCGACGAGCACATCGCCCAGGTGCTGGACCTGCGCAACTACGAGGTGGCGCCGTACCTCGTGCTGGGTACCAAGCAGGGCATGGTGAAGAAGACGGCTTTGACGGACTTCGACTCGCCGCGCTCGGGCGGCATCATCGCGATCAACCTGCGTGACGACGACGAGCTGATCGCGGCCCGGCTGGTCGCTCCCGAGGACGACCTGCTCATGGTCTCGACGGGCGCCCAGTCGATCCGCTTCAATGCGGACGACGAATCGTTGCGGCCCATGGGGCGCGCCACCAGCGGCGTGATCGGCATGCGATTCGAGGAGGGGCACGAGGTCCTCGACATGCATGTCGTACGGGACGGCGGAGGCGAGGATGTCCTGGTCGCGACCGAAGGCGGATACGCCAAGCGCACCCCCATCGACCAGTACCCTGTCCAGGGGCGTGGGGGTAAGGGCGTACTGACCGCTAAGATCGTGCAAAATCGCGGCAGGTTGGTAGGGGCCCTCATGGTCCGCCCGGAAGAGGACGAGGTGTTCGCGATGACGTCGAGCGGTGGCGTCATCCGTACGAGCGCCGCGGAGATCAAGCAGTCTGGGCGGCAGACCATGGGCGTCCGTTTGGTGAACCTTGCCGATGGCGATGTCGTCGTCGCAGTCGCGCGGAACGTAGAGTCCATGGAGGACTCGGAGGCGGGGGAAGGTGGCGATCTTGAGTCACCTACGCAGTCCTCTGACCATGTCTCCGAGCCGTCAGGCGAGGAGGACATGTGAGTGCCACCCCTAGCAGTACGGGAAAGGACCGGCCGGGCCGCTCGGCCGGGTCTGGCTCCTCGCCGTCCAACGGAACCGGGTTGAGTAGCGGCAACGGTGGCAAGCCGTCCTCTTCGGGGGCGAACTCCACGGTGAGTTCCGCCACCGAGCCGGACGAGGTGAAGGCGGAGACCTCGGCGGCCGTGGACGGCAAGAAGGACGACGCCACCACCCCGCTGGGGTCCTCCGCCGGGTCCCCGGCGTCCTCGGGCGGCTCGCCGGGTGGTTCCTCCGCCAAGACGGAGACAAAACCCGGCGGGACGGGAACTCCGCCGCTGGGCACGCCGGCGGCGCAGGACGAGCAGGCCAAGGACGCCGGCCTGCCGTGGAGGGCGAGCGAGGCCTCCGGTTCGGCGTTCACCCACACCACCGGTGGCATCACCGGTTCCGCCAAACCGGCGCCCAAGCCTTTCGCCTCGCGGGAGGCGGTTCCCGGTGCCCCTTCGGCCGCTCCTGGTGCCCTGTCTTCGGGCCCGGGTGTCTCGCCACCGGGCCCGGCGGCCGTACCGCCGAACCGGAGCGCTTCGGCGGGGAGCGCCTTCAAGGAGCGCGTCAACGACGTCATACGGCCTGGTAAGGGGACGGCTGGGGGCAAGTCGCCACGCAAGGCGCATCTCCAGGTGTCGCGCCTGGAGCCCTGGTCGGTGATGAAATTCAGCTTCGTGATGTCGCTGGTGTGCTTCGTCGTCCTGTTGGTCGCCGTGGCCGTGATCTACATGATCTTGTCAGGCCTGGGGGTCTTCGATCAGATCGTGCAGACCATCAACGAACTGACCCAGGACAAGAACGCCGCCAAGTCCACCACCTTCGACGCGGCCAGTTGGTTCTCCTTCACCCGGATCTTCGGCTACACGGCCCTGGTGGGGGCGCTGAACGTCCTGCTCATCACGGCCCTGGCCACCGTCTGGTCGGTCATCTACAACATCGCCGCCGACTTCGTGGGCGGCATCGAAGTGACCCTCAAGGAGGCCGAGTAGCCGGCTCCGTGATCCCTGGCCGGCATCCCTGCTGAGCAGCGAAGGAATCTGATTTCCGTTGCCCCTCACGATGGGGTAATCTCACTTCTCGTTGCCCCGCAAGGATGCACTCGGGCGTATAGCTCAGTCGGTTAGAGCGCGTCCCTGATAAGGACGAGGCCCCAGGTTCAAGTCCTGGTACGCCCACAGCAGGTCAAAGCCCTTCTCTGGACATTCTAGAGAAGGGCTTTTGCTTTGCAGTGGGGAAATAGCGGAGACCCTTCACAGCCGTCTCACGGTCGGGTGCCGAGGTAACACAGCGGCCCGTGCTCCTTGTGGTCCTTGTGGAGGGCGGCCCGCCGTCGTGTTCGTCCGGGAGGCAAGCCAACCGGCGCCACGTTCCGGGCGTCCAACATGTGTGGACACGAAGACGTGCACACACCCCCCACCCCAACTGGAGACCCCCCCGATGAAGCTCTTAGCGCTCGTTGTCGCAGGCGGCCTGGCCGTGGCCACGGGTGGCACCGCCGCCTACGCGCTCACCGCCTCGTCCGACACCACCGTCTCGGCCATCGTCAAGCACCACCCGGACAACGGCCACGGCACACCGAGCCAGTGGGCGGACGACACGTTCATCCGAACGATGGTCATCCACAACACCGGGGCGAACAGCTACACCATCACCACCACCGACAAGGGCACGTTCACGACCAGGCAGGGCGCGGGTTCGCCCAGCGGCGCGGCCGTCCAAATCTCCCGCAAGCTCACGGGCGCGTTCAGCTCGACCAGCACCGGGCACGTCAACGGGGCGCTCGTCGCGAACCCCGGACACTTCAGCGGCAAGACCTTCGACGACACCCACGGCACCCCGTTCCCCTCCAGCGGCGCGTGGGCGGCGACGTTCTTCGGTACCGGCGCGACGGTGAATCCCTTCGACCACTACTCCTTCCGGTACACAACGGCGGACGAGAAGTGGGTGGACGCAGACACCAACAACGACGGGCAGGCCCCCTCGGCGGGCAACATCACCGGCAAGCTCTCGTCCCGCCTCGTGGCGATGAACAAGTGCCGTGTTCGCGGCACCAACCAGAACCGGTGGGTCATCAAGAACGTGCAGGGTGACCGGTCGCGGCCCTTCATCTACCGGGTCAACTACCACGGTGCCTGGTCGCACGCGGCCATGGGGACGGTCACTGCGGGCGGGTCAACGACCATCACCACGGCCACCGGCGGGTACCTGTCGGTGCTGTACATGAACGGCTACAACGTCAAGAAGTACATCTCGGCGCGGTCGAAGTACTCCACGGTGTGCTGATCAGCATTCGCACGTAACGCGAAGCGGCCCATCTCCCACGGGAGGTGGGCCGCTCTCGTGCTGCCCGATATGCCCCCTGACACGTGAGGTCGGTGGGTTTCAACGGACCGGACGACCCGGCCTCGGCCGGAGCGCCACCCGCCGCAGTCGGCCTGACCGGCGGCCAGGATTACAAGATCGGGGGATGCGGGCGTGCTGTGCTCGCCGTAATGCTCGGTTCCATGCCTCCGATCGAAGGTTCCCAGTCGCCGGGTCGCGTTCCAGCGTACGGAACCGGCGCGGCGCCGCCGATGCGTTCTGGTCGTGGACGCTCGTGGCTGAAGATCTTCTTCGCCGGTCTGATGCTCTGGCTGGCCAGCCTTCTGGTCACCCTGCTGACCGCCAACACCAACCTCGTGCCGACCCTGATACTGCTGGGCAGCTTCCTGGTGCCGGTCACGTTCGTCGCGTGGTCCTTCGAGCACTGGCGCGACGAGCACGTCACCACGGAACTGGTCGTCAGCGCCTTCGTCGCGGGTGGGGTGCTGGGCGTGCTGGGCGCATCCCTGCTCGAGAGCTATCTGTTGCATCCGTCGCCGCTGCTGTTCGTGGGCGTGGGCCTGATCGAGGAGGCGGTCAAGCTGGCGGCCCTGATCTACCTCACCCGGCGGCTGCCGCGTCGCCACGTCAAGGACGGCATCGTGCTCGGCGCCGCGGTCGGCTTCGGGTTCGCCGCCTTTGAGAGCGCCGGCTACGCCTTCAACGCCCTGCTCACCGTACGCGGCCTCTCGTTGCACGCGTTGGTCGAGTCAGAGGTCATCAGGGGCCTGCTCGCTCCGGTGGGGCACGGGCTGTGGACGGCCATCCTCGGTGGCTTCCTCTTCCGGGCCAGCCGGGGAGGTGCCTTCCGCTACAGCACCGGGCTTCTGGTGGCCTACCTGTGGGTCTCGCTTCTGCATGCCCTCTGGGACTCCATGAACGGCATCGCCGTCGCGGTCACCTTCCTGCTCACTGGAACGCCCTGGCAGTACAAGCTCCTGGAGTACGGCTACATGCCTCAGCCCACCGAGGAACAGGTCCATCTGTTCACGGTGCTGTCCATCAGCGGGCTGGCCCTGGTCAGCGCCCTGGGCATCTCCACCCTGGTGCTGACGTGGCGCGGTGCCCGCGAGTGACGAGTGCCCGCTCAGAGCAGCAGGTCGAAGATCTGCTGGACGCGGGTCCACTGCTCGGTCTGCGGATTCTTCCGGTCCGGTTCGATGATCCTGAAGGTTCGTGCCAGCGCCAGCGACAGTCCGCCCACGATCTCGGGAAGGCGGCCCTCGGTCTCTTCGCTGGGGGTCGCGTCCAGGGGAGGATAGGTGGCTATCTGCCGCAGGATCGGGATCAACTCGACCTCTTCGTCGAGCACGCGGAACTGGTGGATGCTCTCCTGGAGTCCCTTGGTGATCGGCAGGTCGAAGGGCTCCATGATGTCGCGGTCGTTGGCCTTCGCGTTCGCCTGTCCCCGCAGGAGCAGGTCGTAGAGCTTGTCATCGATGAAGTCGTTGTAGCGCTTGAGATCGTTCTTGTCGACGTCCAGCTCAGCGGCGACCCGAAAGAAGCGCAAGAACCTGGACACGTCCATTACCGGCATGGGTGTACCTCCCCCTCATGGAACGGATCACTCGCGAAGCTCCCGCAGCCGTGGGCCCATCTCAGAGGGTCGTCGGCATGGCGGCCTTCCGCTTCGTCAGATCGGGTAGGGCTACTCCTCTTGGCGCAGGGCGATCCGGGTCAGGTCGACCCGGGAGCTGATCCCGAGCTTGCGGAAGACCTGGCGCAGGTGGAAGGCCACGGTGTGCACGCTGAGGAACATCTGGTCGGCGGTCTGCTGGTTGGTCAGTCCCTGCGCGACCAACTCCGAGACCGAGCGTTCGGTCTCGGTCAGGCTGGCCCACCCGGTGACCGGCCGCTCCGCCGACGCCCAGTGCCGATGCCGTACGCCCAGGCGGCGCAGCCGCCGGCGTACGCGGGCCGCATCCCGCTGGGCGTCGGAATCCTCGTAGTCCGCGATGGCGCGCTCCAGGCTGAGTACGGCCTGGCATCGATCGCCCCCGGCGGCGAGCATCTTCCCGAGATCCTCCGTGGCCGAGGCGCGGGCCCAGGGATCGACGTGTTCCTTCACCGCGCGTTCCAGGGCGTCCGGCTCCCCGTCGAGCAGGCCGCGGGCATGGGCGGCAGCCGCCTCTACGGCCGGGAAGTCGGGGTTGGCCCGTGCGATGCTCTCGGCCGCCTCGACCACCGCGTCGGCCCGGCCCGGATCGTCCGCGGCAAGCGCGACGCGGACCAGCCAGGCCGCGATCGTGGGATCCCCGACGAGCACGCCTCGATGTCTGGGGAGCTCGTCGACGATGCCGGTGAGCCGCTCCATGGCCGCCCTGGTGTCGCACCTCGCCTCGGCGACCTGTGCCCTCAACACAACACATCGCGCCTGCCTGTAGGTCACTCCATAGTGCGCCAGATGAGCATGGCCCTGCTCCGCCAGGCTCTCGGCCGTACGCAGATCGCCCCGCCGGAGTGCGACGGTCCCGAGGACGCAATTGGCGACCGAGGTGAACAGATGCGTTCCGAGCGCCTCGGTGATCTCCAGACCGGCCTCGGCCTGCGCGACGGCGTCCTCGACCCTGCCGGTGGCGAGGTCGAGCCGGGAGCTCAGGATGGCCGGGCCGCCGGCCCAGGCGATATGTCCCAGCGCTTCGACCTCCTCGGCGGCCGCCCGTACCGCGGTCCTTGCCTCGTCGATGTGCCGGACGTCCGCGAGCATGCTGGCCAGGGCCAGACCCGGGTGGATGCGCCGCGCCTCGGCGGATCCGATGCCGGCCCGGCGGACGGCCTCGCGGCACAGCTCGAGCGCCTCGGAGAGCCTGGCCTGGTCCCATCTGATCACTGAGAGGACGACCATGGCACCGACGATGAGGGCGTCGCCGCGGAGTTCGTGATTCTCCAGAATCGTGGTGGCGAGTTCCCCGGCTTTCTGATTGTCGTGCAGGCCCGCCAGGGCGTGCAACATGGCCAGCTCCGCGTCGTCGCGCAGGCCGCCCGGCAGCAGCGACTCCCGCAGGGCCGCCGCCGCCTCGTCTCTCGCCTCGGCGACCTGACCACTCACGTACAAGATCATGGATAGCGCGGAGTGAAGCTGGGCCGCCGCCGACACGGGCAGCCGATGGGTGAGTGCCGACCGTACGAGCTCGGTGGCCTGGTCGAGCCGTCCGGCCGCCGCGCAGGCCTCGGTGGCGACCACCGTCCGGGCGAAGCGCCCGGGGTCGGACCTGTCGGTCAGCTCGAGAGCCCGCACGGCCAGCTCGGCGGCGGTCTGCGGCGACGAGGGAAAGACCTCCGCCACCGCCTCGTCCAGCCCGGCCAGGGCGCGGGTGTCGCCGTACCGGGCGCCCTTCATGAGATGCGCCGCCGCGGGCACCACCGAACCACCACGGTCCAGGAGCATCTCCCCTGCCTGGCGGTGCAGCGCCTGCCGCATCGGACCGGGCAGCCCTTCCAGGACGCACTGCCATACCAGTTCGTGGCGGAAGACGATCTCTTCGCTGGTCGTCATCAGGACCCCGGCGGAGAGCGCCTCCTCCACGCACGGCCACACCAGGGCCGGGCTCTCCCCGAGCATTTCGGCGGCATCGCCGGGGGAGAAGGAGCGGCCGAGTACGGCGGCGATCTCGAGGAAGTGCCGGACCGGCGGGGCCAGCCCGTCGAGCCGGTGCTTGACGACGGCCTGGATCCGGTGCGGCAGCCGGGCGCTCGTCGGCCGGGCCCCGGCCGCCGAGAGGTCGAGTGCCCCCTCGTCGCGAAGCCCCGCCACGAGCTCGACCAGCAAGAAGGGATTGCCGCCCGCTCCGGCGGCGAGTACCAGCAGGTCCTCGGCCGGCGTCGTCCCGAGCAGTTCGGTCAGGACGTCCGTGACGGCGTCCGCGTCGAGGGGGAAGAGCTCGAGGCGGGTGGCCCCTTCGGATTCGAGCAGCGCGAAAAGCCGGCCGGCATCGTTCCGATGATCGGTGTTGGATCGCGCCATGATCCAGACCAGGGGGTAGGAGCTCAGCTGGCGTGGCATGGCCCGCAGCAGGAGCAGGGTGGTGGGATCCGCCCAGTGAAGATCGTCCAGGGTGAGGAGGACCGGGCCCGCGGCGGCTCGCCGTTCGAGCCGGGACCGGAGCCGCTGGGCCAGCCACATGCGCTGGTCCGGCACGTCGGGGCGGGACTCCGCCGGGACCTGGTCGAGGGCCGTGAGGAGCGGCGCCATGGGCAGGATCTGCCCGAGCTCTTCGGCCGTGCCGGTGGCCAGCGAGAACCCCATCCCGGCGGCCATCTCGTTGGCCTCGGTCAACAACGAGGTTTTGCCCATCCCAGGTTCGCCCTCGACGAGGAGGATCCCACCGCGGCCTTGGGCCTCAGCACTCCTCAAGAGGTCGAGAACCACCTGCTGGCCATGCTCCCGGCCCTGCATGGGAGCCTCCCGAGTGCAGTACGCATTTGCTGCCCGCCGGCAGCCGGCTCACGTTCCAGGTAACACCGCGCGCCTGAAGACTCCGACAACGTCACCACTGGTGTGTCGGCCGCGCTGACCTTGGAAAACAGGTCATACCCCCGAACCTGCCATCGAACCGCCGGGTGCCGGGTGCACAGAACTACCCGGTCGGAGGATGCGGGATTCCGGCGGAAGAACAAGCGTCATAGGCGCAGAGAGTCTCGTCCCGATGAGCGAGGAGGTAGCCCCGATGACGCAGGTGGCCAATCGCAACGGGGGCCGGAACATCGTGGTGTTCGACCCCAGCCAGGAATTCGAAGACATCTACGACCGCATGGGGCAGCTCATGGGTTTCGCCGTAGGTGAGCCCGCCGCCGCCGCGCTGGTCAGGCCATGGACACCGTTGGCGGACGTGGCCGAGACCGATGACTCCTACGTCATCGAACTCGAGTTGCCCGGTGTCGACAAGGACCACGTCGACATCCAGATGAACGACAACGAGCTCATCGTCACCGGGGAGCTGGTGCAGAAGGAACGTGGCCGGTTGCGCCGCCGGACCCGCAGGGTGGGGCGCTTCGAGTATCGCGTGGTGCTGCCCGGCGACGTCAACGCCGAACAGGTCAGCGCGAACCTGAGCGAGGGCGTGCTGGCCATCACGGTGCCCAAAGCGGCGGCCGCCAAGCCCCGCCACGTGGAGATCCAGGGCGGCTGATCAGGGACGTCCCGTCCCGAGGGGGTCCCCAGGAGGAGGACGCCGGCGCAGGCGAGAAGCGTGCGCCGGGTCCCGCGGCAGCGCACGATCACGAGTATCAGATGGGCTTAGAGGGAGCGAAAGATGGCGAGAGCAGTCGGAATCGACCTGGGCACGACCAACTCGGTGATCGCGGCGATGGAGGGGGACACGCCAACGGTGATCCCCAACGCCGAAGGCTCGCGAACGACGCCCTCGGTGGTGGCCTTCACTGAGTCCGGCGAACGCCTGGTCGGGCAACTGGCCCGGCGTCAGGCGATCCTCAACCCCAAAGGGACGATCTATTCGGCCAAACGATTCATCGGGCGGCGCTACGAAGAGGTCACCAGCGAGCTGACCGCGGTGTCCTTCGACGTGGTCGAGGGGCCGGAAGGCTCGGTCCGCTTCAAGGTCCGCGACAAGCTGTACGCGCCCGAGGAGATCTCCGCTCTGGTCCTCCGCAAGCTGACGGAGGACGCCGCGAAGTTCCTCGGGGAGAAGGTCACCGAGGCCGTCATCACCGTGCCGGCCTACTTCAACGACGCTCAGCGCCAGGCGACCAAGGACGCCGGGAAGATCGCCGGTCTCGAAGTACTGCGGATCATCAACGAGCCGACTGCGGCCGCGCTGGCCTACGGGCTGGACAAGAAGGAGAACGAGACCGTACTGGTGTTCGACCTGGGCGGCGGGACCTTCGACGTCAGCATCCTCAACATCGGGGAGGGAGTGGTCGAGGTCCGGTCCACGTCGGGGGACACCCACCTGGGCGGCGACGACTTCGACCGCCGCATCGTCGACTACCTGGCCGACGAGTTCCAGCGTCAGGAGGGCATCGACCTGCGCCAGGACCCGCAGGCGCTGCAGCGGCTGTTCGAGGCCGCGGAGAAGGCGAAGATCGAGCTGTCCTCGGTCACCCAGACGCAGATCAGCCTGCCCTTCATCACCGCGGACGCCAATGGCCCCAAACACCTGAACACCACGCTCATGCGCTCGACCTTCGAGCAGATCACCGCCGACCTCATCGAGCGGACCAAGGGCCCGGTCGAGCAGGCCATGGCGGACGCGAAACTCACGGCCAACGACATCGACGAGGTGATCCTGGTCGGCGGTTCGACCCGAATCCCCGCTGTGCAGAGCCTTGTGCGCCGGCTGACCGGCGGCAAGGACCCCAACATGACGGTCAACCCGGACGAGGTCGTCGCGCTGGGCGCGGCCATCCAGGCCGGTGTGCTCAAGGGTGAGGTCAAGGACGTCCTGCTCCTCGACGTCACGCCGCTGTCGCTGGGACTGGAGACGCTCGGCGGGGTCATGACCAAGGTCATTGAGCGCAACACCACCATCCCCGCCCGCCGGACCGAGACCTTCAGCACCGCCGAGGACAACCAGAACGCCGTGGACGTGGTGGTCTTGCAGGGTGAGCGTGAGCGAGCCGCCGACAACCGGATCCTCGGCCGTTTCCGGCTCGAGAACATCCGGCCCGCGCCGCGTGGCGAGCCGCAGGTCGAGGTCACCTTCGACGTCGACGCCAACGGCATCCTGAACGTCTCCGCGCGGGACAAGGACACCAACGCCGAGCAGCGAATCACCATCAGCGAGAGCTCCAACCTGGACAAGTCCGAGGTCGAGCGGATGGTCTCCGACGCCGAGCGCAACCGCGGCGAGGACACCCGGTTGCGTACGGCGATCGATGCCCGCAACGAGCTGGACAGCGCGGCCTACCAGGTGGAACGCCGGCTGCAGGAGCTGGGCGATTCGGTACCCGTACACGAGAAGGCGCGGGCGGAGATGCTCGTGAACGACGCCCGCAACCTCATGAAGGACGAGCAGGCGCCGGTGGAGCGGCTGCGTTCCCTGAGCGCCGAACTGCAGCAGATGTATCACGGCCTCGGCAGCACGGCCGAGCGGCCGCAGGACGCCGGGCCTGGCGGGCCCGGTGGGCCTGGCGGAGCCCCCGGAGCCCCCGGAGCCGCCGGAGGCCCTGGAGCCGCCGATGAGGATGTCATCGACGCCGAGTTCACCACCCCGGAGTGACATGTCCGAGCAACGCGGACCGGTGAACGGTCCCAAGGAAGGCACGGCGGACCTCCCCTCCGAACCACCTCGGAACGAAGAGGAAGGTGTGGAGGAATCCGCTCGCCAGGAAGACGCCGCGGTACCGGAGCTGCTCCAGAGGATCGCCGAGCTGGACGATCAATGGCGCCGGGCGGTCGCCGACGCCGACAACCAGCGCAAGCGGTTCGCCCGGGATCTCCAGCAAAGTCTCGAACGCGAGCGGGAGCGGGTGTCCGCGGAGTGGCTCGCGGTCGTGGACAACCTGGAGCGCGCCCTGGAGCACGCGGACGCCGATCCGAAGGTCATCCTGAACGGGGTGCGGGCGGTACGTGACCAGGCGGTCGACGTGCTCGCCCGGCTCGGGTTCCCCAGGCGCGAGGATGTCGGTCAGAGGTTCGACCCGGCACGCCATTCCGCCGTGGCCACCAGGGACGACGTCGACGCACCACCGGGAACGGTCGTCGAGGTCCTGCAGCCCGGCTACGGCGACAGTGAGCACCAACTGCGTCCGGCCCTGGTCGTGGTGGCTCAGAAGGCGGATTGATGGCACCCCGCGACTTCTATCAGGCGCTGGGGGTCCCCAGGACCGCGTCCCAGGACGAGATCCAGCGGGCCTACCGCAAGCTCGCCCGGACCTACCATCCCGACGTCAACAAGGACCCGGAGGCCGAGGAGCGGTTCAAGGAGATATCAGAGGCCTACGACGTGCTGTCCGACCCGGAGACCCGCCGTCGTTACGACGCGTTCGGCGCCGAATTCCGGCAGGTCCCTCCGGATGTGAGCCCGGAGGACTGGGCGCGGGCCCGGGCCGGTGCCGGTCGTGCCCGTGCCGGTGCCGGGCGTGCGGGTGCCGGGCGTGCCTGGAGCACGGGCGGGGGCTGGGACGGTGCCGAGGGAATCGACATGGAAGACCTGTTCGGCGATCTGTTCGGCGGCCGGGCCAGGGGCCGGGGCGGCCGGGCACGCGGGCCGATCCCCGGCGCCGACCAAGAAGCCGAGATCGAGGTGACCGTCGAGGAGGCCTACCGCGGCGGCCGCCGCTCCCTCACCATCAACGGCCTGGGCGGACCACGGACCCTCGAGGTCACCATCCCACCTGGGGTCACCGACGGGCAGCGCATCCGGCTGGCCGGCCAGGGCGGCCACGGCACCGACGGGGCTCCGCCCGGAGACCTCTATCTCGTCGTCCGGCTCGCCCCGCACCCGCGCTACCGGGTCAGTGGCCGTGACATCACGGTCGACCTGCCACTCGCCCCGTGGGAGGCGGCGCTCGGCACCACCGTGCCGGTGGACACCCCGGGAGGTGAGGCCAAGGTGACCGTGCCGGCCGGCTCCTCGAGCGGGCGGCGCCTGCGGTTGCGCGGTCGCGGCCTGCCCAACCCGCGGGGAGAGCCCGGTGATCTGTACGCCGAAATCCGGATCATGGTGCCCACCCAGCTGTCCAGCGAGGAACGCCGCCTGTTCGAGGAACTGGCCGCGGTCTCCGACTTCAACCCCAGAAGTCCCGGATGGCGACGCTCCGGCTCCAGCAATTCCACTGCCGGGAGGCGACGGTGAACTACGCACTCGTACGGCCGGCGCGCCTGGATCTCGAATCGTTCGCCCATGCCACGGGTACGCACCCGGAACTGGTCCGGCGGCTGGTCGACCTCGGCATCCTCGACGCCGAACAGGATCTCACCGGAAACCTCTGGTTCTCGCTGGGACAACTTGCGGCCATGGCCCGGATCCAGCGCCTGCGCACCGGATTCGCCCTTAACTATGCCGCTCTCGGCCTCGTGATCGACCTTCTGGACCGCATCACGGTGCTCGAGGCCGCCATTCGACACAGCCCTCGACGTACCGGAGGACGACCGTGGACATGAACAAGCTGACCCAGAAGTCCCAGGAGGCGTTGCACGACGCCCAGACCAAGGCCCTGCGCTTCGGGCACACTGAGGTCGACGGGGAACATCTGCTGCTGGCGCTACTCGACCAGCCCGAAGGTCTCGTCCCCCGGCTGCTGGAGCAGGCCGGCGCCGACCCGGACCGGCTGCGGACCGCACTCGAGGCCGAGCTGGAGCGCCGTCCCCGGGTCACCGGTCCCGGCGCGTCGCCCGGCCAGGTGTACGTCACCCAGCGCCTGGCGCGGCTGCTCGACACCGCCGAGCAGGAGGCCAAACGGCTCAAGGACGAGTACGTCTCCGTCGAGCACCTCATCATCGCCATGCTCGAAGAGGGAACCGAGACGTCCGCCGGCCGGCTGCTGCGTGACCAGGGGCTGACCCGCGACACGTTCCTGACGGCGCTCACGAAGATCAGAGGAAGCCAGCGGGTCACCTCTGCGATGCCCGAGGTCGCCTACGAGGCACTCGAGAAGTACGGCCGGGACCTGGTCACGGACGCCTCCACCGGCAAGCTGGACCCGGTCATCGGCCGGGACGCCGAGATCCGGCGGGTCATCCAGATCCTGTCCCGCAAGACCAAGAACAACCCGGTCCTCATCGGGGACCCCGGTGTGGGCAAGACCGCCATCGTCGAGGGACTCGCCCAGCGCATCACTCGCGGTGACGTACCCGAGGGGCTGCGCGACAAGACGATCTTCGCTCTCGACATGGGCTCGCTGGTGGCGGGAGCGAAGTACCGAGGCGAGTTCGAGGAGCGCCTCAAGGCCGTACTGAACGAGGTCAAGGCCGCGGAGGGCCGGATCCTGCTGTTCATCGACGAGGTCCACACGGTCGTCGGGGCAGGCGCCACCGAGGGCGCGATGGACGCGGGCAACATGCTGAAGCCGATGCTGGCCCGCGGTGAGCTTCACCTGATCGGCGCCACCACTCTCGCGGAGTATCGCAAGCACATCGAGAAGGACGCCGCCCTCGAGCGCCGGTTCCAGCCTGTGTTCGTCGACGAACCCAGCGTCGAGGACGCCATCTCCATCCTGAGAGGGCTGCGCGAGCGGTTCGAGGTGTTCCACGGTGTGAAGATCCAGGACACCGCGCTCATCGCCGCCGTCACGCTCAGCCATCGGTATATCTCCGACCGGTTCCTGCCCGACAAGGCCATCGACCTCGTCGACGAGGCCTGTGCGATGCTCCGCACCGAGATCGACTCGATGCCCGCGGAGCTGGACGAGCTGACCCGCCGGATGATGCGACTGGAGATCGAGGAGGCCGCGCTCGCCAAGGAGGACGATCCCGCCTCCAAGAAGCGGCTGGAGGACCTGCGCCGCGAACTGGCCGACGTACGCGCCGAGGCCGACGCCATGCGAGCCCAGTGGGAGGCCGAGCGGAACGCGTTGCGCAAGGTGCAGGAGCTGCGCGCCGAGATCGAGCGAGTCCGGGAAGAGGCCGACCGCGCCGAGCGTAATTACGACCTGAACCGGGCGGCCGAACTGCGCCACGGCACGTTGCCCGAACTCGAGCGGAAGCTGCAGGCCGAGGAGGAACGGCTCGCGGTCAAGCAGGGCGAGCGGCGCCTGCTGCGCGAGGTGGTCACCGAAGAGGAGATCGCTTCGATCGTGTCGCGGTGGACGGGCATCCCGGTCTCGCGGCTGCAGGAAGGCGAGCGCGAGAAGCTGCTGCGGCTGGACGTGGTGCTGCACGAGCGGGTCGTCGGCCAGGACGAGGCCGTACGGCTGGTGGCGGACGCGATCATCCGAGCCAGGTCCGGCATCAAGGACCCACGCCGGCCGATCGGATCGTTCATCTTCCTCGGCCCCACGGGGGTGGGCAAGACGGAGCTGGCCAGAGCACTCGCGGCGACCCTGTTCGACACCGAGAACAACATGATCCGCATCGACATGAGCGAGTACCAGGAACGGCACACGGTAAGCCGGCTGGTCGGCGCGCCGCCTGGATACGTGGGCTACGAGGAGGGCGGCCAGCTGACTGAGGCGGTACGGCGCAAGCCGTACTCCGTGGTGCTCTTCGACGAGATCGAGAAGGCACACGCCGATGTCTTCAACACCCTGCTCCAGGTGCTCGACGACGGCCGGCTCACCGACGCCCAGGGCCGGACCGTGGACTTCCGCAACACCATCATCATCATGACCTCCAACATCGGCTCGAACTACCTGCTCGACGGGATCACCCCGGAGGGGGAGATCAAGCCCGAGGTCCGCGAGCACGTGATGGCGCAATTGCGACTCCATTTCCGCCCGGAGTTCCTCAACCGGGTGGACGACATCGTCCTGTTCAAGCCGCTGACCCTGACGGAGATCGAGGAGATCGTCGGGTTGATGTTCGAGGATCTGCGCAGCCGGCTGGCCGAGCGCGGGATCATCCTCGAGGTGACGCACGAGGCGCGGCGGTTCATCGCCGAGCAGGGGTACGACCCCGTGTACGGTGCGCGGCCGCTGCGCCGGTTCATCGCCCATGAGGTGGAGACCCGTGTCGGGCGCGCGCTGCTCAGCGGAGACGTCCGGGAGGGCGGCACCATCCGTGTGGATGTTCTCTTCGAGAAGGAGCTCACGGTCACCTACGAGCAGCCTGGGAGCCCTTGATGGTCGTGCAATGCCAGAATTGTGGAAAGAAGAATCGGGTACCCGCCGCGGCGCCGGGTGTGCCTAGGTGCGGCAACTGTCACCAGCCGTTGCCCTGGATCGCGGACGCCGGTGACGACAACTTCTCCGAGGTCGTAGAGAAGTCGGTCATCCCGGTGATCGTCGACTTCTGGGCGCCTTGGTGCGGGCCCTGCCGCATGGTCAGCCCGGCACTGGAGGCACTGGTCCATGATCTGGCGGGCCAGGTGAAGCTCGTCAAGATCAACGTGGATGAGGCGCCCAAGCTGTCGGAACGCTTCTCGATCCGGGCCATCCCTACGCTGATGATGATGAGCCACGGTGAGACGGTCGCCGTTCAGCAGGGTGCGTTGCCGAAGGCGCCCCTCCGCGCGTGGGCGGAGGAGTCACTGGCCTCCGCGAGGAAGGCCAATGCCTGACTTGGACCTGGAAGCCCTCCCGGAGACCCCTGACGTCCAGGGCGGGTTTCCCAGGTTGAGCGAGGAGCAGATCGGCCGTCTCGTCGCCCAAGGAACCCGGCGGCCCACCCGGACCGGTGAGATCTTGTACCGAGAGGGTGAGGAGTGTCCCGACTTCTTCGTCGTCCTCGACGGGAAGGTCGCCGCCATCGAGGACTATGACGGGGATCCGAAGGTCGTCTACGTGCACGGCCCGGGCCGGTTCCTCGGCGAGCTCGGCCTGCTGACGGGGCAGCGGGCCTACCTCACGAACGTCGTGTCCCAGGCGGGTGAGGTCCTGGTCGTACCGGTCTCCCGGCTGCGCGAGCTGGTGGTGCAGGATCCGGTGCTCGGAGACCTGATCCTGCGCGCCTACCTGATCCGCCGGGCGTTGCTGATCGAGACCGGCTCCGGGTTCCGCCTCATCGGTTCGCGCTACTCGCCCGGCACCCGGCGGCTCCGTGAATTCGCGGCACGTAACCGGCTGCCCTGCCACTGGATCGACCTGGAGGAGGACAAGAGCGCCGAGGCACTTCTGCGCCGGCTCGGCATCTCGGCCGAGGAGACGCCGGTCGTGCTTCTGGGCGGCACGAACGTGCTCCGCAATCCGAGCAACGCGGAACTGGCCCGGGCCATCGGTCTGCCCGTCGGTGTTTCCCGTGAAACTCTCTGCGATCTCGTCGTCGTGGGGGCCGGTCCGGCGGGTCTGGCCGCCTCGGTGTACGGAGCGTCCGAGGGACTGACCACGATCACGCTCGACGCGATCGCGACCGGCGGGCAGGCGGCCACTTCGTCACGGATCGAGAACTATCTGGGCTTCCCGGCGGGGATCTCGGGGGCCGAACTCGCCGAGCGCGCGGTCATCCAGGCGAACAAGTTCGGTGCTCACTTCAGCGTGCCCGCGGAGGCGAGTTCGCTCTACGAACGGGACGGCGCCCATGCCATCGGGCTCGCCGACGGCACCTCGGTGCTGGCCCGGACCGTCATCATCGCCACAGGTGCGCGCTATTGCAGGCTCGACGTGCCTCGGCTGGAGGAGTTCGAGGGGTCCACGGTCTTCTACGCAGCCACGCTGAGCGAGGCCCTGGTCTGCCAGAACGATCCCGTGGTGGTGGTCGGCGGCGGCAACTCGGCCGGCCAGGCGGCATTGTTCCTGGCCGGGCACGCGGCCGAGGTGCGCCTGCTGGTCCGCCATGGCGACTTGTGCAAGGACATGTCGCGCTATCTCGTCGACCAGGTAGAACGCCATCCCCGGGTGGAGGTCATGCTCCACACCGAGATCCGTGAGCTGATCGGTCACGACGGCGTACTGGAAGCTGTCGTCGCCGAGGACAATCTGACAGGAGAGCCCAAGAAGCTCGATGCCAAGGCGCTGTTCGTCTTCATCGGCGCGGCCCCGCACACCCAATGGCTGGCCGACACACTGGCCCTGGACGAGCGGGGATTCATCCTCACCGGGCCCGCCGCCGGCGCCGCACAGGACTGCGCACCGAACCTGCTGGAGACGAGCCGGCCGGGGATCTTCGCGGTGGGCGACGTCAGAAGCGGTTCGATCAAACGAGTCGCGTCCGCGGTCGGTGAGGGGTCGATGGCGGTCCGGCTGGTGTTCGAACACTTCCAGGGCCAGGGCACCACGACGTCGGTGAGCTGAGCGCTCTCAGCCGCCGATCCGGCCGGGCCCTTCTTTCACGTCCACAGATGGCGCAGACGCCATCCGTCCGTCCCGCCGGCTATCTCGGCGACGCCGGGTTCGCCGCCGGCGGTGGTCACGCCGACCCGGTAGAGCCGCCCCTCTCCTGGAGCCTGCCAGACCGCGAGAACGGACCGGACATGCATCCTGCCGCCCCGCCAGTGGAAGGCGGCCGGTGTCCCGGCCGGGGTGATCTCTGCTCTGATGGGTTCGTCGTACAACTGAGGCACATCGAACATCCTATCGATAAACCTCGTTCGCCCTGCCTCGCCGCGCCGCGCCGTACCGGCCGTGCTCATACCTGCGGCGACGCGGACAACCGGCCGAGGTAGACCATGACGGGCCGCAGGCCATGCCGTTCGTGCAGCAGGGTGCCGGTACCGCGGCCGCGATAGGCATAGCCCGGCATCACCGACTGGTGATGGGCGTGCAGGGCGAGCCAGAGCGGTTCGAGCCGGTCGAGGCTCTCGGCGCCGGCCTTGCGGATGACGATGCTCACGGCGGCATCGTACGATCAGCGCTTGTCCCGCTGCCCCTCAGCCATCTGTTCGGTGATCTTGTCGCCGCCGATGCGGCGCTGGACGGATGCCGCCAGTCCCGGTGCCGCGCCGCCGAGGAAGGTGGCCAGCCGCAGCGGCCACGGTGCCACGTCGATCTCGGGCACGTTCTTCTCCACCGCCCGTACGACCGCGCGCGCCACATCCGCCGGCGTACGGGTGCCGACGCCACGCGGCAGGGTCACGCCCGAGTCGGCGAACATGCCCGCGTCACGGATGAAACCGGGGAAGATCGTCGAGACGCCGACGCCGTGTGGACGCAGATCCTCGCGGAGGGCCAGTGCGAAGCCGCGCAGCCCGAACTTCGTGGCGTTGTACATCACGGCGCCGCCGGAGGCCGTCTTTCCGGACAGCGAGTTGATGAAGACCAGATGGCCGCGGCCGCGAGCGGTCAAGTGGGCGGCGGTCAGCCGGGCCAGCATGATCGGCGCTCGCAGATTGACCTCCAGCGCCCGGTCGATCTCCTCGACGCTGTAGTCGGTGAGCAGCCCGGAACCGGGCAACGCCGCGTTGGCCACGATGACGTCGAGGTCGCCCGCCGAGTCGAGCAGTTCCGCGACGCCGGCACGGTCGGCCAGGTCCGCGGCGATCGCACGGCCGCCGAGCCTCTTCGCCAGCGGCTCGAGGACGTCCGTCCGCCGGCCCGTGAGGATCACCTCACCGCCGCGCGCCGCGACCGCGGTGGCGATCGCCTGGCCGATTCCGCCGGTGGCGCCGGTGATGAGGACATGTGCGCCGTTGAGTTCCATGGGGGAGATCATTACATTCCCGCCTGCCACAGGAACAGGATCAGGACGGAGATCACCAGATCGGCCAGACCGAGCGGAGTGCCGCCGGTGATGATCAGACCGAAACCGCCCAGGATCAATAGCAGCGCGGTGATCGCCATGCCCCTGCCACCGGACGGTTCCACCGGCTGTTCCCGCAGCTCGAGCTCCCAGAGACCGAAATCGTCCCGTCTGCTCATAGGCGCTCCCAGGGCCGCCTCCGGATCATCCCATAATCTGACAATACGGATATTCCGGATCGGCCACATCCTCTGCGCCCGCTCAATATCAGGTGCAGCCGCTGGTCACCGGGATGACCGACCAAAAAGAGGTGACGAGTGCGGACGTACACCGCACGCTTGCTAGGCTTCGGAGAATCTGGAGGCGGGTCACAGCTGACGATTGCGTCTCCGGTACGAGTTCTTAGCCGAGCTGTGAAGGGGTCCCACTATGAAGAAGCTGCTCGTTCTGGCACTGGTGGCAGTCGGCGGTTTCGCTGTCTGGCGCCGGTTGCAGCAGGATCGCGCCGAGCTGGACCTGTGGACCGAGGCCACGTCCGTCGACGCCTGACGGACTGACGCCCGTCCCCCGGCCCCGCGAGGGACGTGACCGGGTGCCTCGGGCACCGGCGAGGAGCGTGGGGTGAGCGAAGCGTCAAAGATCACGCTCACGTGTCTGGACCTCGCCGGGACGACCATCGGTGATCACGGCCTCGTCGAGATGGCCTTCGCCGAGGCACTCGCCACGCTGGGCATCGTGGCGGGCACGGCCGCCTTTGACGAGGCGATGACCCATGTCCGTGAGGCCCGCGGCCTGCCGAAGCTCGAGATCTTCCGGCAGCTGTTCCCTGGCGACGGAGCCGGGGGTGAGGCTTGGGCGCAGACGGCAAATCTGTCGTTCGAGCGCTCCTATGACGCGGTCCTGGATCGCGTGGGTCTCGCTCCCCTCCCCGGTGCCGAGGCGGCGCTCGACAAGCTCGCCGGGGCCGGTGTCCGCCTGTGCCTGATGACCGGTTTCAGCCGCGGCACCCTCGGCCGGGTGCTGGACACACTCGACTGGTGGAAACGGGTGGATCTGGTGATCTGCCCGGATGACGTCGGTGGGCGGGGGCGGCCCTGGCCCGACCTGGTGCTGACCGCCGCGCTGCGCCTGCAGATCGAGGACGTACGGCACGTAGCGGTCTGTGGTGACACGGCGAGCGACATGCTGTCCGGGCGGCGTGCCGGCGCTTCCATCGTTGCCGGGGTGCTGACCGGCGCGCACGACCGTGCGCAATTGGTGGGCGCGGGCGCCACTCATGTCATCGACAGCGTCGCCGATCTTCCCGACCTGGTGCTCGGCGCCGGCGGGTGACCGCGGTGGTCGGCCGCCGCTACACTCGCCCGGGTACACTGAGAGCGCTGTTCCCGGGGACTTAGCTCAGTTGGTAGAGCATCGCTTTTGCAAGGCGAGGGTCAGGGGTTCGAATCCCCTAGTCTCCACCGCAGGTCACACACCTAAGAAGCACCCACAACCCCACCGCCCGACCCCTGGAGTGGGGAAATCGTGGAGATCGTTTCCAAAGACGGGGAAACCGTGGGGACAACTGGCTCCTCCAGCGCCTTCGCCGCCCTTACCCGCAGCGGCTCCAACAGCTGATCCACCACAGACACGGGCGACGTCGGGCACATCGCGAACCGAGCCGCCAACGCCTCATCCCACAGCCGCTGCAGCACCACCAGGATCTCCACGCGCATCGGCTCGGACACGTGCGAGTAGATCCCCCGCACACCCCCGATCCGATGCCCCAGCCGCTCCGCCTGAGCGATCTCCGGAATACCCGCCTCGATCAGCCACACCTTCTGCGAGTGCCGCAGATCATGGAACGTCAGACCGGGGACGACCGGCAGCCAGCACGCCAGCTCCATACCCTCCCCCGGCCCGCCCTCCCCGTCATCCAGCCGCACCCTGCCCTTGCCCGACGGCGGCGCCCACTCCGCGCCGGCGACCGCGTACGGCCACGACGCGGCGGCCTTCCTACCAGGCCAGCCGGCCGCCATGTCGACCATCACCGGGCGGGCGTCCCGCGGCAGCATGCCGGAGTCCTTCCCCCGCGCCGGATACACACCGTCGCACGCGTGTAGCCGCCTCGGCGTGACGTGCCCCGCCTTCTGGTCTCCTGACCGGGGGTGGGGCCGTTTCGTCATGCCCGGCCTCAGCAGGGCTGAGCTGCGCACACAAGGTTATCCACAGCCTGTGGGGAGTCTCCTGACCAGCCGGCTCAATGCTTACGTTCTGTGCGTGACCG
>JAOPYK010000312.1 GCA_025964695.1 Streptosporangiaceae bacterium | reverse complement strand
TGATAGATCTCGTCCGGGTCCAGCCGGCGGAGTTCCTCCGCAAGCAGTTCCGGCATCGGACGGCGGTGCAGCGCGACCTGGCGATCCGGCTGTCCCGGCCGGGACAGCGAGGCCACCCGGCCGTCCGGGCGGGTCACCGCGAGGTCCCCGTCCGCGGTCGCCAGCCGTACCGCCGTTACTCCCGGGCCCGTGGACTCGAGACGGTCCACCGGCACGCCGAGCCGCACCGACAGCCAGGCGGCCAGCAGCTCGGCACTCGGGCTGTCGGGTTCGGCCTCGACCACTCCGGAGAGGATGTCGCCATGTGGCTGGTCGAGGGAGGCCGCCAGCAGCGTCCGCCACGGGGTGATCCGGGTCCAGGTGAAGTCGGTGTCACCCGGCTTGTAGACCTCGCCCAGCCGGGCGAGCGTGCCCAGCCGGTCCCTGGCCACATAGGCGTCGGTCACCCGGCGCTGCGCCAGCGCGCCCAGCGGATCCTCGCTCGGTGCCTTCGGCGCCCTTCCCGGCCACCAGGTCACGACGGGGGTGTCCGGCACCAGGAGGGGAATGACGACCGTGTCGGCGTGCTCGGCGACCGGCCCGTACATCCGCAGCAGCACCGTCTCACCCGGCCCGGTCTCACCCATCCGGATCTCCGCGTCGAGCCGCGAGGACGTGCCACGGGCATCTCGGGAGATCACTGTGATCACCCGGCACGGATGCTCGCGGGCAGCCTCGGTGGCCGCCCGCACCGCGTCGTACTGCGCCGACTCGTCGGTGACGATCACCAGGGTCAGCACCATGCCGACGGCCGGGCCGCCCATCAGGTGCCGGGCCTGCCGCAGCGACTTCTGGATCTGCCTGGTGGTGGTGTCCGCAAGGTCAATGTTCATGGGTCAGAGCCTTCTCCAGGCGCGGCCGTCGCGCGCCATCATCTCGTCCGCCGAGGGGGGACCGTAACCGCCGGAGCGGTACTGGTCCGGGCGGCCGTGCGTGGCCCAGTACTCCTCGATCGGGTCGAGGATCTCCCAGGAGAGCTCGACCTCCTCCTGGCGGGGGAACAGTGGGGGGTCACCGATGAGAACGTCCAGCAGCAGCCGCTCGTAGGCCTCCGGTGAGGACTCGGTGAAGGACTCGCCGTAGGCGAAGTCCATGTTCACGTCCCGGACCTCCATGGAGGTCCCCGGGACCTTGGAGCCGAACCGCACCGTGATGCCCTCGTCCGGCTGGACCCGGATCACCAGCGCGTTCTGGCCGAGCTCCTCGGTGTCGGTCTGGGAGAAGGGCAGGTGCGGGGCGCGCTGGAACTGGACCGCCACCTCGGTCGACCGCCGGGCCAGCCGCTTGCCGGTGCGCAGGTAGAACGGGACCCCGGCCCACCGGCGGGAGTCGATCTCCAGCTTGATGGCGGCGTAGGTCTCGGTGATCGAACCCTTGGGGATGCCCTCCTCTTCGAGGTATCCCTTCACCTTCATCCCGCCCTGCCAGCCGGCGGCGTACTGCCCGCGGGCGGTGACGAGCCCGAGGTCGCCCGGGGACTGCACCGCTGACAGGACCTTCGCCTTCTCCATCCGCACGGCCTGCGCGCTGAAGGACGTGGGCTCCTCCATCGCGGTCAGCGCGAGCAGCTGGAGCAGGTGGTTCTGGATGACGTCCCGGGCCGCGCCGATGCCGTCGTAGTAGCCGGCCCGGCCGCCGATGCCGATGTCCTCGGCCATGGTGATCTGGACATGGTCGACGTACGAGCGGTTCCAGATCGGCTCGAACATGGTGTTCGCGAAGCGCAGCGCCAGGATGTTCTGCACCGTTTCCTTGCCGAGGTAGTGGTCGATCCGGAAGATCGACTCCTCGGGGAAGACCTTGTGCACGATGTTGTTGAGCTCCCGGGCGCTGGCCAGGTCGTGGCCGAACGGCTTCTCGATGACCACCCGCCGCCAGGAGTTCTCGTCGTGCTCGGCCAGCCCGGAACGTTGCAGCTGCTCGACGACCTGCGGGAAGGCCTTCGGCGGGATGGACAGGTAGAAGGCGTAGTTGCCGCCGGTGCCGCGGCTTTCGTCGAGTTCCTTGACCGCCATCGCCAGCGCGTCGAAGGCGCCCGGGTCGCCGAACTCGCCCGGTACGAAGTGCATGCCCTCCGACAGGTGGGTCCAGACCTCCTCGCGAAACGGCGTGCGCGCATGCTCCTTGACCGCCTCGTAGGCGACCTGCCGGAAGTCCTGGTTCTCCCAGTCGCGGCGGGCGAAGCCGACCAGCGAGAAGCCCGGTGGCAGCAGCCCCCGGTTGGCCAGGTCGTAGATGGCCGGCAGCAGCTTCTTACGGGAAAGGTCGCCGGTCACGCCGAACAGCACGAGCACGCACGGCCCGGCCACCCGGGGGATGCGCTTGTCCCGCGGATCGCGCAGCGGGTTGATGGATGAAGTGTCTGAAGCGGGCGGCCTCATGCCCGTCCTTTCTGGGCGGCTTCCAGCCGTCGGGCGATGCCCGCCCATCGATTGTCGAGACATTGGCGGACGACACGCCGGGCCGGCCTCCGCGGCGCGCGGGGCCTCCCCGGCGCCCGGGTGAGCCGCGGCCGGCTCGACCGCGACGGATCGTCCCCTGATCGGTCGTCACGATCGGTGACGTGTTGGGTGACGTTCCCGGTCACCATCAGATTTACGCCCTTCTCCGGACCGTCGTTCAGGAATGCCGGTCAACGGGATCGGCGGTCGAGCGTCGCCGGGCGTACGCGGCGGGCGGTCACCAGCGTGAACCGTCGCCGCACCCCCGTGCCCTGTCTTTGGTCCCACCCTATCCCGGTCGGGAATTGACATGATCGCCATATCTCAGGTTTCGGGCGCTGTGGCCGTCAGCGTCACCGTGGCTCCGGCAGATCTCCGGGCCGGTCCGGCGCCCTGCCCCGGTGTCCGTGCCATTCCCGCGGCGCGGGGCGGTGGCTCACGGTGCCTCCCGGACGGCCTGGGCGAGCCGGCCGGAGCCCTCCACGGGGTCGCGCAGGTGCAGCCAGACGACGGGCAGCCTCCGGCGGCGCAGCGCCCGAACGTCGGCCAGAGCCCGCGCCTGCTGGAGCTTGCCCAGGCTGTACGGCCTGCCGGGCACCGGCCGGTCCGTGAGCGCGCTGCCGGTCACGACCAGGAACACCCCGCCGCCCGGTCCATGCTTGTGGAAGGTCCCGGTGCCGTGCAGATAGCCCGGTCCCGGGCCGTACGTCACCGGCCGCTGGGTGCGCCGGGCCAGGCTGGGCGCGAGGTAGCGGCCGGAGAAGTCACCGGACAGGTAGGTCACGATCGAGAGGTACCCCAGTGGGGGGATCCCGCGGGTGAGGGCGCCGATCACCGCGGCGAGATCCAGGGCGCCGTACGGGCCGGCGGGGGACAGGTCGGTGTAGACCGCGATCCCGTCGTCGACGAACGACGGCTCGCCCGCCGGCAGCGGCCCGTCACCGGACTCGTGCAGGATCCGGGCGGCGTCGGTCTCGACCTCCCGGATCAACTCGGCGGAGGTCTCGAACGGGTTGACCCCCATCAGCCAGCCCGCCACCGCCGTCGCGTACTCCCAGATCACGAACTGCGCGCCGAGCGGGGCCCACAGCGAGGTGTCGGAGTCCGGGTTGGGAGGGGAGCTCTGCGGGTTGAGCACCACACCGTGCACGTCCGCGCTGGAACCCGCCGGCGGCCGGCCCGCCGGATCGAAGGGCAGGATGCCCCGTCCCTGCTTGCCGGTGGCGGTGGCGACCAGTTGGGTGATCCAGCCGGAGAGCGCCGAGGTCCCGCCGGTCTCGCGCAGTACGAGCTTGTCCTTGGCCGCGCCGTCGCGGTCGTGGTTGGCGCAGCCCCCGAGGATCGAGCCGAGAAGCAGCCCCGGGTTGTCCTCCGAGCGGGTCAGGGAGGGCAGCGCGGCCGCGGCCTGGTCCAGGATGCCGCTGACGTCGGCTCCGGCCAGCGCGGCGGGCACGACGCCGTACGCCGACAGCGCGCCGAAGTGGCCCGGCAGATAGGGGTCGGTCAGGCCGAGGCGGTAGCCGCACTCCCGGGCGAAGTCGTCCAGCGGGCTGCCATGGTCGGTGATGACCAGGAACCGGCCGGCGATCTCCCGTTCGGGCAGGCCGTGCTCGCGGAAGGCCTGCTCGAAGATCCGCCGGTAGGCGTCGCCCTCGATCGAGACGCCCTGCTTGCTGGACAGCACCACCAGGGTCCGGTCGAGCTTTTCCAGGGCCATGCCCAGCGCCGCGGAGTCGGCTCCGTCCAGCACGGTCAGCGCCACGGAGGCGCTGCTCGCCATCGCCTGGGCGGCCAGGCCGTCGGCTCCCACGCCGACCAGCACGATGTGGTCGAGTCCCGAATGGCGGATCTCGGTGATCAGGCCTTCGAGCCGGTCGAGGAGCTCTCGCGAGGCGGTGGGCAGGTCGAGCCAGCCCAGCCTGCTGTGGTCGACGGCCCGCCGGCCCCACAGCCGGGGGTCCTTGGCGGCCAGCGCCGCGGGCACACCGCACGTCACCAGGTAGTCCCGGGCCTGCAGGGCAGACTCCAGCACGTCACCCCGGGTCAGCACATCGACACCGTTCACCACATGCCTCCTCGCCCCAATCGTTCCAGGGGGAGGGGGTCTGGCGCGACCTTCTGCTCCATCTTCTGAAATATCAGGATCTACGGGTGTTGGTCTGGTGCGGTGAGCGCGAGGGGGCGCCTCGGCCATGCCGGTAGGTCAGTGTTTCAAGGCCGTCAGCAGCTGAGCCAGCCCCTCGGCCCGGTGGCGCAGGTGGACGCGGACCGCCGGGCGGCCGCGCGAGCGCAGCGCCCGCAGGTCCCCGAAGGCCTGGGCCAGCTGCAGTGCCTTGAGGCTGTACGGTCTGCCCGGCACCGGAACGTCCTGGCGGACGTCCCCGGTGAGCTGCACGAACACCCCGTTCTGCGGACCGCCTTTGTGATACTGGCCGGTCGAGTGCAGGAACCGCGGCCCCCAGCCGAACGTCACCGGGGCCGTGACCTTGCGCACGTCCGCGGCGCGGGCGGCCAGCAGCGGCCGCAGCCGCGCCGCCTCCGGCTCCCCGACGCGGTCGAGGTAGGCCATGACGGCGAGGTAGCCGCGCTCCGGCACGGCCGACAGCAGGACGTCGAACACCTCGCCCAGGTCCTTGACGCCCTTCAGCAGGTCCCCGGCGGCGTGCACCTCGACCGCGCCCTCAGCGAAGACGGGCGCGCCCGCGATCACCGTGGGGGACAGGCCCTCGTCGACGCCGCGCAGCAGCGAGGCGGTGTTGTCCTTGGACTCCTGCACGTTGGGCTGGTCGAACGGGTTGATGCCGATCACCCGTCCGGCCACCGCGGTGGCGTACTCCCAGAGCAGGAACTGGGCGCCGAGCGGCCCGGACACGCTGAGCCCCGGGTCCCGGCCGGGCGCCGGCTCGTCCGGGCGTGATCCGAGCATGACGCGCCGGACGTCGCCGGTCGCCTCGAAGCCGGCGGAGTCCACGCTCTCGACCACCACCGGCAGGATGCCCTTGCCCTCCTTGCCGGTCGACTCGGCGATCAGCTGCTCGGCCCAGTCGCCGAAGCCGATGAGGCCCGAGCCGTGGTCGGCGATGACGAGCTTGTCCCGCCCGGTCAGTACCGACGCGCCCAGTGCGGCGCCGAGCGCCAGCCCCGGATTGTCGTACGGCTGGCGCAACGCCGGGGACAGCGCCGCGGCCTCGTCGAGCAGCCGGGATACGTCGGCCCCGGCCAGCGCGCTCGGCAACAGCCCGAACGCGGTCAGGGCGCTGTAGCGGCCTCCCACGTCCGGGTCGGCCAGGACCACCCGGTAGCCGGCCGCGCGGGCGGACGACTCCAGCGGCGAGCCGGGATCGGTGACGACGATGATCCGCTCGGCCGGGTCGATCCCGGCGTCCCGGAACGCCTTCTCGAAGATCCGGCGATGGCTGTCGGTCTCGATGGTGCCGCCGCTCTTGCTCGACACCACCAGGACCGTGCGCTCCAGCCGGTCCCCGACGACCCGCGTCACCTGACGCGGGTCGGTCGTGTCCAGCACGGTGAGCTCGACGCCCTCCGTACGGGTGATCACCTCGGGGGCCAGGGACGAGCCGCCCATGCCGGCCAGCACCACGTGGTCCAGGCCCTCCTGATGCAGCCCGGCGAGCTGGGGGAGCAGCGCACGCGAGCTGTCGGGCAGGTCCAGCCAGCCGAGGCGCCGGGACGCCTCCGCGACCGCGTCCGGCCCCCACAGATGCGTGCTCCCGTTGGTCAGTGCGCCGGGCACCCCGTCGGTCACGAGGCGATCGAGCACCGACTGGGCTTCCTCGACGACCTCGCGCGTGGTGACCGAGACTCCGCCCGCCGTCACCACCGAGGTCATCGGGCCTTGTCCTCCAGCTCCTTCTGGATGGTGGCGAGCAGCTCGTTCCAGGAGGTCTCGAACTTCTCGACGCCCTCGTCCTCGAGGACCTTGACCACGTCCTCGTAGTTCACGCCGAGGCCCGCGAGCTTCTGGAAGAGCGCCCGGGACTCCTCGTAGGTGCCCTGGATGGTGTTGCCGCGCACCTGGCCGTGGTCGGCGACCGCCTCGAGGGTCGCCTCCGGCATGGTGTTGACCGTGCCCGGAGCGACCAGCTCGTCGATGTACATGGTGTCGGGGTAGGACGGGTCCTTGACCCCGGTCGAGGCCCACAGCGGCTTCTGCGGCCGGGCCCCGGCCGCGGCGAGCGCCTTCCAGCGGTCCGTGGCGGACTTCTCCTCGAACAGCGCGTACGCGAGCCGGGCGTTGGCGATTCCCGCCTTGCCCTTGAGCGCCTTGGCCTCGTCCGAGCCGATCTTGTCGAGCCGCTTGTCGATCTCACTGTCGACCCGGCTGACGAAGAAGGACGCCACCGAGGCGATCTTCGACAGGTCGTGGCCGTTTGCCCTGGCCTTCTCCAGTCCATCGAAGAAGGCGTCGATGACCTGGCCGTAGCGCTCCAGCGAGAAGATCAGCGTGACGTTCACGCTGATGCCCTCGGCCAGCGCAGCGGTGATGGCGGGCAGACCTTCCAGCGTCGCGGGGATCTTGATGAACACGTTGGGCCGGTCGACCATCCACCACAGCGCGCGCGCCTCGGCGATGGTCGGCTCGGTCCGGCGGGCCAGCCGCGGGTCGACCTCGATCGACACCCGGCCGTCCTGTCCTTCGGTCCGGTCGTAGACGGGCCGCAGCACGTCCGCGGCCCACCGGATGTCGTATGTGGTGATCGCCCGGGATGCCTCGCCCACGTCGACGCCGCGGACGGCGAGGTCGTGCACCTGCTCGTCGTAGGCCGAGCCCTTGCTCAGCGCCTTGGCGAAGATCGTCGGGTTGGAGGTCACCCCGGTGACGTTCTTCTCGCGGATCAGTTCCTCGAGGTTGCCGGTCCGCAGCCGTTCGCGGCTGATGTCGTCGAGCCAGATGGACACGCCCTCGGCAGAGAGCTTCTTCAGAATGTCGCTCATGTGAATCTCTCCTCAGGTGCCGGTGGTCGAGCCATGGCCGGTCAGGCCCGCCTTGGTGAGGCTGGCGCGGGCGGCGATGGCCACGTTGTCGGCGGTGAATCCGAACTGTTGGTAAAGGGTCTTGTAGTCGGCCGAGGCGCCGAAGTGCTCGAGGCTGACCGACTCGCCGAGGTCACCGACGTAGGTGCGCCAGCCCAGCGCGACCCCGGCCTCCACGGAGACGCGGGCGCGCACCGAGGGGGGCAGCACCTGCTGCTTGTAGGCCTCGTCCTGCTGCTCGAACCACTCCACGCACGGCATCGACACCACGCGGGTCGGCACTCCGTCGGCCTCCAGCGACTCCCGGGCCGCGACGGCGATCTCCACCTCGCTGCCGGTGCCGATGAGGATCACCTGCGGCTGCCCGTCGGAGGCGTCCAGCAGGACATATCCGCCCTTGGCCGTGCCCTCGGCGCCGGCGGTGTAGGAGCGGTCGAACACCGGCAGCTTCTGCCGGGTCAGGCAGAGGCCGGCCGGCCGGTCGGTGTGCTCCAGGATGGTGCGCCAGGCGACCGCGGTCTCGTTGGCGTCCGCGGGCCGTACGACGTCCAGGCCGGGGATCGCCCGCAGCGCCCACAGCTGCTCGACCGGCTGGTGGGTCGGGCCGTCCTCCCCCAGGCCGATCGAGTCGTGCGTCCACACGTACGTCACCGGCAGCTTCATCAGCGCGGCGAGCCGTACCGCCGGGCGCATGTAGTCGCTGAAGACCAGGAAGGTACCGCCGTAGGGGCGGGTGCCGCCGTGCAGCACGATGCCGTTGAGGATGGCGCCCATCCCGTGCTCACGGATCCCGAAGTGCAGCGTCCGGCCGTAGGGACCCCCGCTCCATTCCTTGGTCTGGAACTCGGTGGGGATGAAGGACGGCTCGCCCTTCATCGTGGTGTTGTTGCTCTCCGCCAGGTCGGCCGAGCCGCCCCACAGCTCGGGCAGGACCGGGCCGATCGCGGCGAGCACCTCGCCGGAGGCCGCACGGGTGGCGATGCTCTTGCCCGCCTCGAACTCGGGCAGTTTGGCCTGCCAGCCCTCCGGCAGCCGGCGCGCCGCGATCCGGTCGTACTCCGCGGCCCGTTCGGGGTGCGCGGCCCGCCAGGCCTCGAACTCCTTCTGCCATTCGGCGTGCAGCGCCCGGCCGCGGTCCACCACCTGGCGGGCGTGCGCCAGCACCTCGTCGGGCACGTCGAAGGTCTTCGACGGGTCCAGGCCGAGGATCTCCTTGGTGGCGGCCACCTCGTCGGCGCCCAGCGCCGAGCCGTGCGCCTTGCCGGTGTTCTTCTTGTTCGGCGCGGGCCAGCCGATGACCGTGCGCAGCGCGATGAACGATGGTCGCTCGGTCTCGTCCTTCGCGGCGGCCAGCGCGGCGTTCAACTGCTTGACGTCCTCGACGTAGTCGCCGGTCTGCGTCCAGTCCACCCGGTGCACGTCCCAGCCGTACGCGGCGTACCGCGCGAGCACGTCCTCGGAAAACGCGATCTTGGTGTCGTCCTCGATCGAGATGTGGTTGTCGTCGTACAGCGCCACCAGATTGCCCAGCCGCTGGTGGGCCGCGATGGCGCTCACCTCGTGGCTGATGCCCTCTTCCAGGTCGCCGTCGGAGACGATGGTCCAGATGGTGTGGTCGAACGGGGAGGCGCCCGGAGCGGCGTCAGGGTCGAACAGGCCGCGCTCGCGGCGGGCCGCCATGGCCATGCCGACCGCGTTCCCCAGTCCCTGGCCGAGGGGCCCGGTGGTGGTCTCCACTCCGATGGTGTGCCCGTGCTCGGGGTGACCGGGGGTCAGGCTGCCCCACGTGCGCAGCGCCTCCAGGTCCTCCAGCCTCAGCCCGTACCCGGACAGGTAGAGCTGGATGTACAACGTCAGGCTCGAATGCCCGGCGGAGAGCACGAACCGGTCTCGGCCCGGCCAGTTCGGGTCGGTCGGGTCGTGGCGGAGAAACCGCTGGAAGAGCAGATAGGCGGCGGGCGCGAGGCTCATCGCCGTCCCCGGGTGACCCGAGCCCGCCTTCTCCACCGCATCCATGGCAAGGGCGCGGATCACGTCCACGGTCCGCCGGTCCAGGTCTGACCATTCGAATGTGTTTATCTCGGACTGCGTAACCACCGGAAGCCTCAGGCTCCTCTCCAACCGAAAATGTTCACGTAGCACGATCATGTGCTGATGCGTCGTACCAGATGCTCACCGTACGGACCGCCGGGAGCGGTCACAGCCTGATCGTCCACTGTCGGCGGCCCGTTTCGTCACCTGCGGGGGATCACGTTCCGCCGGGTCCCAGCCTACTCAGAAGACGGCCGCGCCGACGGCACACGGTGCCCGCCCCGAAGCCGCACTCCCACACTTGCCCGAACGCCTCCGGCCGTAACCACCCACCTGGGTGATCTTCGGGGTGAGAGACGGTCACCCACGGGCACGGCGTGCCCGGCGACCCGGTGCTTGGTCTGGTGAGGGTGCGGACTACAGTGAGGACGCGGTCACCGCTGCTGCTGCGAGAGCCAGCCCGATGGTCGCGATGACGAGAGGCAGGCTCTCCGGCGACCTGCCCTGCCGCCCGGACACTCCCGGCCTCGGACGGCGAGAACCGCAACGACATAACAGGTGGACGTGGACCCGCTGTGACGGTGCTCAGTAACAAGCTCAGCGATGAGCACGCAAAAGAGGTGCCCCTGCAGGCGCCACCCGAACCGGTCCCCGGCGATCGGACTTTCGGCGCGCTCGTGCGTGCCTACGTGGCGCTGACCAAGCCGCGGGTCATCGAGCTGCTCTTGATCACCACGCTGCCGGTGATGTTCCTGGCAGCCAAGGGGCTGCCGCCCCTGGGCACGGCGCTGGCCACCCTGGTCTTCGGCACCCTGTCGGCGGGCGCGGCCAACGCCATCAACTGCTACATCGACCGCGACATCGACGCCAAGATGCGGCGGACCCGGCGCCGTCCGCTGGCCCGCGCCCAGGTGACGCCCCGGGAAGCGCTGATCTTCGGGGTCACGCTGGCCGTGATGTCCACGGCCGGCTTCCTGCTCACGGTGAACGTGCCCGCGGCCGCGCTGTCGGTGTTCGCGATCCTTTTCTACATCTTCGTCTACTCGCTGCTGCTCAAGCGGCGGACCTCGCAGAACGTCGTGTGGGGCGGGATCGCCGGATGCATGCCGGTCCTCATCGGCTGGGCCGCGATCACCGGCGGCCTCGCCTGGACACCGTTCGTGCTCTTCGGGGTGGTCTTCCTCTGGACGCCGCCGCACACCTGGACCCTCGCGATGCGCTACCGCGAGGACTACCGGATCGCCGGGGTACCGATGCTCCCGGTCGTCGCCACCGAGCGCCGGGTGATCGTGCAGAGCGTGCTGTACACCTGGGCCACCGTCCTGTGCTCACTGGCCCTGTGGCCGGTCGCCGGCATGAGCGTGGTCTACGGCGCCGTCGCCGCCGTGCTCGGCGTGGTCGTGCTGGCGGAGGCCCACCGGCTGTTCGCCCACGTCCGGGCGGGGGTCACCGGGGTCGCGCTGCGCCCGATGCGGTTCTTCCACCTCTCCAACGTCTATTTGGCGCTGCTGTTCGCCGCGGTCGCCATCGATCCGCTCTTCCGCTGAGCCGCGGCTGACACAGACCGGGCGGGGGCGGTTCGACTACGCTCGCGTCATGGCGCGTGTTGACCCGAAGGCTGTGCTGGCGGGGCGGGTCCCCGGACGTCCCCCGATCGGCCTGATGACCGGCCTCGCGGTCACCTCCGCCTGTGCGCTCGTCGCACTCGGCCTCTACGCGTGGAGCGGAGGGGCCGCCGGGTTCGCCGTCGGGGTGATCATGGCGGTGCTGCCGGTGCCGCTGCTGGTCTCCCTGGTGCTGCTGCTGGACCGGCTGGAGCCCGAACCATGGCGGGACCTGGTCTTCGCCTTCATGTGGGGCGCCGGGGTGGCGGTGCTGGGGGCGCTGATCCTCAACACCTACGGGTACGAATACCTGACCCAGCCCCGGTTCGGCACCGAACAGGGCCATTTCCTGACCGCCACCGTGGGGGCGCCGGTCATCGAGGAGTCGTTCAAGGGCGCGGTGCTCTTCGGGTTCCTGTGGTTTCGCCGCAGCGAGATCGACAACCTCACCGACGGGATCATCTACGCGGCGATGGTGGCGCTCGGCTTCGCCATGATGGAGAACATCGCCTACTACATGAAGGCCTTCGAGGCCGGGGGCGGCCACCAGCTGGAGGCGGTCTTCATCCTGCGCAGCGTGCTCGCCCCCTTCGGGCACCCGCTGTTCACCTCCATGACCGGGCTGGGCGTGGCCTACGCCGCGACGGGCAGGCGGACCGTGGGCCGCTGGCTCGCCCCGATCGGCGGCCTGCTCGCCGCCATGGTGCTGCACGGCCTGTGGAACGGCTCCACCGCCTTCGGCTACCGGGGCCTGCTCGTGGTCTACCTCTTCGATCTGGGCATCCTGGCCGGGCTCGTGGGCGTCGTCATCTGGGAACGGCGCCAGACGGTCCGGCTCATCGGCACCTACCTGCCGAGGTACGGCGGCACCGGCCTGGTGAGCCCGCTGGACGTGCAGATGCTCGGCCGGCTGCCCGCCCGCAAGGACGCCCGGCGCTGGGCCCGCAGGCTCGGCGGCTCGGCGGCCGCCCGGGACATGGCGAACTACCAGCTGGCCGCCACCGAAGTGGCCCTGCTGCACCAGCGCGCCGACCGGGGCCTCGCCGACCAGGGCCGGTTCGAGCAGCGGCAGAGGGCGCTCCTGGAGCTGATGCGGGACGCGCTGGAGCGGTTCCGCCGCGACGCGCCCCCGCCACGGCGCCCGCAGGTGCCGCCGTGGACGCACGGCGGCCCGACCGCCTTCCGGCCGCCCCCACCGCCCATGTTCGAGCCGCCCCGGCCGTACGGAACCTCCCCCTCGCGCTAGCGGGCCCCTCCGGATCACCGCCGGGAGGACACACCGGCGGCCCGGACCGTCCCCGATCGCCCCGGCAGTCCTAGACTCCGGGCCATGGCGCGGGCTAACGATGAGGTTGCGGACCTTCTGCAGGAACTGGCCGATCTGCTCTCCATCACGGGGGGTGAGGCGTACAAGATCAGGGCGTACGAGAAGGCCGTACGGGCGATCGCGGGCTACCCCGAGGACGTCTCCCGGCTGGGGCTGGGACAGCTCAAGAAGATCCCGACCGTGGGCGACGCGATCGCCAAGAAGATCCTGGACTACAACGCCACCGGCACGATCAGGCAGGTCGAGGATCTGCGCGCGCAGATCCCCGCCGGGGTGCGGGCCCTCACCGCGATACCCACACTGGGGCCCAAGAAGGCACTGGCGCTGTATGAGGAGCTCGGCGTGTCCTCGGTGCCCGAGCTCGAGGAGGCGATCACGGCCGGCCGGCTGCGGGACCTGAAGGGCTTCGGCGCCAAGTCGGAGGAGAACATCCTGCGCGGCATCGAGCTGATGCGGCAGGCGGGCGGCAGGGTCCTCATCGACCAGGCGACGGAACTGGCCGAGGAGATCGTCGCCACGCTCACCCCCCTCGCCGAGCGGTGCGCCTACGCCGGATCGCTCCGCCGGATGCGGGAGACGATCGGCGACATCGACATCCTCGCCGCCGCGCCCTCCTCGGCCGAGCTGATGGAGACGTTCGCGACGCTGCCCTACGTCACCGAGGTGATCGTCAGGGGTGAGAAGAAGACCTCGATCCGGACCGGCGCCCTGGGTCTGCAGGTCGATCTCCGGGTGGTACCGCTGGAATCCTGGGGCGCGGCGCTCCAGTACTTCACCGGCAGCAAGGAACACAACGTCCGGACCCGGGAGATCGCGGTGCGGGCCGGCCTCAAGCTGTCGGAGTACGGGCTGTACGAGGTGGAGTCCGGCGACCTGATCGTGTCGGCCACCGAGGAGGAGGTCTACCAGCGGCTCGGGCTGCCGTGGATTCCGCCGACCCTGCGCGAGGACGGTGGCGAGATCCAGGCGGCGCTGGCGGGAGAGCTGCCCCGGCTGGTCCAGCTCGACGACCTCCGGGGCGACCTGCACACCCACACCGACCTCACCGACGGGACCGCGTCGCTGGAGACCATGGTCGCCGCGGCGGCCGGTCTCGGCCACGAGTACTACGCGATCACCGATCACGCGCCCAACCTGTACATGCAGCGGATGACCGACGAGAAGATGCTCGCTCAGCGGGAGGCGGTGCGAGCCCTGCAGGAGCGTTTCCCGGACCTGACGCTGCTGCACGGCACCGAACTCAACATCGACCCTTCCGGGGGCGTCGACTGGGACGCCGACTTCCTCGCCGGGTTCGATCTCTGCGTGGCCTCGGTGCACTCCGCCTTCACCCAGGATCCCGAGGAGATGACCCGGCGGTTCGTCACCGCCTGCGAAAATCCCTACATCAACGTCATCGGCCACCCCACGGCCCGGCTGATCGGCCGCCGCCCCCCGGTGGACGCCGACTGGGACGAGGTCTTCGAGGCCTGCGCCGCCACCGGCACCGCACTGGAGATCGACGCCTTCCCGGACCGGCTGGACCTGCCCGCCGACCTGATCCGCCGGGCCCTGCGGCACGGCGTGAAGTTCTCGATCGACAGCGACTCCCACGCCGTGGGGCACCTGGGGAACCTGCGCTACGGGGTCGGCGCCGCCCAGCGCGGCTGGCTCACCCCCGACGACGTCATCAACACCTGGCCCCTCGACCGTCTCCGCTCCTTCCTCCGCAAAGGCCGCTGAGAAGACCCGATGTTGTTGTCCTGTCCCCCCGCGCGGGGGGACAGGACAACATCATCGGGGAGCTTGCAGCGGTGATCAGGCGGTGACGGGGGAGCCTTGGGACGTGGGGGAGGGTTCGGCGGGCGCCGGGCCGGCGGGGACGGGACCGCGGTCGCGCAGGGCGAAGACGACGCGCAGGACGGCGATCCAGACCAGCGCCGCGCCGAGCATGTGCGCACCCACCAGCACCGGCGGCACGTTGGTCCAGTACTGGATGTAGCCGATCGCCCCCTGGGCCAGCTCCACGAGCAGCAGCGCCAGCGCCCACCGCTGCGCCCGGGCGGGGGCACCCGTGAGCCGCAGCCCGAGCAGAAGCGCGACCGTCAGTCCCACGGTCAGCCACACCACGTCCGCGTGCAGTTGCGCCACCTGCTCGATGTTGAAGCCGTAGCGCGGGGCCTTGTCGTCGCCGGCGTGCGGCCCGGTGCCCGTCACGATCGTGCCGATGAGCAACAGGACCGCCACGACCCCGATAAGCCCCCGGCCCAGCCAGATCAGCTCGCCCCGCACCAGCGGCCGGGGTGTCTCATCCCCTTCGATCGTGCGCACGTAGAGCCAGACCGTGGCCGCGACCAGCGCGATCGACAGCAGGAAGTGCGCGGAGACCGCGGCCGGGTTCAGCTTGGTCAGCACCGTGATGCCGCCCATGATCGCCTGGGCGACGACGCTGAGCGGCTGGACCACGGCCAGCCGCAGCACGTCCCGGCGGCGCGGCCGCAGTCGCAGGGCCGCGACGAACACCAGCACGCCCACGGCCAGCACCACGTACGTGAGCAGGCGGTTGCCGAACTCGATGGCCTGGTTGAGCGCCGCGTGGGTGTTGTGCGAGGTCGGGATCAGGCTGTCACCGCTGCACTGGGGCCAGGTCGGGCAGCCGAGCCCGGACTTGGTGAGCCGGACCGCTCCGCCGGTCACGATGATGCCGGTGTTGACGATCACTCCGAGCGCGGCGAGCAGCCGCAGTGACGCGGGGATGGGACGCCATACCGCGTCACGGATCTGGAGCAGCGGGTTCTCGGATCGCTCAGGCACGTCCCACATCGTATGAGCGGCCCGCCGGTGCGCGGATCCGGGTCAGGCCTCCGGGGCCTGCTGGGAGCGGGTGGCGCCGACACAGGCCAGGATGACGCAGCCGATGGCCACCCATTCGCGGGCGTCGAGAATCTCGCCCAGCACCACGAGCCCTACCAGTGCGGCCACGGCGGGCTCGAGGCTCATCAGGATGCCGAAGACCCGGGCGGGCATCCGGCGCAGCGCCTCCAGCTCGAGGGTGTAGGGGATCACCGAGGACAGCAGGCCGACCCCGGCGCCGATGAGCAGCAGCTCGGGGCTGAGCAGCGCCGTGCCGCCCTGAGCGATGCCGAGGGGCAGCATGGCCGCCGCGCCCACCAGGCTGGCCAGGGCGAGCCCGGTCGATCCGGCGAACCGACGGCCGGTCGCCGCGCTCAGCACGATGTAACCGGCCCAGCACGCCCCGGCCAGCAACGCAAAACCGATCCCGACCGGATCGACGTGGCCTCCGCCGCGCGCAAGCAGCAGGACCCCGCAGCAGGCCAGCACGGCCCAAAGCAGGTCACGCGGGCGGCGGGAGCCCAGGATCGAGATCGCCAGGGGGCCGAGGAACTCGATCGTCACCGCGATGCCCAGCGGGATCCGCGAGAACGACTGGTAGATCGAGAAGTTCATCAGCGCGAGCGTCAGCCCGAATCCGGCCGCCACGGCCAGATCCCGCCAGGTGTGGGAGCGCAGGACGCCGCGCAGCGCCTTCCGCGCCACTACGCACAGCACGATCGCGGAGCTGAGCAGCCGCATGAACACCACGGCGTCGGGCGGCAGCCGGTCGAACAGATGCTTGGCCAGGCCGGCGCCGATCTGCACCGAGACGACGCCCAGCAGCACGAGCGCGGGCGGCGGCACGGCTCCGAGCGAGAACGCCCTTCGCGCGCCGCGCGCACCGAACGGCCGCAGGTAGGACCGGGGGGCGTCCGCGAGCGCCATCACGTGCCTCTCACTCGGGTGCGATCATGACAACCGGGGCAACCCGCCCCGAGACGGCCGCTATTCCCAGCGGAAGAACCGGGCGGCCAGCAGCAGCCCGACGACGGCCCAGCCGGTCAGGACCAGGAGGTCCTTGCCGGGCATGGCCGCGCCGTGCTGGAGGACCTGGCGCAGCCCGTCGGCCAGGGCCGAGATCGGCAGCAGCTCCAATACGGTCCGTACCCCGGAAGGGAACTGGGTCAGCGGGAACACCACCCCGCCCAGCATCAGCAGCAGCAGGTAGATCAGGTTGGCCCCGGCCAGCGTCGCCTCGGCGCGGAGGGTACCGGCCATCAGCAGCCCGAAGCCGCTGAACGCGGCCGTGCCCAGCAGCAGGAGCAGCGCCGTGGTGACCGGGTTGCCGTGCGGATGCCAGCCCAGCCCGAACGCCACCCCGGTGATCACCGCCGCTTGGAGGACCTCCACCACGATCACGGTGAGGGTCTTGGCGGCGATGAGGCCGGAGCGGGGGAGCGGGGTGGCGCCGAGACGCTTGAGAACGCCGTAGCGGCGCTCGAAGCCGGTTCCGATGGCCTGGCCGGTGAACGCGGTGGACATGACGGCCAGTGCCAGGATGCCCGGCGTCAGGAAGTCCACCCGGTGGCTGGTGCCCAGGTCGAGCAGCGAGGTGACGCTGAAGAGCACCAGCAGCACCACCGGGATGATCAGTGTGAGCAGAAGCTGCTCGCCGTTGCGCAGCAGCGTCCGGATCTCGTATGCGGTCTGCGCGGTGACCATCGCAGGCAGCGGCGCGGCCCCCGGCGCGGGAACGAAGGTCGTCATGAGCGGGCCTCCCGCCGGGACGGCCGGAGGTGCGCGGGGCGGCAGGCCGTCATGCGCGGAGCTCCCGTCCGGTGAGCTCCAGGAAGACGTCCTCCAGGGTGCGCCGTTCGATCCGCAGATCCTCGGTCATGACGCCGTGGGAGGCGCACCAGGCGGTCACGGTGGCCAGCAGTTCGGGCTGCACGTCACCCTCGATCAGATAGTGGCCCGCGGGCGATTCCTTCGCGGCGCTGCCGACCGGCAGTGCCGACAGCAGCTCGTCCAGCCCCAGGCCCGGCCGGGCCCGGAAGCGGAGCTGGCGCTCGGCGCCGGTCAGTTCCGCCGGGGAGCCGCTGGCGACCACCCGGCCGTGGTCGACGACGAACACCTGGTCGGCCAGCCGCTCGGCCTCGTCCATGTAGTGCGTGGTGAGCACGGTGGCGACGCCGGCCGACCGGAGCTCCTCGATCAGTTCCCAGGTGACGTGCCGCGCCTGCGGGTCGAGCCCGGCGGTGGGTTCGTCCAGGAACACCAGCTCGGGCCGCCCGACCAGCGCCGCGGCCAGCGAGAGGCGCTGCTGCTGGCCGCCCGACAGCCGCTTGTACGGGGTACGGGCGTGCTCGGTCAGCCCCAGCCGGCCCAGGAGCACATCGGGGTCCACCGGGTTCGCGTAGAAGGCGGCGACCAGGCGCAGGAACTCCCCGGCCCGGGCGGTGGTGGGCACCCCGCCGGACTGCAGCATCACGCCGATCCGGGGCTTGAGCTCACGGGCATCGCGGACCGGATCGAGCCCCAGCACCCGTACGGTGCCGCCGTCGGCCCGCCGGAACCCCTCGCAGATCTCGATCGCCGTGGTCTTCCCCGCGCCGTTGGGCCCGAGCAGTGCGGTGACCTGGCCGCGCTCGGCGGTCAGCGACAGCCCGTCGACCGCGGTCGCCGCCCCGTACCGTTTGACCAGCATGTCCATCTCGACGGCGGTCATTGCGCGACTCGCGTGCCGGGGGGTGTCATGCAAAGGAGTGTAAGCGGGACCAGGGGCTGATCAGGGGCCGACCTGCCCCTCGCCGCGCGCCGTGTCGCCTGGTCCGGCACCGGACCGGATCGGTCTGCTGTTGATCGACATGAGTTTCACCGGCGTCGCCGGAGGGAAGTGCAACCCCTGTCGCCCGGCCCGGGGGCAGGGGCTTCACGCCGCGGGTCGCGGCCAGGACCTTCACATGATCAGGGCGGCCGCGGCCGCCCTACCGGCACACCTGAGGACGGCCGCGGCCGCACCGGAGCCGGCGATGCCACACGGGGGAACGAGCACATGCGAGTAGTGATCGCATTGGGGGAGGACGCGCTGCTCGGGCGCGGCCAGCGGCCCGACGTCGACGTCCAGCAGGACAACATCACGCGGGCGGTGCGGGCGCTGGCGCCGCTCGCCGACAGGCACGAGTTGCTGATCACCCACGGGAACGCCCCCCAGATCGGGGTGCTGGCGGTGCAGAGCGCCAACGACCTCGGCCTGAGCAAGCCCTACCCGCTCGACACTCTCGGCGCCCAGACCCAGGGCATGATCGGTTACTGGATCCTGCAGGCCCTGCAGAACGCGCTTCCGGGGCGGCAGATCGCGGCGATGATCACCCAGACGCTGGTGTCGGCGTTCGACCCGGCCTTCGAGGCCCCGGCCACGTTCGTCGGCCCGGTCTACGAACAGGTCGAGGCGGAGAAGCTCGCCCAGGAGAACGGCTGGACCGTCAAGCGCGACGGACAGTACTGGCGGCGGGTGGTGCCCTCGCCCCGGCCGCAGCGGGTGATCGAGACCCGGCTGCTCCGCCGGCTGCTCCGGACCGGCACCGTCCTGGTCTGCGCGGGCGGTGGCGGCGTCCCGGTCGTGCGCAACGGCCACGGCCGGCTCGAGGGCGTCGAGGTGGTCCTCGACGAGTACCTCACCGGAGCGACGCTCGCCGAGACGCTCGGGGCGGACGCCTTCCTGATCCTCACCGACGCGTCCCGCCTCATGCGCGGCTCCGGCACGCCCGGTCAGGAGGAGATCGGCCATACGACGCCGTACCGGCTGCGTGCCCAGCACGTTCCGGCCGGTCCGGTGGAGGCGGTGTGCGGGTTCGTGGAGCGCACCGGCGGCATGGCCGCCATCGGGCTGCTGGACGAATGCGAGCATGTACTGGCGGGCACGGCGGGCACGATCGTGACCCCGAACGCCACCTGGCCGCTGGCCAGCACCCTGTAGGGCACCCGACGCCGGCGGGGGCGCTGCGCACGACGCGTGTCCCCGCCGGTCCACCCCGGCCGTTCCCGGCCCGTCTCGGCTGCCCGATGCCCGTATGGAACGACCACACAGGAAATACAGAAAATAACGACCACGGGACCACGAGAGGAACAGGCACGATGATCGGCTCACAGGTCCTGGCCGGTTTCCAGCCGGATCACCGGGGCGAGGACGCCCTGGCCCTGGCCGGTGTGGTCCTGCGTCACACCCTCGGCTCGCTCACCGTCGCCAGCGTGCGCCCGCCGGCGGCCGTGGCCGGGCACACCGCGGGCGGTGCGGACGCCGAATGGCAGGCCTACCTCGACGGCCAGGCCAGGGCCGCCCTCGACGGGGCGGCGGGCGTCCTGGAGGAGGTGGGGCTCCCCGAGGGCACCGGCGTGGACTACGTCGTGGGGGCCAACCGGGGCAGTGGCCGTGGCCTGTCCGCCCTCGCCCGCAAGACCAGGTCCGACCTGATCGTGATCGGCTCGGCGCCGGGCGGCCCCCGCAACGGGATCTCCATCGGGAGCACGGCCGATCAGCTGCTGCACGGCTCGACGGTCCCGGTCCTGGTGGCGCCCAAGAACTACGCCGCGCACCGGCTGGAGGGCTTCGACCGGATCACCGTCGCCTATCTGCGGCGGCCCGGCAGCGCGGAGGCGGTGGAATTCGCCGCGCGAATCGCGGCCGCCAGGGGGGTGCCGCTCAGGCTGCTGACCGTCGCCGTTGAGCACACGGCGACGGGCAGGGCCGCCCGGCTGGCCGAGGAGGAGCAGCGCAGGGTGGTGGACCGGTACGAGGCGGAACTGGCGCTCGCGGCCAAGGAAGCGGCCGACGGCAGCGCCCTGAGCCCGGAGCAGATCGAGACCGAGGTCGTCCAGGGACCCGACGTGGCCCAGGCGATCGCGGCCACCGGCTGGTCGCCGGGCGACGCGCTGGTCATCGCCTCCAGCGAGGCGGGCCCGCTGCGAAAGGTGTTCATGGGGGACATGTCACTGAAGATCTTGCGCGCCGTCCCCTGCCCGGCCGTGGTGCTGCCCCGTCTCATCCCGCACTGATGCCTCATCCGGGCACTCACCCCCGGTAACCCGGGGGGCACTCCCTCCAGGTAAGCCTTGCGCACTCACCCCCGGTAAGGCTCAGGCCTCAATTAGGTAAGGCTTTCCTGAGTGAGCGACAACACCTTGCTTCATTTGTGTGCGGGGAAGGAATTAGGCCACACTGATGTTGTGAAAAACGTGAGGGAGACGACGACGCAGATACCGGCCGCCGCGCCGGCTTCCGCCGTGCCGCCGCCACCGGTGCCTCACGGCAGTCACGCCGACCGGGACACGCGTGCCCGGGTGGCGCGATTGATTCTCGAGCATGGCCCGGTGACCGCCTCCAACCTGGGGGAACGGCTCGGCCTGACCCCCGCGGCGGTGCGCCGCCATCTCGACGCGCTCCTCGCCGAGGAGCTTATCGAGATCCGGCGGGCACGGCCACAGGCCCACCGGGGCCGGGGCCGGCCGGCCAAGCTGTTCGCCATCACCGATGCCGGGCGCAGCACCTTCGTCCATGCGTACGATGACCTGGCGACCAGCGCGCTGCGGTTCCTCGCCGAGACGGCGGGGGAGGAGGCCGTAGCGGAGTTCGCCCGGCGGCAGATCTCCGATCTCGAACGACGGCTGGAGCCGGTGGTGCAGGCGGCGTCCCCGCAGCAGCGGGTCCGGGTGCTGGCCGAAGCGCTGTCCGGTGACGGCTACGCCGCCTCGGCGAGCCAGGCGCCCGGCAGGGGACCGCTGGCCGGCGGCCAGCAGCTCTGCCAGCAGCACTGCCCGGTCGAGCACGTCGCCGCGGAGTTCCCGCAGCTGTGCGAGGCCGAGACCGAGGCCTTCGGCCGGTTGCTGGGCACCCCGGTGCAAAGGCTTGCGACCATCGCGCACGGCGACGGGGTCTGCACGACCCACGTCAGCCCCAACGCGCTGGGCGATCCCGCGACCGCAGGGCCGACGGGGGGTGCGGAGGGCCGTTCCTCCACACCGGAACCACACAATGACGAAGAGTCCGGGAGGACCTCCCTATGACTACGACAGCCCACCCCGAGCTGGACGGGCTTGGTAACTACAAGTTCGGCTGGTCCGACTCCGACACGGCCGGCGCCTCCGCGCGCCGTGGCCTGTCCGAGGACGTGGTCCGCGACATCTCGGCCAAGAAGAACGAGCCCGAGTGGATGCTGGACCTGCGCCTCAAGGGGCTCCGGCTGTTCGGCAAGAAGCCGATGCCGACCTGGGGCTCCGACCTCAGTGACATCCACTTCGACAACATCAAGTACTTCGTGCGCTCCACGGAGAAGCAGGCCGAGTCCTGGGAGGACCTGCCCGAGGACATCAAGAACACCTACGACAAGCTGGGCATCCCCGAGGCGGAGAAGCAGCGTCTGGTGGCCGGTGTGGCCGCGCAGTACGAGAGCGAGGTCGTCTACCACCAGATTCGTGAGGATCTGGCGGAGAAGGGTGTCGTCTTCCTCGACACCGACACGGCCCTGCGTGAGCGCCCGGAGATCTTCCAGGAGTACTTCGGCACGGTCATCCCGGTGGGCGACAACAAGTTCGCCGCCCTGAACTCGGCCGTCTGGTCGGGTGGCTCGTTCATCTACGTGCCGCCGGGCGTGAACGTCGAGATCCCGCTGCAGGCCTACTTCCGGATCAACACCGAGAACATGGGCCAGTTCGAGCGGACGCTGATCATCGTCGACGAGGGTGCCTACGTGCACTACGTCGAGGGTTGTACGGCGCCGATCTACAAGTCGGACTCGCTGCACTCCGCGGTCGTGGAGATCATCGTCAAGAAGGACGCCCGCTGCCGTTACACGACCATCCAGAACTGGTCGAACAACGTCTACAACCTGGTGACCAAGCGCGCCGTCTGCTACGAGGGCGCCACCATGGAGTGGGTCGACGGCAACATCGGCTCCAAGGTCACCATGA
>JAOPYK010000161.1 GCA_025964695.1 Streptosporangiaceae bacterium | reverse complement strand
GGCCAGCGTCTGGGGTGGTGTCGGGAATGAGAACGCTGAGGTAGGGCCCGGTCGCGGGTGCGCCATCCTGTCTTACTAGCTCGTAATGCCACGCGTCGTCCGGCAGGCTGTAGTACGAGTTCACGTCATAGAGCTTGCCGTCGTGGGCCCAGACCTCCATGACGGCAGGATGCCAGGATGTTGTCGAATCCAGCACCGCGTTTTCCGACTACCGCGTCGAGCCCATCAGAGGATCTCGGACCTGAGTCGGCGGCCCGGCGATCACCACGCGCTCGGACGAGCGCATCAGGCGCACCACCAACCCGATCGAGTCCGCCTTCGCCACCGTCAGGCTTCGCCAGCGAGTCACCAAGGGCCCCGGCTCCCGCGCCGCCGGTGTCGCGATGGCGTTCAGCTCATCGAATCAGCACAGACCCGGTGGCGGGCCGTCAACGCACCCCACCTCGTCGCGCTGGTCCGTGCCGGCGCGGTATTCAAGAACGGCAAGCTCATCGAACGACCCGACGAATCAGAGGGTGGTGATCAGCAAGTCGCGTGACACGCCGATCCACAGGTCTTGACTATTCCTCGCCGTGATGCATGATGATCGACTGCGACAGGACCAGAGGAACCACAGGTTCAGGTGTTGTGGACAGCATGATCCATACTGCTGGTCGTGGAGTTCTCGTGGACGCACGTCGGGCGGGTCTGGACCAACGGAGAGCCGTTCCTGGCGATGGACGCGCCGTTGCGCGAACACTGGCGCGGTGGCACGGACTGGGACGCCTATGACAAGCTCTGCCGCCTCGGTTGGGAAGTGACGACCATGCCGATGGGGCCAGGGGATGCCGCGATCGTGAGCACCGATGGCGTTGTCGGCGACGAGGGATGGCTTGAGGTCTTCACCACCAACGAGCGCGATGCACTGGCAGTCGTCCAGGTGTCAGGCCCGGACTACGGATCGCACGTCATGGGGTCCCAGTAGTCCTGGGGAAATTTTGGTCGGATTTCCCTGACCTGTGGTAACGCGCGGTCTCGGTGTCGTCGTTGGCCAGGGTGAGCACGTGGGCGCAGGGTTGGCAGACCGCGATCCGCGCGAGGAAGGTCCGGCGGCCGCGTGCGGCCTGGGCGGTGATGGTGGTCTGCCCGGTGTGTGTGGGGGGTGTGACTCAGATAAGGACCAAAAAAGTCGCCAGTAGTTGATTTGAAGCCTTCAGTCTTCCGGTGCGTCCTCGGCGAGGATGCGGTAGAGGGTGGCGACCGAGGGGTTCTTGCCCTTGGACTGCTCACCGGGACAGGCCGAGGCGGGTACTGGTGTCCGGCCTTCCGCTGTTGCGAGCGACGCGGTGCAATCACCCGGATGCGGGCCTGGGGCAAGCACGACAAGGAGGCGAAGGGGCGCGCGCTGATCCTTCGCGGCCCGAAAAACCGCAAGCCCTACGAGCCGGACTGGGGCACGAGCGTCGATGCCGAGACCCGCTCCAGCGCCGTGGCGCTGGAGCAGGCGATCCACCAGCGTAGCCTGCTCGACATCCTCACCCACGCTGCGTACCTGACCGGGTGGCACCGCCACCTCGGGCCGGCCTCGGGGTCGGACCCGAAGATCCGCGGTGATGTTCTCGGCCGTTATGTGCTTACCGCCTACGCATACGGCGCGAACCTCGGCGCCGCCGAGGTCGCCCGGCACATGCGTCTCCGCGCATGAGCTCTGTACAACCGGAAACAAGCCCTCAGTCGCCTCGCTCTACCGCGTACTCGCCGACACCGGCTCCTGACCAGCGGCTACGCTCGGCTGCGGCTGCCCCTTTCCGGTGTATTCGGTTCCCACCCCCTCGAGTTCTGGGTGACCACCCCGGAATGCTTCTCCAGAGCGCACTGAGCGCGATGCTGGGTGGTGCAGTTGCGGCGCTGACTGCCTGGGGCGTCGTAACCGCAACCGGGCGGCAGCATCGGCGCCAGGTCATGCAGACCAACGCGATCGCTGCGGCACAAGCGGCCATCGAAGAGACGCAACTGTTCTGGGCAACGGTCCAGGCGACACAGCCATGGAAACGCCGAGCCTCCGCGTCCAAGAGGCACCAGCAGCTCCTCATCGCGGGAACCCGTTTCCTCACCCGGACAATGGCGCACGAGGTGTGAACGGTCACGAATTTCTAGGGCCCGATCGTAGTCACGATCTTCCCCATCTTCGGGGTCACGATCTTCTCCATGAGGATGGTGGTCCGTGGGCGCCGCCGGGGGCGCTGTCATTGATGGACAATGGCGTCTCGGGTCCCGACGAGATTCATCCTGCGCCGCCTCACCCTGCCTTAACGGTGCGGGTGGACTGGGCGAGGCGGGCGAGGTTGGCGACAATGGCCGGTTGTTCCTGGCGATGCCGCGGAACAGCTGTCATCGCTGGATGATCATGGAAGCGTCTGCCTAGGGCCGTCTCCGGTTTTGGGGATGGAGGTGAGGTGACGAGGTAGGTGGCGGCTAGGCATACTCGGCCGTCAGGATGGTCACCGGAGGCTGATCGGCGGGAGGCCGCCGATCCCGCTGTGACGTCGGCAAGTGTTGTAGCTTCGAGCCAAGGGGCAAGGGCGGCCTTGCGTTCGGTGTTGCTGGTGAGGACGTAGCGGTAGGCCGGCGGACCCGGTCGACCAGCACGCGACGGCCATCCACCCTGCGGGCACCGCTCACCCAGGCCCGACGACCTGGACCCGGTGCCGTCCCGAGGCGTTCCCGTCCGCGTCGCACAGGCTTCAGAACGCGCCGCGGAAGTCGACATCCTTGGTCTCGACCGTCCCGGCCGTGCGCCCCGGCGCCGTCTGGTAGGTCCAGTACAGGTTCGTGTGCGCGATGACCTGGTCCGGCGGCGGCGCCCCCCATGCCGTCTGGTCCCCCGTCGTGTGGGCGTCGCTGACAAGGGTCGCGTCGTACCCCCTGACGAACGCGCCGTGGAGCGTCGAGCGGATGCACGCATCGGTCTCTGCGCCGACGACGACGAGTCGCCCGACTCCAAGGCCCGACAGCACAGTCTCGAGAGTGGTGACCTCGAAGGAGTCGAAGTAATTCTTCTCGACGAGCGGCTCGGCGTCGCCCGCAATCAACTCGGGGACGATCCGCCAATCGTCGCTCCCCCTCGCAAGCTGCTCGTCGGAGTGCTGGACCCAGACAACGGGGACCCCTTCCCGCCGCGCCTTCTCGACAAGGCTGCCGACGTTCGCGACGACCACGTCGCGCTCGTGAGCCCCCTCGACGACGCCGTTCTGCACGTCGACGACAAGGAGTGCGGTGTTCGGCCGGTTCTCAAGTGTGGCCACGGTCTCCCCTAACTCACGCTGCGCTTCTGTGCCCACCCACGGTAGACCTGCCCACCGACAGTGGCCGGAGCGAACCTCGGACCAACCCCCACAACACCCACCATGGACAGGGGGAAGACGAATATCAGGCTCTCTAACGAAATCCTAGAAACCTAGAGTCGGGAAGATCGTGAATTTCAGGGTGGCGAATTCCGTGACCGTCCACACGAGGCAACGATTGCCGCCCTCGATCCGGCCTTTGCCGAGCGCATGGCTGAGCTTCGAGTCGCGATCGACGAAGCAATGCCGTCCGCCCGGGACGGGCGGTATGGCCACTGGACCGACGCTGACAGTGATCAGTTTTTCGACAAGGGAGAGTGCTTCGTCCGCGAAGTACGGCTATGGATGGGGGACGGCCGGAATACGGCGGAAAGGGGCCGTGGGCTGAGCGTTGCTGATTAGGGTGATCGTCGTCGTGTTGGTGGCGGACTTGGGGGTTATGGGTGACCTCGGTCGATCGGACCGCGTACCCGGGGTTCGCCAGGGTGGTGTCGGCGCGGGAGCTGGCGGAGGCGTTCACGCCGACCGAGGCCGAGCTTGAGTGGGCGCGCGGCCGGACCCAGGATGAGAACCACCTGCTGGCGTTGGTGGTGTGGTTGAAGTCCTACCAGCGGCTTGGGTACTTCCCGAAGGTCGAGGACGTTCCGACGGTGGTGGTCGGGCATGTGGGCGATGCGTTGGAGCTGGGGGACGATGTTGAGCTGGAGCGGGCGGCCGTCCGGTCGGCCAAGCGGCATCGTGAGTTCGTCCGCAGGCGGCTGGGTGTGGTCTATGACGCTGCCCGGGTGCGGCAGATCGCCGAGGAGGCGATCCGCAAGACGGCGCAGTCCAAGGACGACCCGGCCGATCTGATCAACGTGGCGTTGGAGGAGCTGATCCGGCTGCGGTGTGAGCTACCGGGTTACACCACCTTGGACGCGATGGCCGCGTCGATCCGCACGGAGGTGAACACCGTTGGTGGAGCCCTCGATCAGGCCGTACAGCAGGCCGAACATCGCGCCGGCGAGCAGGCCAGAGCCCCAGCCGTCGACGACCTTGGAGTGGTCGCCGTCGTCGTGGGGGAGGATCCTGACGGCCACCGCCAGACCGATCACGCCCAGGACCAGGTTGATCAGGAAGATCGGGCGCCAGGAGAGGCCGAACAGGTCGGCGCTGATGTTGAAGCCGGCCAGTACCGGGCCGCCGATGGTTGGCCACTCCCAGCAGCGGGCCGAACAGGCCGAACGCCCTGGTCAGCATCTCCGGCGAGAACGTCTTCGTCATGATCGCCATGCCCTGCGGGATCAGCAGGGCGCCGAAGGCCCCCTGCGCCACTCGAGCCACGATCAGCAACGCCGGGTCGGGGGACAGGCCCGCCACCGCCGAGGCGACCGTGAAGCCGGCCATCCCGATCAGGAAGAGCCTGCGCTGCCCGTACTTGTCGCCCAGCCGGCCGCCGACCATGAGCAGCACGCCCATGGCGAGCATGTACGCCGTGCCCAGCCATTTGATCAGGCCCTGGCCGCCATGCAGTTGCTTGGCGATGGTGGGCGCGGCGATGTTGGTGACGGTCGCGTCGATCACGTCCAGGGCGTCGGCGAGCAGCACCAGCGCCAGGATCGCCCACATCAGCCGAGAGGACGTCGGACGGGTCGTCGTCGTCATGGTCGTCATCGCGGCACCTGCGTTAGGGTCGTCAGTTTCATGTCGTGGTTCCGTGCTCTTCAGGGTCGGCCCCTCGTGGGCGGCCTCACACCCCTGCTACGAACTCCGCCGCCCCGATCCGACACCGCCTCCCAGATTTTCTTGCCGAATTCGATGGAGTCGTTGACGCCGTCGTCGTACCGCTTGATCAGTAGGAGGCGTCCTTGGCCTCGTATTCGTCGGCGGCCTCCGGCCGGGCATGTGCGCGCCGGACGGCATACCGGTGGCGAGGGAGGCGTCGCGACCTGGCCTTCGAAGCTCGGACGAAGCGAGACCCGTCGCCGGCGCGACAGGTTGCGGAAGCATCAGCAGGGCGCCCCGGAATCGGCCGCCGCTGCGCGCGGGGTGTCGATCGGGAGCTCTGGGCGCTACCGCAGTTGGTCGCGGCGCCGGGTCAGGTAGGCGGTCTCGGCGGTGTTGCCTGCCAGTTCGATGGCCTTGTCGTAGGCCGCGCGTGACTGCTGGCTTTGGCCCAGCCTGCGCAGCAGGTCGGCGCGGGTGGCGTGGTAGGCGTGATAGCCGGCCAGCTTGTCCTGGAGACGGTCGACTG
>JAOPYK010000322.1 GCA_025964695.1 Streptosporangiaceae bacterium | reverse complement strand
TACACCAGTAGTAGAATTAGTGTCCGCCCTGCAATTCAAGCGTGAGGTACAGCATGGTGAGGAATTATATCTAGCATTGGTACAATCACCGGCTGAGCGTGGTAATGATAGTAAGGCAGCTATCAACAGTGATGCCAGTACTATTATCAATGAGTTCAAAGAGGTGTTCCCAGAGGAATTACCTAGTGGATTGCCACCCAGCCGTGATATTGATCATCGTATCGAGTTAGTGCCTGGCCAACAACCACCCAGCCGGCCTACCTACCGGATGAGTCAACCAGAGATGGACGAACTGAAGAAACAGTTAACAGAATTGATGGACAAGGGTTACATACAAGAGAGTAAGAGTCCATATGGTGCTCCCGTGTTATTTGTTAAGAAGAAAGATGGAAGTATGAGGATGTGCGTGGATTATCGAGCACTGAATAAAATCACTATTAAGAACAAGTATCCCTTGCCAAGAATAGATGAACTGTTAGATCGATTACTAGGTGCCAAGTACTTTAGCAAGATTGACCTGAGGGCTGGCTACTGGCAGGTCAGAATAGCGGACGAGGATGTTCATAAGACAGCATTTAGGACGCGGTATGGACACTATGAATTCCTGGTCATGCCATTTGGCCTAACCAATGCCCCAGCCACCTTCATGCACCTCATGCAGCAGACGCTTAGGAAATTCTTAGATGACTTCGTGATTGTATTCATAGATGATATACTAATCTATAGTAAGACATTAGAGGATCATTACAAGCATCTACGATTAGTGCTGCAGGTATTACGGGATAAGCAGCTATATGCCAAATTGAGTAAATGTGACTTCTTTCAAAGTGAGATAGGTTTCCTGGGACATGTTATCAATCAGTATGGTATCAAGATGGAACCGTCCAAGGTCGATGCAGTACAGAAGTGGCCTGTACCCAAGAATGTACATGAGTTACGTTCATTCTTAGGACTAGCTGGATATTATAGAAGATTCGTCAAGGATTTCAGTTTGATAGCTACTCCATTAACATTCCTACTGCATAAGGATACCAAGTATGAATGGGAAGCGGGACAGGATCAAGCATATAATGAATTGAAGCAAGCAGTGAGTACTGCACCCATACTCATTATTCCGGATCCACATCTACCATACACAGTAGTAGCAGATGCAAGTGGTTATGCCATCGGTGCTGCACTATGCCAAGACCATGGTAATGGATTACAGCCATGTGCCTTCTTATCACGCAAGATGAATGATCATGAGAGGAATTATGCAGTACATGAACAAGAACTCTTAGCCATTGTACATGCACTACGAGAGTGGCGTCATTACCTGTTAGGCAATAGGATTACCATCACTACAGATCATAGGTCATTACAGTACCTCTCAACTCAAGACAAGCTATCAGCCAGACAAACCAGATGGTCCGAGTTCCTACAGCAGTTCGACTATGAGATCAAGTACCGACCAGGCAAGGAGAACCATGTAGCTGATAGTCTATCGAGACGACCTGATCATATATTAGCACCCATACATCAGACATCCATTGAAATTAGCAGCGAGCTATTAGATACAATCAAGGCGGAGTACAATAATGATCTAGCGACTAGAGAGATCATCTCCAAAGGGCACCCCAGCTACAGAGTCACCAATGGATTGGTCTATACATTAGATGGCAAGTTATACGTTCCCTTCACTGATACGATTAGAGCAAGAATCATCAAAGAGCATCATGATACACCAACCAATGGACACTTAGGTGAGCATAAAACATCTGAGCGTATCAGTCGCTATTATTATTGGCCTGGCATGAGGAAATCCATCCAGCAGTATATCCAGCAATGTCAATCCTGCCAAGCCAACAAGGCAAGTCACCAGTTACCCATTGGATTACTCCAATCCTTGGACATTCCAGGCAAGAGATGGGAAACAGTATCCATGGACCTAATCACCAAGCTACCGGAGACTACCAGGGGTAATGATGCAATCATAGTATTTGTGGACAAGTTCAGCAAGATGGTGCACTATGCAGCCACTACCACGACATGTACAGCAGTGGAAGTAGCACGCATATTCTATGATACCGTTATTAAGATACATGGTGTACCGAAACACATTATTAGTGATAGGGATCCGAGATTTACATCCAGGTTCTGGAAGCAACTATGGAATCTGCTTGGTACAGAATTAAAGATGAGTACATCACATCATCCCCAGACTGATGGTCAAACTGAAAGATCCAATAGGACATTAGAGGACATATTGAGACACTATGTCAGCAAGCAGCAGAATGACTGGGATGATCATCTAACAGCGGCAGAGATAGCAGTCAACAGTAGTGCGCATGCTTCCACTGGATTCACACCATTCTATCTGAACTATGGTGATCATCCATTCTTCCCAACCCACATACCATTAGACACTATTAGCAATAATACCGTATATGAGTTGATGCAACAACTGCAGAGGAACATCGAGTTGGCCAGAAACAACATGGAGAATGCAAGAGACAAGCAGACACATTACGCCAATCAACATAGAAGAGATCTCGTCTTCAAAGAGGGGGAGGAGGTATGGTTATCTACTCAACATCTGAATCTACCTGACAGTGTTACTAGGAAGCTGAGTAGCAGGTATACGGGGCCATTCAAGATACTACAGGTACCCAGCCCAGTGACATATAAGTTAGATATACCAGCTGAATGGATAAAGAAGAGGTTACATCCAGTCTTCCATGTTTCATTGTTGAAGCGATATGTACCAGGCGTGGAAATTGAAGACGCCGTTCCCCATATAGTAGATATAGAATCATCTGAAGAGGAGCCAGAGTATGAAGTGGAACGGATCATTGGCAAGCGATTGGGCAAGGACAAACAAGTGGAGTACCTCATATTTTGGAAGGGATATCCAGAATCAGAAGCCACATGGGAAAGCAGTGAGATAGTGGAGGATCTGCAAGCATTAGATGACTTCGAAGAACAGTGCAAAGCAGAAGACAAGTCAAGGGCGATCAAAATCAATAAGGAGTCTGTCAAGGACAAGTGGAACAAGAACCATGTGAGCAAATATATAACCAGCCTTACACCACCTGCTGAATTGAATACCAGTGTTACAGAATTAGCCAATAAGATGAAGAGACACAAGGTAGATGGTGAGAAGTTGATACTATTAACATCAGAAGTGTTGGAGCAGATGGGTATACAGCAAGAGACATGCCAGTGGCTAATCCAACAATTGGATATACTATACAGTGGTGACTCAGATTATAGCATTAGGGTATAGCAGGTACAAGGGATTGTACCTTTGTCTTAAGGAGGGGAGAGTGTAATGCTTGCGCCTTTACTTCCAATGTCCGCCGGTCATTATATTCTAAGAGCAAGCGTGATATGTGGCGCACGCCATGATATTATGGAGCAAGCGTGAGATATATATGTATATATATTGTAGAACGCCACGCTTGCGAGCAATATCACAAACATTTTGTAGTTTATCAATACATTCTACAAAGCCACGATAATTTTCATTCATCTATTCATTCATTTATCGTCAGCATGCAGCTATAGCAATGACATAGCCTCAATATCATATAGACACATAGTCATAACTATCATTCCTCGTTATAAGTATTATAGTATCATCGTTCATACTTGCATATACTAGTACCATCAAGTTCTGCATTGCGCTCCATTGTCCTTACAAGTGGTTTCGGGGCATCAGACCTTAGTCAACATACATACCTATAGTTGTTACACATCTGAATCATGGGTGATACTACTCCTACGACTACTCCTACTACTAGCACTGTTCCTACTACTGATGCTACCATGAACACTAACGCTACTATGAATGTGAATGATGTTAGTACATTAATTGCTCAGCAGGTACAGCAGCATACAGCTACACTGGTGAACCGTATTACTGAGTTGGAGAATCGGAATGGTGTACTGGAGAGAGCAGCCAGAGATAGACAGGATGGACAGCATATGGGGCAGCAACCACGTGGTAATGGACTTGGAGGTAATAGTAAGGCAGCTAAGCCTAGCATGTATGGTGGTGATATGGGTAGTGACGTGGATGCATGGATATTCCAGGTGCTTCAGTATGCACACCTGACTGGGATCCGTGAGGAGGATCGGGCCAAGTGGGCAGCTACCTATCTATCTGGTAAGGCAGCAACATGGTGGAGAGGCCTAGTCATGCAGCAACCTGACACGGACATAGACGCTATAACATGGGATCAGTTTGCTAGTGGACTGGTCAGCATGTTCAAGCCGGTCAATGCCAAGAAGATAGCAAGGGATAAGCTGGCAGTATTGAGGCAGACACATTCCGTTGCCAAATATAACTATGATATCGGTCAACTATTCCTGGAGATTGGTGACATACATGATACTGAGAAATTGGATAGATATATTAGAGGTCTCAAGGACAAGGTACGTATGGAGGTCGAGTTAGCTGAACCTACCACATTAGCACAAGCTATGGCCAAGGCTCAACGTGTGGATGGCATCACATATCATAGCCGAATGATGCAGAATGTGGAGCATACGAGTAGTAATACATACCATAGCAGTACCAATGATAGTACACCGATGGATTTGGGTATGGTACATGATCACGATAGAGACGCACCAGAGAGTGATACGTTGAACGCCATTGGTAATAGGAATTATAGGCAAAGTAGTAGGGGTATGGGCAACAATAGCAATAGAGGTGGCCTTAGGAGATTTAGCCGACTACAGCAGCTAAGTCAAGAAGACTTCAGGTACTGCCAACAGAATGGATTATGTTTGAGATGCAAGGAGCCAGGACATTTAGCACGTAACTGCAGCAAGCCTGTGAAGCCTTTAAACAACAGAGCTCACTAAGGGAACAGGTGTACTTAGCTGAGCATACCAATCATACTACACCTGAAACAAGTACACGTCCTCCTTCATCCAATAGTAGTGATACAATCAATAGCATAACAGCAGTACCAGTACCAGCAACGAGTATACATAGTGATAGTGATCCAAGCAGTAGTAGTGCATACCAGATAGCATCAGTACAAGCCAGTGGCAGGTTAATCAAGCTATCTGGGTCAGTCAATAAGTGTCGAGCAGTCATGATGGTGGACAGCGGTTCCACCGGTGACTTCATTAGTGAAGCATATGTAAGTAAGTATAATATACATAGTAAACCCTATGAGGGTAGTAGAACCGTATGGTTAGCAGATGGCAAGCAGCATGCAGTTACATCGTATGTAGTGTGTGTAATTAGCATAGGTGGGCTAACCGAGAGTGTGGAGTTAGCTATTATACCATTAGTCGGATATGATGTGATACTTGGTATCCCATGGTTACAGAGGCACAACCCAAGCGTCAACTGGACATCATACAGCATATCAGTGAACAGTAATGGTAAGCAGTGTGAGTTACCATTAGCCAATAGTACGGATACACCAGTAGTAGAATTGGTATCAGCTCTGCAGTTTAAGCGTGAGGCACAGCATGGTGAGGCATTATACCTGGCGTTAGTGCAAGTACCACAGGAGCATATTGCGGATAGCAAGGCACCTATTAACAGTGATGCCAGTACTGTTATCAATGAGTTCAAGGATGTATTCCCGGATGACCTACCTATCGGCTTGCCACCCAGACGTGAGGTAGACCATCGTATTGAGTTAGTACCTGGCCAGCAGCCACCCAGTAGACCCACCTACCGTATGAGCCAACCAGAGATGGATGAACTGAAGAAGCAGTTGACAGAATCATTGGCCAAGGGTTATATACAAGAGAGTAAGTCTCCATATGGTGCACCCGTATTATTTGATAAGAAGAAGGACGGAACAATGAGAATGTGTGTGGACTACCGTGCACTGAATAAAATCACAATCAAGAATAAGTATCCCCTGCCCAGAATCGATGAATTATTGGACAGATTACTAGGTGCCAAGTACTTTAGCAAGATCGATCTGAGGAGTGGCTACTGGCAGGTAAGGATAGCAGACGAGGACGTACATAAGACAGCATTTAGAACCAGGTACGGTCATTACGAGTTCCTTGTCATGCCATTTGGCCTTACTAATGCTCCCGCTACCTTCATGCACCTAATGCAACAAACATTCAGGAAATTCTTAGATGATTTTGTCATTGTATTCATAGATGACATACTGGTATACAGCAAGACCAAAGAAGAACATTACAACCATCTACGTATAGTGTTACAGGTACTACGGGACAAGCAGTTATATGCCAAATTAAGTAAGTGTGAGTTCTTCCAAGGTGAGATAGGTTTCCTAGGACATGTAATTAATCAGTACGGTATCAAGATGGAGTCCTCCAAGGTGAACGCAGTAACCAGCTGGCCACCACCCAAGAACATACATGAGCTACGATCCTTCTTAGGACTAGCTGGATACTATAGGAGATTCGTCAAGGATTTCAGTATGATAGCTAGTCCATTAACATCCCTACTGCACAAGGATACCAAGTATGAATGGACAGCCCAACGGGATAATGCGTTCAATGAATTGAAGCAAGCAGTGAGTACTGCACCCATACTCATTATTCCAGACCCACATATACCATACACAGTAGTAGCAGATGCAAGTGGTTATGCCATCGGTGCTGCACTATGCCAAGACCATGGTAATGGATTACAGCCATGTGCCTTCTTATCACGCAAGATGAA
>JAOPYK010000245.1 GCA_025964695.1 Streptosporangiaceae bacterium | reverse complement strand
GAGCTGCTGCGGGAGGGGCTTCGCCGGGGCGCCGACGTCGTCGGCGGCTGCCCCTACAACGAGGATTCGCCGGCCGACTCGCGGCGGCATGTCGACGAGGTGTTCGCGCTTGCCGCCGAGTTCGGGGCTCCCGCCGACCTGCATGCCGACTTCGCCGATGACGCCTCAGATCCCCGGTTCGCGCTGGCTGAATACATCGCGGACGTGACAGTGCGGGAGGGTATGGGCGGCCGGGTCGCGCTCGGCCACATGACCTCGCTCGCCGGACGGCCTCCCGCCGAGCGCAAGGATGTGCTCGCTCGCCTGGCCGCCGCCAAGGTCGCGGTGGTGCCGCTGCCCGCCACCGACCTGCATTTGAGCGGCCGCTCCGACGAGCAGAACGTACGGAGGGGGATCGCGCCGGTAAGGGAGCTCTGGGAGGCCGGGGTGACCACCGCGTACTCCTCGAACAACGTCCGCAACGCGTTCACCCCGTATGGCAACACCGACCTACTGGACATCGGCCTGCTACTGGCCCAGACCTGTCATCTGTCCGGGGCCGACGACCTGGCCAGGGTGCTCGAAATGGCCACTGGCCAGGCCGCTCGGGTAGTCGGCATCGCCGACCGTTACGGCCTGCGGCCGGGCGCGGTGGCCGACCTGGTAGTGCTCGGCACCCGGGAGGTCGGCGACGTGCTTCTCGACCGGCCGGACCGCTGCTACGTGATCAAAGGTGGCCGGGTGGTCGCCCGTACGACCCGTACGACCGAACTGAGGAAATGACATGACAACGACCGGTCCTCCGCACATCCGGGTCGAGGAGGTCTCGCTGACCTTTCCCGACGGCACCCACGCCTTGGACGACGTCTCGGTCACCGTCTCGGCCAGGGAGATGGTCGCGCTCGTCGGCCCGTCCGGGTGCGGCAAGTCCACCCTGCTCCGGCTCGTCGCCGGATTCGAGACGGCCGGCCGGGGCGCCGTCACCACCAGCGATCATGCCCTTGGATACGTCTTCCAAGACGCCACGCTGCTGCCCTGGCGGAGCGTGCTGCACAATGTCGAACTGCCCGGACAGCTCACCGGCATACCCAAGCCATCGCGCCGTGAGAGCGCCAAGGCGGCGATCGACCGGGTCGGCCTCCGCGGCTTTGAGCGGCATCGGCCCGCACAGCTGTCCGGCGGGATGCGGATGCGGGTCTCGATCGCCCGGGCACTGACCCTGCAGCCGAAGCTGTTCCTTTTCGACGAGCCATTCGGTGCATTGGACGAGATCACACGCGAGCGGCTGAACGAGGACCTCAATGCGTTGTTCGCCGCCGAGCCGTTCGCCGGGCTCTTCGTCACTCACTCGGTGAGCGAGGCGGTCTTCGTGGCCACCCGGGTCATCGTGATGTCGGCACGGCCGGGCCGGGTTCTAGCGGATGTCCCGGTGCCGTTCGGCTACCCCCGCGAGCCCGGGTTGCGCTATACGCAGGAATTCACCGAAGTGGCCGCCACGGTCTCGAAAGCCTTGCGCGAGGCCTGCGAGGTAGCCGCATGAGCGCCGCATCCGACCTGGCGAGCGCCGCTACCGAGCCGTCCGCTCCCGCTTCTCCCGAGCGCCGGAAGGCTCCTACCCCCGCATCCGTAGGCGCGACCCACGGCCAAGTGCGGCGGCGCTCGCTCGCCCGGATCCTCGCTCCGGTGGTCGTGTTCGCGCTCGTGCTCGGGCTGTGGACCTACGCCAGCGACCATCTCATCGATCCCGGTAGCCGCTTTCTTTTGCCGCCGCCGCTCACGGTACTGAAGGTCGGTGTGCTGGACTCGCACAACCTCGGCGAGATCCTCTCCGCACTCTGGACGACCACCAGGGTGGCGCTGACCGGGCTGGTCATCTCAATGATCGTCGGTGTCGCGCTCGGCATCCTGATGAGCCAGGCCCGGTGGGTGGAGTACTCCGTTTATCCGTACGCGGTGGCACTGCAGACGATCCCCATCCTGGCGGTGGTCCCGCTGTTCGGGTTCTGGTTCGGATTCGACTTCCAGAGCCGGGTCATCGTCTGCGTGCTGGTCCCGTTGTTCCCGATCATCACCAACACCCTGTTCGGCATGAAGTCGGTCGAACCCGGCCTGCACGATCTCTTCTCGCTCTACGCTGCGAACCGTTTCAAGCGGCTCTTGTTCCTGCAGTTGCCGGCGGCGCTGCCCGCGATCCTGACCGGCTTCCGGATCTCCGCCGGACTAGCCGTGATCGGCGCCATCATCGCCGACTTCTTCTTCCGCCAGGGCGACCCCGGGATCGGACGGCTCATCGACGTCTACCGGCAGAACCTGCAGACCGAGCAGCTCCTGACCTGCCTGCTCATGTCCTCCCTCGTCGGACTGGTCCTGTTCTGGGGCCTGGATCTCCTCGAGACCCGCATCGTCCGCCGCCGCAATCCCCGCTGACTCCTGCTCTGCGAACCCTCTCACCAGAAAAGACCTCCGTCATGCCCATGTCCCTTCACAGGCTCGCCCTGCCGCTCGCCCTGATCGGTGCCTTGAGCACCGCCTGCTCCTCCGCCAGCTCATCTGGCGCATCGCCGGACAAGACGGCGTCGATCGCCAAAGGACCGCTCAGCGGAATCTGCCCAAGTACCGTCGTCATCCAGACCGACTGGCTCGCCACCGCAGAGCGAGCCGCCGCCTATCAGCTGGTCGGGCCCAACGGAAAGGTCGACGCCAAGAAGGGCTCCTACTCCGGACCGCTCGGCTCCACCGGTGTCAACGTGGAAGTACGGCTCGGCGGGCCGTCCATCGGCTTCCAGCCGCCGTCCGCCCAGATGTACCAGGACAAGTCGATCTACCTGGCGTACGTCGCCACCGACGTCGCCATCCAGTCGCAGGCCAAGTTCCCGACCACCGCGGTGGTCGCACCACTGAACATCGACCCGCAGATCATCATGTGGGACCCAGCGACGTACACCATCAACTCATGGACGGACGTTGCGCGCACCAAGGCCAAGGTCCTCTACACCGAAGGCCTGTCCTATATGGACGCGCTGGTGGCCAAGGGGCTGGTCACCAAAGACCAGAAGGACAGCTCGTTCGACGGCACCCCGAGCCGCTTCGTCGCCGAGAAGGGCAAGGTCATGCAGCAGGGTTACGCCAGCAACGAGCCGTACCGCTGGGAGCACGACGTCACCAGCTGGAAGAAGCCGGTGAAGTACCTGCTCGTCCACGACGCCGGTTGGCCGGTTTACCCACAGGGTCTGGCCGTCCGCAGCGGCGAGCTGAGCAAGGACAGCGCCTGCCTGAAGAAGCTCGTGCCGATGATTCAGAAGGCCCAGGCGGACTACATCAAGGACCCGTCGGCGACCAACGCCACGCTGGTCAAGATCGCGACCGAGATCCCCGGCGGGCCTCCGGTGACGGCAGCCGGAAATGCCAACGCCGTCACCGTCATGAAGCAGCTCAAGATCGTCGCTAATGGGCCCAGCGGGACATTGGGCACCTTCGATCCTGCCCGAGTGGACGCGTCGATCGCCCTGCTCAAGCCGATCTTCAAGGCCAAGGGTGTAACGGTGCCCGATGGGCTGAAGGCATCCGACCTGGTCACCAACGAGTTCATCGATCCCTCGATCAGCCTGGGCTGAGCGGGCGAATGCGCGCAGCATTGTCGCGGGCACCGGCGCGCGGTCCGGTGCCCGTCGGCTCTCCCTACGTCCGGCGCCGACGCGCGTGGGTGATCTTCACGGGGTCGGTCTCGGTGACCGCCCACCCTGCGGCCAGCCGCAGCGCCATGTCCCGGCCGCTGACGACGTGCCGCAACGCGAACTCCGCCGTGCGGGCAGGGTCCGCGTCAGCGATCGCTTCGTACAGCTCCGTGTGCTCGGCGCACTGCTGGTGTGGATCCAGCTCGGCGGTCAGCCGGAACAGCCACTGCATGCGGGCGTTCAGAGGACGCATCATCGTCTCGAGCAGAGTGTTCTCTGAGAGGGTCACGATCTCGGCGTGGAAGCGGGCGTTCGCGGCAGCGATCTCTGCCTTGTCACCTGACTCGGTGGCGATGCGCGCGGACTCCAGGCACCGGGTGAGCCGGCCCAGCCCTTGCGCATCGGCGCGTTGCGCGGCAAGCCGGGCCGCTAGAACCTCAAGGCTCTCGCGGACATCGAACAGATCCCGAACGTCCGCCGGGGTGAAGGGACTGACCAGCGCGCCCCGGTGTGGCACCAGGACCACCAGACCCTCGGCCGCCAGCCGCCGCAGTGCCTCGCGTAGCGGGATTCTGGACACCTTCAGCTCGTCGGCCAGATCCCGCTCAACAAGCCGCTCCCCGGGCTGTAGGTCGACCTCGATGATCCGCTTCTTGAGTGCCTCATAAGCCATGTCTCGGAGCGAGCCCCGCTCCCCGGACGTCATCACACTCGCACCCTAATGCAACTAAATGCCATCTCTTGAAAGGCACCAGACATGACTGATCTGCTCCTGCGTGGAGGCCGACCCGCGGGAACACCGGCGGACGTTCTCATCAAGGACGGCCGCATCGCGGCCATCGCGCCGTCCATTGACGCTCACGGTACCGAGGTAGAGGAGCTCGCCGGGCGGCTTATCCTGCCCGCGTTCGTCGATGCGCACTGTCATCTCGACAAGACGTTGTGGGGCGGCCCTTGGGTCTCCAACACCTCGGGCACCGAACTGGTCCAGAT
>JAOPYK010000199.1 GCA_025964695.1 Streptosporangiaceae bacterium | reverse complement strand
ATCGCCGCCGCCGCGACGATCATTCACGCGCTCGACGTGCCGGTCATCGGGCTCAACTGCGCCACCGGACCGCGCGAGATGGCCGAGCACGTCAAATGGCTCGGCGACAATTGGCCGGGCCTGATCTCGATATTGCCCAATGCCGGCCTGCCGGAGCTGATCGGCGGCCAGACGCATTACCCGCTGACCCCGCGCGAGCTGGCGCAATGGCTCGAGCGCTTCGTCCTCGAGGACGGGGTCAACATCATCGGCGGCTGCTGCGGCACCGAGGCCGAGCACATCGCCGCCCTCGATCAGATGCTGCGCCGCATCGGCCGGGACCGCCCGCGCCCCGTGCCGAAGCAGCGGCAGCCGCAATGGACGCCGTCGGTCGCCTCGCTCTACGGCCAGGTCGCGTTCCGCCAGGAGAATGCGTATCTGTCGATCGGCGAGCGCTGCAACGCCAACGGGTCGAAGAAATGGCGCGAGCTGCAGGAACGCGGCGACTGGGAGGGCTGCGTCGCCATGGGCCGCGAGCAGGTGAAGGAGGGTAGCCATGCCCTCGACGTCTGCACCGCCTTCGTCGGGCGCGACGAGGTCAAGGAGATGAACGAGGTCGTCGGCCGCATGCGCGGGTCGGTGACCGCGCCGCTGGTGATCGATTCGACTGAACTCGTGGTGCTCGAATCAGCACTCAAGCTCTATGGCGGGAAGGCGATTCTCAACTCTATCAATTTCGAGGACGGCGAGGCACCGGCCGCCGCCCGCCTGAAGCTGGCCAAGCGCTTCGGCGCCGCGGTGGTGGCGCTGACCATCGACGAGCACGGCATGGCGAAAGATGTGGGACGGAAGGTCGAGATCGCGCGTCGTCTCGTTGATTTCGCCTGCGACAAGCACGGCCTCAAGCCGCACGATTTGCTGATCGATCCGCTGACCTTCACCATCGCCACCGGCAACGAGGACGACCGGAAGCTCGGCCTGTGGACCCTGGAGGGCATCGAGCGCATCCGCGCCGCGCTGCCCGAGGTGCAGATCATTCTGGGCTTGTCCAACATCTCGTTCGGCCTCAACCCGCCGGCGCGCCACGTGCTGAACTCGGTGATGCTCGATCACGCGCTGAAGCGCGGCCTGACCGGTGCCATCCTGCACCATTCCAAGATCATGCCGCTGCACAAGATTCCCGAAGAAGAAGCAAAGATCGCCGAAGACCTGATCTTCGACCGCCGCCGCCCAGGTTCTAATGGGAATCAGGGCTACGACCCGCTGCACGCCTTCCTGGCGCTATTCCAGAACCGGACCACCGCCGAGACGGCCAAGAAGAAGCGCGCGGACGCGGTCGAAGAGCGGCTCAAGAACCGCATCATCGACGGGGACAAGCAGGGGCTGGTCGAGGATCTCGACCTCGCGATGAAGAGCTACAAGCCGCTCGACCTCATCAACACGTTCCTGCTCGACGGGATGAAGGTGGTCGGCGATTTGTTCGGCTCGGGCAAGATGCAGCTGCCCTTCGTGCTGCAATCGGCCGAGACGATGAAAGCCGCGGTGGCGCATCTCGAGAAATTCATGGAACGGGTCGAGGGTCAGCAGCGCGGCACGATCGTGCTCGCCACCGTGAAGGGCGACGTCCACGACATCGGCAAGAACCTCGTCGACATCATCCTGTCCAACAACGGCTACGAGGTCGTCAACCTCGGCATCAAGCAGCCGATGTCGGCGATCCTCGAAGCGGCCAAGGAGCAGCGCGCCGACGTGATCGGCATGTCCGGGCTGCTCGTCAAGTCGACCGTGATCATGAAGGAGAACCTCGAGGAGCTCAACTCCCGCGGGCTCGCTGGCAAGTGGCCGGTGGTCCTCGGCGGCGCCGCGCTGACCCGCGCCTACGTCGAGCAGGATCTCGCCGAGCTCTACCAGGGCGAGGTGCGCTACGCCCGGGACGCCTTCGAGGGCCTGCGGCTCATGGACGCCTTCATGGCCGTCAAACGCGGCGAGAAGGGCGCCCAGCTGCCGCCGCTGCGCGAGCGCCGGGTCAGGAAGGGCGGCGCGCAGCTCAAGGTCACCGAACCCGAGGACATGCCGGCCCGGTCCGACGTCGCCATGGACAACAAGGTGCCCGGCCCGCCCTTCTTCGGGGACCGGGTCGTGAAGGGCATCCCCATGGCCGACTACACCGCCTTCCTGGACGAGCGGGCCACCTTCATGGGGCAGTGGGGGCTCAAGCCCTCACGCGGCGGTGACGGGCCGTCCTACGAGGAGCTCGTCGAGACGGAGGGCCTGCCGCGGATGCGCATGTGGCTGGAGCGGATCCAGGCGGAGGGGCTCCTGGAGGCCGGGGTCGTCTACGGTTACTTCCCCGCGGTGAGCGAGGGCGACGATCTGGTCGTCCTGCATGAGGACGGCTCGGAACGCACCAGGTTCACCTTCCCGCGCCAGCGCCGTGACCGGCACCTGTGCCTGGCCGACTTCTTCCGGCCGCGGGAGTCGGGCGAGCTCGACGTGGTCGGATTCCAGCTCGTCACCGTCGGATCCAAGATCAGCAAGGTCACCGCCGAGCTGTTCGCGAACAACTCCTACCGCGACTACCTGGAGTTGCACGGCCTGTCGGTTCAGCTCGCCGAGGCGCTGGCGGAGTACTGGCACACCCGGATCCGCTCGGAGCTCGGCTTCGGCGCCGAGGACTCCGACGACGTCGAGGACTTCTTCAAGCTCGGCTACCGGGGAGCCCGCTTCTCGCTCGGGTACGGCGCCTGCCCCGACCTGGAGGACCGCGCGAAGATCGTCGGGTTGCTCAAGCCGGACCGGATCGGTGTCGAGCTCTCCGAAGAGTTCCAGCTCGCCCCCGAGCAGTCCACGGACGCGATCGTGATCCATCACCCAGAGGCCAAGTACTTCAACACCTGATCATCGCGTTGGCGCGGGCACGGGAGCACGCGGTGCCGCCCGCGCCGCCATTGTGGTGTTCCTGAGATCGAGAGGTTGACGTGGCACGCGGACTGCAAGCCGTCTTCTTCGACATGGACGGCCTGCTGGTCGACTCCGAGCGGCTCTGGCTGGAGGTCGAGTACGACGTGGCCGGCCGGCTGGGTGTCGAGTGGGGGCCGGTGCACCAGGCGGCCATGGTAGGGGGCTCACTGGAACGTACGGTGGCGTACCTGCTCGAGCTCAGCGGTCCGGCCGCGCCGCCGGCGCAGGTCGGCCGGTGGCTGCTGGACGGCATGGCGGAGCTGCTGAGCGCCCATGTGCCGCTGATGCCCGGCGCCAAGGACCTGCTGACCCAGGTCCAGGGCGCCGGGCTGCCCGCCGCGCTGGTCACCTCGACCCACCGCCGTCTCCTTGAGCACGCCCTGGACGGCATCGGCCGGGAGTTCTTCACCGTCACCGTGGCCGGTGACGAGGTGACCCGGACCAAGCCTGCCCCCGACCCGTACCTCACCGCCGCGCGGCTGCTGGAGGTCACTCCGCGGCGCTGTGTGGTGCTGGAGGATTCCCCGGCCGGCGTCGCCGCCGCCGAGGCCGCGGGCTGCGTCACGGTGGCGGTGCCGAGCGTCGTCGCGGTCCCGCCGGCGGCCGGGCGCACCGTCGTGAGCTCGCTGACCGAGATCGATCTGCCTTGGCTTCGGCGGCTGATCCCCTAGGGTTCGTCCTGGGCGACCCCCAGGGAAAGATCCCGCGGTGAAAGCCAAACTGCCGCTGCACGTCCGCCTCTACGACTGTGAGCACTGCCTCATTGATACTCGGTGAACGGAAGGCCTACGGCCCGGGGATGAGGCGCGGGCGTACGGAACCGTTCGCCTGGATGAGTCGTTCTTCCGGTGCGGCGTGCGACGATGGCAGAAGTCGTACGTGACAGGGCTTTGGGGGCCGGTATGAGCGACGTCTTTCTCTTCGTGCTCAGTTTGGCGATCACCGGGCTGGGCCTGGCCGGCAGCTGGACGGCCTACCAGCGCAGGGGCCTGGCCTCGGGCATGCGCGGCACCGCGTGGTCGCTGGTGCCGCTGGCCGCCTACCTCACCGGCCTCACCAAGTGGATGACCGACCTGGTGCTGAGCCCGGTCAAGTGGGCCGGCCTGGTCCTGGCGGGGGTGGCCGCCCTGCTGTACGTCACCTCGGGCGTGATGCTGCGCCGCGGCGTGGCCGGTGCCGAGGGCCGGGCGGCCGTTCCGGCCGGCAAGAAGGCCAAGCCCGGACGGGCCGTCGAGCAGGGCGGTGCCGCGGCCGGCGCCGACCCGGATCTCGCCGACATCGAGGCGATCCTGCGCAATCGCGGGATCAGCTGACCCGGCCGTCCCGGCCCCGGTCCCCGTCATCCCGGCCGGGGACGTGGCGCCGCGGTCGCCGCCGTCATGGCCCAAGTGGTGTATCCAGTTTGTAAACTTTGCGGCAGGCGATCGCCGCGTGGCCTCCTCGCCGGGGTCGCAGGGTGGCCATGACCTAGTGGTCATTGGGATAATCTGCGGTCCTTTCGCTCCGTTAGCGGACAATCGGTCTCAAAAAAGACTCGGAACGGTAAAGCTTCCCGTGAATCCGCGTTCAGGACTTGCACAGCAGGGGTGTCCGCAAAGTATGTTCTGGGCGATTCGTCAACGGTGACGTCAAGCTCGCGTATGCCCATGGACACGGCAGGGTCACAATCCGGCCACGAGGGCTAGCGCGATCTTGGCTCACGCAGGACAGTCCTGACTGGAGAGTAAGTCTCCCTTTCAGTAGAGGTGGGTGTAGGGGGCTCCGGGTCAGCGCGTGCGCTGGTCGCGGCCGGCCCTCGCGCCTCCAGGCAGCGTGGCCGATTGGGAGGTATGTGGCGTGACCGCGCCCATCGAGGTGTCCGGCTCTGATGCCGAGGCACAACCGGAAGCCGTCCTCGCGGGCGTGGACCGGAAGGCGATCGAGGGCCGCTCGCTCGGGCAGATCGCCTGGCTGCGGCTCAAGCGTGACAAGATCGCCTTGAGCGGCGGGATCATCATCATCCTCCTGATCCTTATCGCGATCTTCGGCCCGATCGTGCTGCCGTCGCCGTACGAATACCACCTGGACCTGATCGACCCGACCTTCAACCGGCCCAAGGGCGGCGTCTGGCACACCGGCATCAGCGCCGCGCACCCGCTGGGGGTCGAACCGGGCTCGGGCCGGGACATGCTGGCCCGGATCGTCAAAGGTGCCCGCGTCTCCCTGCTGATCGCCTTCGCAGCGACGTTGCTGTCGGTGGTCATCGGGACCTTCCTCGGTGTCATCGCCGGTTATTTCGGCGGCTGGGTCGACACGCTGCTGAGCCGGGCGATGGACGTGTTCCTCGCCTTCCCCCTGCTGCTCTTCGCCATCGCCCTGGTCGGTGTCGTGCCGGACCACGCGTTCGGCCTGCAGGGCAACGGGCTGCGCCAGCTGATCCTGATCTTCGTGATCGGCTTCTTCAGCTGGCCCTACATCGCCCGGATCATCCGCGGGCAGACCTTGTCGCTGCGGGAGCGTGAGTTCGTCGACGCGGCCCGCAGCCTGGGCGCGCGCAGCCCGTACATCCTGTTCAAGGAGCTGCTGCCGAACCTGGTCGCGCCGATCCTGGTCTACTCGACGCTGCTGATCCCGACCAACATCCTGTTCGAGGCCGCGCTCTCCTTCCTGGGTGTGGGTGTCAATCCGCCGGAGCCATCGTGGGGAGCGATGCTCACACTGGCGGTCCCGATCTACCAGTCCGACCCGATGTACATGATCGTTCCTGGCATGGCCATCTTCGTCACCGTCATGGCTTTCAACCTGCTCGGCGACGGGCTGCGTGACGCCCTCGACCCCCGAGCGAGATGATCCTCCGTCTCGGACGATCAGCCCCCCACATATGAAGGAGTGCGCCAGCACATGAAGAAGACCAAACCGCTTGCGATCCTCGCCCTGGGCGTGGCGCTGAGCACCGGGCTCGCCGCCTGTGGCGGCAGTTCGAAGAGCACCTCCAGTGGTGGAGGTGGCGGTGCCGGCTATGGTGCGGCGATCGACAACGTCATCGACGTATCGAGCACCAAGGGCGGCACGCTCCGCCTGGCCGATTCCGACGACTTCGACTCGCCGGACCCGGGCAACACCTACTACGCTTGGGTACAGAACTTCGACCGTCTCTACTCCCGGTCGCTGACGACCTTCAAGCCTGCCGCGGGCAAGGACAGCCTGACGGTGGTCCCGGACCTCGCCGAGCAGCTGGGCACCTCGCCCGACGGCGGCAAGACCTGGACGTTCAAGATCCGCAAGGGCGTCAAGTACGACGACGGCACGGTCGTCACGTCGAAGGACGTGAAGTACGCCGTCGAGCGCAGCAACTTCTCCGATGAGCTGCAGCTGGGTCCGAAGTACTTCAAGACCTTCCTGGTCGACAACAAGCCGGCCTACAAGGGTCCGTACAAGGACAAGAGCCCGCAAGGCCTGAAGTCCATCGAGACCCCGGACGACAACACCATCGTCTTCCACCTGAACCAGAAGTTCGCCGACTTCAACTACCTGGTCCAGATGTCGGAGACGGCTCCGGTGCCCCAGGCCAAGGACACGGGCCTGAAGTACGCCAACAGCATCGTCTCCTCCGGCCCGTACAAGATCGATTCGTACAGCCAGGGCAAGTCGATGACGCTGAGCCGCAACCCCAACTGGGACCCGGCGACCGACCCGATCCGCAAGGCGCTGCCGGACCGCATCGAGCTCCAGCTCAAGCAGAACGCGGACGACATCGACAACCGGCTGCTGTCCGGCGCGCTCGACATGGACATCACCGGTGTCGGTGTCCAGAGCGGCACGCAGGGCAAGGTCCTCGGGGACACGGCGAGGAAGAAGAACGCCGACAACCCGATCCAGGGCTTCCTGCGCTTCATGTCGATCAACGTCCACGTGAAGCCGTTCGACAACGTCCACTGCCGCATGGCGGTCCAGTACGCCACCGACAAGGTCGCCGCGCAGGCCGCCTACGGTGGCCCGATCGCCGGCGGTGACATCGCCACCACGATGATCCCGCCGACCGTCAACGGTTACCGGAAGTTCGACCTGTACCCGAGCGGTGCGGACGGCCACGGCGACCTCGCCAAGGCCAAGCAGGAACTCGCGGCCTGCGGCCAGCCCAACGGTTTCTCGACCAAGCTGACGGCCCGTTCCGACCGGCCGAAGGAAGTCGCGGAGGCGCAGGGCATCCAGCAGGGACTGGCCAAGGTCGGCATCAAGACCGAGATCAAGACCTTCCCCGCCGGTGACTACTTCAACAAGTACGTCGGCGCGCCCAAGTACGTGCACGACAACGGCATCGGCCTCATGCTGATGGCGTGGGCGGCCGACTGGCCGACCGGCTTCGGTTTCCTCCAGCAGATCGTCGACGGCCGGGCAATCAAGCCCTCCGGCGGCAACAACCTGTCGGAGGAGAACAACCCGGCGATCAACGCCGCCTTCGACGCCGGCATCGGCAACACCGACGACGCCGCCCGCACCAAGGCGTGGGGCGACATCGACGAGATGGTCATGAAGGACGCCGTGAACGTCCCGCTGATCTATGCCAAGGCCGTCCTCTACCGGCCGCCGAACGTCAAGAACGTCGGCATCACGTTCGGCTACGGCGGCATGTACGACTACCTCAACATGGGCGTGAAGTAGTCCGTCACCCCCGTTAGTTCATCAGAAGGCAGGTGAAGGCGATGGCCGGCGGCCGGGGCCGTACGTTTTGGTCGCATACATCATTCGGCGCGTCATCGGGGCCGTGCTGTTGCTGCTGGTCGTCAGTGCCGTGACCTTCGGGATCTTCTTCGAGGTCCCCAGGCTGGCCGGCCAGACGACCGATCAGGTCGCGGCCTCGTATGTGGGTAAGGCACCGACACCGGAGTCCATCAAGGACACCAAGGTGCGGCTCGGCCTCGACAAACCGGTCATCGTGCAGTACGGCAACTTCCTCACGGGCATCGTGGCGGGCCACAGCTTCGACAACGGCCCGTCCAAGGAGTGGTGCCCGGCCCCGTGTCTGGGCTACTCCTTCAAGAACAGTCAGCCCGTGCTCGGGCAACTGCTCGACCGGGCACCGGCGACCCTCTCGCTGGCGGCGGGCGCGTCGGTGATCTGGCTGGTCTCCGGTGTGGGCATCGGTGTCATATCGGCGTTGCGCCGTGGCAGCGTGCTCGACCGGACGTTCATGTCCGTGGCGCTGGCGGGTGTGTCACTGCCCATCTACTTCACCGGCCTGGTCTCCCTCGCGCTCATCGCCTACGGGCTGGGCTGGGAGGCGGCGGGCGGCGGCCAGTACAAGGGGATCACCGAGGACCCGGGGCTCTGGTTCCAGTCACTGGTGCTGCCGTGGATCACCCTGGCCTTCCTGTACGCCGCGTTGTACGCGCGGCTCACCCGGGCGGGCATGCTGGACACCCTCAACGAGGACTACATCCGCACCGCGCGGGCCAAGGGCCTGCCGGAGCGCACGGTCATCACCAAGCACGCGCTGCGCGCCGCCCTCACCCCGATCCTCACCATCTTCGGACTCGACCTCGGGCTGCTGGTGGGCGGCGCCGTCCTCACCGAGTCGACCTTCAGCATTCCGGGCCTCGGCCAGCTGGCGATCCAGTCCATCGACAGCAATGACCTCCCCGTGGTCCTGGGCGTGACCCTGCTGGCGGCGATCTTCATCGTGTTCGCCAACCTGGTCGTCGACATTCTCTACGCAGTCATCGACCCGAGGGTGAGGCTCAGCTGATGGGGCGCATGTGGAACCGCGCCGAGGAGATCGGCGGTTCGCCGTCCACGGCGGCCGAGGGCTCGCCTCCGCCGACGGCGTTCCTGGAGGTGCGCGACCTGCGCATCCACTTCCCGACCGACGACGGGCTGGTGAAGTCCGTCGACGGCCTGTCGTTCCAGCTGGAGCGCGGCCGGACGCTCGGCATCGTCGGCGAGTCGGGCTCCGGTAAGAGCGTGACCAGCCTGGGCATCCTCGGCCTGCACAACCGCAAGAACGCGAATGTGTCCGGGGAGATCTGGCTCGACGGCCAGGAACTGGTCGGCGCCTCGGAGCACCAGGTCCGTCGGCTGCGCGGCCGCGACATGGCGATGATCTTCCAGGATCCGCTGTCCTCGATGCACCCGTTCTACACGGTCGGCAACCAGATCGTCGAGGCGTACCGGATCCACAACGACGTCTCCCGGAAGGTGGCCCGCAAGCACGCGATCGACATGCTGGGCCGGGTCGGCATCCCGCAGCCCGACAGGCGCATCGACTCCTACCCGCACGAGTTCTCCGGCGGTATGCGGCAGCGGGCCATGATCGCCATGGCTCTGTCGTGCGATCCCGAGCTGCTCATCGCCGACGAGCCCACCACCGCGCTCGACGTCACCGTGCAGGCGCAGATCCTGGACCTGCTCCGGGACCTGCAGGAGGAGTTCAACTCCGCGATCATCATGATCACGCACGACCTGGGTGTCGTGGCCGAGCTGTCCGACGACATCCTGGTGATGTACGGCGGCCGGTGCGCGGAGTACGGCTCCGTCGACGATGTATTCCACCGGCCCGAGCACCCCTACACCTGGGGCCTGCTCGGCTCGATGCCGCGGCTGGATCGTGAGCGCACCGAGCGGCTGATGCCGATCAAGGGCACGCCGCCCAGCCTGATCAACATCCCGTCCGGCTGTGCCTTCAACCCCCGCTGCGCCTACTGCGAGCTCACGGGGGGCAAGAGCCTGACCGAGCGGCCGGAGCTGCGGGAGACCGCTGCCGGGCACAAGGTGGCCTGTCATCTGCCGGTGGACCAGCGCCGGGAGATCTGGGAATCCGAGATCCTGCCGAAGCTGTGAACCTGGGGGAGAACGTGAGTACGTCGGAGAGCACCGCCGGGCCGGAGGACACCGTGTCCGGTCAGGCGGCCGAGGAGACGCGGGCGGGGGCGGTCGCCGCTCCGCCCGCGCCCGCCGGGGAGCCGCTGCTGGAGGTCACGGATCTGCGCAAGCACTTCCCGGTGACCTCCGGGATCCTGTTCAAGCGGCAGATCGGCGCCGTGAAGGCCGTGGACGGAGTGTCCTTCTCGGTGCGCAAGGGCGAGACCCTGGGCCTGGTGGGGGAGTCGGGCTGCGGCAAGACCACCACCGGCCGGATGATCATGCATCTGCTGCAGCCGACCTCGGGGAAGATCGTCTTCGAGGGGCACGAGATCACCAAGATGTCCCAGGGGCAGATGCGGCCGCTCCGCCGTGACATCCAGATGATCTTTCAGGATCCGTACTCGTCGCTGAACCCGCGCAAGACGGTCGGCGCCATCATCGGTGCCGCCTACCGGCTGCAGAAGGTCCAGACGGAGAACGGCGTCAAGCGGGCCGTCCAGGACCTGCTGGAGCTGGTCGGCCTCAACCCCGAGCACTACAACCGCTATCCGCACGAGTTCTCCGGCGGCCAGCGGCAGCGCATCGGGGTGGCCCGGACCCTCGCCCTCCGGCCGAAGCTGATCGTCGCCGACGAGCCCGTCTCGGCGCTGGACGTCTCCATCCAGGCACAGGTCATCAACCTGCTGGAGGACCTGCAGGACGAGCTCGACCTCACCTACGTGGTGATCGCGCACGACCTGTCGGTGGTACGGCACATCGCCGACCGGGTCGCGGTGATGTACCTCGGCAAGATGGTGGAGGTGGCCGAGCGGACCAGTCTCTACGAGTCGCCGATGCACCCGTACACCCACGCGCTGCTGTCGGCGGTGCCCATCCCGGACCCGGCCAAGCGCAAGGGCCGCGAGCGTATCCGGCTGCAGGGCGACGTGCCCAGCCCGCTCAACCCGCCGCCGGCCTGCCGCTTTCACACCCGCTGCTGGAAGGCCCAGGAGATCTGCAAGACGGTCGAGCCGCCGATGATCGAGCTCAAGCCCGGCCACGCGGCGGCGTGCCACTTCCCGGAGAATGCCCCGCCGCCCGACACCTCCGGCCTGGTCGCCCAGGCCTGAGCGCGCCTCCCGCGCGGGACCCCGCCGCCCCGGCCACAACCGGGGCGGCGGGGTCCGGTCTTTCCCGGGGTCAAGGCCTCTGCCCCTGGCTTCGACCGGCGGCATCGGTCCCGGCCGGCCCGCGGGTCCGGCCGCCCGGCGCACAGCTGGCCCGGACGGCGATACGCCCCGTACGGTCCAGGACCGTACGGGGCCTATCGCGCCGCTCAGGCGGGTGTCACTGGCTGCCGATGGCCTTGAGGACGTCGAGCCACTGCTGGTCCGGCTTGCGGCCGGAGATGTCGATGGGCAGCGTGATGTTCTCCAGCGTGGTCAGCGTCGGCACCAGGTTGAACGACTGGAACTCCTTCCGGAGTAGGGGCCACCAGGAGGTCAGCCCTGACCAGGTTGCGACATACCGGTCTCGTAGGCGTACACGACGGCCTGCACCCGGTCCCGCAGCCCCAGCTTCGCCAGCACGTTCCCGACATGGGTCTTGATGGTCGTCTCACTGACGACCAGCTCCGCCGCGATCTCCGCGTTGGACAGCCCCCGCGCCACATGGCTGAGCACCTCGCGCTCCCGCGCGGTCAGCGTCTCCAGCCCCGGTGGGGGACCCACATTCCGCACGGCCGGCAACCGGGTGGCGAACCGGTCCAGCAGCCGGCGGGTCACGCTGGGCGCCACGATCGCGTCGCCGCCCGCCACGATGCGGATGGCGGTGACCAGCTCCTCCGGCGGGGAATCCTTCAGCAGGAACCCGCTCGCCCCGGCCCGGACCGCTTCGATCACGTACTCGTCGAGGTCGAAGGTCGTGAGGATCAGGACCCGGGGATCGTGCGTGGCGGCCTGCTCCCGCACGATCCGCCGGGTGGCCTCGATGCCGTCCATGCCCGGCATCCGGATGTCCATGAGCACCACGTCGGGCATCAGCGAACGGGTCATCTCCACCGCCGCCGCCCCGTCCCCGGCCTCGCCCACCACCGTGAAGTCGGCTTCGGCCTCCAGGATCAGCTTGAACCCGGTCCGCAACAGCGGCTGGTCGTCCACGAGCAAGACCCTGACAGTCACACCGAGCTCCATCGTTCTAGTCCAAAGGGAAACGGGCGCGGACTTCGAAACCACCGCCGCTACGGGGACCGATCCTCAGCTCGCCACCATAGAGGGCAACCCGCTCACGCATGCCCACCAGCCCATGACCCGGGCTGTCGCCGTTTTCGGCCAGCGCCGCCGCGACCCCGCGGCCGTCGTCCTCGATCTCCACCATCAGCTCCCGGGGGCTGTAGTGGATCCGGACCCACGCGCGTGCCTGCGGCCCGGCGTGCTTGAGCGAGTTGGTCAGCGCCTCCTGGATGAGACGGTAGGCGGCCAGGTTCACCCCGGTCGACAACGGCCGGGGTTCGCCCTCCATCCAGAGCTGGACCGACAGGCCCGTCTCCCGCACGTGGTCGACCAGGGCGCCGACCTCCTGGACGCCCGGCTGAGGTGAGAGCTCGGGCCCCACGGCCGCCGTGTCACGCTCGGTCCGCAGCACCCCGACGATCCGGCGCATCTCGTCGAGGGTCGTCCGGCCGACGTCCTCGATCGTGACCATCGCCTCTCTGGCAGTGCCCGGGTCCTTGTCCATGATCCGGCGCGCGGCTCCGGCCTGCACGGTCATCACGCTCACGTGGTGGGCGACCACATCGTGCAGCTCACGGGCGATCCTGGACCGCTCCTCGACCCGCGCCGTCCGCGCGTCGGAGTCACGCGCCCGTTCCAGCCGCTCCGCCCGGTATTCCAGCTCGGCGAGGTAGGCCCGCCGCAGCCGCAGGCTCCGCCCCAGCCACCACACCCCCGCGATCAGCGCCGTGTTGGTGACCACCCCGACGTAGCTCATCTCACCGGGGGTGGCCAGCTCCATCACCATGAACGCGACCAGAGCCAGGGCGCCGCCGACCGAACTGACCGCCAGGGCCCGGTGTGCCGCGACGGTGAAGACCGCGATCACGAACGCCAGCACCTCGGCCACCGACGGGCTGTAGTGCAGCGCGGCGAGCACGGCGTTGCCGCCGGCCGCGACGACCAGCACGGCGAACGGGTACCGCTGCCGGAAGGCCAGCGCCACCATGATCACGGCCACGATCACAAGATTGATCAGATCGGGCTTCGCGAAGCCTCTTCCGGGGGAACGGGCCGACAGCAACTGCGGCAGCGCCGCCACGAAGAGCACCATGGCCACCAGGCCGTCCATGACGGTGGGGTGGCTCTTGGACCAGCAGTGCAGGTGCGCGATGCGGGGTGACACACCTTCAAAGTACGGCGTCATCCCTGGTCGTTGCCCCTCCGCGACGGTGATCCGCTCTCCTCCCTGCGAAGGATGTGGTCACCCGCCGAACGGGTGGACTCTACGCGCCCGTACCGGGACCGGGCCAGCGCATCAGATTCTGGAACAGCTCCGCCTGCTCGACCGCGTCGTCCAGCGCGTTGTGGGTGTGCCGCCGCCTCGACAGCAGCTGCCGCGGCATCTGGCCCTTCGTCGACCGGCGGATCTGCGCCCGCGCTCGCGCCGCGTACAGCGTCTTCATGTCGATGCACCGGGAGTGCCCGAACGGCGAACCGCCCTCGGCGAAACGCACGAAGTACCAGTACATGAACATCCAGTCGAAGCCCAGCGGATAGGCGGCGAAGACCGCCGAGCCCTTCTCCTCCCGCGCCACCTCCCGGATCCACCCGGCGGCGGCCGTCATCGCGGCAGCCGGGTCCTGGCCGTCCCGCACCAGCCGCTCCCGGTCCAGCCCGGACACCGCGAGCGCCTCCGGCACGTACTCGTCGCTGATCGGCCTCAGCTCCGCGTAGTACGTCCGCGCGAACGGATGGTGCGGCTCGAACGTCCGCCCGTCATAGGTGCCCGCCACCGAGAGCCCGAAGCTGACCATGGAGTACGGGCCCGGTATCGGCCCGTCGGCCTCGATGTCACAGGAGAAGTAGACGTCGGCGGAGGACATGTCCCGGCACGCTACCGGCCGCCCCCGCCCTGGTCACCCGGTTTTCCCAGGGCCTCACACGTCGTCGGAGAAGTCCGGGCGCGGAACGGGCCCCTTCCCCGGCGCGAGGACCTCCGGCAGCGGCGGCGGCGTGCCGCCGAACGACGGGCACCGCTCCTTGTGGTCGCACCAGTCGCACAGCCGGCTCTTGCGGGGCCGCCAGTCGCCGGTGTCCATCGCCCGGCGGATCGCCCGCCACAACGCCTCCACCTTGCGCTCCGTCGCGAGCAGGTCCGCCTCGTCGGGGGCATAGCGCAGGATCTCCCCGTTGCCGAGGTACATCAGCTGCAGCAACCGCGGCACCCGGCCGTGCAGCCGCCACAGCACCAGGGCGTAGAACTTCATCTGGAACAGCGCCCGCGCCTCGAAATCGGCCCGCGGCGCCATGCCCGTCTTGTAGTCCACCACCCGGACGTCACCGCTGGGAGCCACGTCCAGCCGGTCGATGTAACCGCGCAGCTTCAGCCCCGACTCCAGCACGGTCTCGACGAACAGCTCACGGTCGGCCGGTTCCAGCCGCCGCGGATCCTCCAGGGTGAAATACCGCTCGACCATCTCCCGGGCCTGCCCGAGCCACTCCGCCTCGCCCTGCCCGCCCGCAGCCTGCCCGCCCGCACCCTGCCCGGCCTCCTCGAACATGGTGGCCAGCGCGGGCTCGTCACCCAGCAGCCGCTCCCACTGCGGGCCGAGCAGATCCAGCGCCGCCGGCACCGTCCGTCCCGCCGCCGGCAGGTCGAACAGGCGCTCCAGCACCGCGTGGACCAGCGTGCCGCGCACCGCCGCCGGACTCGGCCGCTCAGGGATCCGGTCGATCACCCGGAAGCGGTACAGCAGCGGGCACGTCATGAAGTCACCGGCCCGCGAGGGCGAAAGAGAACCGATCACCGGGATCGAGGTGGGGGAGTCCGCGGCGGCCTCGGTCGTCGTCATGCCGAGCAGCGTAGGCGACGCCCCCGACGGAAATCACGGTATCCCGCCTGCCGCGCTGGGCGGGCATGCCGGCGGCCGCCTCCGGGGCGCATACGATCAGGACGTGGCAGACAGCGCACCCCGCACCCGACAGACCAAGCACGAACAGGCCCGGCAGAATCCCCCGGGACTCCTCATGGGCCGGCCGTTCGGCATCCCGGTGTACGTGTCGCCGTCCTGGTTCGTCGTCGCGATCATCATCACCTTCTGGTTCGGCGGCCAGATCCCCGGGCACATCGCCGCCCCGCCGATGAGCTACCTGGTGGCCTTCGTCTACGCGGTGCTGCTGTACGGCTCGGTGTTCGTCCACGAGCTCAGCCACGCCCTGGTCGCCCGCTCGTTCCAGCTGCCGGTCAGATCCGTCACCCTGCACATCCTCGGCGGGGAGACCGCGATCGAGCAGGAGCCGGCCACCCCGGGCCGGGAGTTCCTCATCGCCTTCGCGGGCCCGTTCGTCAACCTCGTGCTGGCCGGGCTGGGAGTCCTCATCGGTCTCCTCGTGCCGCTGCCGCCCGTCGGTGACCTGCTGCTGCAGGCGCTGACCTTCGCCAACCTCGCCGTCGGCGTGTTCAACCTGCTCCCCGGCACCCCGCTCGACGGCGGACGCCTGGTCCGCGCCCTCATCTGGAAGATGACCGGCCGGCCACGGACCGGCACCGTCGTCGTCGCCTGGTTCGGCCGCGTCGTCGCCGTCCTCCTCCTGGTCGCCGGCACGTTCGCCGCCAGCCACCGCACCGGCGGCATCGGCGCCGACGGCTGGCTCATGGTGCTGTGGGCCGCGCTGATCTCCTCGTTCATGTGGGTCGGCGCCACCCAGACCCTGCGGGACGTGCGGATCCGCGACCGGATCCCGCTACTGCAGGCCCGGCTGCTCGCCCGGCCCGCCACCCTGGTCACCGCGAACGTCCCCCTGGCCGAGGCCGTACGGCGCGCCAACCAGGACGGATCGGGCGCCATCGTCATCGTCGACTACGAAGGCCGCCCGACCGGGCTGGTCAACGAACGGGCGGTGCTCGCCACCCCGCAGAACCGGCGGCCCTGGATCGAGGTCGGAGACCTGTCCCGGGGCCTGGACAGTGACCTCACGCTCTCCGCCGACCTCGTCGGTGAGGAACTCGTCACCGCCGTCCGGCAGGCTCCCGCCAGCGAGTACCTGCTCGTCGAGCCGACGGGCCAGGTGTACGGCGTGCTCGCCGCGGACGACGTCAACCGGGCCTTCGCCGGCATCTGAGCGCCCTTCACCCGGCCGCCCGGGGCAGCCCCCCGCGGCCGATAGCCTTGCGGGCATGAGCGAACCCACCGACGTCACCATCAGAACCCCGCACGGCCCGTTCCGGGCCGGTGACCAGGTTCAGCTCACCGACCCCAAGGGCCGCATCAACACCATCACCCTCCAGCCGGGCAAGCAGTTCCACAGCCACAAGGGCTGGGTCGAGCACGACGAGATCATCGGCCGGCCCGAAGGGATCGTGCTGCGCTCCTCCGGCGGGATCGACTTCCTGGCGTTCCGGCCGCTCCTGCACGACCACACGCTGCGGATGCCCCGCGGCGCCGCCGTCGTCTACCCCAAGGACGCCGGGCAGATCGTCGCCATGGCCGACATCTTTCCCGGCGCCCGGGTGGTCGAGGCGGGGGCCGGGTCCGGCGCGCTCACCTGCTTCCTGCTGCGCGCGGTGGGCGAACACGGAACCGTGTCCTCCTACGAACGCCGCGCGGACTTCGCCGAGATCGCCAGGACCAACGTCGAAAGGATCTTCGGGGGGCCGCATCCCTCGTGGCGGCTCACCGTCGGCTCCCTCGAGGACGCCATCAGCGAGACCGAGGTGGACCGCGTCATCCTCGACATGCTCGCCCCCTGGGAGTGCGTCGACGCGGTCGCCAAGGCTCTCATCCCGGGCGGGCTGGTCTGTGCCTACGTGGCCACCACCACCCAGATGTCGCGGGTGGTCGAGGAACTGCGCGGGCACGGCGCCTTCGCCGAACCGTACGCCTTCGAGACGCTCGTCCGCTCCTGGCACGTCGAGGGGCTGGCGGTCCGCCCAGACCACCGGATGGTCGGTCACACCGGCTTCCTGGTGACCGCCCGGCGGATGGCCGACGGGGTTGAGCCGCCCCGGCGCCGCCGCCGCCCGGCCAAGGGCGCCTACCCCGAGGGCCAGACCGGGGGCCAGACCGGGCGCCAGGCCGAGGATCGGGCCGAGGACCGGACCGGGACGCAGAGCGCGGAGCACGGCGCAGAGGGCGCCGCGGCGCTGCCCGCCGGCGGGCGGGACCAGGGGGCCGACCACGCAGGGTGAACGGCACGCGCGGACACCAAGTGTGCTGTAGGTCACTGCGTTACGGGCGGTGACGTGATTTACACCAAATTCACAAATGCCACCAACGGCCCGAAGCGGCACCGCAGCGGGGCTGGAACGTGAAGGATCTGCGCGATCATCGGCTCGATGCCGCCTTTTTCGCGGTCTTTGCGCTTCCCTGACGGAGGTTGTTCCTTCAGGAGGGTGACATCCGCCACACCCTATGATCACACCGCCACCACATGAGTACCGATCAGGCAGGTTACGGAACCGCTCGGGATAGGTAGGGTCTGAGTAGGTCGTCGGCTTCTTCAGTGGGAGGTGACGGGGCGTGGCCGCTCGTGACGATGCTGGGGCGCGTAAGGCGCAGCACGACAAAGAGGTTCGTGACCTCCAAACGCAGCTCTCTTTCCTGGAGGAAGAGATCTCGGTGCTGCGCAGAAAGCTCGCGGAATCCCCACGACAAGCACGTGTGCTCGAAGAGCGCATCCAAGAGGTACAAGCCAACCTGGCCGCCGTGACGGGCCAGAACGAGCGTCTCGTGGCGACGCTCAAGGAGGCGCGAGAGCAGATCATCGCGCTCAAGGAAGAAGTCGACCGGCTGGCGCAACCGCCATCAGGATTCGGCGTCTTCCTCGAGGCCCGAGACGATGGAACGGTCGATATCTTCACCGGCGGCCGCAAACTGCGGGTGAACGTCAGCCCGGCCATCGAAGTGGAGGACCTCCAGCGTGGCCAGGAGGTCATGCTCAACGAGGCGCTCAACGTCGTCGCGGCACTCGACTTCGAAGAGCAGGGCGAAGTCGTGGGACTCAAGGAGGTGTTCGCCGACGGCGAGCGCGCCCTGGTCATCGCGCACGCCGACGAGGAACGGGTCATCAGGCTCGCCGAACCGCTGCGGGGCGTCCCGCTGCGGCCAGGCGACTCACTGCTGCTCGAGCCCCGCTCCGGTTACGCCTACGAAAAGATCCACAAGGCCGAAGTGGAGGAACTGGTCCTCGAAGAGGTCCCCGACATCTCCTACGAGGAGATCGGCGGCCTGTCGTCCCAGATCGAGATGATCCGCGACGCCGTCGAGCTCCCCTACCTCCACGCGGACCTGTTCCGCGAGCACCAGCTCCGCCCGCCCAAGGGCGTCCTGCTGTACGGCCCGCCAGGCTGCGGCAAGACCCTCATCGCCAAGGCGGTCGCCAACTCGCTCGCCAAGAAGGTGGCCGAGAAGACCGGCAAGGAGGGGAAGAGCTTCTTCCTCAACATCAAGGGCCCGGAGCTGCTCAACAAGTACGTCGGTGAGACCGAGCGGCACATCCGGCTGGTGTTCCAGCGAGCCCGGGAGAAGGCCACGGCCGGCACCCCGGTCATCGTGTTCTTCGACGAGATGGACTCGATCTTCAGGACCCGCGGGTCCGGTGTCTCCTCCGACGTGGAGAACACCATCGTCCCGCAGCTCCTGTCGGAGATCGACGGCGTCGAGGGCCTGGAGAACGTCATCGTCATCGGCGCCTCCAACCGCGAGGACATGATCGACCCCGCGATCCTCCGGCCCGGCCGGCTGGACGTGAAGATCAAGATCGAGCGGCCGGACGCCGAGGCTGCCAGGGACATCTTCTCCAAGTACATCCTCACCGGACTGCCGCTCCACCCGGACGACATGAAGGAACACGGCAACTCGACCGAGGCCACCGTGGACGCGATGATCCAGCGGGTCGTCGAGCGCATGTACACCGAGACCGAGGAGAACCGCTTCCTCGAGGTGACCTACGCCAACGGCGACAAGGAAGTCCTCTACTTCAAGGACTTCAACTCCGGCGCGATGATCCAGAACATCGTCGACCGGGCCAAGAAGATGGCCATCAAGCAGTTCCTCGACACCGGGCAGAAAGGCCTGCGGGTCGCCCATCTCATGGCCGCCTGCGTGGACGAGTTCCACGAGAACGAGGACCTGCCCAACACCACGAATCCCGACGACTGGGCCCGCATCTCCGGTAAGAAGGGCGAGCGGATCGTCTACATCCGCACGCTCGTCTCCGGCAAGCAGGGCACCGAGGCGGGCCGGTCGATCGACACCGTCGCCAACACCGGCCAGTACCTCTAGCATCACCACGCACGCGAAGGCGGCGGCCACCCTCTCCGGGCGGCCGCCGTTTCGCGTGCTGCGAGCCCGTACCGCCCCCCCGCCGCGGTCACCCAGCGGCAACGGCCCCTCACTCCCCGGCCATCGATTTCGGACAATTTTTCCCCTGCCGGTCGGTGTCCCCGCCCGCCCCGCCCGAAATCCACCGCCTCCCGTTCCGCCACCCCCGCCACCCCACCCCGGCCACCACGCTGACCAGCGCGGACCAGCCAGGTCCCCGCGGCCCTCCCCGGGCCGCCGGACCCCGCTCCCCGCCCGCCGGAACCAGCCCGGCCGGGGGCATTCCTGTCACGATCACGTCGTGCCTCTCGGGACATCGACGAAAGCGCACTAGGCTCGGCCGTATGAGTGTTCGGCGGGTGATGGGGATCGAGACCGAGTACGGAATCTCCGTACCAGGTCAGCCGGGGGCCAACGCGATGGTGACCTCCTCACAGGTCGTGAACGCGTACCTCGCGGCGTCCGCGGCGCGGGCCAGGCGGGCCCGGTGGGACTTCGAAGAGGAGAACCCGCTGCGCGACGCGCGCGGCTTCGACCTGGCCAGAGAGGTGGCCGATTCCAGCCAGCTCACCGACGAGGACCTCGGCCTGGCCAACGTCATCCTCACCAACGGTGCCAGGCTCTACGTCGACCACGCCCACCCCGAGTACTCCGCCCCCGAATGCACCAACCCCCGCGACGCCGTCATCTGGGACAAGGCAGGGGAGCGGGTCATGGCCGACGCGGCCCGCCGCGCCGCCATGGTGCCCGGCACCCAGCCGATCCAGCTCTACAAGAACAACACCGACAACAAGGGCGCCTCCTACGGCTGCCACGAGAACTACCTGATGAAGCGGGAGACGCCGTTCGCCGACATCGTCCGGCACCTGACGCCCTTCTTCGTCTCCCGCCAGGTCGTCTGCGGGGCCGGCCGGGTCGGCATCGGCGTCGACGGCCGCGGCGACGGCTTCCAGATCAGCCAGCGCGCCGACTTCTTCGAGGTCGAAGTGGGCCTGGAGACCACGTTGAAGCGGCCCATCATCAACACCCGCGACGAACCGCACGCGGACCCGGAGAAGTACCGCCGGCTGCACGTCATCGTCGGTGACGCCAACATGAGCGAGGTCTCCACCTATCTCAAGCTCGGCACCACCGCCCTCGTGCTCGCCATGATCGAGGACTCCTTCCTCACCGTCGACCTGTCGGTCGAGATGCCCGTGGCGGGGTTGCGGGCCGTCTCGCACGACCCCGGCTGCAAGCACCTGCTCACCCTGCGGGACGGCCGCAAGATGACCGCCGTGCAGTTGCAGATGGAATACCTGGAGCAGTCCCGCAAGTACGTCGAGGACCGCTACGGCGCCGACGTCGACGAGGACACCAAGGACGTGCTCAACCGCTGGGAGTCGGTGCTGCACCGGCTCGGCGACGATCCCATGCAGCTGTCGCGTGAGCTCGACTGGGTCGCCAAGCTCGAACTGCTCGAGGGCTACCGCACCCGCGACTCCCTCGACTGGTCCCACCCGCGGCTGCAGCTGGTCGACCTGCAGTACACCGACGTGCGGCCCGACCGCGGGCTCTACAACCGGCTGGAGTCCAGGGGCCGGGTCGAGCGTGTCGTCACCGAGGCCGAGGTGCAGGCGGCCGTCGAGGACCCGCCCGAGGACACCCGTGCCTACTTCCGCGGCCGGTGCCTGCGGCAGTACGCGGACTCGGTCGCCGCGGCCTCCTGGGACTCGGTCATTTTCGACGTCCCGGGCCGGGAGTCGCTGCAGCGTGTGCCGACGCTGGAACCGCTGCGCGGCACCAAGGAGCACGTGGGCGACCTCTTCGACCGCTGCCGCACCGCCGCCGAGCTCGTGGCCGCGCTCACCGGCTCCTGATCCCGGCTCCTGATCCCGGCTCTGTGTCACCGCCCGGTGACGGCGTTCCCCTCTGCCCGGCCCTGTAGGCGTTCTGCGGGCCGTCTGCGGCGCTGCCGGACTTCCGGGTGCGGGTGGCCGCCCCCGACCGTCACCGGCTGGCTACAGGCCGCCGTGATGGTCCCGGTACCGGGTCGACTGGGATCACCGAACATCTGTGACCGGTTTGCCCGTTTCAGGGGTTGGCGCACGGGCGATAACCCCGGCAGGGCCCCAGACCGTCGGCGGCGGGCGGAAGAGATCATGGCTTCCGCTGGTTTCGAGTCACTGACGGTAGGGTCGGGGGTACCCAGCACGAGTGTGGAGGATGACATGGCCACCAAGGACACCGGCGGACAGAAGCAGACCAACAGGCGGACCGGTGAGGTCGACGAGACCCAGACCGCGACCGGCGAGGACGTCCAGGAGCGCCAGGAGAAGCTCAGCGACGATGTCGATGCAATTCTGGACGAAATCGATGAAGTGCTCGAAGAGAACGCCGAGGAGTTCGTGCGCAGCTACGTGCAAAAGGGAGGCCAGTGAATAGATCGGATATCACCCCTGGCTAGACGGTCAGGGCTGTTCGCCGATCAATTCATTCGGACCGCGCGATCGCGCTCCAGGGCCGGCCACGCGAACGCTGGGCAAGGCAGGGCAGGCCGGTACGCAGGCCGATGGGGGTCCGGGCGGCCTTACGTGCCGCTCGTCGTGCGCGACTCGGGGAGCCGACGAAACGTCGGCTCCCCGCTGTCGCCTCGGCCATGTGGTGCCGTCACACTTCCTAGATGATCGCGGCGAGCCGGCCGAGGACCATCTCCCACCCCGGTCCGACGTTCTCGGCCACGTAGGGCATCGCGGCGTACAGGTCGCCGAGACGCTCGTGGACCAGCGTCAGCGCCGTGGTCCCGTTCTGCTCCTCGCGGAGCGTGATCGTCAGCAGGGAGTCATACGCGGGACCGGCGAGGCGCTCGGGCCCGACGAACCCCCAGCGGAACACGATCCGCTGGGCCGGGACGAGCTCGAGCAGTTCGCATTCGAAGCCGCCGGCCTCGCCGTCGGCGCCGCCCTGCCAGATGCGATAGTGGCCGCCTATCCGCTCGTCGACCTCCACCCGCGTGACCTCCAGGCCGGGCGTGAGCCAGCGGCGCAGCAGTTCGGGTTCCAGCCACGCGCGGTACACCCGCTCGGGCGGGGCGGGGATCGTGCGGTGCAGCCGGACGACGGCCTGCTCGTGCGTCATGGGAGTCATCGATTCTCCTTCTCTGCGGTCGGGTGCGGAACACCCCGGGCGCCCCCAGACCTCGGGTCGGACGTGCCCATGCCGCGGGCTCTGGGCGCCAGGTGCCGGTGTTCAGGAGATCTTGATGGGTCCGGTGTCGGGGCGGCCGGTCTCCCGGGCCGGGGCCAAGGGGCCCTCATCGTCTCCCGGCACGGACTCGGCGGAAGACTCCGCCTGGGCGCGCGCGGGTGCCGGTGCCGGGGGCTCGTCGAGGACGGCGGCAAAGGCCTCGGGGACCTTGAAGCCATCCGGGGGGATGGGAATGCCCTTCGCCAGCCGGCACCAGGCGAAGTCCAGCGCGGCGGCGGCGCTGAGTACGTCCAGTGCGGCCGAGGCGCTCGCGGGCCGGAAGGGCTCCGGCATCTTGCCTCGCACCGGCCACAGCCCGCGCAGCGGATGGCCCGGCTGTTCCAGCACCGACAGCAGCAGGCCGCGCAGTTCCGGGTCGAGCCAGGTGCCGACCAGTCCGGCCAGGTCGGGGCGGTAGCCGGCCATGTCCGCGGCGATCAGCGCGATCGCGGCGTGCCGGGGTTCCAGGAAGGTGGTGCTGTCGGGTTCGCCGCACAGGGGCGCGACGGCGACCGCCAGGTCGTAGAAGGCGAACTGGAAGCATTCGCCGGGTGCGATGTCGCCGAAGACGGCCGACAGCAGCGGGGCGGGGCAGCGTTTGATCCATTGGCGTTCGACGGCCTGCTCGCCGTAGCCGAGGGCATGGTGGTCGACGGCGGGATTGAGCTGGATGGGCTCGAGCATGGCCAGCAGGGCGGTGGCGCGTACCTGGAAGCGGGGGTCGTCGCGCAGGGCCTGGGCGGTCATCGCCATGCAGCGGGCGATCTGCCCGGCGGCGTCGGGCCGGCCCGCGTGCAGGCGTTCGGCGTAGAGCCCGATGATGGTGCGCAGCAGGGGTGAGACCAGCCAGCGCAGCCTGCCGTTGTCGGTGAAGGACTGGGCGAGGTAGGGCTCCCAGAGGTCGAGCAGGGGGGCGTCGACGTCGGGGTCGAACAGCGGCACGGCGGCGCACCAGAGCATGGTGCTCCAGGTGGCGGCGACAGTGCTGGGGGTGCCGTGCAGGAAGTGGCTCCAGCCGAGCGGGTGGTCCGCGGGCGGCGCGAGGGCGGCCTCGGTGATGATCTGGCGGAGCCGGTAGACGGCCGCACCTGAGACGGGGGTGCCGGCGACTGCCAGGGGGATGCCGAGGTCGTGGGTGAAATCGGGTCCGGTGGGCAGCAGTTCCGGGGGGACGCCGGGTGGGACGAGGCCCTGGTGGGGGGAGAAGGCACTGCGCCGGGTGGGGGTGGCCTTTGGGGGCGGGCAGGGGAACCAGCGGCCGTCGGCGGGGTGCCGGCGGTACCAGTGCGCCCAGGCGCCGTACATCCACCAGGTGTGGTCGGGGAGGCCGAGCAGGCGGGGAGCGAGGGCCTGCTGGCGGTGGACGGGGGCGGCCAGTGACCACCAGGGTGCGGCGACGGTGGCGCGGGTGTCGTGTTCGGCCTGCTGGAAGGGGTCGGTGAAAGGGTCGGTGGAGGGATCGCGGTCGGAGGCCGGTGGTCCGGGTGGCGAGGGGGTGTACTGCGGCGGTAGAGGGGTGCCCGGCCAGCTGCGCTGGGCGTGCGGGTTCGGCCAGCCCGGTCCTGGGGGCCGGCCCGGCCCTGGCGTCGCGCCCGGGGGCGGTCCCGGGGGCGGTCCCGGGCGGCCTGGAGGTCCCCACACCACGTCGTCATCGTAGTGCTCGGGCGGTGAGAGAGTGGCCGTACCGACCAGTGCGTGTGCGTTTCAGATGGTCCGGTAATGGCTGGCGGGTTCGCCCTGGGCGGATTCGGCTCGGGATCACGCAGCCGCCCATGCGCGTTGCCGGGACAGTAGGGTCTAAGAAGATTTCATGGTCACGTCGGGCCGGCCAGCGTGTTCCGGGCGGTCCGGCCGCGTGAGTGGAGGGAAGGAGTCGCGTGGCGTCCCACGATTCGCATTACGGGCGTCTCCCAGGGATCTTCATGGACCCCGGGTCGTCGTCTTTCACGGATTTCCTGTCGTCGTACTCCCCTGACCTGTTGCCCGCACGGCGTACGCCGCCGGCCTCGCCGGTGGGGGACGAGCTCCCGCATGGCACGACCATCGTGGCGGTCACGTTCCCGGACGGCGTCGTGATGGCCGGCGACCGGCGGGCGACCGCGGGCAACGTGATCGCGCAGCGGGACATCGAGAAGGTCTTCCGCGCCGACGAGTTCTCGGCGATCTCCATCGCGGGCACCGCCGGGCTGGGACTGGAGCTGGTGCGGCTGTTCCAAGTGGAGCTCGAGCACTACGAAAAGATGGAGGGCCGCACGCTCTCCCTCGAGGGCAAGGCCAACCGGCTGGCGACGATGATCCGCGGCAATCTGGGGATGGCGATGCAGGGCCTGGTGGTCGTGCCGTTGTTCGCGGGTTTCGACGAGGACCGCGGGGCCGGCCGGATCTTCAGTTATGACGCGGCGGGCGGGAAGTACGAGGAGCACGATCATCACTCGATCGGCTCGGGATCGGTGTTCGCCCGGGGCTCGCTGAAGAAGCTGTACCGCGAGGGACTGTCGGAGGAGGACGCGGCGCTGGTGTGCGTGCACGCGCTCTACGACGCCGCTGACGACGATTCCGCGACGGGGGGCCCGGATCTGATCCGGCGGATCTTCCCAGTGGTGTCGTCGGTGACGGCCGACGGTTACCGGAGGCTCGCGGACGAGCAGGTCGGCGCGCTCGCGCAGGCTGTCGTCGATGGGCGTTACAACGCTCCGGGCGGTCCCGCCGCCCCGCTGCGGTAGAAGGGGGATCGACCGATGTCCATGCCGTTCTATGTGGCTCCCGAGCAGCAGGCCAAGGACAAGGCGGACTACGCGCGTAAGGGCATCGCGCGGGGCCGGAGTGTGGTCGTGCTGCAGTACGACCAGGGCATCCTGTTCGTGGCGGACAACCCGTCGCGGGCACTGCACAAGATCAGTGAGATCTACGACCGGATCGCGTTCGCCGCGGTCGGGAAGTACAACGAGTTCGAGAACCTGCGGCTGGCGGGGGTCCGGTACGCCGACGTGACCGGTTATCAGTACGACCGCCAGGACGTGACGGCTCGGGGGCTGGCCAACGCCTACGCCCAGACGCTGGGCACGATCTTCACCGAGCAGTACAAGCCGTACGAGGTGGAGCTCGTGGTCGCGCAGGTGGGTGAGGACGCTGCGACTGATCAGATGTACCGGCTGACTTTCGACGGCTCGGTGGCCGACGAGCACGGGTTCGTGGCGATGGGCGGCAAGGCGGAGGCGGTGGCGGCGTCGCTGAAGGAGGCCTACGCGGAGGACATGTCTCTCGCGGCGGCGCTGAAGGCGGCTGTGCACGCGCTGGAGCAGCAGGACGCGGACCGGCATCTGGAGGCGAAGTCGCTGGAGGCCGCGGTGCTGGACCGCAACCGGGTGCACCGGCTGTTCCGGCGGCTGCCCCCGGCCCGGATCGACCAGTTGCTGGGTGAGGCCGCCAACGGGGCCGCGGCGGCGGACGTGGACGTCGAGGCGCCGGCCGAGGAGGACGGCGGCGCCTGAACTTCCGGCCTGATCATGATGAGCTGGAAATGATCATAAAACGAGTTGTGATCTACAACGTAAAGGCGATGGCCCTGTTCGGTGGAACGGGGCCATCGCCGTTCCCGGCCGCGGCCGCGGCCGCGGCCGTACGGTTCACGCGATGCGCGGGGGCCGCGGGGGACTCTTCGCACGCGGCGGAAGACCCGGCCGTTCGAGCAAGATCGTGCAGGTGAGGGGCCGGTCTCGCGCGTCACAGGGAACCCGGGCGGCTCAGACAGTGCCATGACACGGTGCGGCCGCATAGGCTCACGGTGTGGACAGGCGCATCTTCGGGTTGGAGAACGAGTACGGCGTGACATGCACCTTCCGCGGTCAGCGGCGGTTGTCACCGGATGAGGTGGCCCGCTATCTGTTCCGCAGGGTGGTCTCGTGGGGTCGTTCCAGCAATGTGTTCCTTCGAAACGGCGCACGGCTCTACCTCGACGTGGGGAGCCATCCGGAGTACGCGACGCCGGAGTGCGACAGCGTCGTGGATCTGGTGACGCACGACAAGGCGGGGGAGCGGATCCTCGAGGGTCTGCTCGTCGACGCCGAGCGGCGGCTCCGGGAGGAGGGCATCGCCGGTGACATCTATCTGTTCAAGAACAACACAGACTCGGCCGGGAACTCCTACGGCTGTCACGAGAACTATCTCGTGGGGCGGCACGGCGAGTTCGGCCGGCTGGCGGACGTGCTCATCCCGTACCTGGTGACCCGGCAGATCATCTGCGGGGCCGGCAAGGTGCTGCAGACTCCGCGCGGGGCGGTCTACTGCGTGTCGCAGCGGGCCGAGCACATCTGGGAGGGCGTCTCCAGCGCCACCACCCGCAGCAGGCCCATCATCAACACCCGGGACGAGCCGCACGCGGACGCGGAGCGCTTCCGGAGGCTGCACGTCATCGTCGGCGACTCGAACATGAGCGAGACGACGATGCTGCTCAAGGTCGGCGCCACCGACCTGGTGCTGCGCATGATCGAGGCGGGTGTGGTCATGCGGGACCTGACCCTGGAGAACCCGATCCGGGCCATCCGCGAGGTCAGCCACGACATGACCGGCCGGCGGAAGGTGCGGCTGGCCAACGGCCGGGAGGCGAGCTCGCTGGACATCCAGCGGGAGTACTTCTCCAAGGCCAAGGACTTCGTTGACAAGAACGGCGGGGACGCGACCGTCAAGCGGGTGCTGGACCTGTGGGAGCGGACCCTGCGCGCGGTGGAGACCGGTGATCTGGACATGGTCGCCCGCGAGATCGACTGGGTGACGAAGTACCAGGTCATCGAGCGGTACCGGCGTAAGTACGACCTGCCGCTGAGCTCGCCCCGAGTGGCCCAGCTGGACCTGGCCTATCACGACGTGCACCGCGGGCGCGGGCTGTACTACCTGCTGGAGAAGCGCGGGGCGGTCGAACGCGTCTCGCGCGATCTCGACATCTTCGAGGCCAAGTCGGTGCCGCCGCAGACCACGCGGGCCAGGCTGCGCGGGGAGTTCATCCGCAAGGCGCAGGAGAAGCGGCGCGACTTCACCGTCGACTGGGTGCATCTGAAGCTCAACGACCAGGCGCAGCGGACGGTGCTGTGCAAGGACCCGTTCAAGTCGGTGGACGAGAGGGTGGACAAGCTCATCGCCGGGATGTGATCCGGGAACGTCCGGGAGCCCACCAGGCGGTAGTGTGAGCGCTCCGCGCCCACCAGCCGCCCCCGGGGGGATCCATCATGCGCAGAGCCGCCGCGTCCCGTCTGGCCGCCGTGCTGTGCACGCCGCTGCTGTTGCTGCCGACGGCGTGCGGCGGCGGTGGTGGTGGCGGGTCCGGCGTCAAGGTGGAGGGGGCGTTCGGCCTGCGGCCGACCGTCACCATCCCCTCGACCAAGCCGGACGGGAAGTTCGCCTCCCGGACCGTGATCAAGGGCAAGGGCGCGCAGGTGCGCAAGGGTGATCTGGTGATCGCCGACTACGCCGGCTACGCCTGGAACGACTCGGCCAACAAGCTGATCGCCTCGAGCTTCGCCGGCGGGGACACCCCGGCGGCGTTCCCGTCCTGGCAACTGATCCCGGGGCTGGAGAAGGCCATGGTCGGCGCGAAGGTCGGCAGCCGGCTGGTCACGGTCATCCCGCCGAAGGACGGTTACGGCGACAAGGGCGCCCCGCAGCTGCAGATCACCGGCCAGGACTCGCTGGTGTACGTCCTGGACGTGGTCGCCAGGTTCCCGAAGGAGTCGGGGGCCAAGGGGGCGGCTCAGCCGCTGACCGACGCCCGGCTGCCCCGCGTGGGCGCCGCGCAGCCGGGTCAGGCCCCGCCGGTGACGGTGCCGAAGGCCGCCCCGCCCAAGACCCTGCAGGTGCGGACACTGATCACGGGCGCCGGCGCGCCGGTGAAGGGCGGTCAGATCCTGGCCCTCCAGTACGCCGGCTATCTCTGGCGTGACGGCAGGGCATTCGACTCCTCCTACACCGCCGGGCACCCGTTCTCGACCGTGATCGGGGCCAAGCAGGTCATGCCGGGCTGGGACCAGGGCCTCCTCGGGCAGAAGGTGGGCAGCCGCCTGCTGCTCGTCGTGCCGCCGGCGCAGGGTTACGGGCCGAAGGGCCTCAAGCAGTCCGGCATCAAGGGCGACGACACCCTCGTCTACGTCGTCGACATCCTCGGCGCCTACTGACCGGGGCGGTACCGGCCGGGCGCCTACCGGCCGAGCAGGGCGGCCGTGTGCCGTCCGGCGGCCGCAGCGGTGAGGAAGTAGGGCAGATCCTGCTCGAGCCCGCGTCCCATGGTGGACAGCCGGACCCCCCACTCCTTCTCGGCGTCCCTGAGCGTGTCCTGGAGGCCGTCCACCGGGACCCGTACCAGCCGGTGGCGGTCGCCGAGGGCGGCTGACTGCTCGCGGACCCGGTCGCCGAACGGGCCGGGCAGCCCGGGCACCACCACGTCGGCGCGGGCCAGCGCGACCCTGCCGTAGGCGGTCAGGCTGTGATGGGAGACGCCCACGTGACGTTCGCGCAGGTCGCCCTCGCTGACGCGCAGGGACGCGACCGGCCGGCCGGCCAGCACGGCGGCCGCGTTGACGGCCTCACCCGCCGACACCCCCGAGAACCCCCACCGGGTGCCGGTCCCGAGGTTGCCCGGTCCCTGGGCGAGCACCACCACCTCGGCGTCCAGTACCAGCCGGGCCGCCAGCAGCCCGGTGTGCACGGTCACCGTCTCGAGGTCACCGCCGAACGCCTGGCCCGTGGTCACCGTGGCGGCCAGCACGCCGGCGGCGGTGAGCTGGGCGATCGACATGGAGAACCAGGCCGGCAGCGCTCCGCCGTCGGGCATGACGTAGACCACCCGGGTGCCGGGGCGGGCGGCGAGCAGCCCGGCCAGGATGGGCGGCAGCGCCGAGTGCAGATCGGCGACGATGACGGGCAGGCCGTCCAGGGAGTCGGCGTCGGCCAGCAGGGCGTGGTGCGGTGAGCCCTGTTCGTCGGCGCCGAGCACGGTGGCCTGCAGCGGGGTGTAGCGGGCCTTGACCAGGTGGCCGGGCCCGGACGGGTCGGGCGGCAGCCGGTCCGGCACCGCCACGACCATGGCGTACCCGCCGGTGCCCAGGCCCATCGCCAGTGCGGTGGTGTTGAGCAGCACGGTGTCGCCCGGCTCCGGACGGCCGACGAGCGCCGGGTAGGCCAGCGCCCTGGCCGGGGAACCGTCGATCACGACATTGAGCTCGACCGCCCCTGGCCACTCACGGCGGACGCCTTCTACGCTGCCTTTGCGCCATCGGATCACCCGATAACGGTAGCGTCGTGGCGGGGAGGATCGGCGGAGCTCCTCTCATCCCTTCCGAAGGAGAGGTGGTGGCGTCGTGTCGCGGCGCAAGACCGAGAGGCTGCTGAATCTGGTGGTCTGCCTGCTCGCGACCCGGCGTTATCTCACGGCCGGGCAGATCCGCTACGCGGTGCCCGGGTATCCGGGGTCCGACGAGGCGTTCAAGCGGATGTTCGAGCGCGACAAGGAAGAGCTGCGCGAGCTCGGAATCCCGCTGGAGATCGGCGCGGACGAGGACGACGAGCCGGGGTACCGCATCCCCAGGCAGGCCTACGAGCTGCCCGAACTTCATCTGACGCCGGACGAGGCCGCGGTGCTGGGGCTGGCGGCCCGAGTCTGGCAGCAGGCCAGCCTGGCCGAGGCCGCCTCCGGTGCGCTGCTCAAGCTGAGTGCGGCGGGTGTGGACACCGACGCCCGCGACCAGGGGGCGGCGGTGGGCATCGAGCCGCGGGTGGACGCCGACGACCCCGCCTTCCCTGCGTTGTGGAAGGCTGTACGCGACCACCGGCCGGTCGCCTTCGGTTACCAGGCCGTGGGCCGGACCGGGGCGTCCAGGCGTCACCTGGAGCCGTGGGGAGTGGTGAGCCGGCGGGGCCGCTGGTACGTCGTCGGCCATGACCGCGACCGTGACGCGGTGCGGGTCTTCCGGCTCAGCCGGATCATCGGCGACGTCGTCGTCGACGGCCCGGCCGGCACGGTCATCGTGCCGGAGGGCATCGACGTCCGGGCGATCGCCTTCGACTGGGGGGAGCCGCCAGCCGAGCCCCGGACCGCCTCGGTACGGCTGCGCCGGGGCGCCGCGCACGGGCTGCGGCGCTGGGCCGGCGACCTGCGGTCCATCGACGCGACCTGGGAGGGCGCCGAGCTGTCGTTCAGCGACGTGGACTGGTTCGCCCCCTACCTCGCGCGGTTCGCCGACGACGTGATCGTGCTCGGGCCGCCTGATCTCCGGGAGGCCGTCATCCAGCAGCTGAAGCGGGTTCTGGCATGAGTTCCACCTCGACCGATCGGCTGTCGCGGCTGCTCGCCCTGGTCCCGTACGTGGTGAGCCGCGAGTCGGTGGGGCTGGCCGAGGCCGCCGCGGCCTTCCGGATCAGCGAGAAGCAGCTGATCGACGATCTCAACCTGCTGTGGTGCGTGGAACTGCGCGCGCCCGACCCGTACTGCCCGATCGATCTTTCCTACGAGGGCGGGGAGATCACCGTCACCGAGGCCGAGTCGATCGCGCGGCCCCTGCGGCTGGGGGTGGACGAGGCCAGCGCGCTGCTGGTGGCGTTGCGGATGCTGGCCGAGATTCCCGACCTCCAGGACCGGGACGCCCTCAGCAGGGTGATCGCCAAGCTGGAGAACGCGGCGGGGACCGCCGTTGCCGCGGTCAGCAGCCAGGTCTCGGTGCAGGTGGACGCCCGTGGCGACGCGCTGGCGAGGGTACAGGAGGCGCTCACCCTGCAGCGGCGGCTGCACCTGACCTACTACGTGCCGGGCCGCGACGAGAACACCGAACGCGATGTCGACCCGATGCGGCTGCTGTTCGTCGACGGGCAGGCCTATCTGGAGGGCTGGTGCCGGCGGGCCGAGGCCGTCCGGGTCTTCCGGCTGGACCGGATCGTGGATCTGGCGATCCTGGACGTGGCCGCGCAGGTGCCCGACGATGCCGAGCCCGTCGACGTCGACGGCGGGTTGTTCCGGCCGTCGCCGCAGGACGTCCGGGTCACCGTGGAGCTGACTCCGGCCGGCCGCTGGGTCTCCGACCACTACCCGTGCGAGAGCGTCGAGGAACTGGGGGAGGGGCGGCTGCGGGTGGTGCTGCGGACCCCCGACACCCGCTGGCTGCGCGGGCTGGCGCTGCGGCTGGGCGACCAGGGACGGGTGACGGATCCGCCCGGTCTGGCGGCGGAGATCCGTTCCGACGCCGGGCGGGCCCTGGCCCTTTACGAATCGGTTGAGAGCCGTGGGTGAGGTGAGCCGCCCGGTCCGCTAACGTGGTGAGGGTGGACTGGGTTCTGGCATCGGTGGGCATCGCCTTCGCCGGGCTGCTGGTGCTCGCGTTCTGCACGTTCCGGGTGTTCGTCGCCGTGACGCGCCTCGGACGTGAACTGGAACGCACGCGCCGGCGGCTCGAGCCGAAACAAGCGGCGCTGGCGGATGAACTCCAGGCCCTTCAACGGATCCGCGACTAGGGCATATGCTCGTGAGGCGTACCATCGAGCTGAATAGCTCTCCTGCTGAAGAGGACCGTTATGCCTGATCTTGGCGTTTGGGAAATCCTGATCATTGCCGTGGTGGTTCTGGTGCTGTTCGGCTCCAAGAAGCTTCCGGACTCCGCCCGTTCCCTGGGCCGCTCGCTGCGCATCTTCAAGTCCGAGACCAAGGGCCTGATGGATGACGACCAGCCGAAGGCCGCCCACGAGGCCAAGCTCCGCGACGAAGCCGCGAAGCTGCGCGAGCAGGCGGCCGCGCTCGAGGCGCAGGCTCAGGCCTCGCAGGCACCGAGCCCGCAAGGATTGCCGGCCGGTGAGGGCGCGACCCTCAACGGCGTGCCACTGTCGAAGGCCGACCAGGCCAACAGGACTTCCTGAGCCCGACGATCCCCCCGGACACGCCGACGATGAAGGTCACGAGCCCGCGCCCGGCCGCCGATGCCGACGGCCGCATGCCGCTGATGGAGCACATCCGGGAACTTCGCAGACGGGTCCTGCGGGCTGCGCTTGGCCTGCTTCTCGGCATGGTCGTCGGATGGATCTTCTTCGATCCCGTCTGGAACGTCCTGCAGAAGCCTTACAACCGGCTGAACCCTAAGCACTGCCTGGGCGGCGTGTGCAATCTGGTCGTGCACGGGATCTTCGACGGCTTCTTCGTCCACATCAAGATCGCCTTCATCATCGGGGCGTTGCTTTCGTCTCCGATCTGGCTCTACCAGCTCTGGGCGTTCGTGGCCCCCGGGCTGTACCGCAGGGAACGGCGCTGGACCTACGTCTTCCTGAGTGCGGCGGTGCCGTTGTTCTGCGCCGGCGGCGCCCTGGCCTACTTCACCCTCGACAAGGGCCTGCAGATCTTCGTCGGGCTGGCTCCGGGCGACACGACGGTGCTGGTCGGGGTCCAGGACTACCTCGGCTACGCGACCGCCATGCTGATGATCTTCGGGCTGACGTTCGAGCTGCCGCTGTTCGTCATCATCCTCAACATGGCCGGCGTGCTGACCCATGAGCGGATCAAGAAGTTCCGCCGGTCGCTGATCTTCGGCATCTTCGTGTTCGCCGCGGTCGCGACCCCCAGCCAGGATCCCTTCACCATGCTGGCCCTGGCGATCCCCACGGTCATCCTGTTCGAAGTGGCCGAGCTCATCGCCTGGATCCACGACAAGAGACTGGCCGCGCGCCCGGACCCGTACGCCGGACTCGATGACGACGAGGCCTCTCCGCTGGACCTGGAAGAGACCGAGCTGGAGGGCCCGGCGGTCGAGAAGAACGGGATCGAGACCCGCTGACCGGGTATCCGAGTAGGAATCGGTCGGTACCAAACCGTAGGCTCGTTTCATGAGCTCCCCTGGGATCACGCCGGCCGAGCGGTACGCCGCCCATCGCAGGCGGACCGAAGGCACCGGATCGGCGTTGCTCGACTTCGAGGGCCTGTACGACTTCGAGCTGGACCCGTTCCAGATCGACGCCTGCCGGGCTCTCGAAGCCGGGGACGGTGTCCTCGTCGCCGCCCCCACCGGCTCGGGCAAGACGGTGGTGGGGGAGTTCGCCGTCCACCTGGCGCTCGCCCGCGGGCAGAAATGCTTCTACACGACGCCGATCAAGGCGCTGTCCAACCAGAAGTACGCCGACCTGGTGCGCCGCTACGGCGCGGACAAGGTCGGGCTGCTCACCGGGGACAACAGCGTCAACGGTGAGGCCCCGATCGTCGTCATGACGACCGAGGTGCTGCGCAACATGCTCTACGCGGGCTCGCCGACCCTCAGCGGGCTGGCCTACGTGGTCATGGACGAGGTGCACTATCTCGCCGACCGGTTCCGCGGCGCGGTCTGGGAAGAGGTCATCATCCACGTCCCGGACAGCGTGCGCATCGTCGCGTTGTCGGCCACCGTCAGCAACGCCGAGGAGTTCGGCGAGTGGCTGAGGACGGTCCGGGGCGGCGACACCGGCAACGACACGACCGTGATCGTCGATGAGGACCGGCCGGTGCCGCTCTGGCAGCACATGCTGGTCGGCACCCGGCTGTACGACCTGTTCGTCGACGACGACCACGCCAAGGTCAACCCCGAGTTGCGGCGCATCGCCCTGGACGAGGTCCGCCGGGTCAAGGTCAACCAGGGCAGGCGCACCGGTCACCGGCGGCAGAGCCGGCCCACCCGCTTCCGGCCGCCGGCCCGGTCCGAGGTGATCGAGCGGCTCGACCGGGCGGGGCTGCTGCCCGCGATCACGTTCATCTTCAGCCGGGCGGCCTGTGACGCCGCGGTCAGCCAGTGCCTGTACGCCGGGATCCGGCTCACCTCCAAGGAGGAGGCCGAGGAGATCCGCGCCTACGTCGAGCAGCGGACCGCCGACATCGCCGAAGAGGACCTGCGGATCCTCGGCTATGACGAGTGGCTGGCCGGGCTGGAGCGCGGCCTCGCCGCGCACCACGCGGGCATGCTGCCGAGCTTCAAGGAGATCGTCGAGGACCTGTTCGTCCGGGGGCTGATCAAGGCGGTCTTCGCCACCGAGACCCTCGCCCTGGGCATCAACATGCCGGCCCGCTCAGTGGTGATCGAAAAGCTCGACAAGTGGAACGGTGAGGCGCACACCGACCTCACCCCGGGCGAGTACACCCAGCTCATCGGGCGGGCCGGACGGCGCGGCATCGACATCGAGGGGCATGCAGTCGTGCTGTGGTCCCCGGGCGTCGATCCCGGCTCGGTCGCGGGCCTCGCCTCCACCCGGACCTATCCGCTCAACTCCAGCTTCAGCCCGTCCTACAACATGGCCGTGAACCTGGTCGGCGCGGTCGGCGTCGAACGTGCCCGTACCCTCCTGGAGGAGTCGTTCGCGCAGTTCCAGGCCGACCGTGCGGTGGTCGGGCTGGCCCGCCAGGTGCACAAGAACGAAGAGGCCCTCGACGGCTACGCCGCGGCCGCCACCTGCCACCTCGGCGACTTCATGGAATACTCCGCGCTGCGCCGGGCCCTGTCGGACCGGGAATCCCAGCTGTCGCGGGAACGTTCCTTCGCCCGCCGCGCCGAGGCCGCCAGGTCGCTGGAGCGGCTGCGCCCCGGGGACGTCATCGTGGTGCCCGCCGGGCGCCGGACCGGCGTCGGCGTGGTGATCGACCCCGGTCTGGCCAAGCGGTCGGACGGCCCCGCCCCGCTGGTGCTCAGCGTCAACGGTCAGGTCAAGCGGCTGACGATCCTGGACTTCCCCGCACCGGTCGAGCCGGTCGAGCGGATCCGCATTCCCAAGTGGTTCAGCGCCCGGACCCCGCAGCACCGCCGCGACCTCGCCGCCAACCTGCGCGACAAGTACGGCGAGGACGGCCACGCTCCCAAACGCGGCCGGGACGGCGGCGGCCAGCACGAGGACACCGAGATCGCCCGCCTCCGCAAGGAGATCCGCCAGCACCCCAGCCACGGCTGTGACAAGCGCGAGGACCATGCCCGCTGGGCGGAGCGCTACCACCGGCTGGAACGCGAGACCGCCGGGCTGCGGCGACGGGTGGAGAGCCGCTCCCAGGTCATCGCGCGCACCTTCGACCGGGTCTGCGCGGTGCTGGAGCAGCTCGGCTACCTCCAGGGGGACACCGTCACCGAGGAGGGACGCCTGCTCGGCCGCATCTACAACGAGCTCGACCTGCTGACCGCGGAGTCCCTGCGCGCCGGGATCTGGGAGGAGCTTTCGCCCCCCGAGCTCGCGGCGTGCGTGTCGGCGCTGGTCTTCGAGTCCCGCCAGCCCGACGACGCGACCCCGCCCAAGACCCCGTCCGGCCGGGTCCAGGAGGCGCTCGGAGCGATGATCCGGATCTGGGGTGAGCTCGACGAGGTCGAAAAGGACAACCGGGTCTCGTTCCTGCGGGAACCCGATCTGGGCTTCGCGTGGGCGGCCTTCCGGTGGGCCAAGGGCCACCAGCTCGACACCGTCCTCAGCGAGACCGGCATGACCGCCGGTGACTTCGTCCGGGCCGTCAAGCAGCTTCTGGACCTGCTCGGCCAGGTCGCCGACGCGGCCCCCAGGGACAGCCGGATCCGCCGCACCGCGGGCCAGGCGATGGACGCCATGCGCCGGGGCATCATCGCCTACTCCTCGGTGGCCTGAGCCCGTCGGCGGGCGGGCGAGGTGGCCCGCGGCGTGCCGGGCGTACGCCACCTTCCGTAATGACCTATTGACCCGGTAGGGAAACCGGGCAATTGTGGGGAGTGCCCGCCCCGGCGACACTGAGAGGGATCTCCATGAGCGTGACGGACGAACTGCTGGCCAACGCCGAGCGGTACGCGGCGAGCTTCGACAAGGGCGACCTGCCGTTGCCTCCCGGCAAGCGCGTGGCCGTGCTGGCCTGCATGGACGCTCGGCTCAACCCGTACGGCCTCCTCGGGCTCACCGAGGGCGACGCGCACGTCATCCGCAACGCGGGCGGGGTCGTCACGGCGGACGAGCGGCGCAGCCTGGCCATCAGCCAGCGGCTGCTCGGCACCCAGGAGATAATTCTGATCCATCACACCGACTGCGGGATGCTCACCTTCACCGACGACGCGTTCAAGGCGCAGATCCAGCAGGAGACCGGTCTCAAGCCGGACTGGTCGGCCGAGGCGTTCGACGACGTCGAGGAGGACGTCCGGCAGTCGATCGCCCGGATCCAAGCCGACCCCTTCATCCCGCTCAAGGGATCGGTCCGGGGATTCGTCTACGAGGTCGAAACCGGCCGGCTGCGGGAGATCAAGCCCTGATCAGCCCTCGTCCGGTGAGTTCAGGCCTCGACTTACAATGTAAAGGGCGCGTCCTTTTGGTATCCGCTGTTTGAACCGTTGATCTCCGGAGATTTCCTGTACGCGCCACAAGGTGGCGCGCACAACTGATCCGGAGGTAAGAACGATGTTCGCACTTATCGCGGCAATCGTCTTCGCCATCGGCCTTCTGGCCGATCTGGCGAATATTTCGTCCGACCTGTTCAACAACGGAACCCTGACGCTGCTCGGCCTGTTCTTCGTGGCCCTGCACCTGGCCGGGTTCGGCACCAGCACCAACTGGCGCGGCGGCTGGTCCCGCGGCCGTGCCCGCGCACGCCGCTGACCCGTGGCGATCCGCACGTGATCACGCGATCGCCCTGCCCCCGATCGCGGGATCACCAGAAGACCGTGCCGGGCGCGGGGACCACCCTTCTTCGCGGAAGGGCTCGCCGGTCACCTCCGGTGGCCGGTGGGCGGTCCGCCTCCGTCGTCGCCCGGCTCGGCTCCGCGTTCCGCTCTGAGCCGGTCCGCGTGGGCCTGAAGACCCGGCAGGTCCACGACGGTGATCCTTCGCCGGCCGGTCCGCACCAGGCCGAGGTCGCGCAGGTCCTTGAAGGCCCGGGCCGCGGTCTCCCGCGAGGCGTCCACCCAGCTGCCCAGCTCCGCCTGGGACAGCTGCGGGCGGATCAGGATGCCGCCGTCGGCGCCCGGCGGGTCGTAGTGCTCGTAGTGCTCGGAGAGCTCGGCCAGATAGATCAGCAGATCCGCGATCCGCAGCGCGCCGCCGCCCGTGGCGTGGGCCTGCGCCCGCCGGTCGGCGTCGTCGAGGCGGTTGACTACGGTCCCGGTGACCATCCGGGAGACCCGGGGATTACCGTCCAGGAACGTGGTGAACCGGCCCGAGGGCACCACCAGGGCGTTCAGCGGGCCCAGCGAGGTGACCGTCGCCGAGCGGTTCCTTTCCCGGAACATGGCCCCTTCGCAGACCAGATCGCTGGGGCCCCGCACGGCCAGGAACACGTCGTGGCCCTCAGTGGTGGAGGAGGTCACCTTCACCCAGCCCGTCATGATGATGACCACATGATCTGAGCCGTCCCCCTGCGAGCAGAGCGCCATCTTCGGGGCGTAGGCGCGGGGACGGCCGTAGGCGCGCAGGGTGCTGCGTTCGGCCTCGGTCAGATCGTTCCAGAAGCGGCGGCGGATGAATGGCTGGTGAGCGGTCCCTTCGAGCACCGAGGATCCGTTTCCGTGCGGCCCCGTCCGGACGACGGGGGTGCGGGGGTCGGTAGGCTCCAATTCACACCTCCCGTGGCGGTCCTGACAACCCCTGACATCAGGGAGCAGGAGACCGGCATCCGGGACAGAGGGGGAGCGGGGCGCTGAACCCGGTGTCACGGATGCCGGCGATCAACCCCCCGCGGTGATCAGGCCGAGCGAGGCGGCCGGTCCGGCCGCAGGCGGCTCGTCGGCGGCGGCCCCCGTGGACGGGTCGTGCTCATCCCGCCACGCGCCGCCGACGGCCGTCCGCGCACCCGCACCCCCCGCCATGATCAGTAGCACGGTCACGCGTGTGGTCATGGCGAGCACCGGGAGCAGCACGATCGAGACCGAACCGGCCGCCCAGACCGTGCGGGCCTGAAAGATCAGCCCGAGGCCGATGGTCGTCACCGTCCACGAGGCGAAGGCGGTGGCATGGTTGGACCGCTGAAGCGCGGTCAGGACCGCGGCCAGGGCGGGGACGGGTTCGTCCCACCGGGCGCCGGGCTCGAAACCGCCGTGGACAGGCACGATGAACTCCGGCGGTGCGGGTACCGCGCGCCTCGCGTCCTGATGGAAACCCGCCATAGATCGAAATGCTGGGGTACGCCGGGCGGGTTAACTGTGTCAGCTGACACATAGCCGCCGATCAGGGGGCGAGCGCCGCCAGGAGGCGGTTCACCGGGCTGCCGAGATTCCACCGGTCGGCCAGTTCCACCAGCCGTTCCGGATCGCGCGGCGTGCGCGGAAGCAGGTCGTCGACCTGCGGGAGGTCGATGTCGGTCACCACCTGGACCACGGTCTGCGCCGCGGCGAGGTAGTCCAGGGCGGCGGCGAGCTTGAACCGGCTGCCGGCCGGGAAACCCTCGGTGGTCCCGGAATCCAGGGCCGCCAGGATCCCCGCCACGGAGCCGAACCGGGTCACCAGGGCGGCCGCCGTTTTGTCCCCGACCCCCGGCACTCCCGGAAGCCCGTCGCTGGGATCTCCTCGCAGCGTCGCGAAGTCCGCGTAACCGCGCCCGGGGATGCCGTATTTGGCGGCGACCTCCTTCTCGCCGAGCACCTCGAGGTTCCTGATCCCGCGTGCGATGTACAGCACCTGGACGGGGCCGTCCTCATCGACCAGCTGGAAGAGGTCGCGGTCGCCGGTGACGATGTCCACCGGCCCCTCGGCCCGGACCGCCAGCGTGCCGATCACGTCGTCCGCCTCGTACCCGGGCGCTCCCAGGCGGGCCAGCCCCAGGGCGTCCAGCACGGCCTCGATGACGGGCAGCTGCGCGTCCAGCGAGGACGGGACCTGGTCACCGCCGTCCGCCGCGACCCGGTGCGTCTTGTACGACGCCAGTGCCGCCACCCGGAACGCCGGCCGCCAGTCGGCGTCCATGGTGGCGACCAGGCGCTCGGGGGAGCGGTCCCTCACCAGACGGGCGATCATGTCGATCAGGCCGCGCACGGCGTTGACCGGCGTCCCGTCCGGGGCCTTCACCGACTCGGGTACGCCGTAGAAGGCACGGAAGTACAGCGACGGGGTATCCAGCAGCATCAATCCAGGCACGGGCTCATCGTCGCACCAAGGCGTTCGTACCGCCAGGACGCGGTGCCCTCGGGCGCCCGCCGGCCGCATCTGGGGTGCGGCCGCCGTCCGGTCCATGCCGGTGAGGTTAGATTGACGACTGTGAACTCGGATGTGACGACGGAGTTGTATCCACCCGGGCGGCTCGCCCTGGTCCAGAAGGCCACCGCGGAGCACGGGCTCGGCGCGGTCCTGCTGACTCCCGGGCCCGACCTGCGGTACACCACGGGGTACGACGCGATCCAGCTGGAGCGGCTGACGTGCCTGGTGGTGCCCGCGGCCGGTGATCCGTTCCTGGTGGTGCCCAGACTGGAGCTGCCCGCGGCGCAGGCCTCCCCGGCGGGAGCGCTCGGCATCGAGCTCGTACCGTGGGACGAGACCGACGACCCGTTCGCGCTCGTGGCCTCCCGGCTGCCCCGCCAACTCGCCCAGGTGGGCGTCGCCGACCGGATGTGGGCCGTCATGGCCCTGCGGTTCCGGGACGCGCTGCCGGCCGCCATCCAGGTGCCGGCCGGCCGGGTGCTGCGCCGGCTGCGGATGCGCAAGAGCACGGCCGAGGTGGCGGCGCTGCGGGAGGCGGGTGGCGCCATCGACCGCGTCCACCGGATGGTCCCGGCGCTCCTGCGGCCCGGCCGCACTGAACGTGAGGTCGGCAGGGACATCGCCGAGGCGATCGTCGCCGAAGGACATGCCGTGGTGGACTTCGTGATCGTCGCCTCCGGGCCCAACGGCGCCAGCCCGCACCACGAGCTGTCGGACCGGGCCATCGAAGCCGGCGACCCGGTCGTGGTGGACATCGGCGGGACCATGCCCAGCGGCTACTGCTCGGACGAGACCCGGATGTACTCCGTGGGCGCCCCGCCACCGGACTTCCTGTCCTACTACGAGGTGCTGCGCGACGCCCAGCAGGCCGCATGCGACAGCGTACGGCCCGGCGTGACCCCGCAGGCCGTGGACGCCGCCGCCCGCGACCTCATCGCCCAGGCCGGATACGGCGAGTTCTTCGTGCACCGCACCGGGCACGGCATCGGGCTGGAGACGCACGAGGAACCGTACATCGTCACGGGCAACACCGAGCCCCTCGAACCGGGCATGGCGTTCTCCATCGAGCCGGGGATCTACCCCGGCGCGCACGGCGCCCGGATCGAGGACATCGTGGTGTGCACCGAGGACGGCCACGAGCGGATGAACCTCGTCGACCGCGGCCTGGTGATCGTCGGGGACTGAGCCCGCCGGCGGGGCGTTCCCGGCCGACGCCCCACCGGGATCCGCTCGCGACCTGTCCGTGATCCCCGCCGTTTTCCCGTCGTTTGGATCGTTTCAGACGCACGGTCACGGCGGGGATTTGTCATGTACGTGCATATCTCCCATTGGGCGGTTACGTAACGATCTCTTCACGAACCGTGCGCCAGGCGTTGCATGATGGAGCGCTTGGGCAGTACGACGGGAGTTCGTGTCCCCCGGATTGCCGTCAGGTTGCCTCGGGATTACCGATGTGCCCGTAGATCGAGGAGATGCCGTGGCTGAGGTAGTGCTTGAGGGTGTGGGCAAGGTCTATCTCGATGGCACCCGGGCCGTGACCGACCTGAACCTGCGTATCGCCGATGGTGAGTTCCTGGTCCTGGTGGGTCCCTCGGGATGTGGGAAGACGACGGCGTTGCGGATGGTCGCGGGCCTGGAGGACATCTCCGAGGGCGTGGTGAGCATCGGCGGGCGCGTGGTGAACCGGGTGCCGTCGCGTGACCGGGACGTGGCTATGGTCTTCCAGAGCTACGCCCTGTACCCGCACCTGTCGGTGCGCGACAACATCGGCTTCGGGCTGTCGCTGCGCAAGGTGGCCAAGACGCAGATCCGCACCAAGGTCGACGAGGTGGCGGAGATCCTCGGTCTGGGCGATCACCTGGATCGCAAGCCGCGGAACCTGTCGGGCGGCCAGCGGCAGCGGGTCGCGATGGGCCGCGCCATCGTCCGCGACCCGCAGGCCTTCCTGATGGACGAGCCGCTGTCGAACCTGGACGCCAAGCTGCGGGTGCAGATGCGCGCGGAGATCGCCCGCATCCAGCGGGATCTCGGGGTGACCACGATCTACGTCACGCACGACCAGACCGAGGCGATGACGCTGGGCGACCGGGTCGCGGTGATGAAGAAGGGCGAGCTGCAGCAGGTCGCGCCGCCGCAGGAACTGTACGAGCGGCCCGCGAACCTGTTCGTGGCCGGGTTCATCGGCTCGCCCGCGATGAACCTGCTGCAGGGCACGCTGACCGGGACCGCAGGGGAACTTCGGGTCGAGATCGGCGGCCAGACCCTCAGCCTGCCCGGTGCCGTGCTGGAGTCCCGGCCCGCGCTGGAGTCGTATCTGGGACGCGACGTCATCGTGGGCATCCGCCCCGAGGACATGGAGGACACCGCGCTGGTCGAGGTACGCGACGGGGCCCTGCTCACCTCCACCGCGGACCTGGTCGAGGCGATGGGCTCCGACGTGCTCGTCCACTTCGGAGTGGACGCCGCGCAGGTCGTGACCGAGGACACCAAAGAGCTTGCCCGTGACGCGGGCACGGACGTGCTGGGGGCCCTGGAGGCCTCCCGCACGGACATGGTCGCGCGGTTCAGCCCACGCACCCGCGTGAAGGTGGGCGATCCGGTGAAGGCGCACGTCGACACCGGGCGCCTGCATTTCTTCGATCTCGAGTCCGGCGCGTCGATCTGGGGTTCCTCCCAGGTCGCGGCACCGGCAGGACAGGAAGGCTAGAGATGCGTCATCACCTGAAATGGACCGCCGTCGGTGCCGCGCTGCTGGTGGCGGCCACCGGCTGCGGCAGTGGCAAGAAGAGCACGTCGGGACCGTCCGGGGGCGGCGCCCTCAAGGGCGTCACTCTGGACGTGTACGCGGTGTGGAGCGGGCAGGAGCAGGCCAACTTCCAGAAGGTGCTGGCCGCCTTCCACGCCAAGACCGGTGCGACGGTGCGGTTCACCTCGACGGGCGACAACCTCGCCACGGTGCTGGGATCGAAGATCGCGGGCGGTCAGGCGCCGGACGTCGCGATGATCCCGCAGCAGGGCGTGCTGGTCGAGTACGCCAAGAAGGGCTGGGTCAAGCCGCTGGGCGCCGAGGCGCAGCAGGCGATCGGGCAGAACTACTCCAAGATCTGGCAGGACCTCGGCACCGTGGACGGCAAGCTCTACGGGGTGTACTTCAAGGCCGCCAACAAGTCCACGGTGTGGTACCGGACGAAGGCCTTCGCCGACGCCGGCATCACCACGCCCCCCGCGACCTGGCCGGACTTCGTGAAGGCCGCCGGCACGCTGGCGGACTCGGGCACGGCTCCGATCGCGGTCGGCGGTGGTGACGGGTGGACGCTGACCGACTGGTTCGAGAACGTGTACCTCTCGCAGGCCGGTGCCGCCAACTACGACAAGCTGTCCAAGCACCAGATCAAGTGGACCGACCCGACGGTGAAGACGGCGCTCAAGACGCTCGCCGAAATCTGGGGCAAGCCCAACTACCTCGCAGGTGGTGCCGCCGGGGCGCTGGCCGATGACTTCCCCACCTCGGTGACCCGCACCTTCGGTGACGCCCCCAAGGCGGCCATGGTCTACGAGGGTGACTTCGTGGCGGTCAACATCGCCAAGGACACCAAGGCCAAGGTCGGCACCGACGCGAAGGTGTTCCCGTTCCCGACGGTCGGGGCACAGCCCCCGGTGGTGGGCGGTGGCGACGCAGCCGCGGTGCTGAAGGACTCACCCGGCGCGCAGCAGCTGGTGGCCTATCTCGCCTCCCCGGAAGCGGCGACCATCGAGGCGAAGGCGGGCGGCTTCACCTCCCCGAACAAGAGCGTGGACGTGGCCTCCTACCCTGACGACACGCAGCGCACGATCGCCAAGGCCCTGGTGGACGTCGGAGACGGGTTCCGGTTCGACATGTCGGACCTGGCGCCGGCCGCGTTCGGCGGCACCAAGGGCGCGGGTGAGTGGAAGGACCTGCAGGACTTCCTGAAGACCCCCTCCGACGTCGACGGCGCGGCGGCCAAGCTCGAGGCCGACGCGGCGAAGGCCTTCAAGAGCTGACCGGAGAACTCATGGCATCGAACCCCGAACCACCCCCGGACGAGCCCACCCCCGGCCCCACCGCCGGTGGCGCCGTCGCCGTCGGGGCCGATGCCCCGGCCCAGCCGCCCCTCGCACCGGCCCTGGAGGGCGGGAGCGGGCGGCTGGGCCCCTCGCCGACGTTGTCGGTGGGTTTTCTCCTGCCCGCTCTGGTGCTGCTGGGCCTGCTGGTGGTCTACCCGATCTGCTACACGCTGTGGCGGAGCCTGTACGACGCGAGCGGGTCTGGCTTCGTCGGCCTGGACAACTACGTCACCATGTTCACCGACTCGGCGACGTTCACCGCGATCAAGAACAATGTGATCTGGGTGGTGGTCGCCCCCGCGCTGATCACCGCCCTGGGGTTGATCTTCGCGGTGGTGACCGAACGGGTGCGGTGGGCGGTCGCGTTCAAGCTGGTGGTGTTCATGCCGATGGCGATTTCGATGGTCGCCGCTGGTGTGATCTTCACCCTGGTCTACGACCATGACCCGAACCAGGGAGTGCTGAACGCGGTCGTGGTCGGGGTACACGACTCCTTCAGCGAGCCCTCGGCCTACCCAGGCGCGCATCCCCGCGACGGCGGCCCGCTCAAGACCGCGCCGGGCGGGGCCTTCGAGACCGGCGCCCAGGTGCAGCCGGGCCAGAGCGTGCTGCTGCCCCTGGTCGCGGTGCCACCGGAGAAACAGTCGAAGCTGGGGCGCGCGGGGACCGCGGCGGCACGGCCGGGCACGATCACGGGCACGGTGTGGCTGGACTTCGCGCCCGGCGGGAAGGGCACACCGAACCAGATCGACGCCACCGAGAAGGCGCTGCCCAAGCTGCGGGTCGAAGCGGTCTCGGGCGGCAAGGTGGCCGCCCGGGCGACGTCCGGGGCCGACGGCACGTTCGCGTTCAAGAACCTGTCCGCCGGGTCGTACACGGTGCGGCTGGCGGCCTCCAACTTCGCACCCCCCTACGGTGGCGTGACGTGGCTGGGACCGTCGCTGGTCACCCCCGCGATCATCGTCGCCTACATCTGGATGTGGGCGGGGTTCGCGATGGTGCTGATCGGTGCGGGCCTGGCGGCGATCCCGCGTGACGCGCTGGAGGCGGCCCGTGTCGACGGGGCGACCGAGTGGCAGGTGTTCCGGCGGGTCACGATCCCGCTGCTGGCCCCGGTCCTGATGGTGGTGCTCGTCACTCTGATCATCAACGTGCTGAAGATCTTCGATCTGGTCTACATCATCGCGCCGGGGTCCTCGCAGCAGGACGCGAACGTGTTGGCGCTGCAGATGTATCTCAAGTCCTTCACCGGCGGCAACAGCGACCAGGGGCTGGGCAGCGCGATCGCGATCGTGCTGTTCCTGCTCGTCCTGCCCGCGATGATCTTCAACATCCGGCGATTCCGGCAGGAGCAGGCATGAGCGAGCACGCGGTGAGCGACGTGGCCGCGGCGGACCCGGCCGCGAAGGAGCACGCGACCGGTATGGGCGCGCCGCACAGGGGAGTGGCGTCACGGCTGGTCAACCGCCTCGGCGGCGGGGCCTCACAGGTACTCCTGATCGTGGTCGCGTTGATCTGGCTGGTGCCCAGCATCGGGTTGTTCATCGCCTCGCTGCGCAGTTCCACCGACAACTCGGGCAGCGGCTGGTGGACGGTGTTCACCAAGCCCGCCCAGCTGACCTTCAAGAACTACGACACGCTGCTGCACAACAGCACCATGACCCAGGGGTTCGTGAACACCGTCCTGATCACGGTGCCCACCACGATCCTGGTGGTGGTCGTGGCGTCCCTGGCGGCCTACGCCTTCGCGTGGATCGAGTTCCCCGGCCGGGACTGGCTGTTCCTGATCGTCGTCGGGCTGCTGGTGGTCCCGGTGCAGATCGGCCTGATCCCGGTCGCGAAGCTGTACGGGGCACTGCACCTGTTCGGTATCCCGGGCGTCGTGCTGTTCCACACCGCGTTCGGCCTGCCGTTCGCGATCTTCCTGCTCCGCAACTACTTCGCCGGCATCCCGCGCGACCTGCTCGAAGCCGCGCGCATGGACGGCGGCACCGAATGGACCATCTTCCGCAAGGTCATCATGCCGCTCGGCGGCCCCGCGATCGCTTCCCTGGGCATCTTCCAGTTCCTGTGGGTATGGAACGATCTGCTGGTCGCGCTGATCTTCGCCAACCGCAGCTCGCAGCCGCTGACCGTGGCGATCCAGCAGCAGACCCGCCAGTTCGGCACCAACCTCGACATCATCGCCCCCGGTTCCTTCCTATCCCTGATCGTCCCCCTCATCGTCTTCTTCGCCTTCCAGCGCTACTTCGTCCAGGGAGTCCTCGCCGGCTCCGTCAAATGAACCTCGCGGTCCCCGTGATCTCGCGCCGGCACCCGCACCAGCCGCAAGATCGTGGACGGCGGTGCCGTCCACAGCCTGTGGATAACACTGTGGGTGACTTGTGCATCTCGCCCATCCCGGCACCGGACACCGGGTCGTACCAAGCCTCATACGGGACGGTTTCCCACAGGCTCCCTGGGTGAAGGTCGCCGCCGTGCCCCGTCCGGGGGATGACAAGGTGCCCCCGCCGGCGGACGGCCGGCAGGGGCACCTGTCACGCAGCAGGGATCAGGCGTCGGCGGTGACCTCGGCCTTGGCCGCGAAATCCGGGTGGCCGATGGCCAGGCCGCTCACCGGGTCGAAGAAGTGCAGGCTGTGGGTGTCGATCGCCAGCTCGATGTTCTGGCCGGGACGGACGTGGGAGCGGGCGTTGACCCGGGCCGTCCAAAGCGCCTTGTTGTCGATCAGGGGGATCGCGGTGTCCTCCTCCTCGCCCTCGGTGGCGTCCTGGGCCAGGGCGAGGGTGTCCTGGTGCTGGACCGGCGGCGCGTCGATGGTGAAGATGACGTTGATCTCGCTGCCGAGCTCCTCGGTGACGGTGGAGGTCACCTGGACCAGGGCCCAGTCGGGCTTGGCGTGCGCGGCGTCCTCGAAGTCCGACGGGCGGATGCCCAGGATCAGCTTGGTGCCGACGTAGCCCTCCAGCCCGGGCTTGTTCGCGAAGACGTCCGCGGGGACCGGGATCCTGAAGCCGGCGAACTCGGCATGGGCGGCGTCGCCGTCCCGCGACAGCGTCGCGTCGACGAAGTTCATCGAGGGCGAGCCGATGAATCCCGCCACGAACAGGTTCACCGGGCTGTCGAACAGCCGCTGCGGGGTGTCGACCTGCTGCAGCCTGCCCTCGCGCAGCACGCAGACCCGGTCGCCGAGGGTCATGGCCTCGACCTGGTCGTGGGTGACGTACACGGTGGTGACGCCCAGCCGCTCGTGCAGCTGGTTGAGCGAGGCGCGCATCGAGACGCGCAGCTTGGCGTCCAGGTTGGACAGCGGCTCGTCCATGAGGAAGGCCTGCGGCTCGCGGACGATCGCACGGCCCATCGCGACGCGCTGCCGCTGGCCGCCGGAGAGGGCGGCGGGCTTGCGCTTGAGGTACGGCTCCAGACCCAGCATCTTGGCCGCCTCGGCGACCCGCTTCTTGATCTCCTGCTTGGGAGTGCCGCGCAGCTGCAGGCCGAACGCCAGGTTCGACTCCACCGTCATGTGCGGGTACAGCGCGTAGTTCTGGAAGACCATCGCGATGTCGCGGTCCTTGGGGGCCAGGTCGTTGACGACCCGTTCGCCGATGCTGATCGCGCCTCCGCTGATGTCCTCCAGGCCGGCGATCATGCGCAGCGCCGTCGACTTACCACAGCCGGATGGGCCGACGAGCACCATGAACTCGCCGTCGCGGATCTCCAGGTTCAGCGCGTCCACCGCCTTGATGCCACCGGCGTAGACCTTGTCGACGCTGTCCAGCACGATCTGGGCCATCGGAAAACCCCCTCCATGAATACGTTTCCAACGAACTTCATCAGGCGCACTATGTCCTGTCAAGAGGCGATCTGTCAGTCTGCTGGAACGACCGCGCAGGCCGCAGCCCTGGGCACGCAGGTCGCGCCGGGCCGGGAGCGTAGCGGGACGGGTGCATTATGGAAACGTTTCCATACCGGGATCACCTGGGAAGATGATCCCATCAGAGGGGGAGGTGAGCAGTGCCGATCAGCCGCCGCGCGGTGACCATCAAGGACGTCGCGGCCACCGCCGGAGTCGGGATCGCGACCGTCTCACGAGTGCTGTCGGGGAGCGGGTCGGTCAGCGCGTCCACCCGGGAGCGCGTCCTCACCGCCGCCCGGGAACTCGACTACCGTCCCAGCGCCCTGGGCCGCAGTCTCAAGCTGCAGCGGACCGGCAGCATCGGGCTGCTGATCCCCGACATCACCGACCCGTTCTGCGCCGAGCTCACCGCGGGGGTGCTCGACTGCGCGCGGACCCTGGGCGAGCACGTCATCATCGACGTGGCCCACGACGACCCCGCGCGCGAGGCGGAGATCATCGACCGGTTCGTCGAGCAGCGGGTCGACGGGATCATCGCCATTCCCGGAAGCGGGGACATCGCGACCTGGGAGGCGGTCGCCCGGATCGGGGTCGCCGCGGTCTTCGCCGGCCGCACCGTCGAGGGACTGTCCGGTGTCCCCTCGGTCGTCGCCGACGAGCGCGCCGGGGTGCGCTCGGTCGTGGAGTACCTCGTAGGGCTCGGTCACCGCCGCATCGGGTTCCTTGGCGGCCGGCTGTCGGTGACCACCGGCCGGGACCGCGAGGAGGCCTTCCGCGGCACTCTCACCGACCTCGGGGTGCCGGTGGAGGAGGATCTCATCGTCCGTGCCCGGCCCACGGCCGACAGCGCCTACGCCGCCGCGGCGAGCCTCTTCCAGCGCCGCTCCGACGTGACGGCGGTGCTGGCGGCCGGTCATCTGCTCGGCGAGGCAGCGGTGCTGGCGGCCCGGGAACTGACGCTCCGGGTACCGGCCGACGTGTCGATCGCGATGGTGGACGACGTGCCCTGGGCGGAGCTGTGCGAGCCGCCGCTGACGGTGGTGGCCCGTCCGGCCCATGACCTGGGATATCGCGCCGCCGAACTGCTGCTGCGCGACCCCGCCCGCAGGGAACGCGGCCGGCCGGTCGTGCTCCCCACCGAACTGGTCGTCCGCGGTAGTTGTGGTCCCCCGGCCGGAATGCCCGGTAGCTCCGCGCGATCGTCCCGTACACGGTAAGTTCACCCCTTGTGGAGGAGATAGATCGCCAGATCATGGCATTGCTGGCCCGTGACGGCCGCATGAGCTTCACCGATCTGGCCAAGGAGACGGGCCTGTCCGTATCGGCCGTGCACCAGCGGGTGCGCCGGCTGCAGAAGCGCGGGGTGATCCGGGGTTTCGCCGCGCTGCTGGATCCGGAGGAGATCGGCCTGCCGATGACCGCCTTCATCTCGATCAAGCCGATCGATCCGTCGGCGCCCGACGACTGCCCGGACCGCCTCGCGCATCTGCAGGAGATCGAGGCCTGCCACTCGGTGGCCGGCGAGGAGAACTACATCCTCAAGGTACGCGTCGCCTCACCGGGCGCGCTGGAGAATCTGCTGCAGCAGATCCGGACCGCGGCCAACGTCTCCACCCGTACGACCGTCGTGCTGAGCACGCCCTACGAGGGCCGCGCCCCGCGACTGTGAGCGGCCTGGTCACCGGGTCATGAGGGGGAGGGGGCGAAGGCCTCCAGGGCGGCTTCGGCTCGGCGCATCGACGCGGCGGGGTCGGCGCGCGGGCCGCCGACCTCCGGGTCGAAGTTGAGGTCGATGAAGGTCTCCGTCATGCCCTGTTCCGCGAGGGCCCGCAGATCGCTCCGGATCTTCTCGTACGACCCGGTGAGGGGCCCCTGGCCGTCCGGTGACCCCGCCGCGGCGGCGCCGGTCTCCCGCACCCGTACGACTCCGCGGCAGATGAAGCGCAGCGCCTCCGGATCGCGGCCCGCCTCGGCCGCGACCGTCTTGATCAGCGTGATCGACTCGCCGATGCGGGCGAGGTCGGCCCTGCTGGAGCTCACCCAGCCGTCGGCCAGCCGGCCGGCGCGGCGCAGCGCGGGCTCGGACATGCCGCCCAGCAGCAGCGGCGGGTGCGGTGACTGCAGCGGCTTGGGATCCATCCGCACGGGCGGGAAGTCGAAGAACTCACCGTGGAACTCGCCGACCTCCTCGGTCCACAGCACCCGCAGGGCCCGCACGAACTCCTCGGCGCGGGCACCCCGGCGTTCGTAGGGCACGCCGACCGCGGCGAACTCCTCGGGCATCCAGCCCAGCCCCAGCCCGAGGTCCAGCCGCCCGCCCGAGACGTGGTCGAGGGTGGTGGCCTGCTTGGCGAGCAGCGGCGGGGAGAAGAAGGGTAGGTTGAGGACCGCCACGCCGAGCCGGATCCGGCTGGTCCGGCCCGCCAGGTAGGCCAGCGTGATCAGCGGGTCGGGCACGTTGCGATAGGTCTCGTCGGACGAGTCCGCGGGGTTGAGCAGGCGCTGCAGGGTCCAAAGCGAGTGGTAGCCGAGATCCTCGGCCCGTCCGGCGACGTGGAGCTGATGGGCGGGCGTCGCCCAGGATCCCGTGTCCGGGACCGCGAATCCGATCTTCACCTGCCCGACCCTACCCACTGGGACGGCTGATCACGATGAGGCGAAGCCGGAACCGCCGGGCGGCTACCCTGGCGGCATCCGCAGCGGAAGCCGGGGACGAGGTCCAGGGGACGAGGTCGAGGGGGCGAGATTGAGAGAGGCAGCGGTGGGGCGCGCCGGTGAGCTGGCCCAGGTGGTGAAGCCGAGGCTGCGAGGCTGGCTGCACGCGGGGACGTTCCCGCCGGCGCTGGTCGCGGGCACGGTGCTCGTCGCGTTCGGCCCCACGCTCGCGGCCCGGCTGTCGGCCGCGGTGTACGCGCTGACCTCGGCTCTGCTGTTCGGGGTGTCGGGGGCCTACCATCGCGGGCACTGGTCGCCCCGTGCGGACGGCGTGCTCCGGCGGTTCGACCACGCCAACATCTACTTGATCATCGCGGGTACGTACACGCCGTTCGCGCTGCTCATCCTGCGGGGCGATGTGCGGATCCTGGTGCTGTCGGTCGTCTGGACCGGGGCGATCGCCGGGGTGGCGTTCCGGGTGCTGTGGCTGCACGCGCCACGCTGGCTCTACACCGCCCTGTACCTCGGGCTCGGCTGGGTCGCGACGCTGTTCATCCCGCAATTCCTGAAGGGCACCGGGGTGGTGGTCGCCGTACTGGCGATCATGGGCGGCGTGCTCTACAGCGCAGGGGGGCTCGTCTACGGGTTGCGCAGGCCCGACCCCTCGCCCCGGTGGTTCGGGTTCCACGAGGTCTTCCACGCGCTCACGGTCGCCGCGTACGTCCTGCAGTACATCGCGGTCTCCTTCGTCGTCTACCGCGCCGGTGCCGCCTGACCGCTTCGGCGGATAAACGCCCGCTCTGATGGGGACTCGCCTGGAAGCCGCTCCGCCCCTGGTGGGAGCGGGTACGCCAGGTTCCCGGCGGGCCACGATTGACTTCCGGATCCCGTCGCCAGAAGGTCCCTGCATGGGTTCGCGAGTTCAACGTGGTGAGGCCTCCGGGCCCGCCGAATGGCTGCTGGTCTTCCTCCAGGCGCGTGACGTGCCGCCCCGGGCCCGGACCGGGCTCGCGGCGGGTCCCGCCGAGTGGCTGCTGGTGTTCCTCGACGCCGCCTGCGCCACCGCCTCCACCATGCGCCGCAGCGCGCAGGCACAGTCCGGCCTGCCCTTTCCGGCGCAGGCACTGTCCGAGTCCGAGGGGGTTCTACTGGACCGTTTCGCTGTGCAGGGAGCATAGATGATCATCCAACTTCTCTTCGCCGCGCTGCTGGGCGGCGGGATCGGGGGCGCCGAGCTGGTGGCCCGCTACCGCGACAAGCCGGCCTCCGCGGTGCTGTCCCCCTCCGGTCTGCTCTACGTTTTCGTCAACGCGACCGCCTCGGTGATCGCGCTGGTGGCGATCGAGGCGGCGGGCTGGCAGTTCGGCCTGCCCGTCGGCGCGCCGGCGGTCAGCGGGTACGTCGTGCAGGTGATGGTGGCCGGAATCGGGGCGGCGGCGCTGTTCCGTACCTCGTTCACGCTCGCGCAGGACAAGGGGATCAGCCTCGGCCCGATCCTGCTGCTGCACGGCATGCTCAAGATCGCTGACGGGGCGCTGGAGCGCAAGCGGGCGCTGAGCCGGCTCTCCCACAACGACCTCGCCGGGCTGTCCTTCGTCCGGGACCACGCGGCGCTGGCCGAGCTGTGCTGTCACGCACTGCAGCGGTTCGAGCTGCCCGAGGCGCAGCGGCTGGGCGAGCTCGCCGCCGACCTCGGCTCCCGCGACGACCTGACCGACGCCGACAAGCTCGACTGCTTCGGCCTGGAGCTGTGCCGGCTGGTGGGTGAGCGGGCGCTGCGCAAGGCGGCCGACCGGCTGAGGGACCGGCCGCGCGGCACCGAGGACACACCGCGGGAGCCCGAGCACCGCGAGCGCGGTGACGCGGATCAGCGGCCCTCCGTGGTCGCTGAGCGGCCGGATCGCGAGGACCAGGACGACGAACTCGTCGGCTCCGCGCGGCTGGGTGGCCCGGCGGTCACCGGACGGCTGACCCGCCGTTCGTTCCGGGACTCCTAGCCGCCGGTAGCCCACCCGTAGTCCACCGCCGGTCCGCCGGTCGCTCCACCGCCCTGGCCAGGTACGTCCCGCATTTGCATGCGGGACGTACCTTTTTTATGTCTTCCCAGGTCAGGAGGGTTGGTCTAGGCCGCGACATGGGGTGATCTGGAGTGGTTCCCCGTGTGCGGAAGGTAATTCCCGGTCACGGGTTGGTTGCGAAGGCCTGAAGCGGGGTTGACGGGCGGGGGGTCTGGTTTCTAGATTCCGGCATTAATTAGGACAGTTTCTTAATAGTTGACCGCACGTCGCCGCACGATCGCCGAGACACCGGGAGGAGGGGTCATGCCGGTCACACAGCCCGTACCGGGCACACCGAGCCTGATGCGGGCCATCAACGACCGCGCCGCGCTGCAGGCGCTCCTCCAGCACGGCCCGATCACCCGGCCGGAGCTATCGGGCCTCACGGGTCTGTCCAAGCCGACCGCGTCGCAGCTGCTGGGCCGGCTCAAGGACGCCGGGCTGGTCATTCTGGACGGCCGCCGCGAGGGGCTGCCCGGCCGTACCGCCGAGACCTACCGCATCAACCCCAGGCTGGCCCTCATCTGCGCCCTGGATGTCACCGGCGCCCGGATCGAGGCCCTGGTCTCCGGGATCACCGGCGAGGTGATGGGGAAGTTCCTGCTCCCGACGCCGGGCCGGTCCGGTGGCGACGCCGTTTCGCGGGTCCGGGCCGCCGTGGCCGGCGCCTGCGCGGCCGCCGGCATCTCGCCGGGCGAGCTCAGCCGGGTCACCGTCGGGATCCAGGGGGCCATCGACCCCGGCACCCGCCGGCTCTGGTACGCGGCGCACATCCGCGGCTGGCAGATCCCCGACCTCATCGGAGCCCTCGAAGCGGGTCTCGGCGTGACGGTCGAGGTCGAGAACGACGTCAACCTGGTCGCGCTGGCCGAGCACGTACGCGGCGCCGCCCGCGGTCACCAGGACTTCGTGCTGCTGTGGGGCGGCCGGGGCCTCGGGGTGGCGCTGATGCTCGGCGGCCGGCTGCACCGCGGCGCCACCGGCGGCGCGGGCGAGGTCGGCTACATGCCGATGCCCGGCGTTCCCACCGCCCGGGAGGCCGGGCGTTACGCCATCCACGGTCTCCAGGCCCTGGCCGGCGGCCGGGCGCTGCACTCGGTGCTGCGCTCGCACGGCTTCCGGGGCACCACCGCCGGCGGCGCGCTGCACACCGCGGTGCTCGCGCGCACCGGCGACGATCCGGCGGCGGCGGCCCGCGCGAAGGACGCGCTCCAGGAGGTGGCGGCGCGCGTCGCCACCGGGCTGGCCGCCATCACCGCCCTCATCGACCCCGAGGTCGTCGTGCTCACCGGCGAGGTACTCCTGGCCGGCGGCGACGAGCTACGGGGGCTGGTCGAAACCGAACTCCACACCTTGACCATTCCGCAGCCCCGGCTCCGGATGTCGGCCGTCGAGGGCAATCCCGTCCTCGCCGGTGCCCTCGAGCACGCTCTCAACGCGACCCGCGAGGAGCTGCTCGACTCAGCGCTCACCCACTGAACACAACCGAAACCGCTCTACCTCTATCCCCGAGAGGAACACCCATGTCAGAGATTTCCGTCCCGGCCAAGGGAATCGACCGCCGGCAGATGCTGCAGCGCATCGGCCTCACCGCCCTGATCGCAGGCCCGGGCATCTCGATGCTGAGCGCCTGTGCCACCAGCGGCAGCGGCAACTCCACACCCAAGCAGACCGTCAAGGCCAACGGCGGTTCGGTCAACCCGTTCGGGGTCAAGGCCGACGCCCCGATCGACATCGTCATCTTCAAGGGCGGCCTCGGCGACGACTACGCCACCCAGGTGCACGAGCCGGCGTACGTGAAGAAGTTCCCGCAGGCGAAGCTGAAGCACGAGGGCATCGTCGAGATCAACAAGACGCTGCAGCCGCGCTTCTCGGGTGGCTCCAACATTCCGGACGTCGTCGCGAACTCCGGCGCCGACATCATGGACAGCGCCTCGCTGGCCCAGGGCGGCCAGCTGCAGGACCTGACCCAGTTGTGGGACGCTCCCTCGATCGACGACCCGAGCAAGAAGGTCCGGGACACCGTCATCGCCGGTGCCCCCGAGGCCGGCTACATCAGCGGCAAGCCGTATCTGATGAAGTACGTCTCCTCGTCCTACGGTCTGTGGTACAACGCCAAGCTGTTCGCGAAGAACGGCTGGACCGCGCCGAAGACCTTCGACGAGCTCAAGGCCCTCTGCGACAAGATCAAGGCCGCCGGCATCACACCGTTCGCCTACGCGGGCAAGAACGCGGCGTACTACCAGTACGCCTCGATCCTGATCTCCGCTGCGCAGCTCGGTGGCAAGCAGGTGCTGATCGACATCGACAACCTGGCCGCCGGCGCCTGGAACAACCCGGCGGTCAAGCAGGCCGCGGCGGCCTGGGCCGAGATCGGCGCCAAGTACTCGGACAAGAGCTTCAAGGGCCTCATCCACACCGAGGTCCAGACCATGCAGAACAAGGACAAGGTCGCCTTCTACCCGTCGGGCTCCTGGCTGGAGAACGAGCAGAAGAAGTCCACCCCGGCGAGCTTCGAGTACGCTCTGGCTCCGAACCCGAGCATCACCGCCGCGGACAAGATGCCCTACGGTTCCATCCGGGTGGCCGCGGGTGAGGGATACTTCGTCTCCGCCAAGGCCGCGAACGTGGCCGGTGGCCTGGAGTACTTCCGCATCATGCTCTCCAAGGAGGGCGCGAAGGGCTTCTATCAGAAGTCCGGCAGCATGACGGTGGTGAAGAACTCGCTCGAGGGCGTGGACCTCAGCCCGGGCGCCAAGAGCACGGTCGCCGCCCAGAAGGTCGCCGGTGACAACATCGTCGCCGACAGCTTCTTCCCGGACTGGTACAAGGCGCTCGCCGACGCCTGCTTCAAGGAGACCAACACCCTGATGTTCGACGGTGGCAGCGCTGACCAGTTCTGCGCCAACATGCAGAAGGCCGCGGACAAGATCAAGGCCGACTCGTCCATCACCAAGCAGACCCGCACCGCCTGAGGGTCGGCTCGACAAGCAGCCGAGGAGCAACTGACCATGCGGCAGGGCAAGTATCGCTTCATCGTGGGGTTCCTGGCAGCCCCGGTGATCCTTTACGCGGTCTTCGTGATCGGACCGTACGTACAGGCCTTCCAGATCGCGTTGACCAACTGGCACGGGTTCTCGCCCGCCCAGTACACCGGGCTGGACAATTTCAAGCAGCTGTTCAAGGACGACGTCTTTTGGGCAGCGGTGAGAAATCACCTGGTGATCCTGCTTGTCCTGCCGCTGGCCACGATCGTCCTCGCGCTGCTGTTCTCCTTCCTGCTCAACGTGGGCGGGAAGGGGCGGGGCGGGCAGATGTCCGGCGTCCGCGGATCGAGCTTCTACAAGGTCATTTTCTTCCTGCCTCAGGTCCTGGCCGTCGCCATCGTCGCCGTGCTGTTCCAGACCGTCTACCGGCCGAACAAGAGCGGCATGATCAACGGGTTGCTCGACAAGTTCGGCGTCGCGCCGGTCGGCTGGCTGACCAATCCCTCGATCGCCCTCTACTCGGTCATCGCCGTGATGGTCTGGCAGGCCGTGGGCTTCTATGTCGTGCTGTTCTCGGCCGGCATGTCGTCGATTCCCAAGGACCTGTTCGAGGCGGCGGCGCTGGACGGCGCCGGCCGGTTCACCCTCTTCTTCAGGGTCACGCTCCCGCTGCTGTGGGACACGCTGCAGGTCGGCTGGGTCTACCTGGGGATCGCCGCCTTCGACGGCTTCGCGATCGTTCAGGTGCTGACGTCGAACAACTACGAGCAGGACACCTCCACCACCGTGCTGGCGATGGAGACCTACCGGAACGCATTCAGGTACGGGAAGTGGGGCTACGCGTCGGCGATGGGGGTGGCCCTGTTCTTCATGACCATCACCTTCGCCGCCCTGACCCTGCGCATCACCCGGCGTCGCGAGAGCATCGAGTTCTAGGACCGGAGACATGACAAGCCACCTGGACACCATCAGGCGTGTGGGCGCCTCCCGGACCAAGGGCACCGACGCCACATCCCGGGGCAAGAGAAAGCGCCCCCGGCCGAACCCGTTCATCGGGCTCTCCCACCTCGCACTCGTGGTCTGGGCGCTACTGGTGATCATCCCGATCGCCTGGACGCTGCTGGCGTCGTTCAAGACCAACAGTGAGATCTTCAGCGACCCCTGGACGCTGCCGCACCACTGGGGGGTCGCCAGCTGGGGCAGGGCCTGGCAGAAAGCCCGCATCGGCCGGTACATGCTGAACACGATCTTCATCGTGGGCGTCAGCACCTTCGGCACCATGCTGCTCGGCTCGATGGCCGCCTACGTCCTGGCCCGCTACAAGTTCCCCGGCAACCGGTTCATCTACCTGATGTTCATCTCGGGGATGACGTTCCCGGTCTTCCTGGCCCTGGTGCCGCTGTTCTTCATCGTCAAGAACCTCGGCATGCTCGGCACCTACCAGGGCATGATCCTGGTGTACATCGCCTACTCGCTGCCGTTCACCATCTTCTTCCTGGCCGCGTTCTTCAAGACGCTGCCCAGCTCGGTGGCGGAGGCGGCGGCGATCGATGGCTGCGGCCATGCCCGGACCTTCTTCCGGATCATGCTGCCGATGGCCAAGCCGGGCCTGGTCTCGATCACGATCTTCAATGTGATCGGCCAGTGGAACCAGTACCTGCTGCCGATCGTGCTGCTTCCGGGCGATGCCCAGGACAAGTGGGTGATCACCCAGGGGGTCGCGGGCATCTCGACCAGCGCGGGCTACGACGCGGACTGGCCCGGCCTGTTCGCCGCGCTGAGCATGGCGATCATCCCCGTGGTCATCGTCTATATCATCTTCCAGCGGCAGATCCAGTCCGGCCTCACCGCGGGCGCCGTCAAGTAGGCCGCCCCGGCCCCTGATGATCTCGCCGCCGGTGGGGGTGGACAGCCCCTCCGCCGGCGGCGGCACCAGCCGTTCCGGCGCTCAGCGGGAGCCCGCACGGCCCGGGAGCGGGCGCCGGGTGAAGGCGGTGCGGTAGGCGGTGGGGGTGAGCCCCACCCTGCGGAGCAGATGGGTGCGCAGCGAGTCGGCGGTGCCCAGCCCGCTGGACCGGGCGACCTCGTCGACCGAGAGCGACGTCGACTCCAGCAGCTCACGGGCCCGCTCGACCCGCTGGTGCAGCAGCCACTGCAACGGGCTCAGCCCGGTCTCGGCGCGGAACCGCCGGCTCAGGGTGCGGACGCTGACCTGGGCCTGCCGGGCCAGCTCGTCCAGGGTGACCGGCCGGTCCAGGCGCTGCAGCGTCCAGGCCCGGGCGCCCTCCAGCGACTCGCCGCCGGCCTGCGGCAACGGGGTGTCGATGAACTGCGCCTGCCCGCCGGGCCGGACCGGGGAGACCACGACATGGCGGGCGACCTCGTTGGCGACGGCGGCCCCGAAGTCCCGCCGGATGAGGTGCAGGCACAGGTCGATGCCCGCGGCCAGCCCCGCCGAGCTCAGCACCTGCCCGTCGTCGACGTACAGGACCCGCGGATCGAGCCGTACGGCGGGGTAACGCCTGGCGAAGTCGTCCGCGCGCTTCCAGTGGGTGGTGGCCGGGCGTCCGTCCAGCAGCCCGGCGGCCCCCAGCACGAACGCCCCGGTGCAGATCGAGACCAGTCGGCGGCCGTCCGCGGCGGCGCCCCGCAGCGCCGCCGGCACCCGGGGGTCGATGCCGTCCCGGGCATGGGTGCCCGGCACGATCACAGTGTCCGCCCAGGCCAGCTCGTCCAGGCCGCGGGAGACCAGCAGCGCCAGGTCGCCGCTGGTCTCGACCGGTCCGGGCGTGGCCGAGCACACCCGCACCTCGTAGAGCGGCCGCCCGGCCCGTTCGGCCGTGCCCAGCACCAGCCCCGGGATGGTGAGGTCGAACCCCACGACGGGCGGTACGGCCAGCACCGCGACCCGATGAACAGCGGACGTCATGGCCAGATCCTCCGGAACAATGGCATTTCTGCCACTGTCGCATGATCGCCGTCATCCGGCAAAGTGGCCAGGCCGTCCCGTCCTCGAACAGGGAGTGCTTCATGACCCGTCGGCCGCACCGCGCCTGGATCGTCGCGGCGGTGGCGTTCGTGGCCCTCGTCGGCGCCGCGGGCTTCCGCGCCACCCCGGGCGTGCTGATGGTGCCGCTGCAGGACGAGTTCGGCTGGTCACGGGCGACGACCTCGTTCGCCGTCTCGGTCAACCTGGTGCTGTTCGGGCTGACGGCGCCGTTCGCCGCCGCGCTGATGGACCGCTTCGGCATCCGCCGGGTCACCGCCTCGGCACTCGTCTTGGTCGCGGCGGGCAGCGGGCTGACCGTCTTCATGACCGCCAGCTGGCAGCTGGTGCTCTGCTGGGGAGTGCTCGTCGGGCTCGGTACCGGCTCGATGGCGATGGTCTTCGCCGCTACCGTGGTGGGCCGCTGGTTCGTCCGGCACCGCGGACTGGTCATCGGGGTGCTCACCGCGGGGGGCGCCGCCGGCCAGCTGGTGTTCCTGCCGCTGGTGGCATGGCTCGCCGCGCAGCACGGCTGGCGCAGCGCGGCACTGGTGGTCTCGGCCGCCGCCCTCGCGGTGGTGCCGCTGGTCGTCCTGCTGCTGCGGGAGCGCCCCGCCGACGTCGGGCTGCTTCCCTACGGCGCGACCGCCGCGCCGCCGCCGGCCCCGCCAGGCGGGGACGCGGCCAGGGTGGCGCTGCGGGCGCTGCGCGCGGCGGCCAGGACAAAGGAGTTCTGGCTGCTGGCGGGCGGTTTCTTCATCTGCGGGGCCAGCACCAACGGGCTGGTCGGCACCCATTTCATCCCGGCCGCGCACGATCACGGGATGCCCGAGACGACCGCCGCCGGTCTGCTCGCCCTGGTGGGGCTCTTCGACGTCGTGGGCACCATCGCCTCGGGCTGGCTCACCGACCGGGTGGACAGCCGCCGGCTGCTCGGCTGGTACTACGCGCTCAGGGGACTGTCACTGCTGGCGCTGCCGATGCTGTTCGCCGCCTCACCGCACCCGAGCATGCTCGTCTTCATCATCTTCTACGGGCTCGACTGGGTCGCCACGGTGCCGCCCACCGTGGCGCTCGCCCGGGAGGTGTTCGGACCGGCGCAGGGCACGATCGTCTTCGGCTGGATCTTCGCCGCGCACCAGCTCGGCGCGGCCGCGGCGGCGGCCGCCGCGGGGGTGATCCGCACCTCGCTCGGCACCTACACCCTGGCGTGGTGGGGCGCCGGCGTCATCTGCCTGTTCGCCGCGGGCATGTCCCTGTCCATCGGGCGGGGTCCGGTGGTGGCGCTGCCGGTCCCGCCGTCTCAGACCGGGGTACGGGCCCAGCCGTAGCTGCGGGTGAACCCCTCGGGAGTGATCCCCGGGCTCTGCATGTGCCAGACGAAACCGTTGTCGTCCCACTGGTAGCCGTCGCTGCCGTGGTCGCCGTCGTGGCCGGCCGGCCACTCGCACACCAGGCACAGTCCCGAGCCGTGGTGAATCGCGTCCTGGCATGAGGTGTCAGCCCGATCCGACATGCGCTCCGTTTTCCCTGCTCACGTTGGGAGTTTTCGTGTTCGCGAGACGTGCGGTAAAACACTCACGGCTCGCCCCATCCAACCAGGACCGTGCGGGTCGGCGTGGCATCGACGCGGAAAACACCTGCCGGCGTGGCCGGGCCGGCCGGCCCGTGGCAGCAGGTGGGCGCCACCGTGACGCACCCGGTGTCACGGTGGGCGGTCCCGGACGTCCCGGGAACCGCCTCCGATGACCACGTTCGTCATTCGTCGTTGCGGTGCCCGGGAGCCATCGCGTGATCGCGGGTGGTGGGCGCTCAGGGCCGGTAGGCGGCGCGGACGGCGGCGTAGGCCTCCGGTGGGGCACCGACATGGTGCAGGCCCAGCAGGGCCGCTCCCAGGACCGGGGGCGCGTCGACGACCAGCAGCTGGGCCCAGGGTGCCCGCGCCGACCGCCGCCGGAGTGCCGGGGGGCCGCGCGGGCGATGTCAGTGTGCCGCCACGATGAAGGTGAGGTTTCCGAAGCCGATCTCGTCGCCCGGGCGGACCGCCGCCGGGCCGGTGAGCCGCCAGCCGTTCACCCGGGTGCCGTTCATCGAACCCAGATCGGAGATCATCCAGCCGTTCTCACCGCGGTAGAGCTCCGCGTGGAACCTGGAGACGGTCAGATCGGTCAGCACGAACTGGCAGCCGGGGGCGCGGCCGATGAGGATACGGCTCAGCCCGGCCGGTGGCAGCGCGAACCGGGGAAGCCGCGGTGCCCGCCATGCCGACTCGACCCGGGCGGTCACCGAGGAGAACGAGGACACCAGCCCGGTCAGCCGGTTGACGATGCGGCTGCGCGGCGGCAGGTCGTGCACGATGTCGGCCAGTTCGACCTGGCTGCGCGCCCGCAGGACCTGATCGACACGGCGCTCGAAGGTGTCGGTCGACATGCGTCCCTCGGCCACGCGATCGCGCAGGACCTCGAGAGCATGATCGCGTTCGACGTCGGAGGCCCGCAGCGGATACGAGTGCTGGCCGTCCATGACTGCGAGTATTCATATCCATTGCCCGGCTGTCCAGCGCAGGCGGCGCCGGCCTGTTCCCTTGCGGGGTCGTGCCCGCCGTTCCTCCGGCCGCCGGGGCGGATCACGCGTGCCGCCGGGACCGCTCCGGGCGGGCCACTGCGGTCCTCGCCGTGATCACGGCTCCGGCCGCGCGGGGGCACCGGACACCGAAGGCGGGGCCCCTGAAGTCCGGTCGCCGCGCCGGATCGGGCGGTGCGCGGAACATGTTTTGATTGACTTATGGCGAACCCGGCGATCCTGACCATCGACGATGATCCGGCCGTCTCCCGGGCGGTGGCCCGTGACGTCCGGCGCCGTTACGGTGAGCGCTACCGGGTGGTCCGCGCGGATTCCGGGCAGGCCGCGCTGGAGGCGCTGCGGGAGATCAAACTCCGCGGTGAGCAGGTCGCCCTGATGCTCGCCGACTACCGGATGCCGCAGATGAACGGCATCCAGTTCCTCGAAGCCGCGATGGACCTCTTCCCGCTGGCCCGCCGGGTGCTGCTGACGGCGTACGCCGACACCGAGGCGGCCATCGACGCGATCAACGTCGTCGACCTCGACCACTATCTGCTCAAGCCCTGGAACCCGCCGGAGGAGAACCTCTACCCGGTGGTCGACGCGCTGCTGGAGGTCTGGCTCACCACCTCCGACCCCGCGATCACCGAGACCCGGGTCGTCGGGCACCGCTGGTCCGCCCCGTCGTTCGCGGTACGCGACTTCCTGGCCCGCAACCTGGTGCCCTTCCGGTGGCTGCTGGCCGACGAGCCCGAAGGAGGACGCCTGCTGGCCGCCGCGGGGCTGACGCCCGACGACGTGCCGCTGGTCGTCACCTCCGACGGCAAGTCGCTGACCAACCCCTCCGAGGCGGATCTCGCCCGGCACGTCGGTCTCACCACCACCCCCGGCGCGGACTTCTACGACCTCGTGGTCGTCGGAGCCGGCCCCGCGGGTCTCGGGGCGGCGGTCTACGGGGCCTCGGAAGGGCTGCGGACGGTTCTGGTCGAGCAGCGCGCGACCGGCGGGCAGGCCGGTCAGAGCTCCCGGATCGAAAACTACCTGGGCTTCCCGGACGGGGTGTCCGGGTCCCAGCTCACCGAGCGCGCCCGCCGGCAGGCGCTGAAGTTCGGCGCGGAACTTCTCAGCGCCCGTGAGGTCGTCGGTCTCGAGTGCGCGGGATCGGCCCGGCTGCTTCGGTTCGCCGGGGGTGCCGAGATCGCTTCCCACGTGGTGGTGCTGGCGACAGGCGTGTCCTACCGCCTGCTGAACGCCCCCGGCCTGTCGGACCTGACCGGCCGTGGCGTGTTCTACGGGTCGGCCTCGACCGAGGCGCCCGGCTGCGCCGGCCAGGAGGTCTACGTAGTCGGAGGCGCCAACTCCGCGGGACAGGCGGCGGTGCACTTCGCCCGCTACGCCCGGCGCGTGCACATCCTCATCCGGAGCGGCGACCTGCACCGGTCGATGTCGCACTACCTGATCGAGCAGATCGAGGGCATCGACAACATCGAGGTGTACCCCTACACCGAGGTGGCCGGCGCCGAGGGCGAGGAGCATCTGGAACGGCTGATACTGCGCGACCCGCGTTCGGGGGAGACCCGCACGGCCGACACCTCGTGGTTGTTCGTCTTCATCGGCGCCGAGCCGCAGACCGACTGGCTCGACGGGGTGGTGGCCCGCGATGGGCGCGGCTTCGTGCTGACCGGGCCCGACCTGGTGACGGAGGGGCGGCGCCCCGCGGGGTGGCCGCTGCCGCGTGATCCCTACCACCTGGAGTGCAGCATGCCGGGCGTCTTCGCCGCCGGCGACGTGCGGGCCGACTCGGTCAAGCGCGTCGCGTCCGCCGTCGGTGAGGGCGCGATGGCGGTATCGCTGGCACACCGCTATCTGGAGGCGCAATGACCGGACGAAGGTGGCGGCATGACCGGCACGAGTGAACAGCAGGCCACACCGCCTCCCGCGGAGGAACGGCTGACCCCGCAGGAGCTGCGCACGCTCTTCCTGTTCGAGTCGCTCACCGGCGACCAGCTGGAGGTGCTGGCCGAGCACGGCCGGGTGGAACGCTGGGCGGGAGGCACCGAGGTCTTCCGCGAGGGGGACCCGGCGACCTGTTTCTTCGTGCTGCTCAGCGGTGCCGTCGCGCTCAGCAAGCGCATCCATGGCGACGAGGTCGAGATCGTCCGCACCGAGCAGCGGGGAGCCTACGCAGGCATCACCCAGGCGTACCTCGTCGACCGGGCCGAGCACGACGAGCAGGTCTACCCCAACACCATGCACGCGGTGACCGACGTGGAGCTGTTCCAGCTGCCCGCCGATCTGTTCGCGGGCACGATCCGCAAGTGGTTCCCGATGGCCATGCATCTGCTGGAGGGCCTGTTCCTCAGCATGCGCAACAACCAGACGATCATCGGGGAGCGGGAACGGCTGATCGCGCTCGGCTCGCTGTCGGCCGGGCTGACCCACGAGCTGAACAACCCGGCGGCCGCCGCCGTACGGGCCACCGCCGTGCTGCGCGAGCGGGTCGCAGGCATGCGCCACAAGCTCGCCATGATCGCCGACGGCAGGCTCGACGGCACCCGGCTGCACGACCTGGTGGAGCTGCAGGACGCGGCCGTCAAGCGGATCGCCGCCGCAGCGCCCCTGTCGGCGATGGCGACCTCCGACGCCGAGGACGTGCTCGGCGACTGGCTGGACGACCACCACGTCGTGGGCGGTTGGGACCTCGCCCCTATCCTCGTCGCCGGCGGCATCGACGCGCCCTGGCTGGAGCGGATCGCCGGCGCGGTCGGGGAGGACAATCTCGAGTCGGCCGTCCGATGGCTCACCTACACGATCGACACCGAGCTGCTCATGGGGGAGATCGACGACGCGGTGACCCGCATCTCCACGCTGGTCGGGGCCGCCAAGCAGTACTCTCAGCTCGACCGTGCCCCGCACCAGACCGTCAATGTGCACGACCTGCTCGACGCCACGCTGGTGATGCTGCAGGCGAAGATCCCCGCCCGGATACGGACGGTCAAGGACTACGACCGGACGCTGCCGCCCATCCCGGCCTACGCCGCGGAGCTCAACCAGGTCTGGACCAACCTCATCGACAACGCGGTCGGGGCGATGGGTGGGACCGGGACCCTCACCCTGCGCACCGAACGCGATCACGACAGGCTCGTCGTCGAGGTACACGACACCGGATCCGGCATCGCGCCGGAGATCCGGCCACGGATCTTCGAGCCGTTCTTCACCACCAAGCCGGTCGGTGAGGGCACCGGCCTGGGTCTGGACATCTCCTATCGCATCGTGGTCAACAAGCATCACGGGGACATCCGGGTGGAGTCCACCCCGGGTGACACCAGTTTCCGGGTGGTGCTCCCGCTCGCCCCGGACGGCCCGTAACCGATCAGGCGAACCGGAGGGCCGGTTCCGGGCCTGGTGGCGGTCGCCCGGTATCCGGGACAGCCATCTGGAGTTGTGTCCAAAAAGGGGCCATCATGGCAGTCATGGAGCGGCCCCGGAGCGTGACCGGCAAGGTCATGGCGATCCTGGACGCCTTCGCGCCCGGCGATCTCGGCCTCACCCTGACCGAGATCTGCCGGCACGCCGAGCTGCCGCCGGCGACGGGTCACCGGCTCGTCGGTGAGCTCACCGGCGGAGGTTTCCTGCGGCGCCGGGCCGACGGCACCTACGAGATCGGTATCCGGCTGTGGCGGATCGGCGCCCAGGCCTCGGCCGCCGCCGGCCTGCGCGAGCTCGCCCTGCCGCACATGGAGGACCTGTACGAGGCCACCCACGAGAACGTGCAGCTCGCGCTGCTCCGGGACGGCAAGGCCCTCTACCTCGAACGCCTGCGGGGACCTCGGTCAGTGCCCATCGTGACCCGGGTGGGCGCCGAGCTGTCCCTGCACGCCACCGGTGTCGGCAAGGTGCTGCTGGCCTTCGCCCCCGAGGAGGTCGCGGAGAAGGCCATCGCCGAAGGGCTGGTCGCGCACACCACGCACACCATCACCGACGCCGGGCGGCTGCGCGCCAATCTGCTCGAGATCCGCCGCAGCGGGTTCGCGGTCACCCGGGAGGAGATGACACTCGGATCCTGCTCGGTGGCCGCCCCCGTCCGTGACGCCGACCAGCGGGTCGCCGCCGCGCTGTCGATCGTCGCCCGCAACAGCAGGGCCGACCCGCGCCGGCTGGCACCGGCGGTCGTCACCGCGGCCCGGGCGCTGTCCCGCGACGTCGCCGCCCACTGGGGTGCCACGGGCTGAGCCGCCGAAGGAGCCGATCGCCGGGCGGCCATGGCTAAGGCCGATGTGGGTGGGTGATGTGGGGGGTGGGGTCAGGTGTCGGTGGCCAGGGGTGTGGAGCGGTAGGTGCGCCAGATGGTGAGGTCGTAGCCGATGGCGAGGGCGGCGCCGAGGAGCAGGGGTGCGCCGGCTGTGCCGAGGGGGCCGGTGAACAGGGCGGTGGCGGCGATGGGGC
>JAOPYK010000198.1 GCA_025964695.1 Streptosporangiaceae bacterium | reverse complement strand
CTTCTCGATCTCCGCGAGGAGCTCGTCCACGTTAGTGTCGGCGTGTTCGCGCAGGAAATAGAACCCATCTTCTCTGAGATTGGCATCCCGGCTACGCATCGCCTCCAGCGCCCGAGCTAAGCGCTGATTCGACATCATGTCATCCTCCATGCAATCCGGTCCATGAGTCGTCCACGACATTGTTCCCTCCCCCTCCCCGGGGCCCGACAACATCATGGCCCGAGCCCGCGGCCGCCTTGTCCCTGATGTCGCTCCATCCACCTTCTCAGGGGCACCGGACAACATCATGGCCCCGAGCTCGCGGATCTTGCGCGTGATGTTGTGCTGTTCGCCTTCCCGGGGGGTCGGACAACGTCATGGCCCCGAGCTCGCGGATCTTGCGCATGATGTTGTTCGGTCCGCCTTCCCGGGGGGTTCGGACCACGTCATGAAGCGAGCCTGTGTGGTGGCCCCGGGCTTGTGCGTGATGTCGTGCTGTTCGCCTTCCCGGGGGGACTGGACAACATCGTGATGGGCCAGGGGTCGGCGGTTGACACAGGCCTGAGGCCCCGAAGCACAAAGCGTGCTCCGGGGCCGCGGGGATCGGGGATCGGGATCGGGCGGAGGTGGATCGGGCGTAGGTGGATCAGCCGACGGTGTAGGTGTAGGGGAGGGCGGACAGTTCGTCTCCGTCGCCGCCGAAGGTGTTGAAGTCGTCCACGTAGAGGTTGCCGCGGACGACCGTGCCCTTCGCGGCGGTCGGGGTGAGGGTGACCGTGATGGTGCCGGTCTGCCCTGGCTGGATCGCGATGGGCGTGAAGGCCGGGGCGGTGCCGCTGACCGACTTCAGCCAGATGTCACCGGTGGACGAGGTGAGCCCGGAGTCGAAGACCATGGTGTGCGCGGTCGCCGTGAGGTTCACGGTCTCGTGGTGCACGGTGCCTCCGGTCGGCCCGTAGATGGTCGCATCACTGACCCAGCCGCCCTGGGCGAGCGGGGAGCCGGTGACCGTGACCGTGGCGGTGTTGCCGTTGGGCGGCCCGTAGTAGGACGGGTCGTTGAAGCCGGCATCGAGCTGGATCGGAATCGTGGAAGTGCCGGTGAAGGTGAGACCGGTGGTCTGGGTCGGCACCGGCCAGAAGACGAAGCCGCCCACGTTGCCCAGCGGGACCCCGGTGGTCGGGTTCGGCGAGATCAGCGGCAGGTCGGCGTACTGCCCGGAGAGCCGGCCGTCGGTGAAGAACAGCTCCGGGGTGTTGCCGGTGTTCTTCACGGTGACCGTCGTGGTCACCGGCTTGCCCGCGGGCAGGACGGTGTGCGAATTGTTCGGCAGGCCGGTCGCCTTGACCGACACGGTGTCGAACTGCAGGCGCCCGGTGAAGGGCGCCTTGACCTCTGTCCCGTTGGCCGGGTTGAGCTGCGAGAGGACGAGCAGCCAGCGACCGGCCGCCGGCTTTGCCCGGAACATCTGCAGGGATCCCGTGAGCGACTGGTTGCCCGCGGGATCGGTGAAGACATCGCTGGTCAGGGCGAGGGGCTGGCCCGACGGATCCACCAGCGTGCCGTAGACGACCGTGTTGGGATTCTGCAGGTGGACGTTGAGCGACAGGTCGTGCCGACCGGCCGGGACGTCCAGGTAGTACCCCTTGTACTGCTGGGTGCCGGGACCGCCGTTGGCACCGCTCAGCACTCCGCTGAACCTGCCGCCGTTATGGTCCTTGGTGATGACCGACCGGACGGTGAGCGGCATCGCCAGCCGGAGGTGTTTCGGGGTGTCGAGCTGGATGGCCGCAGCCAGGTCACCGGCGGCGTCGCCGGCTCTGCCGGACACCTGGAAGGTCCCGGACTGGCCGGGCTTGAGGATGCGCGACGCGGGCGTGACGGTGCCGTACGGCTTGTACTTCTGGGTGGTCAGGTCGAAGGCGATCTTCCCCTTGAAGCCGCCGGTGGCCGCGGTCGCGAAGACCTCGGTCCAGGTACCGGGGACCGGGTTGTGCACGTCGACCCGCCCGAACCCGCTGCCCGCCGACGTGTACGACTCGGCGGTGAAGGTCTTGTTCGGATCGAGCAGGGTGATCTGCGGCTCGGAGTTCCGGGTCGCCGATCCTCCGCTCGGATAGGCGATGGACGCCGACAGGTAGTCGGCGCCCGGCGGCACGGTGAAGGTACGGGTGAGGTAGACCCGGTCACCGGGGGTGTAGTGGCCGTCGAAGAAGGTCGGCAGTCCCGGTTTGGTGGAGTCCAGGGTGAGGGTGCCGTGGTCGTTGGAGAAGGCACCGCCGAGCGTACGGCCGCGGGCCGACACCGTCTGGTTCTGGTTGGAGGTGTTGGTGACGGAGAACGTGTCGTGCACGGTCGAGCCGGCCGGCGCGGACTCGAGCAGCTGGGTCTTGTTCAGCACCAGCGCGTCGCCCTGCGGGGCAGGGGAGCCGTTCCCGTCCTTCCAGGAGAGCGCGGCGCGGACCGCGGCGTAGGCGTTGAACTCGCCGGCACCCTGTTCGTCGCTGGGCAGACCGAGGTCCGTGGCGGTCGACGTGAGAAGCCGCTTGACCAGCGCGGGCGTCGGCCGTACGCCGTGGTGCGCCTGCTTGTAAGCCTGAATCACCAGGGCTGCCTCACCCGCGATCAGCGGTGAGGACTCACTGGTGCCGCCGAACGGGAAGATGTCCGTCGGCCTGCCGTCGTAGGTCTTGCAGCCGGTGTACAGCGTGGTGTTCTTGCTGCACGTCGCCCAGCCACGTTCGGCGGGGGCGACGAGGTCGGGCGCACGGCCCAGCTGGGTGGTTCCCGCCGAGGCGAACGAGGAGATGTTGTTGCTCACCCAGTGCCCGTTGGAGAGCGGGAATCCGCCCCACGAGGTCTGCGCCAGCGCACGCAAGGCGGTGGATCCGCCGGCCGCGATGATCTTCGGGTCCATCGCCGGAGAGCCGACGGTGCCGGTGGGGCCTTGGTCTCCGGTGGAGGCCACGACGGTCACGCCCGACGCCACGGCGGCGTCATTGGCGGCGACGACCGGGTTGTCCAGGGTGCTGGGCAGGCCCAGGCCGCCGAGCGACTCGTTGACGATGTCGACGTTCTGCTGGGTCACGGCGTAGTCGATGGCCTCGACGATGGTCGAGTTGGTGAAGAAGGGCACCGGGCCGGAGAGGTTGATGCCGACCAGTGAAACGTCCGGGGCCATGCCGCGGATCCGGACCGTACAGCCCTTGGGCAGCGGTGCTCCCGGGGAGGCGTACTCGGAGAGGTCGTACACGTGCCGGCCCTGCGCGGCGAGGGAGGAGGCGTCGCCGAAGGACTCCCGCCCGTCGCTCTGGTCGCCGTTTCCGCCGAAGTTCTGGTAGTCGACGAACACATGGGAGCCGTCTGTCCGGATGAAGTCGGGGTTGTTGACGTCCGCCCCGTCCGCGAGGAAGGCGACTTTGACGCCCTTGCCGGTGGCCAGGGTCTGCGCCTGCGGGACGGCGGGGTCGTCGTACGCGGTGTGGCTCAGCTGCAGGGCCTCGGGCTCGAGCAGCGGCTTGGCCGGGTTCGCCGGGCAGATACCGGGCGCGGTGCCGGCCTTGCCCGTTGACTTCGCGCCCGCGGGCTTGGGCGTCGTCTTGGTCACCGAGCCGTCCTGCCTCGGCAGAGTGTAGACGCGCTCCGGCGAGACCGAGGCGACCTGCGGGTCGGCGGCGAGCCGCGCAGCCTCGGCGGCGCTGACGTGCGCGGAGAACCCGTTGACCAGGGTGTACGTTTTGACGTTGGTCGCCCCGACCTGCTTGAGCTCTTTCAGATACGGGCTCTGGTCGCCCTTCACCGCGGCCTTACGGGCATTTGTGGCCGTTCTCGGGGGCGCCTCGGGATGCTGGTTCTTCAGCAGCACGATCACCCCTTTCTGATTGCCCTTCGCCAGGCCGGCGGCCTGGGTCGCGGACAGCTGTCCCGGTGACGGCGGGGGAGCGGCCGAGGCGGCGGTGACCGGATAGAGAGCCGCGGCGGACAGGGCGACGATCGCCGAGCCGGCCACGAGGGACGCGCGCCTTTGCCGTCGCGCGGGCCATCGGAGCATGGTTCACCTCAGTGTTCGGGAGACTCTGCGACCGATGAGTATCTCGTGAATTTTGTGACATAAGAGCCACTTGTGGTCTCAATTTCCTCACAGCACATCAACCGGCTCATGAGAAGGGTTTGTGGTGCTACGTCCACATCCGGCCATGGGAAGGGCCGGATCCATTGCCATTCCGTGATCACGTTGGCCTATGGGACGCGCGAAGGACAGCAATCGGTGTATTTGGCGGTCAGTCTCCGGTCTCGTTCCGCCCCCGGTAGCGTCCGGACAGCGCTCATCGGCAAGGTCTGCTGCTGTGACGCTGAGGTGATCAGAGGTCCAGGTCTCCGGACTTTATGTGGGCCAGGACTGATGCCGGCTCGTTCCGGCCGAAGTGGAGCAGGTCGCCGGTGGGGTTCTTGCCGTCCCGGACGGCGATGGCCTACGGCGTGCGGCCCCCGTACGGAGGGCTGCAAGGTCCTCTGGGCCGACCTGCCCCGCGATGACGGCCCACCGGGCTGTGGGAGGATTCCGGCATGGTGAGCCGGGGGGCCGGGCGGCCGAGGTCACAGCCATCGGAGGGCGCGGGAGCGACGCCTGAAGAACAGATCCTTGACGCCGCCGCGGTTCTGTTCGCCACCCGCGGCTACGCGGGCACGTCGACAAGGGCGATCGCGGAGGCGGCAGGGCTGCGCCAGCCGTCGTTGTACTACCACTTCGCCAGCAAGGAAGAGATCTTCAGCCGGCTGGTCGGGCACCTGTGGCGGCCCGCGCTGTCGTACGGGCGGCTGCTGGCCGGGGTGGACGCGGCTCCGGACGCACGGCTCTACGCATTGCTGTCGTACGACATCGAGGTGCTGCGCGCGCTTCCCTGGCGGATCGGCACGCTGTACTTCGCGCCGGAACTGCGGGCGCCGGAGTTCGCGTCGGTGACCGAGGAGCGGGTCCGGCTCCGGGAGACCTACCGGAACTTCACCCGGGCCGGGGTGGCCGCCGGAGCGTTCCTGCTGGACGATCCCGGGTTCGCCAGCGATCTACTGTTCGGGCTCACCGAGGGGATCGTCAACATGTCCGGCCCGGACGAGGGCAGGACCCCCGCCCAGTGGGGGGTGGACGTGGCCGACCACTGCATGCGCCTGCTCGCCGCGGCCGACCCGGCAGCGGCCCGCGAAGGTGGTCTGGCGTTGCGGCGGGCGCTGCCGGGTGAACTCCCGCCTCAGAGGTCGAGCAGGTAGCGTTGCCGTTCCCAGGCCGACACCTCGGCGTGGTACGAGTCCCACTCGTCGTACTTCATCGCGACGTACTCGGCGACGAACTCCGCCCCGAACACCTCATGGACCAGCGGATCCTCAGCGAATGCCTCGATGGCCTCCAGCAGATTTCGCGGCAGCCGGGCGGCCGTGGCCGAGCCCGCCGTCCAGTCGGAGGTGTTGGCGCCGACCGGGTCACCGGGGTGCAGTCCCTCCGCGATCCCCTCCAGACCGGCGGCGAGCGTCAGCGCGGCTGTCAGGTAGGTGTTGGCGGCGGCGTCGACCGCGCGGTTCTCCACGGCCGGACGGTTGTGCGGCAGCCGGAGCATGCAGGATCGGTTGTTGTCGCCGTACGCGGCCCAGACCGGCGCCCACGAGATGCTGCCGTCCGCCAGCCGTGGGGTGAGCCGCTTGTAGGAGTTCACGGTCGGCGTCGCGACGGCGGCCAGCGCGGCGGCGTGCCGCATGATGCCCGCCACGAAGCCGTACGCCGTCTTCGTCCAGCCGTCCTCGTCGCGGAACAGGTTGGTGCCGGAGTCGATCGCGGCCAGGCTCATGTTGAAGTGGTGACCTGAGCCCCACGCGCCGGTGTACGGCTTGGGCATGAAGGTCGCCAGCAGCCCGAACTCCTTGGCCACCTGGCGGACCATCACCCGGAACAGGCTGAGCCGGTCGGCCATCTGCAGAGCCGGGGCGTAGTCGAAGTCGAACTCGTACTGCCCGTCGCCGCCCTCGTGGTCGAAGCTGAACACCCCGAACCCGGTCTCCTGCATGCAGGTGACCATGCGGTTCAGGAACGGCATCGCGTCCAGTACGGACTCCACGTCGTACGCGGGCGTCGGCCTCAGCAGCCCGCTGCGCGCCATCGGCGGCAGGTGCTGGTCGGCGGCGTCCGCCCCTTCCGGCCGGAACACGTAGAACTCGGTCTCGACGCCCAGGTTGAAGGTATAACCCCGGTCAGCCGCCACCGCCAGCTGCCGCTTGAGGATCGAGCGCGGGCACAGCGCGTACGGATCCGTACCGCCGTAGTTCAGGTCCGCGTTCAGCCACACGAACCGCCGGTCCCAGGGCAGCACCGTGGCGGTCGACGGGTCGGGCACCGCGATGCACTCGGGCTCGTTGGGGTTCATCTGGCCGAGGCCGCCCAGCCCACGTGGGGTGTAGCGCTCGGAGCCCGCGATGAGCGCGGGCAGGTGGCCGATCGGCACCACCTTGGACTTGGCCCGTCCGAGAACGTCGATCCACGCCCCGACCGCATAGCTCACCCCCTCGGCTGCCAGCTGCTCGGCGAGCGCGACGTGCTCCTGCGAGGTCGTGGTCAGCGTGTCCATGGTCTGCCTTTCGGTTGGAGGCGCCGTTAGCGACGCCGTTAGCGACGCCGTCAGAGAAGCGGTTGTAGAGGTGTCGGAGACGCCATTGGAGAAGTCCTCAGAGAGGCGGGGGTGGCGGCATGCCGAGCGGTGGTTCTTCGGACCGGCCGCGTTCCACCCGCTTCGCGATGGCGGCGGCGGTCGTGGTCAGGAGCCGTTCGCCGAGTTCGGCGGACGCTTCGGAGGGCCTGCCGGTGACGCCGTTGGTGGACAGAGCCGGCGCGGTGTAGCGGAAGACCAGGTCGGTGGTGCGGTCCGGGTCGTCGGCGTCGGCCAGCCGGTCCAGACGCACCAGCTCCGGGGCCACCGCCATCATGATCGAGGTCTCCCCACGGTTGGCGTGGATGTCGGCGCCGTCGCTGAGCACCTCGGCGTGCACCCCGGGGTCGGCGGACCACCAGTCGATGGTGCCGACGCGCAGGTCGGGACGGAACAGCCGGAGGTGGTCGGTGGCGGTGTGCAGCGCGCCCACGTTGCCGAAGTGGGCGTTGACGAACAGCAGCCGACGCAGCCCGGAGCACGCCGCCCAGGTCGCGTACTGCCTGACCAGAGCATCCAGCAGTGCCGGGCTGAGCGAGAGCGTGCCGGGCAGCTCCGTACCGTGCCCGTAGCTGACGCCGACCCCGATCGCGGGCAGCACCGGGGCGCCGCACAGCAGGGCCGCCTGCTCGCAGACCGCCTCGGCGACCATCGTGTCGGTGCCGGTAGGCAGATGCGGGCCGTGCTGCTCGGTCGCCCCGACCGGGACGAGCCCGACCTCGGTGGCGCCCAGCTCCGACAGCTCCGGCCAGGCGGTATGAGTCCAATTCAGCACGGCGGCCTCTTTTCTATCGTCTGATAGAAATCAAAACCCCCGGCTGTTGCCCCGCTGTTACGGGGTCATGTCGTTCGTTCTCCTTCAGCGCGTTCCTGTACCTCAGGACGCGGTGGTGCGTGTGTCGGCCCCCAGACGGCTCATCGGGACACGATCATCGGGGCACGGTTCGTCAGTGCACGCCCTCATCAGGGCATACCGCGGGTGCCATGGCGGCGAAGTGCGGCGATGTGCGGCCATTCATTCCTGCCTGGGGACGGGGGGACTGCCGGCCGGTCGGGGCGGATGCCGCGCGGCGTGCTGGAAGAGCAGGAAGAGCCACCCCAGGGAGGGGATGAGCAGCAGGATCCCGACGACGGACACGGCGAGGGTCGTGTGCAGGACGGCGGGCACCGCGGCCGCCTCGTGGACGCTGAGACCCGGCAGCAGCCGGGGGTACTCCGCCAGGCCCCAGCCCCAGATGACGGTGGCGGCGGCGAGGCCCGCGGTGAGACGTACGGCCAGGTAGCGGCGGGCGCTCAGCAGGCCCAGCGACACGAATCCGGCCACGAGGGACATCCCGACGAGCACGACCGCCGGAGCGGTGCGCAGGCCGCGCTCCAGTCCGGGAGCGTCGTGCGCGACGACGACCAGGCCCACGGCGGCCAGCACCCCGACGCCCGTACCCGCGGCCACTGCCCGGCGGCGGAACCCGGCCACCAGATCCGGATCGTCGCGCTGAGCGTCCCAGGTGAGGAAGACGGCGGCGAGGTAGGCGCCGACCCCTACCGCGAGCATCCCGGCGACGAGCGAGGTCGGATTGACCCACGACGTGATCGGATGGCCTGCGGCGATGCCGGGAGGGACGCGTCCGGAGGCGATGCCGCCGGCGGCGGCACCCAGGAAGAACGGAGTGATCAGCGAGCAGAGGGCGAACACCGCGCCGAACAGCCGTTGCCGCGCCACCGTGGTGCTGACCTTGCGGAAGGCGAATCCGGCACCGCGCCCGATGATGCCCAGCGCCGCGAGGGTCAGCGGGATGTACAGCGTCGAGGCGATAGCGGCGAAGACCGAGGGGAAACCGGTCCAGGTCAGCACCAGCGCGAAGATCAGCCAGACGTGGTTGGCCTCCCATACCGGCCCGATGGAGTGCTCGATCAGCGAGCGCCGGCGGGCGCCGCGCCGAGCGCCCCCGGAGAACAGATCCCAGACCCCGCCGCCGAAGTCCGCGCCGCCAAGCAGCGCGTACGCGGTCACCGCGGCCCAGATCAGCGTCAGCAGTGCGTCGGCGGCGCTCATACCACGGGGTACCGCTCGACATCGGCCTCCTGCGGGGCCACGGGCACTGGTATGTCCCGGGTGAGAAGCCGCAGTACGTAAATCGTCCCTGCGGTCAGCGCCGCGTACACCACGCAGACCGCCAGCAGGCCCAGCCAGAGGCCGGGCCTCGGATTGACGGCGTCCCGGGTGCGCATCAACCCATAGGCGATCCACGGCTGGCGCCCCACCTCCGTGGTGACCCAGCCGGCCTCCAGCGCCAGCGGCGCGGCCGGTCCCGCCACCGCAGCCGCACGCAGGAACCATCGGCTCGTGGGGAGGTCACGCCTTCGCGACCAGGCCAGCGCCAGCCAGCAGCCCAGCGCGAGCAGGGCGAATCCGATCCCCACCATGACCTGGAAGGCGGGATGAACCACGTTGACGGGAGGCCGGTCCGCCGGGGGCACCGTGTTCAGGCCCTGGATCTGCGCGTGCGGATTCCAGTGCGCCAGCAGAGACAGCCCATCGGGAATCTCGACCGCGTACCGTAACCGGCCGCCGGACGCGATGCCGCCCAGGTGCAGGGGTACGCCGCTGCCTGTGACGAAGATGCCCTCCATCGCGGCCAGCTTCACGGGCTGGTAGTGGGCGACGTAGTGCGCCGCCCAGTCCCCGACCCCGATCTGTACGGGAGTCAGAGCGGCGGCGACGCTGAACGGCAGCAGGAACCCCAGCCGGTGGTAACGGTCTCTGCGACCGCGCAGCATCGCGACGGCGTACACGGCGGCGGTGCCGAACCCCGCGACCATGAACGCCGCCAGGATCATGTGCACGGTCTGCGGAGGGGTCGCCGGATTGAACATCGCGGCCCATGGATTCACACCGGTCACCCGGCCGCTGCGCAGGTCGACCCCGCGCGGCTGATTCATCCACGCGTTCGCCGCGACCACGAAGAACGCGCTGGCCACTCCGGCCCCCAGCACCGGCAACCCGGACAGCAGGTGCACCCGGGGCGACAATCGGTCCCAGCCGTACAGATAGATGCCCAGAAAGATCGCCTCGATGAAGAACGCGAACCCCTCCAGGGTGAACGGCAGGCCGATGACCTGCCCGAACCGGTCCATCAGGACGGGCCATAGCAGGCCCATCTCGAAACTCAGGATGGTCCCCGACACCGCGCCGACCGCGAAAAGCACCCCCATCGCCCGTGCCCACCGGCGGGCCAGCAGCCGATAGTGCACATCGTCGGTACGCACACCCCGCCACTCGGCCAGCAGCGTCAGCGCCGGCATCCCCACCCCGAAGCAGGCGATGACGATGTGCCACCCGAGCGACAGCGCCATCTGGCTGCGCGCCGCCGCCAGATCGGCCGGCGTCGCGGCTCCGGCCAGCAGGCCTCCCATAGCGCGCCCCCAGACTGGGGCAGCCTCGACCCCCGTTCGCGAGCGAGCCGCCCCCATCACCATCCGTAACAGGCAACCTCCCCACGATCGCCTGATCCAAAAAGTTCGACCGGCGCGAGTACGGCCGAACGGTTCTTTCTAGCGAAATGAACACTTCCAAGGCGCGCTGCGTACCAAGTGCCAGTCACCGGGGCTTCTGTCACGTGTGACTCACCTGAAACACCGGAGGGAGTGTGGCATGCAACGCACCAGGGGCAAACCGCGACCAAGGCATGTGTCGGGCGCCGTCGCCCTGGCCGCAGGGATCGGTCTCGTCCTGGCAGGTCTGCCGGCGTACGGGCAGTCGGCGGCCGGCGCGTCGTCATCCGGCCGCCTTGCGGCACAGACGGTCAACTGTCCGACCGTGGCGGACCAACTCCCAGCGATCCCGGCGTCCGCACAGGCCGAGGTCGACCGGAACCTGGCACTGCTCGACCAGCAGATCGCCGATGCGAACCGGCGGCTGGCGACCTCCGCGGGTCAGGGCGGCGCCAATTTCGTCCAGAACGCCGTCCTCGGTCCGCTGAAGGCCAAGAGAGTCGCCACCATCAAACGCATCGCGACGGCCATCGGACGTACGGCGCAGCGGCCCGCGGGACTCGATGCGCTGGCGCCCTGCACACTCGCCGGTGCCACCGACCCCGGCGCCGGCGCGAGCCCTCCCGCTGATCCCAGTGCCGACCCGAGCGCCGATCCCAGCGCCGGCGCGACCGCCACCGCCACGCCGGGTACGGGCGGGGCCGCTGGTGGCGGGCAGGCTCTGCTGGGCCCGTCCGCGGCGGACTTCGTCGATATCAACCAGGTGCCGCCGATCGCACAGCCTCCGGCGGGAGCGGGCGGTTCGAAGGGCTCGTTCGTATCGCGCTGCGGAACCAACCAGAACAAGCACCAGAACCCCGACAACTTCATCGTCGCCCCAGGTGTCAGCAACGGCGCCCATCACACGCACGACTACGTGGGGAATCTGTCGACCGATGGGTTCTCCACCGACAACAGCCTTCAGGCCGCGGGCACCACCTGCAGGGGTGGTGACAAGTCGGCCTACTACTGGCCCGTGCTGCGGGCGCGCACTAAGGCCGACGCGGCCCAGGCCGACCAGAGCGCGACCGATCTCAACATCGGGACGATTCAGCAGCCGGCCACCGCGACGCTGCAGTTCCGGGGCAACGCGGTGAGCAAGGTAACGGCGATGCCGCAGTTTCTGCGGATCATCACCGGGGACGCCAAGGCCGGCACCAACGGGGGAGCCAATGCCAAGGCGGCCTGGAGCTGCACCGGCTTCACCAGCAGGGTGACCACCGACAAGTATCCGCTGTGCCCCGCCGGCAGCAGGGTGATGCGGATCCTGGACTTCGCCAGTTGCTGGGACGGAACGAACATCGACAGTGCCAATCACCGCACGCACATCGTGTTCCCCGACGCGGCCAGTGGAGCGTGCCCGACCGGTACCAAGGCCGTGCCGCAGCTGCACATGACCCTCACCTACCGGAATCTGCAGAGGAGCCAGGCGCAGATCGACCAGGGTCGGCTCTTCGCGGTCGACACCTTCCCCGAGCAGTTGCACAACCCGGTCACCGATCACGCCGACTTCGAGAACGTCATGCCGGCCGGTCTGATGAAGCGGGCCGTCGGCTGCATCAACCGTGGCCAGAGGTGCTGACCGGTCACCTCACTGACACCACCCCACCAGGATCGCGGCGGCGGCATCAGCTCGGAGGGCAGATGCCGCCGCCGCACGACCGGTCTACTCGGTACGTTCGTCGCGCGATCTACTTCTCACTGTCGAGATTGGCCAGGAAGACGTCAGCATAGCGGCCGCCTGCGGCGGCGCCGGCCGGTACGGCCTGCTCGATGGCCGTGAGGTCCTCGGCGGTGAGTTCGATGTCGACTGCCGCGATCGCCGAGGTCATCTGGTGGACGCGACGGGCACCGATCAGGGGCACGACGTCCTGGCCCCTCGACAGGACCCAGGCGATGGCGGCCTGGGATGTCTCGATGCCCTTGGCCTCGGCGATGGCGCCGATCGTCTCCTCCACCGGGACGGCCGGGTCGAGGCGGGCGGGCCGATAGATGTCGACGTGATCGGTGCCGAGCCGGCGCAGGGTGTAGGCCAGGGAGTTCTTCACCGCCTCCGGGCGTCCGTCGCTGGCAGCTCCCGGGCCGGAACTGAAGGGTGCAGCCAGGGACCGTTGATCCCTGGCTAAAGGCCAGGTCAGGGTCCATGCTGGAGGTATGAACCGCGCTGAGCTCGCCGACTTTCTGCGTCGTCGCAGGGAGTCGCTGCACCCCGGGTACGTGAGCCTGCCCACGGGCACACTGCGCCCGGGCACACGGCGCCGCACACCGGGGCTGCGCCGCGAGGAGGTGGCCCAGCTGGCCGGTATGTCGACCGACTACTACGGGCGGCTGGAACAGGCCCGCGGCCCTCAGCCTTCAAAGCAGGTGCTCGCTTCGCTGGCGCGGGCACTGCGGTTGACCCGCGACGAGCGCGACCACATGTTCTACCTGGCTGGACATACCCCGCCGGCCGGGCATGCGGGGGGTGGGCATGTGCGTCCAGGACTGCTGCACCTGCTGGACCGGCTGACCGACACGCCCGCAGAGGTCATCACCGATCTCGGGCAGATACTGGCGCAGAACCCCATGGCCGTCGCGTTGCTGGGCGACCAGACCGGGTACAGAGGATTGGCCCGTAGCTTCATCTACCGGTGGTTCACCGACGACACCGCGCGATCGATCTACCCGCAGGCCGATCATGAGCACCACACTCAGGTCCAGGTCGCGGACCTGCGCGCCGCCGTGGCCAAGCGCCCCGGTGATCCCGAGGCTGCCGCCCTGGTCGCGGCGCTCCAGCGGGAAAGCCCGGAGTTCAGGGCGGTGTGGGAACAGCACGAGGTCGCCGTACGCCGCTGGGACCGCAAAAGGATCGTCCATCCGGCCCTGGGCATCCTCGAGGTCGACTGCGAGGTTCTGCTCAGCGAGGAACAAGACCAGCGGCTTCTCGTCTTCAGCGCACCTCCGGGCAGTCCGGCGGTCGAGCAGCTGGAATTCCTCGCCGTCATCGGAACCCAGTGAAAAACAGCCCGTACTGGAATGGGCCGGGCCGATCAACGGACGATGAGTCCGGCCACCGACGCCCGCCGGTTGCGCATCACCGGCAAGGTGATCCTGCGTTCTGAACAGCGACACGATGTTCGAGGACGGCGCTAGTCCGTCCGCCCGCAACGCGGGGACGAGGGGCTGGACCGGGAAAAGACGAACTGTTACTTTTTTCCCATGGGCAGGATCGCGGGCGTGACCGCGGAGGCGGTGCAGGAGCGGCTGCTGGCGGCCGCCGCCGAGGTCTTCGTGGAGCGTGGCTACGAGGGCGCCCGGACCAGTGAGATCGCCCGCCGGGCCGGGTTGTCCACCGGCGCCATCTACTCCCGTTACCAGACCAAGGCCGAGCTGCTCGGCCACGCGATAGCCGCGCACGTCCCCACTGAGCTGGACGACCTGTTCAGCGCCGGGTCCTCCGACACCGCGATCTCCGTGTTCGGTGACCTGGCACGAAGGCTTCCCACCCGTACCGGGGACCACGGCGTGATGCTGCTCGAAGCGTTCGCCGCTGCGCGGCGCGATCCTCAGGTCGCCAAAATGATCACAGCCGGCGTCCGGCACCGGGTGGCCGGCCTGGAGGCCGCGGTAGGGCAGGCCCAGCACGACGGGCTGGCCCGGGACGACCTGCGGGCCGCAGAGATCGCGCACTTCTGCATGACCGTCGTGCTCGGCTCACTGATCATGAACACGCTGGACCTGCCCCGCCCCGGCCAGGACGAGTGGGGCGCCGTGATCGACCATCTCATCGGCTCGGTCAGCACCGGCGCGCACGAGCCGGACCGTACCCCCTGAAGAAAAGGTGCCGTGATGGCCACCAAGGAAGACTTTCGCGAAAGCCGCGAACTCCGCACCAAACGCGTAGAACGGCTGAACACCGCCTCCGGGCGCCGGGTCATCGAGCCCGACGCCGACGTGCTCGGCGAGTTCGGCGTATCACAGATCATCCCCGACGACCTGCTGTCGACCGCGGGTCTGCGCTTGGACCTGACCGCCGAGCAGAAAAGCAGGCTGGCCCGCGAGGAACTCGCCTCCATGATGCGGATCGGCATCGCCTTCGAGGCCGTTCTCATGGCCGGGTTCGCCTACCGGCTCGCCCTCGCGCCCGACGTGACCGATCCGCGGTTCACCTACGCGCTGCACGAGATCGGCGAGGAGACCCGGCATTCGCGGCTGTTCGCGCGGGTGGTCGCCCAGCTGGAGCCGGAACAGCGCAATCCGATCGACGGCCGGCTGTCACGCCGGATCCGGGGCCGGATGATGCCGCTGATCCTGCGCCGCCCCGCCACTCTCGATGCGCTCGTCCTCGGCGGCGAGGAGGTCCCCGACCTGCTGCAGAAGCTGGTGGCCGAGCACCCGGACGCCGATGACTACCTGCGGCGGATCAGCCTCTACCACCGGCAGGAGGAGGCCCGGCACCTCGCCTACGCGCGCACCACCGTCGCCGAGCACTACCGCTCGACCGGGTGGACCGACCGTTTCGCCGTACGGTGGATCGTCCCCGGGGCGATCGCTTTCATGTTCGACATGATGGTGCACCCCCTGGTCTACCCGACCATCGGGCTGCCCGCCTTGAAGACCTGGTTCGCCGCCCGCCGCAGTCCCAACCGGGTCGAACTGCGCCGGCAGGCCTGCCGGTCCGTCCTCAAGGCGCTACTGGACAGCGGCGTCTTCCGCGCCGGCCACGTTCCGTACGCCTGGCGCCGTCACTGCGCCGTCAATCGACAAGGGGACCCGCTGGGCTGACGGCGAGCCCGTCTCATGGTGGAGAGCCGGGACGGAGAAGCGGCCGGCCGGGGCCGGGCTCGTCGCCGGTGACGTTGTCCTGCATCCGGTCGAGCAGGCGGGCGAGTGCGGCGATCTCGTCGTCGCCGAGCCCGGCTCTTAGCCGCTGATCGTGGGCGATGGCCGCGGTGGCCAGCCGATGGAACAGGGTTTCGCCCTGCTCGGTGAGCCGCACCTGGTGGATGCGGCGGTTGGCGGGGTCGCGCCGGCGGGTGATCAGACCGTCGGCCTCCATGGCGTTGAGGTGATGGGTCAGCGTCGCGCCCTGAATGCCCACCGCCTTGGCCAGTTCCCGCTGGTTGCCGAGTTCCTGCGTCTTCAGCGAGATCAGGATGAGCCAGATCGGCAGAGATCCGCCGACGGCGGCCAGCGTGTCGTCGAAGGCACGGCTGACGGCCTTGGCGGTACGGGCGAGTATCACGCCGATCGGCGGCCCAGCGGGTCGTGGCACCGCTGGAGCATACCTCAAGCCGCAGTCCTCAAAGCATTTGATATCTCACCGTTAGAAGACTAACGTTCTAGGTCGTACGAGTCAGTTGCGAGAGTCAGTCAGCAGGACCCACAGGAGGGACGCCCATGAGCACCATCACCGAGGAGCAGGTCCGCGAGCTCGGCCGCCGCTGCGCGGATGCCGAGCTGCGCGCGGATGTCGCGGATCTGGACGCGTTGACCACCGGCGATTTCACCTTGGTCGGCCCGGCCGGGTTCGTGCTGGACAAGGACCAGTGGCTCGACCGCTACCGCACTGGCGCGTTGATCACCCGGTCCCTGGCATGGGACGAGGTCCAGGTGCGCGACTACGGCACCGCGGCCGTCGCCGTCGGCCGCCACACCCAGGAGGCCGAATACCAGGGGCACCCGGCCGGCGGCCGGTTCCGAGCCACCCACATCGCCGTCCGCCAGGGGGATCGATGGCTGCTGGCGGGGCTGCACCTCAGCCCCGTCGCCGGCCCCCCGGCGTCCTAGAGAGCGGGGCCGGCCATGCGTGTCAGTATCAACATCGCCGGCTATTCGTGGCCCGGCGCGGGTCCTGGGCTGCGCGCCGGGCTCACGCGCATCGCGCGCATGGCCGAACGCATCACCGGTTGGAGCGTCCGGTCAACAGCCCGCAGTCCCTGCAACGCCCGCACCCGCCGATCTTGATCGGCGGCATGGGTGAGCGGAAGACGTCACCGGAGCGTTTCGTGGGTCGCAGAATGCTGGTCCGCGGGGAGGCTAAGGGCACGGGTTGCGATCACGGGTGCCGAGGGGATCGACCGTGCCGGTCCGCAGGGCCGCCTGACGCGGCGCGCAGGACCGCGCGCCGGATGGGTTCGTAGCCGGTGCACCGGCACAGGTTGGAGGTGAGCAGCTCCCGGAGCCGCTCGGGGTCATCCACGATCGCGGGATCGGCCTCCAACGCTCCGACGGCGAGCATCAGGAATCCCGGCGTGCAGAAGCCGCACTGCAGCGCGTGCTCGGTGGAGAAGGCTCGTTGCAGCGGATGCGGTTCGCCCTCGCGGTCCGCGAGCCCCTCGACGGTGCGTACCGGGCGCCCATCGCACTGCACTGCCAGCAGGAGGCAGGACCGGACGGCCTGGCCGTCCACCAGGACCGTGCACGCGCCGCAGACACCGTGCTCGCAGCCCAGATGCGTGCCGGTCAGGCGGCAGTTTTCGCGCAGCACGTCGGCGAGGACGCGTCGGGGCTCCACGTCCAGCCGGTATTCCTGACCGTTCACGGTGAGCGTGATGTTCATCGAGGGCCTCCGGCTCCGTCGTGGCCGGCGTGCGCACGCCGATCCGCGGACGCCTGGCGTAGTGCCCGGCTGACGAGGACGGCGATGACCTGCCGCTGGTAGTCGACGTCGGCGTACGGCTGGGCGCGCGGATCGGCGTCACGCTCGGCGGCGATCCGCCCCGCCCAGTCGAACGGGTGGTTCTCGGACGAGCCGCGTTCGGACGGATGGGGTTCGGACGGGTGGGGTTCGGACAGGGACGGTAGGGGCCGGCCGGCTTCGGTGCCGATCAGTGAACGCTCGGCGGCGTACGCCCGTATCGGCCGGTCCGCGGCGTTGGCCAGCCCGACGCGGGCCCCGGTGATCACGCCGGCGGGTGCGGTCAGGGTCACCACGACGGCGATCTGGGCGAAGCTGGCATGCGTGCGCCGGTGCTCGGCGAAGCCGACCCCGGTGGTGTCGCCGAGCAGGGGAAGCCGCACGGCGGTGATCAGCTCCTGCGATCCGCGGGCGGTCCGGTGCGGGCCGTGGAAGTAGTCGCGGGCACCGACCACCCGTACACCGTCCGGACCGTGCATCTCGATTTCGGCGTCCAGCGCGAGGGCGGTGGTGCACCATTCGGCGGCGGGGTGCGCGTAGGCCAGGCTGCCCACCATGGTGCCGAGGGCGCGGATCGGCGGGTGCGCGATGTTGACGACGGCGAGCGAGAGCAGCCGGCCGAGCGGCCCGGGCGCAACCTGGGGCGACTCGAACACGCGGTGGCGGACGAGTGCCCCGACGTGCAGCGCGCCGTCGTGGACGCCCAGGTGGTCGAGGTCGTGGACGCGGTTGATGTCCAGCACCAGGTCGGGGTGCGACCGCCGGTAGTGCAGGTCGAGCAGCAGGCTTTGCCCGCCGGCGAGCACCTGCGCCCGCCGGCCGGTATCCGCGAGCGCGTCCACGGCCTCGCCCACCGTGCTGGGCGCGAGGTAGTCGAAGGCGGCGGGCTTCACCGCTGCCGCTCCGTCTTCGGGGCATGGGCGGCCCGCCACACCACGTCCGGAGTGAGCGGCATCTGCAGCACATCGGGATCGGTGATCTGCAGCGCGTCGGCGACCGCGTTGACGATGGCCGGCGGGGTGCCGATGCAGCCCGACTCGCCGGCGCCCTTGGCGCCCAGCCCTGTCCACGGGGTCGGCGTGGTCGTCTCTCGCACGTCCACGGGCGGCATCTCGGTGAACGTCGGCAGTAGGTAGTCCAGCAGCCCGTTGGGCAGCAGTGGGATCCCGGTCTCGTCATAGGGCACTCCTTCGTAGAGTGCCTGGCCGATGCCCTGCGCGACCGACCCCCGGGCCTGCCCGGCGACCACCATCGGGTTGAGCCGCACGCCGCAGTCGTCCACGGCGACCAGTCGCAGCACCCGTACGGTGCCCAGGTCCGGGTCGACCTCGACGACCGCGGCGTGGGTGCCGAACGGGAACGCCATCTCCGTCTCCAACCGGTCGTCCACGCGCAGCGGGCCGGTGCTGTGCACCAGTTCACCCAGGCTCATGCTCACCGATGCGTCCTGGCGCAAGCACAGCGCGCCGCCGGACCAGGCCACCTCGTCGACCGGCAGGTCCCACAGGCCGGCGGCCCGCCCCCGGGCCTGTTCGATCAGCTTGATGGCGGCGCGCTGAAGGACCGCGCCGCCCACCTGCGCCGACCGGCTGGCGAACGAGCCCACGCCGTCGGCCACCTCGTCGGTGTCACCCTCGAGCAGCCGGACCCGCGACTGATCCACGGAGAGGACGGCGGCCACCAGCGAGGAGAAGGTCGTCGCGTGGCTCTGCCCGTTTGAGGCGGTGCCGCAACGGGCGATCACCGCGCCGTCCGGGCAGGCCTCGACGCCGCCGAACTCGTGCAGGCCGCCCGGTTCGCCGCCGGAGCGCTCCACGTAGCAGGACAGCCCGATGCCCAGCGGCATGGCGGCCGGGTCCGCCCGGCGCCGGGCCTGTTCGGCTCGCCACCGGCAGTAGTCCAGAGACTCCAGGGCCAGGTCGAGGGCCGCGGCGTAGTTCCCGCTGTCGTAGCGCCGGCCGGTGGGCGTGTCGTACGGGAAACGGTCGGGCGGGATGAAGTTGCGCCGCCGCAGTTCAGCCGGGTCCATGGCCAGCCTGCCGGCCAGCAGATCCATCGTCCGCTCCAGCGCGAACGTCGCCTCCGGCCGGCCGGCCCCACGGTAGGGATACGTCGTCATGGTGGTGGTCAGGACCGAGCGGACGGTGGCATGCACCATCGGGGTGGTGTAGGCACCGGTGGCCATCCGGGCCGTCTGCATCGGAAGTCCCGCTCCGATTTGCGGATAGGCCCCCACGTCGGCGTCGATCTTCAGTTCGTACGCGAGCAGGTGTCCATCGGCGTCGGCGGCCAACCGGACCCGCTGGTCCTGCCCCCTGCCCCGGGTGGCGACGAGCAGCGCCTCGGCGCGGTCCTCGATCCACCGGATCGGCCGGCCGAGCATCACCGCCAGGAAGGCGACCGTGATGTATTCGGGGAAGGTCGCGCTCTTGGACCCGAACGCGCCGCCGCTGTCCGGCACCACGACCCGGATCCGCGCCACCGGCCGGCCCAGTGTCGCGGCCAGTTCGTCGCGCAGCCGGTGCGGCGCCTGGTGGGAGCACCAGACGGTCAGCCGATCAGCCTCGGGTATCGCGAGGAACGCCCGGCATTCCATCGGTGAAGGCAGCAGCAACTGCTGGCGATACCGCGCCTGGACCACGACCGCCGCCTGCCGCCAGACGGACTCGTCGATGGGAGTGCCGGTCGAACCCTCCAGCGCCACATTGTCCCGGCCGTCGAACAGGGTGACCGAGCCGTCCAGCGCCTCCGCGGTCGATACCGCCGGCGGCAGCGCGTCGATCCGTACCCCGACCTGGCTCACACCGTCCTCGGCCCGGTAGCGGTCCTCGCCGAGCACCACGGCGACTGCCTCGCCGGCGTAGCGCACCCGATCGGTGGCCAGCGACGGCCAGTCGCGTCCGGCCGCCGCCCCCGGCGTGGAAAGGGCCGCCCGAACAGTCATCGGAACCGCGGGGAGGCCCGGCAGGTCGGCGGCCGACCACGCGCCCAGCACCCCGGGCACCTCGCGAGCGGGGGCACAGTCCACCTCGCCCAGCCTGGCGTGCGCGACGGTGCTCCGCACGAACGCGGCGTCCAGGCACCCCGGCACCGCGAGGTCGGCGACGTACCGGCCCTGGCCGGTGAGCAACCGGCCGTCCTCTCGCCTCGTCCAGGCATACGCCACGACGGCCTCCCCCCGAAAGCCCCAGGCCACTGCCTGGTACCCGGCCGGGAACCCGTTAAAACGACTAAATCGCTCTTACCTGTGTAAACACCCCAGACAGATGCTTCTCGCCCGAGAGATCGGCGTGCTCCTGGGTAGGGCCACTGGCAGCGCCGAACGTCAACGAAAGGAAGATCATGGCCAGCCATTTGGAGATCGAAAGGAAGTACGAGACCGGCAGCGGCTTCTCCCTCCCCGATTTGCGCGACGTGCCGGGCCTCTCCGGGGTGGCCGAGCCGAAGACGCACACGCTCATCGCGCGCTACTACGACACCGAGGATCTGCGCCTGGCCGCCCGGGGCATCACCCTGCGCCGCCGTACCGGAGGTGAGGACGCCGGCTGGCATCTCAAGCTGCCGGTCGGCAAGGGCGCCAAACAGGAGATCCACGCCCCGCTCGGTCCCGGCACGGAAACCGTGCCCACCCGGCTGTCCGACCTCGTCGTCGCCTACACCCGGGGCCGGGAACTCGTGCCGGTCGCCCAGCTGGAGACCCAGCGAACCGAGCGCGCCCTGCTGGCCGCGGACGGCACGGTCCTGGCCGAGCTCGCCGACGACAGCGTGACGGCGCAGCGCCTCGGCCGCGCCCCGAACGGCGCGGGCTGGAAGACCTGGCGGGAGCTCGAGGTCGAGCTCGTCGACGGCTCCCCGGCCGTGGTGAAGGCCGTCGGCAAGCGGCTGCGCGGCTCCGGCGCGCGCAAGAGCCGGGTGGCCGCGAAACTGGACGTGGTGCTCGGTGACGAGGTCTCCCACGTCGAACTGCCCGAGGCTACCCGTACCGCCGGGGAGGCGATGACCACCTACCTCGCCCGGCAGACCGAGCGGCTGCTCGGCTACGACCCGCTCGTGCGCCTCGCCGACCACGACGACGACTCGGTCCACAAGATGCGCGTCGCGGTCCGCCGGATCCGCAGCATCCTGCGCACCCATCGAAAGCTGCTGGACCGCGCGCGCGTAGACCCGCTCGACACGGAGCTGAAGTGGCTGGCCGACGCGCTCGGTGAGGTCCGCGACCTTGAGGTGCTGCGCGCTCGGTACACGCGGCAGCTCGCCGAACTGCTGGACACTCCGCGGGAGCCGGCCTGGCTGGCCGCGATGGCGCGGGACGAGCGCGCGGCCCGCGACCGGCTCAGGAGGACCCTGCTGACTCCGCGGTATCTCGCGCTGCTCGACGCCCTCGACACCTTCATCGCCGACCCGCCCGTCACCGAACGCGCCCATCGCGCCGCGGACCAGGAGATCCCTCGGGTGGTGACCCGGGCCTGGCGCAAGATGGCCCGTGCCCATGATGAGGCCGACCGGCTCCCCGCGGGACGCGACCGCGATGGTGCGCTGCACAGAACCCGGAAGGCGGCCAAGCGGGCCCGCTACACCGCCGAAGCGGCCACGCTGGTCCTCGGCAAGCCGGCCCGCAGGCTCGCCCGCGGCGCCGAGCGGATCCAGGGGGTTCTCGGCGCCTACCAGGACGGGGTCGTCGCCAAGCAGCACCTCGCCGGGATCGCTTCGCGGCCGGACACCGCGCCGGACGACGCCTTCGTCATCGGCGAACTCGCCGGCGTTCAGCGTTGCGCGGGCACCCGCGCGCTCGAAGATCTGCCCGCGGTATGGAAGAAGGCGAACAGCCGGAAGCTGCTGCGCGCCCTCTGAAACCGGCACGCCGCTCCGCCGCCCCGGCGACCTCGGCTCATGCGGGCCATGGCGAGCTGGTCACAGACGTAGGGGGATAGCCGACGAGCTGATCCCTACTGAGCCTCGTCCTCGTCGGCCTGGGGACTCCCTGGTGTGACGAGGTGCGACCTCGCTGCCGTCGACATCGTGACTGTGCGTGATTGCATCAGCTGCCCGCCGTATGGGCCGCCGCCGACGGGGTAGGGATTGCGCGATGGCATGAAACAGCAGGTCAAGATGGCAATGAGAGCAGTTGGGGAAACCATGACCGACCAGTACGACCCGAATGCGAAACGGCTCGCCCGCGCCTTAGGGTGGGGCAGCCTCGGCCTTGGGCTGGCACAGCTGGCCGCCCCGCGTGCCGTCAGCCGGCTCAGCGGTGTAGACGACTCCGTACACGCTCGCGCGATGGTCCCGTTGGTGGGAATGCGGGAGCTGATGCACGCCGCCGGGCTCCTGCGTGGCCGCCGCCCCACGAGCTGGGTGTGGACCCGTGTCGCGGGCGACGCCATGGATCTGACCACGCTGGCACAAGCGTTGCGCAACCGCGACGGCCAACGGCGAATGCGAGTCGCCGCGGTCACCGCAGCAGTCGTGGGCATCACCGCGCTGGACCTCTATACCGCCTACCGGATGATGAAGGCCGAGCGGGGCCGCGGCGGGAAACTCATCACCAAGGGCACCATGCGCCTGCGAGCGGCGATCACCGTGCGGAATCCCCGCCCCGAGGTCTTTCTTTTCTGGCACCTCTTCGACAACCTGCCCAGCTTCATGAGCCATCTGGAATCGGTCCAGGAGACGGGGGGCGGGCGTTCGCACTGGACCGCGAGGTCGCCGATCGGCAGGCCCGTCGAGTGGGATGCCGAGATCGTCGCGGAGATACCCGACGAACTCATCACCTGGCGGTCGCTGGAGGGAGCGGACGTGACCAACTCCGGTTCGGTCCGCTTCGCCGAAGCGCCAGGCGGGCGGGGCACCGAGGTACGGGTGCAGATGGAGTTCGAGCTACCCGGCGGCAAACTTGGCGCGGCGGTGGCCAGGCTCTTCGGCGAGCATCCCGAGCAGCAGGTACGCGATGACCTGCGGCGGTTCAAGCAGGTACTGGAGACCGGCGAGGTGGTCCGTTCCGAAGGCAGCCCTGAAGGCACGTACGCGCGGCGCCAGGTGCGGCAGCGGCCGGCGCAGCCCATCGGTAGGAGGTAGAGATGAGAGCCACATGCTGGATGGGCCGCAACACCGTCAAGGTCGAGAACGTACCCGACCCTGAGATCCTCAACGGCCAGGACGCGATCGTGAAGATCACCTCGACCGCGATCTGCGGCTCTGACCTGCACCTGTACGACGGATACATCCCGACGATGAAGAAGGGCGACATCCTCGGGCACGAGTTCATGGGCGAGGTCGTGGACGTCGGGGGTCTGGTCACCAAGCTCAAGGTCGGCGACCGGGTGGTCGTCCCGTTCCCGATCGCCTGCGGCAACTGCAACGCCTGCGTGCAGGGCCTGTACTCGGTCTGCGAGAACTCCAACCCGAACGCGGCGATGGCCGAGAAGCTGATGGGACACAGCCCGGCGGGTATCTACGGCTACTCCCACATGCTCGGCGGATTCCCGGGCGGGCAGGCCGAGTACGCCCGGGTGCCGTTCGCCGACGTCGGCCCCATCAAGATCGAGAACGGCATCCCGGACGAGCAGGTGCTGTTCCTGTCCGACATCTTCCCGACCGGGTACATGGGCGCCGAGATGTGCGACATCAAGCGCGGTGACATCGTCGCGGTCTGGGGCGCCGGGCCGGTCGGTCAGTTCGCCATCGCCAGCGCTTACATGCTGGGCGCCGAGCGCGTCATCGCGATCGACCGGTTCCCGTACCGGCTGCGGCGGGCGGCGGAGAAGGCCGGCGCGGAGACCATCAACTACGAGGAGACCGACGTCCTGGAGGCGCTGCGCGAGATAACCGCCGGGCGCGGGCCGGACAGCTGCATCGATGCGGTCGGCATGGAGGCCCATCACGGCAACCCGGCCATTTACGCCTACGACCGCGCCAAGCAGGCGACCCGGATGGAGACCGACCGGCCCTTCGCCATCCGGGAGGCCATCATGGCCTGCAAGAACGGCGGCACCATCTCGGTGATCGGCGTCTACGGCGGGTTCATCGACAAGTTCCCCATGGGATCACTGATGAACCGGTCGCTGACCGTGCGCACCGGCCAGTGCCACGTGCAGAGGTACATGAAGCCACTCCTGAAGCGGATCACGAACGGCGAGATCGACCCCAGCTTCGTGGTGAGTCATCGCATGGACCTGGACGACGCCCCGCGAGGGTATGAGATGTTCAAGAACAAGGAGCAGGAGTGCAACAAGGTGGTCCTCAAGCCGTAGGCCCACCAGCCGCGGGGAGGACATCATTTCGGATGTCCTCCCCGTGCCCGCACCGGCCGGTCTCAGCGCGGCAGGCGCCACAGCCGGACGGTGTCGTCGTTGCTCGCGCTGGCCAGGATCGATCCGTCCGGGGTGAAGGCGAGGGACACCACATGTCGGTGTGCCCGGCGGCGTCGGTGTGGCCGATGAAGGCCGTCGTCTGGGTGTGGCGGACCATGTCCCACAGGCGCACCGTGGTGTTGTCGCCGGTGGCGAGCGCCGGTGGAGCGGGCGTCAGCGGGTGCTCAGGCTGGGGCGGCCGCCGGTGATCGGGCGCAGGCGCTGGAAGGCGCCGAAGTTCCCGTAAGGGTAGTCCGCCGGAGCGGGATCGCTGGCGGTGTCCAGCCGCTGGATCTCCTCGGCGGTCAGGGTCAGGTCGGCGGCGGCCAGGTTGTCCTCGAGCTGGTCCAGCGCACGCGCGCCGAGGATGACCGACGTCACCCCCGGCCGGGCCGCCACCCAGGCCAGCGCCACCTGTGCCGATGACACTCCGCGGTCGGCGGCGACCGCGGCCACCGCCTCGATGACGTCCCAGGTCCGCTGCTGAGCGCTCCGCGCCTCGTACATGACCTGGCTGGGCATGGACCGGTCGCCGAACCTGGTCTGGGAGGCGGGCCGTTCGCCACGCTTGTACTTACCGGTGAGCAGGCCGCCCGCGAGCGGTGACCAGGGGAGCAGCCCCAGCCCGTTGGCCTGCGCGGCCGGCACGATCTCCCACTCCAGCTCCCGGCTCAACAGGTTGTACTGCGGCTGCAGGCTGACCGGCCGGGTCCGTCCGGTGAAGGCCGCCACGTCCACCGCGCGCTGCAGCTGCCATCCGGTGAAATTGGACAGCCCGATGTAGCCGATCTTGCCGGCGTGCACCGCGTCGTCCAGGAACGACAGCGTCTCCTCCAGGGGAGTCAGCGGATCCCATGCGTGCACCTGGTAGAGGTCGATCGTCGCTACGCCCAGGCGGCGCAGCGACGCGTCCAGCGCCCGGGCCAGATGACGCCGGGACAGGCCGACCCCGTTGGGATCGTCCGCGGTGGGGAACCGCCCTTTGGAGGCCAGGATCACCCGATCGGTGACCTCGGCCGGCCGGGCCGCCAGCCAGCGCCCGACGATCGACTCGGATTCCCCGCCGGTGTAGACGTCGGCGGTGTCCACGAGCGTTCCGCCGGCGTCAACGAACCGGTCCAGCTGTTTGTGCGACCCGGCCTCGTCGGTCGCGCCGCCGAACGTCATCGTGCCCAGCGCGTAGGCCGACACGACCATGCCCGAGTCACCCAGTCTGCGATGCTCCATGCCAGGCAGGCTATAGAGGGCCGGGAGGAGCCCCGACGCCCGGCCCTGCCGAACCGTCGGCGGAACGGCCGCCGGGCGGGAAAACCCCAGTTCACAGCCGGTTTACGAGGAGGCACGCGGGCCGGCGGTGATTCATCGGCAGCAGTCGGCGGACCTGATGACCCACGAGCAATTCGAGGCGGGCTCAGCTCCAACGGCGGACGGGGCCTTCTGCTGGTACGGAGGCGGTACCGGTGACCATGGTACGGAGGCGGTACGCGCGCGTCAGTAAGGGTCCGACCCGGTCGGCCGGTCACCGAGCAGCGCCGCGAGCTGGGCCGCGTTGCGCTGAGAGAAGTCGCTACGGCAGTTGTTGTACAGGACGTGGGTCGTCTCTGCGTGCTGGGCCAGATTCCGGATCCTTCCCGCCCAGTCGCGCACCTCGTCCTCGCTGTAGAAATAGCCGAACCGCTCGTAGATGTCGTTGCTGGTCCACTTGTCGCTATGGCCGTGGAAGCGTACGACGGCCAAATCGGAGGTGGCGGCCAGTACCGGTGGGATCGAGCTCGGGTGGCCCTGCGGCATGTCCACGCTGACGTACGGAATGCCATAGCTCGTCAGGAAGTCCAGTGTCCCGGCCTGGTTCTCTTCGGTCATCCACGTGCGGTTGCGGAACTCCACACAGATCCGCATCGGCGCGCAACGCTCCTTGACCCGCAGAATGTACTCTCGGTTGTGCTTGCCGATCGGGAACCACTGCGGAAACTGGAACAGCAGCGCGCCCAGCTTGCCCGCCTCGTGCAGCGGCCACAGGGAGTCCAGGAATCGCTGCCATACCTCCTCGGTGACCTCGTCGGGCACGTCCTTGAGGTACAAGTTCTTCTTGTCCGGCACCTTTTCGCGCAGGTCCTTGTAGAGCGCGCCGGGCCGGGTCGGGTGCTGGGTGAGCAGGGAGAAGGCCTTGACGTTGAACGTGAAGTGCTCCGGTGTGCGGTCCCGCCAGTAGCCGACGGTCTGCTCGGCCGGCGGTGCGTAGTACGTCGCGTCCACCTCCACCAGCGGAAACTGGGAAGCGTAGAACCGCAATCGTTGCTCCGCGGTCTTCACCTCCGGCGGGTACCACCCCGACGCCAGCAGTGTCTTGTCCGTCCAGGATGCGGTGCCGATCAGAATGTCGCCCATGTCACCACCTCGGAAATCTCAGAGGGAGCGTAGGAAAGTGGCGGCCAGCGGGGCCGCCGCGCTGCCGCCGGTGCCGCCGCCCTCGACGATCACAGCGAAGGCCAGGTCACCGCGGTAGCCGATGAACCAGGCGTGTGTCGGTGGTTTGGCACCGGTGCCGAACTCGGCGGTGCCGGTCTTGCCCGCCGTCCCGGCCGGCAATCCGGCGTCCTTGGCGGTGCCCTTGGTGACCACCGCGGCCATCATCGGCCGCAGACCGGAGGTCACCGTGGCGTCCAACGGCCGGCCGGGTGGGCGCTGCCCGCCGGCGACCAGCATCGGTGGCCGCCAGGTGCCGTCCTTGACGGCCGCCGCGACCGCCGCCATGTTCAGGGGGCTGGCCAGCACCCGGCCCTGGCCGAACGAGGCGGCGGCGAACTCGGCATCGTCCTTCGGCGGGGGGAAGGCGCCGCGGGCCGCCGGGACACCCGGTGTGATCGGCACGCCGAACCCGAAGTCGCGGGCCGTCTTGGCCAGTTGCGCGGCCTTGAGCCGCCGGGTCGCCTCGGTGGCGAAGACCGTGTTGCAGGAGTGCGCGAAGGCGGTCAGGAAGTCCAGCGCGCCGAACTGCTCACCTTCGAAGTTCTGGAACGACCGGCCGCCGATGTTCGCCGTCTTGGTGCAGGTCACACGGTCGGCAGGGCGCAGCCCGGCCGACAGCAACGCCGCGGCGGTGACCACCTTGAACGTGGATCCCGGCGGATACTGGCCCAGCAACGCCCGGCTGAACCCGCCCGGCTGGTTGGCGGCCGCCAGGATCTCGCCGGTGGAGGGCCGCAACGCCACCAGCGCCGCGGGCTTCTTCTGTGAAGTGATCGCCTTGGCCGCGGCCGACTGGATCTTCGGATCGAGGCTCGTACGAACCTCCGTGCCGTTCTTGCCCGCGATGCGACCGATTTCCTCGGCCGGGCCACCGCCCACCAGGCGGATCCCGACGCCCGGCACACCGGCCAACTGCTGCTCCTTCTCCTGCTGGAGGCCGCCGTGCCCGACCTGGTCGCCCTTCTTGTAGGGCGGCCCGAGCCGCCGCACGTCGGCGACGGTGGCCGGGCCCAGCACACCCGCGAGCTGCTGGACCGAGCCCGACACCCCGGGGACGTCGATACGCGAGCCGTCGGCGGCCAGGATGTGCCCCCGGCTCGGCCAGGTGGCGGTCAGCGCCAGTTGCCGGCCGGGTGCCAGCCGTGGGTGCACGGCCGCGGGTGTCCAAGCCACCCGCCAGCGCCGACCCTTGTCGGTGAGGGTGAGTGCGCCCTGGTAGGTCCAGGTGCCACCGCTGCGCAGCGTGAGCCCCGCGGTGAAGGGCACCTTACGCGGCGAGCCGGACTGGACGGCTCCGGGCCGTATCCGGACGGCGGTCACCCCGAGCGCGCCGTTCATCTGGACGTACGGGGCGGCCAGGTCCGCCGGTGCGCCGGCCGACAGCCGCCGCATCGCCGGGAAGTCGCCCCTCTGCCAGGCCGCCAGAAACTCCGCGGAGACCTGCCGCGGGCTGCCCTCGGTCCGCAACACCCAGAACGCACCCGCCCCGGCCAGCACCAGCACGACTGCGGTGACCACCGCGAGCGCCACGAGCCTGCCTCGTCCCATCGCTCCCCCAACACCCCGTCGTTCGCACTGTTTCGTCCCACCCTAGGACCCCGAACTGACGGCACGTCGCGTCCGAGCCGTTCCGGAGTCCGCGATAGTCGTTTCCGTAAAGAACCGAGTCCATGTCACGCACGTCCCCTCGGCGGGCTTCGCCGACGGCCGAATTCGAGCCGACCGCCGCGTCCCGACCGGCCCGGTCGGCCCGCGAGGTCAGCTGTGGAGGGCGAAGTGGGAACGGATCGCCGTACCGGCGGACGTGGTGAGGATGCGCAGGAGATCGCTGATGTGGTGGACCGTGGTCACTGGTACCGCCTCCGTGCCGCGGTCACCCGTACCGCGGTCGCCGGGCGCGTTCTCGGCCTTCGCCGCGGAGCAGCGCGGCCAGCATCGGCCGGAAGTGCTCGAAGTCCGGTGCGGCGAAAGCGGGGTCCTTCGCCGCCTCGTCCCAGCGTCGCAGCCGTACCGCGTCCTCGGCGTAAGGGCCGTCGGCGAAAGCGGTCGCCTCGTCGGCCGTCATCGGTCCCCCCTGCACCTGCAAGGTGTACGTCGAGGCCGCCGAGAGCCGGTCGAAGTAGTTCGGCTCGACCGCACAGAGGTAGCGCTTGGCGGCCACATGCAGCCGTACGGGTTCGGTGACCGCCGGGCCGAACCACCGGGCGAGCCGGTCCGCACCGGTATGGCTGTGCCGGTTGTCGGTGCCGGCCATCAGCGCGGCGCCGCCGAGACCACCGTGCCCCGCTGTCAGCGCGGTGAAGTGCCCGACGTCGTGCAGCAGCGCGGCTGCGGTCAGCGCGGCCGGAGCGTCTTCGGCCTCGGCCAGCGCCGCGGCCTGCAACATGTGCTCGGCCTGGGTGACTTCTTCGCCGAAGTACTCGGCGGCGCCCTCACCCGCGAACAGCGCGGCGAGGGTGTCCAGCGGACTCATCTGACGTTTCACGCCTCACGCCTCACGCGACCGAGCACGGCCCGGGTGCTGAACAGCCCGTCCAGATCGGCGTAGCAGCCCTGGAGGTGACGGCTTCCGCGCGCGTCGAAGGCGGTCCGGGCGTGCAGCAACCGCACATTATCGAAGATCAGGCAGTCGCCGGGGGTGAGCCGGAAGTCCAGTCGCATCCCTGGGCGCAGCAGCAGTTCACCGAAGACCCGGTAGGCGGCGTAGAAGGCGGCGGTCTCGGCGGCGGGCAGCCGCAAGGTGCCGATGGATCGGTTGTTGAAACGAACCTCGCGGATGCGGCCGCGCGGATCGGTGCCGATCAGCGGCCGGTCGGCGCGGAGTTCGGTGTTCGCGTCGGCGAAATGGAAGGGCACCATGGTCCGGGTCAGCACATCGAAGGCCGCCGGGTCCTCTGTGCGCAGTAGCGCCGCCGCGTGGAAGCCGTCGACCAGTCCCGAGTCGCCACCCTGGCAGTTGTTGTTCAGGCAGTGCAGCAGTTGCAGGGTGGGCACCGGGTCGCGGTAGGGGTTGTCGGTGTGCGGAGTGATGGCGGCATTGGTGAAGGCCAGGTTGTTGGGGGCGTCTTCGATGCGTACGTCGAAGTAGCGGCCGTAGTTGGTCTCCCGGATGAATCCAAAGGTCTCGGCCACCTCCAGCACCTGGCCGCTGTGGGGCGGCACCGAGCGAAGCAGGGCGAAGCCCAGGTCCGCCACGGCTTCCAGGACGCGGGCGGTCTCGGCGGCGTCGTTACGGAACGCCGTCCAGCCGGCTTCGGGAAGGCCGCCGGCGAAGTCCGCGGCGGTCCACAGGCGTTTGGCGTCCTCGGTCCGTCCGTCGCCGTGGCTCGCTGCTCCGTCGGGAAGCGGCTGGTCTGGTGCGTGGGAATCCAGCCAGCTGTGAGGGTAGTGCGAGAGGTGACCGTCGGGAAGCCACTGGATCTCGCGTACGGCTCGCCCGTCGATGGTGACCGTCCGCTCCGAGCCGACTGCCAGACTCGCAGGGAGATCAGTGATCTGGGTCAGTTTCTGGCCGTTGCGCGCATCGCGGCAGTCACCGCAGCCGCAGTTGTCCCGCAGCCAGAAAATGGAGAACCGATCGACGAGCGGGGCTGGGGCCACAGTCACGGACATCCTCCAAGGTCGGCCAGAAGCCGTACGACCATCTGCGGGAGTGTTGCAGCCCCAGGTGTCGCCTCGGCAAGGGCGGGATGGCGGCGCCACGAAGGACCAGCATCAGCGTTGGGATTCGAGGTCAGACGGCGGTCATCATGGTGTGGCTGTCCACATCATGGACTCACCTCTGATCTGGTCGAGACGCACGAAGCTACTAGGCTCTACTTATATAAGTCAACGCTTAGGCTATCTACCGTGCCGGACGGACGGCATCCGAGGCGGCAGTGCCGGCGCTTCGTGCCCAGCGGATGCTCAACCGCTGGTTCCGCGTTCGGCCTGGTGGATGGCCCAGGCGGCGTTGACCAGGCCGATGTGGCTGAAGGCCTGGGGGAAATTGCCGAGCAACTCGCCGCTGGCCGGGTCGACCTCCTCGGCGAGCAGGCCCACGTCGTTGGCGTGGGCCGCGGCCCGCTCGAAGACCGTGCGGGCCCGGCCGGCCTGTCCCGACACCGCCAGGGCCTCGGCGAGCCAGAAGGTGCAGAGCAGGAAGGTGCCCTCCTCGCCGGCCAGCCCGTCGACGCCGCCCTCGGCGCGGTAGCGGTAGACCAGGCCGTTGTCGTCGGTGAGCCGTTCCGCGGTGGCGTCGATCGTGGCGCGGATACGCGGGTCGTCGGCGGGCAGGAACCCGATGATCGGCATCATCAGGTTGGCGGCGTCCAGGTCGGTTGAGCCGAAGTACTGCGTGAACGCCCCGACCTCCTCGTTCCAGCCTTCGCGCAGGACCGTGTCGTGGATCTCCTCGCGGGTCCGCTTCCATGACTCGACGCGGTCCGCCGCCCCCAGGTGGTCGGCGAGGCGGATGGCGCGGTCGAGGGCGGACCAGCACATGACCTTCGAGTACAGGAAGTGCTGTGGCTCACCGCGTACCTCCCAGATGCCCTGGTCCTTCTCCAGCCAGCGTTCGGCGGCGGTGTCGGCACAGGCGACGAAGAAACGCCGGACGTCGTCGTCGATGTCGCTGAGCTGGTCGGAGAACTGGTACGCGGCGTCCAGCAGTTCGCCGTACACGTCGATCTGCTGCTGTTTCCACGCGTCGTTGCCGACGCGTACCGGGCGGCTGCCGCGCCAGCCGCGCAGATGCGGCAAGGTGCGCTCGCTCAGGTCGTGCTCCCCGCCGACCCCGAACATGATCTGCAGCGCCCGGTCGCTGTCCAGGGAGGGGGCGGCCGTCGTGAGGAAGGCGAAGAAGTCGCCGGCCTCGTCGGGGCAGGCGGCGACCCACAGGGCCCCCATGGTCAGGCTGGCGTCGCGTACCCACGTGTAGCGGTAGTCCCAGTTCCGGTAACCCCCGACGCTCTCCGGCAGTGAGGTGGTGGCGGCCGCGACGATCGCCCCGCTCGGCTGGAAGGACAGGGCCTGCAGCACCCGCCCGCTGTGGTGAACCAGGTCCCGCCACGGTCCGTCGTAGGCCTGGTGGAGCGCCGACCACGATCGCCACGCGGCGACCGTCGAGTCCAGCCGGGAGGCCAGCTCGTCCTGGTCCCAGACACGTGCCGGCGTCTCCTCGAGCGTGGATCGGTGCAGCGCGAAATGCAGCGCCTCTCCGGCGCGCATCGTGAATCCGCCCCGGCCGGTGGAGCCGCCGACGCCCAAGGTGACCGGAGTCGTCAGCACCAGCCATTCGGCGCCTCCCCGTGCGGTCAGCCCGCCGTCGACCTGGGCCAGGATCGGGGTGATGAGCCCGTACTCGGGCCTGGGGCAGTACTCGAACTCCATCGGCACCTGTCCCTCGGTGCAGGACAGCCGCCGCGCCAGCACCCTCGGGACTCCCACCCCGAGCCGGTGACCCCCGTCGTCCGGCCCGGCCAGCAGGGCGTCGGTGAGCTCGACCACCCCGCCCTCGACGTGGAAGGTCGTCTCCAGCACCATCGTCCGATCCACATAGCGCCGCGAGACCCGGTACGGGACGGACGGGTGGATCGACCAGTGACCGGCGTCGTCGTCGAGTAGCCGCCCGAAGATCGACGGGCTGTCGAACCTCGGAAAGCACAGCCAGTCGACGGAACCACCTCGGCTGATCAATGCCGCGGAGTGACGGTCGGACACCATCCCGTAGTCGGCAATCGGTGTACTGCTCATAGCTGCCCCCGGATAGCGGGAATCTGACACGGTGCGGTCCCGCGTGGGGGAGCGCGCGTTACCCGATGCCGGGAGTTTGCCCAAAAATCTGCTCCAGGCTCGTTGCCAAGGCCGTGCTGGACGGCGGGGACAAGGTGGTCGCCACCGCCCGCCGCCCGGAGCACCTGGGAGAGGGGGGGTCCACTCCTCTCCCAGGCGCGCTCGATTCCGGTTACGAGGCGTATACCTCGAACTCGGAGATCTGGCCGGCCGACCAGCCGGTGTTGGCCACACCGCCGTGGAGGTCGGACGCCATCGGCGGCTTCGAGCTGAGCACACAGTAAGTCGGTCGACAGGTATGCGCAATATCTCGACTGAAATTAGCAAGATTCAAACTTCGGTGGCCAGGTTGCTGTCTCGGGCTGCCCGGCCGCGTACGCCCCCGATCAACGGTCGATCGACGGGCACCGCAGCGAGCTCAGTGTGCGTCGGCTGAGCGGGTTCGAATCCCACCCACCCCCGGTCTAGTTCTGATGGCCCTGCGAATTGCTCGACTTCTTGGCCTTCTTGGGTTTCTTGGTTTTCACCTTCACCGCGGTCTTCGGCGGCGCCGGTTGGACGGCAGGACGGGTGGGCGCCGTCACCACCCCCGCCGAGTGGTTCACCCGTGACCGTACGGGCGTGGCACTCCGGATGCCGGCCGCTCCAGTCGTTCGGCTATTTCCGCTAGTTCCGCTCGTTCGGGCCGAGGTGGTCGGGGGGCTCTTCGGGCCGGCGGTGGCGGCGTGGGGTCCGGCCGGAGGGGGCGGCTGCGCCGTGCTGCCGACGGTCGCCGCCACGGCGATGGCCACCGCGACGGCCGTGATCGCCCACGCCGCCACGGTGTTCCGCCGTCCGGGCGGTGCCGCCGCCGTGTCCCGCGGTTCGGGCGGCGCCGTCAGCAGCGCCTCAAGCGAGGGCGCGGACGGCAGTGAAGACGGCTCCGGGGCCGCCTGCCGCACGGGTGCCGGAAGGGTCCACAGGTCGGTGATGATGTCGGGCACTCCGGACGGGTCCGCCGATCTTCCCCGGGTCGCGAGCAGAGTATGCAGCAGATCATCGGCGCCGGGTCGTACCTCGGGGTCCTGGGCCAGGGCGGAGGTCACCAGCAGCCGCCACGGCTCGGGCAGGCCACCGAGCTCAGGACGGCCGCTGAGGATGAGTTCGGTGCGCTCCGGCGCCGTACCTGAGCCGAACGGAGGCAGGCCGGTCGCGGCGAACGCGACCACGCACCCCCAGCCGAAAACGTCCGAGGCGCAGGTGCCCAGACCGCCGGTCAGCCTTTCCGGCGCGATCCAGCCCGGGCTGCCCATGACGATGTTGGTCTGGGTGAGCCTGTCGGCGGACTCCAGCTCGCTGGCGATACTGAAATCGATCAACTTGGGGCCGTGCGGGGACAGCAGCACGTTGGCCGGCTTCAGATCACGATGAGCCAGCCCGGCGGTGTGGATGGCCAGCAGTGCCGCCGCCACCGCGATGGCCACGGCCTCCAGAGTGTCACCGGTCAACGGGCCCCGGGACTGGACCTGTTCGGCCAGTGAGACACCCGGGACGAATTCGGTGACGATGTAGGGGCGTGGCCCGTCCATGTCGTCGTCCAGGACGTGCGGAATGCAGAACGACGACACCCGACGCCCGAAGTCCCTCTCGGCTCGGAACCGCAACAGCGATGCCCGATCACCGGCCAGCCAGGGATGCAGAGTCTTGATCGCGACCATCGGTCCGTACCCGTACCCGTCCCCCGGACCGGCGGCCAGGTACACCACTCCCATCCCGCCGAACCCGAGCCTTCCAAGCACCCGGTATTCGCCGATCGCGGACGGATCCTCCAGCAGGAGCGGTCGTGCTTCCGGCGGCACCTCATGATCCACGGATGTCCCCTTCGTCAGGCGCCACCGCTCCTTACCCAGGATTCTCCATTACCCCACAAATAGTAGAAATTTCCCCGTATCGGATTGGTCACGGCCGACGCGCATCTCGATGCGGGAACGGCACCTGGTCGATCGGAGCGCTCAGCGCCGTGCCCGCAATGGGCAGGCACACTGAAACACCTCCATGCCCGCCATAGTGCCAAATGCGTCAGTACGGGTGGTAGCCGGCGGCCTGGGCGGCAGGTGAGCCCATGAGGTAGTCGAGGGCCTTCTGGGTGTCATGCGTTTGCGATGGGTGGTGGGAGCGTCTCAGGTAGACGGGGGCCTGCCCGAGGATCATTCCGAAGATGGAAGGGATGTGCCCTCGGCGGATCGATTTGCGATAAGAGCGATAGACCCGCAGTGCGGTCACCTTGCGCACGATGGTGGGGTCATGGCGCATCAGGTGGAGGGTGCCGTCGATCATCGCCCAGTACAGGAAGAACAGGGCGACGGCCCAGCCCGCCGCCCGGGTGGCGTATCTGCCGCCGAGGTGCTGGTAGACGTCGAAGACGACCGAGCGATGCTCGACCTCCTCGGCACTGTGCCAGCGGAGCATGTCGAGCATGGTGGGGTCGGCGCCGGCCTTGTCGAGCGCGTCGTTCTCGATGAGCCACTGGCCGAAGGTCGCCGTGTAGTGCTCGATCGCGGCCACCGCGGCGAGTTCGAACATCAGGATCCGCCGGGACCTGCGGGGTGACAGCTTCGCTTTTCGCTGGGGCCGCTCGTCGATGCCCTGGTTCATCTGGTCGGTGATCTTGCGGGTGTCGATGCCGTTCTTCTCCAGGAGCCGGTCGAGCACGCCCTGATGAGAGCGGGCGTGCACCATCTCCTGGCCGATGAATCCCTTGACCTCCTGGCGCAGTCTCTCGTCGGTGATCTCTGGCAGCGCGTCATTGACGCATTGGATGAACCAGCGTTCACCGGCGGGCAGCAGGATGTGAAAGGCGTTGATGATGTGGGTGGCGACCGGGTCGCGCGGGATCCAGTGCAGTGGTGTGTCGTCCCAGGTGAACGACACTCG
>JAOPYK010000189.1 GCA_025964695.1 Streptosporangiaceae bacterium | reverse complement strand
GGAACTGGTGGAGGTATCGGCGGACGGAGTGGACGCTGCCCTTCCAGCCTTTGGGCTAGCGAGTCGGGAACCGGCCCTGCGCTTGCCGAAAATGTCATCCGGGCAGGTGAAGAGCTCTGGGTTCTGTTTGCCCGCTCCCGGGCGTGGTGGCTTCGGCGATCCACGTCGCAGTGGTCGCACGGGAGGTGGTCACTAGGACATGATCGGCTGTGCTGTTGCGACTTGCCTACCTGACCGTGACGAACACGTTTGCGGTGTTGCGGCTGCTACCGATGAGCGACCGGGACAAAGACACCGAGATTCTCGCCTTGCGCCATCAGATCGCGGTGCTGGAGCGCCAATTGGGCGAGCACAAGGTGCGGTTCACCTCGGCTGACCGTGCTTTCCTCGCGGCGTTGCTGCACCACCTACCGCTGGAGGCGTTGCGCCGGTTACGGTTGTTGGTGCGCCCGGACACGGTCTTGCGCTGGCACCGCGATCTGATCGCACGCCGGCACGCTGCCCGGTCCAAGCGAGCGGGCCGACCGCGGACCGTGCGTTCCATCCGCGCCTTGGTCTTGCGACTGGTCCGGGAGAACCCCAATTGGGGGTATCGGCGCGTTCATGGCGAGCTCCTGGTCCTGGGAGTGAAGGTTGCCGCTTCCACCGTGTGGGAGATCCTGAAGGAGGCCGGCATCGACCCGGCGCCCGAGCGGGCCTCAAACACCTGGGCCGACTTCCTGCGCTCCCAGGCCGATGCCCTGCTGGCCTGCGACTTCTTCGAGACGGTCACCTTATCCGGGGCGCACATGTACGTGTTCGCGGTGATCGAACACGGCAGTCGCCGGATCCGGATCCTTGGTGCGACCGCGCACCCGACCGCAGCCTGGGTGGTGCAGACCGCCAAGAACCTCGCCATGGATCTCCAGGACGTAGGCTGCCGGGCGCGGTTCCTTGTCCGGGACCGGGACGGCAAGTACCCCCAGCTGTTCGACACCGTCTTGAAGGACGCAGGGATCGAAATCGTGCTCAGCGGCGTCCGGATGCCCCGAATGAACTCGATTATGGAGCGCTGGGTGCAGACCTGCCGCCGCGAGTTGCTGGACCGGACGTTGATCTGGAACCAGCGCCACCTGCTCCACGCCCTGCGTGAGTTCGAACGCTTCTATAACGGACACCGGCCGCACCAGGGCGTCGCCAACGCTCGCCCACTGCGTCCGCTGCCCCCGCCGATCACCGATCAGGACCAGATAGCCCGCTTGCATATACGAAGACGGCAACGCTTAGGCGGAATCCTCCATGAATACGAGCATGCCGCCTGATCTGCATGGATGAAGTTTTCGGTAAGCGCAGCACAGAGCCGGGTTTCGATCCGGCTCACCGCGCCACGGCTCATGCCCCGATGGTCTTCGCGTCGATGACGAACCGGTATCGCACGTCGCTGTTCTCGATGCGCTCGTAGGCTGCGTTGACCTGGTCCGCAGAGATGGTCTCGATGTCCGCGCCGAGGCCGTGCTCGGCGCAGAAGTTCAGCATCTCCTGGGTTTCGGCGATGCCGCCGATGCTCGATCCGGCGAGCACGGTGTTTCCGCGGATCAGCGAAAAGGCGTTGTAGGACAACGACTTCGCCGGTGCGCCGACGTTCACCATCGCGCCGCCGACCCGCAGCATGCCGAGGTAGGAGTCGATCGGCAACTCCGCCGAGACGGTGTTGAGGATCAGATCGAACCGCTGCTTGAGCAGGTCGAACGTCGACGCGTCGCCAGTCGCGAAGTAGTCCTTCGCGCCGAGCCTGAGCCCGTCCTCCTGCTTCTTCAGGCTCTGGCTCAGTACGGTGACTTCGGCGCCCATCGCCACGGCGAGCTTGACCGCCATGTGCCCGAGCCCGCCGAGGCCGACGACGGCGACCTTTTTGCCCGGCCCGGCACCCCACTGGCGCAGCGGCGAGTAGCTGGTGATGCCCGCGCACAGGAGGGGCGCGGCGACGTCCAGTTCGATGCCGTCGGGAATCCGGCAGGCGAAGGCGTCCTTCACGACGACCTGGCGGCTGTAGCCACCGTAGGTGTTCTCGCCGTCATAGCCGACGCCGTTGTAGGTCATGACGGCGCCCTTTGTGCAGAACTGCTCGGTGCCGGCCTCGCAGTACTCGCACTCGCCGCAGGAGTCGACCATGCAGCCGATCCCGACCCGGTCGCCGACCTGATATTTCGTCACGTCGGCGCCGACCGCGGCGACGACGCCCGCGATCTCGTGGCCCGGCACCATCGGGAAGATGGCGCTGCCCCAGTCCTCCTTCACCTGGTGGATGTCACTGTGGCAGATGCCCGCATAGGCGACGTCGATCAGCACGTCGTCCGGGCGCAGGTCCCGTCGCTCGATCGTCGTGGGCCCGAGCGGAGCGCCCGGGGACGGAACGGCAATAGCGTGCGTGGTCGTGCTCATGAAACCCTCCAGAACGGCCAGGTCCCAGGGCGGGACATATGACCGAATGCGCTTTTGAGTGAGAGGTGTCTTACATCCATGGTATGAGTACTCTTACATTGTGGCGACCGAGTTGGGTGTGATCCACGACATGGGCGGGAAGTACCACCACGGCGACCTGCGTGGCGAGCTGGTGCGCGCGTCGCTAGACCTGATCGCCGAGCAGGGCCTGCGTGGCTTCTCGGTGGCCGAGGTGGCTCGCCGCGCGAAGGTCAGCCCGGGCGCGCCGTACCGCCACTTCCCGGACCGCGAGAGCCTGCTCGCCGAGGTCGCGTGCACCGTCGCTTGCCAGCTGACCGATCGCGTGCGGGTCGCCGCCGGTGCTCACGCCGATCCGGTGGAGGCGCTCGCCGCCGCGGCCGGGGCGTACACGGCCTACCTGATCGAGCGCCGCGCCGGAATGCACGTGGTGTTCGCCGTCGGCATCCAGGGCCCGGAGCACGCCGAACTGCACGACCAAACCCGACAGCTGACAGACGAGTTCCTGATGCTGTGCCTGACCGTGTCCGCCGGCCCACCGGAGGCGCTGGAGCTGCTGGAGCAACTGTTCACCCAGGCGCACGGCTACGGGATGTTCTACCTGGACGGGATTTTCGCGAAACAGGGCTACAGCACCGAACTCGTCGTGCGAAAGTCCACCGAAGCCGCCCGGATCGTCATCGAAGCACACGGAAATCCTGCGGGGAATGCAGCTGGGTGACGGCATCGCCGGCTCGGCCACCGATTGCTAGCTGACGAGGCCGAAGACGGCGCCTCACCGAGCCGCTGGCTGTGACGGTCCGCTGATCATCGACGAACTCCGCAGCGCAGACCTCTCTCGAGCCACTCCCGCCGACGGCTGAGGCCGGGACGCATGCCGTAAAAGAGCCAGCCCGAAGGCGGCAG
>JAOPYK010000156.1 GCA_025964695.1 Streptosporangiaceae bacterium | reverse complement strand
GTCTGGTCCTGTTGATCGGCAAGAACCGACCCATGCATCCGGCGAGTCATGGGCGGCATCCTCGCGCTCTGCTGATCGGTGAAATGACACCGACATCTTGACCTACAGGATTTGAATTTATAATCTCGCGTAGCTTCGTAAGTTAGGCCTGTCTGGCATCTCAGCTGATGGGTTCGAGGAGGAAGGCGGAGCGATGAGAGCCATGCTCAGAGGCAGGGTCATCGGGATGTTGGTGTTGGTGCCGCTGGCGGCTGCGGCGGCCTGCGGTGGCGACAAGGCGCCGCTGGTGTCACAGGACGCTGCGGGTGACGATCACGTGCAGGTCGCGGTGTCCAACTACACCAATGGCCCATTCGGGCTGCCGTACCTGGTCGGTGACAAGCAGGGGATCTTCAAGAAGCACCGGATCGTGGTCGACAAGGTCGTCGGCAGCGCGGGTGGCGGGACCACGGTGCGGCTGCTGCTGGCGGGCGATCTGGCCTTCGCGGATTCGGCGCTGGCCGCGACCGTCCAGGCGATCCAGCAGGGCTCGAAGCTGAAGATCGTCGGTGGCGGCACGCAGGACGTCAACGACGCCTGCTCGGTGACCCGCAAGGACGCTCCGTTCAAGACCATCCGGGATCTGGCGGGACACACGATCGGGTTCACCAACCCCGGGTCGGCCAGCGAGGCGTTCATCCGCCTCATGATTGCCAAGACCGGCGTCGACCCGAAGAAGTTCACGCTCAAGGCGACCGGCGGCCTGATGGAGGGCCTGGCGCTGCTGGCCAAGGGCGAGGTGGACGTCACCTCGGCGATCGGCCCGCTGTGCGCGGATCCGCGGTTCAAGACGCTGGACACCAGCGAGTACGTGCCCCAGTTCCAGCAGTCCGTCACGGTCACCAGCGCCAAGCTCGCCCAGGACAAGCCTGACCTGGTCAAGCGGTTCCTGGCCGCCCTGCAGGAATCCAATCTGTGGATCAAGCAGAACCCCGACGCCGCGGCCGACCTGCTGGCCGCCCATCTGGAGCAGCCCGCCTCAGCTCTTCAGCCGATCGTGAAGAAGCTGACCGCGGACCCGGCGCACTGGGATGTGGCGCTGTCGGCCAAGCCGGTCAACGCCGCACTTGCCGGCGCCGCTCTGTCGGGGGTCCTCAAGCCCGGCCAGAGCCTGCCGTGGGAGTCCATCCTGGACCAGAGCTTCCTGCCCGACGGTGTCGCCAAGGTCGACCCCGCCCAGCTGAGCGTGGGGACGGGCCAGTGAGCGGCCCACTGCTGGACGTCCACGAGGTCAGGCACGTCTACCCCTCACCGGCCGGTGAGGTGATCGCTCTCGAGCGGGTCGATCTCCAGGTGCGGCAGGGGGAGTTCGTCGCGGTGTGCGGGCCTTCGGGCTGCGGCAAAACCACCCTGCTGGAGATCCTCTCCGGCCTGCGGATGCCGTCGGAGGGCGGAGTTCGGCTCGCCGGCCAGAGAGTGGACGGCCCGCGCCCGGAGATCGGGATCGTGTTCCAGGAGGACTCGACGTTCCCGTGGCGGACGGTGGGGAGCAACGTCGGCTTCGGTTTGGAGCTCGCGGGTGTCGGGCGGCGTGAACGCGCTGCCCGGGTGGCCGAGATGATCCGGATGGTCGGGCTGAAGGGCTTCGAAGGGGCGTTTCCGTCGCAGCTGTCGGGAGGGATGCGGCAGCGGGTGTCGATCGCGCGGGCGCTGGCCACCCGGCCCAGTGTCGTGGTCATGGACGAGCCGTTCGGCGCACTGGACGAGCAGACCCGGCTGCTGCTGGGCGGGGAGTTGCTGCGCGTGGTCGACGAGACGGACGCGACGGTCGTGCTGGTCACCCACTCGATCCAGGAGGCGGCGCTGCTCGCGGACCGGATCGTGGTGCTGTCGGCGCGCCCGTCGCGGGTGCACACCGTCATCGACAACCCGCTGCCGCGGCCGCGGACGGCGGCGCTGCTGGCCAGCGCGGAGTTCGCGCTGGTGACCCGGGAGGTCTGGGCGAGCCTGGCGTACCAGGCGCAGGTGGCCTATGAGCGCGGCTCGAGGCCGGCATGACCGCGCGCACCGACCACAAGGCCGCTGTGACGCGGTTCGGGCTGGTCGCGGTCCTCCTGGCCGGTTACGAGAGCGTCGCCCGCGCCGGGATGCTGGACCGGCAGGCGTTCCTGCCCGTCAGCACCGCGGTCGCCGACGCGGTGCGCTTGCTGGCCGACGCCGTCTTCTGGCGCGAGCATCTGGGGCCCACGCTCGGTGAGGTCTTGGCCGCTCTCGCCCTGGGCACGGCCACGGGGTTCGGGCTGGGGGTGGTCCTGTGGCGGTCCCGGCTCGCCTACGAGGCCGTCCAGCCGTGGCTGCTGCTCGTCTACGCGATCCCGGTCTTCGCCCTCTACCCGATCTTCATCGCCGTTCTCGGCGGGGGAGCGGCACCAGTGATCGCCGTCGGGGCGCTGGTCGCCTTCCCCGCGGTCGCGATCAACACCGCAATCGGGTTCCGGGCCACCCGGGACGTGCTGGCCCAGGTCGGCCGGGCCTACGGGCTCCGCATGGCCGGGCTGGTCCGGCAGGTCTACCTTCCCTCGGCCTGGCCGTACGTGTTCAGCGGCATCAAGCTCGCCGCCTCGTACGCGATCGTCGCGGTGGTCGGAACCGAGTTCATCCTGTCCACCCACGGGCTCGGCCACGAGATCGCCTACGCCTACAACAGCTTCGACACCGCGCGCATGTACGCCGCGATCACCGTGGTCCTGGTGATCGCCATCGTCACGGTCATCGGTCTGGGCAGCGTGGAGAAGCGACTGCACCGGAGGCAGGGATGAGCACGATGACCGTTCGACCCCGCCACACCGGGGCCTCACGCCAGGTCGCCGACTGGGCGCTGTGGCGGCACGGCGGACGCTGGCTCGTCCCGCTGGCGATCGTCCTGCTGTGGCAGGCCCTGCACATGCTGCTCACCTCCGCCGACGTCGCCTCGCCCGGGCAGTCCGCCGGGGCACTTGCGGACAATTTCAGCCTGTGGTGGCCGGATCTGCTCGTCACCGTGCAGGGGTTGGCGCTGTCGTTCGCCCTGGCCACGATCATCGGGGTGACGGTCGGGTTCCTGCTGGGCCTGTCGCGCTTCGGGTACCAGGTGGTGTCCCCGCTGCTGCTGGTCGCCTACGCCATCCCCAAGATCGTCCTGTATCCGATCCTGCTGACGGCGCTCGGCCTCACCCTGGAGGCGCAGGTGGCGTTCTCCGTCCTGCACGGGGTGTTCCCGATCATGCTGCTCACCGCGACCGCCACGACCACCGTGCCCCGCATCCACCTGAGGGTGGCTGATGCCTACCGGCTGTCGCTGCAGCAGCGGCTGCGCTTGGTGGTCCTTCCGGCGATCGCACCGAGCGTGGTGGCGGCCCTGCGGATCGGATTCGGAGCGTGCTTCCTCGGCCTGATCCTGGCCGAGATGTTCGCCGCCTACGACGGCCTGGGCTACCGCATCACCAAGTACGCGGCGGACGGCAACACCGAACGGCTCCTCGCCCTGGTGCTGCTGGTGGCGCTCCTGGCGTTCCTGGTCACCTACAGCATCTACCTGTGGGAGGAACGCCGAGCCCGCCGACTGGGCCTGAATGGCATCGCCGCGGGATGAACCCCGGACGGCACGACCCTGGGAGGGCGTGCGTCCGGCCGCTATTCGGACTGGAGGTAGTGGTGGAAGGAGGGCAGGCCGCGCATGCGGTGCTCGGCCAGCAGCCGCACCGCGCTCTCGGGGTCTTCTGCTTGCAGGGCGTCGACGATCGCCACGTGCTCGCTGTCGATCTGCTCGTGCCGGCTTGTGTCGTCGCGCTCGACCGCGCGCCGGTAGGACAGGGCGCGGTGCGGGTCGAGGGAGTCCCAGGTCTGCCGCACGTAGCGCAGCAGCAGCGGGTTCCCGCACAGCTCGAACAACGCGAAGTGGAAGCTGCGGTTGCTCGTGATCACACCGACGGCGTCCCGCTCCTCGACCGCCCGCCGCTGCCCGTCGATCGCCGCACGCATGGCGGCGATCCCCGACGGGCCGATCCGGTGCGCACCGACCTGCTCGGCCTCACCCTCCAGCAGCTCGCGCACCCGGTAGATCCCCTCCAGGGACTCGGCGTGCAGTTCGGCCACGGTATAGCCGCGCTGCGGCCGGTAGGTGATGATGCCCTCCCCGGCCAGGGTCTTCAGCGCCTCGCGGACGGGGATGACACTGAGGCCCAGCTCCCGGGCGGTCTCCTCCTGCTTGATCATCGCTCCGGGTGGCAGGTCGCCGCGCACGATCGCCTGACGCAGCTCGGTGATCGCCACTTCCTCGGCGGTCCGAGGAAGGGTCGTCTTCTTTAGAGGCACCCGCACACCCTATCCCGTGATCAGGCAGATATAGATGTTATAAATTGTAATCAGGAGGTTCGATGATGACCACCACCATCGCAAGTGATCGGCCCACCGCCCCCGACGGGGTGACCGGGAGGCTGGCGTCCTGGCTCGCGGCGACCACGCTGGACGACATTCCCGCCGACGTTCGCCGCCGTGCGGCGCATCTGCTGCTGGACGGCATCGGGTGCGCGTTGATCGGGGCCCAGCTGCCCTGGTCACGGACAGCGACCCGGGGCGTCCTGGAACTCGAGGGAGAGGGCGCCTCGGCGATCATGGGCTGGGGCCGCACCACCAGCGCCCCCGCCGCCGTTCTGCTGAACGGCACGTTCATCCAGGGGTTCGAGCTGGACGACTTCCATCCCCGCGCCCCGCTGCACACCGCCTCGCTCGTCCTGCCCCCGCTGCTGGCCACCGCCGAGCAGCTCGGCCGGGTGCCGGGGGAGCGGTTCTTGCTCGGCGCGGTCCTGGGCTGCGAGGTCGGTCCGCGAGTCGGGCTGGCCCTGCACGGCGCGCAGATGCTGACGCGCGGCTGGCATTCGGGGTCGGTGTTCGGCACGCACGCCGCCGCAACGGCCTCCGGAGTCCTGCGCGGACTGTCGGCCGCCCGCTTCGAGGACGCCCTCGGCCTGGCCGCCACGCAGTCTGCCGGGCTGATGGCCGCCCAGTACGAGGCCGACTCCAAGCGCATGCACCACGGGTTCGCCGCCCGCAACGGCTTCTACGCCGCCGGGCTGGCCGCCGCCGGGTACACCGGCATCAAGCAGGTCTTCGAACGGCCCTACGGCGGTTTCCTGTCGGTGTTCGGGGAGGGCCATGACCCCGAACCCGACCAGATCGCCCGCAAGCTCGGGGAGCGGTGGGAGACCACCCAGATCCTCATCAAGTCTTACGCCGCGATGGGCGGCCTGCACGGCGCCATCGACGCCGTCCTGGCGCTCCAGGCGACCGATCCCGTGGCCGCCGACGCCATCGCGCGCATCGACGTCGAGGTCTCCGAGGCCGTCTACCACCACGGCTGGTGGCAACCCGAACGACCCCTCACGACCATCGGCGCGCAGATGAACATCGGATACGCCGTCGCGGCCGCCCTGCTCGACGGGCAGGTCCTGCCCGAGCAGTTTACCCCCGCGCGCATCGACTCCGACGACATCTGGCAGCTGATCGGCCGCACCCGCGTCCACCTGGCCGAGGAGTTCGCGAAGCTGCCGCCCGAGGAACGCTTCTCCACCCGCCTCACCCTGACCCTCACCGACGGGACCAGCCGCAGCACACTCGTCCCGCAGCCCAAGGGCGGACCGGCCAACCCGCTGTCCAACGCCGACGTCGTGGCCAAGTACCGCACCCTCACCGGGCGGGTCATGGGCCCCGCCCGGCTGGAGGCCATCGAACGCATCGTCCTCGGCATGGAAGACGTCGCCGACGTCGCCGACCTGATCGAACTGCTCGCCGACCCCGTCGCCGGCGCGCTGGACTGAAAGGACTCCTCCCATGGCAACCACCACCGCGGGCGCCCGGTTGCGGGCCCTTCTCGAGAGCGATGGCCTGATCATCGCGCCGGGCGTCTTCGACGGGATCTCCGCCCACCTCGTCGCCCGCTCCGGATTCACCGCCGCATACCTGACCGGCGCAGGAGTCGCCGCATCCGGGTTCGGGCTGCCCGACATCGGCCTTGTCACCCAGACCGAGATGACCGAACGGGCCCGTATGCTCACCGGCGTCCTCGGCGACGTTCCGTTGATCGCCGACGCGGACACCGGGTATGGCGCCCCGCTCAACGTCGTCCGCACCGTCCGCGACTACGAACGGTCGGGGGTCGCGGCAATCCAGCTGGAGGACCAGGCCTTCCCCAAACGGTGCGGACACCTGCCCGACAAGGAACTCGCCTCCACCGGCGACTTCCTCGCCAAGCTCGCCGCCGCACTCGACGCCCGCACCGACGCGCTGATCGTCGCCCGGACCGACGCCCGCGACCCCCTGGGCCTGTCAGCGGCGATCGACCGCGCCAACGCCTACGCCGCGGCCGGAGCGGACGTCGTCTTCTTCGAGGCACCCCAGTCGGCTGAGGAGATCGAACGGATCGCCGCAGAGGTCAAGGGAGCGCCCCTGCTGATCAACATGGTGCAGGGCGGCCTCACCCCCGACACCTCCGCGAAGAAGCTCGCCGAACTCGGCTACCGAATCGCCATCCACCCCGGCGTCGCGCTCGGCGCCGCGGCGCTGGCGATGCTCGAACCCCTCGCCGCGCTGCGCGGCACCGTCACCGACGGACGCCCGGCCGAGACACCCGCCGGATTCTTCGAACTGGTCGGCCTCACCGAATGGTCCGAGCTCGGCGAGCGCTACCGCACCGATCAGCAGGGAGACACCCCATGGGGATGACCATGATCGAGAAGATTCTCGCCCGCGCCGCCGGACGGGAAACCGTCACCCTCGGCGAGACGGTGACCTGCGACGTCGACATGACCGTCATGATCGACCTGCAGTTCGCCACCAGCTGGATCCAGCCGCTGCGCATCAACGACCCCGACAAGGTCGCCGTCGTCATGGACCACGCAGTCCCTGCCCCCACCCTCGGCGACGCCGAAGGCGGACCGAAGGCCCGCACGTTCGCCCGGGACTTCGGCATCGAGAAGTTCTACGACGTCGGACGGCACGGCATCTGCCACCAGGTCATCGCCGAGAACGGCCTCGCCAGGCCGGGCGAGGTACTGGCCTGCACCGACTCCCACACCTGCGCCGGCGGCGCCTACAACACCGCCGCCCGCGGCCTCGGCCCGGCCGAGGTGTACTCCATCCTGTGCACCGGCCAGACCTGGTTCCAGGTCGCCCCGACCATCCGCTACGAGTTCATCGGCACCAAGCCCGAACAGGTGAGCGGCAAGGACATCTTCCTGCACATCGCCGCCACCTACGGCGACGCCACCAACATGAACCTCGAATACGGCGGCCCGGGCCTGGTCTCGATCCCGATGAACGACCGCCGCACCATCGCCACCCAGGGCGCCGAGATCTCCGCCGACTTCTCCACCTTCCCCGCCGACGAAATCTGCCGGGCCTTCCTCGACGCCCACACCGACCGGCCGTACACCCCCGCCGACCCCGACCCCGACGCCGTCTACGCCGACGTCCGGGTCATCGACCTGTCGAGGCTGGAACCGTACGTGGCCCGCCCCGGGACCGTCAGCCGCAACGGCGTGCCCGTCTCGCAGATCGAGCGCCGCAAGGTCGACCAGTGCTTCATCGGCTCCTGCGCCAACGGCCAGCTGGAAGACCTGGAGATCGCCGCCGGGATCGTCCGCGGCAAGACCGTCGCACCGGGCGTCCGGTTCCTGGTCACCCCCGCCTCCCAGGCCGTCTACCGGGAGGCGATGCGGCTGGGATACCTCCAGGACCTCGCCGACGCGGGCGCGGTCGTCACCAACTCCACTTGCGGCGCCTGCTTCGGCTACCACATGGGCCTTGTCGGGTCCGGCGAGGTCTGCCTCACCTCCAGCACCCGCAACTTCCGCGGCCGGATGGGCAGCCCCGACGCCGAGATCTATATGGCCTCCCCGGCCACCGTCGCCGCCTCGGCCCTGGCCGGCCACATCGTCGACCCGCGAAAGGACGCCTGATGGACACCGTCGTCGAAGGACGCGTCTGGGTCGTCGGCGACTCGGTCACCACCGACGCCATGTACCCCGCGTTTGCCATGAAGCTGTCGATCCCCGAAGCGGCCAGGCACGTCTTCTACGAGCTGCGTCCGGGCTGGAGCGACCAGGTCCAGCCCGGTGACATGGTCGTCGCGGGCAAGAACTTCGGGCTCGGCTCCTCGCGGCCGGTCGCCGCCCTGTTCAAAGAACTCGGCGTCGCAGCGCTCATCGCGGAGGAGTTCAACTCGTTGTTCCTGCGCAACTGCGTCAACCACGGGCTGCCCGCCGTCGTCGTCCCCGGCGCGACCGCCGTCTTCTCCGACGGCGACACCGCCCGGCTCGACTTCGCCTCCGGACGGCTCGACAACACCACCACCAAGGCCGTCCTGCACGGCGGGGCCCTGCCGCCGCTCGTGCTCGGAATCCTCGAATCCGGCGGCATCCTGCCCCGCCTGGCCGCCGACGGCTACCTGCCCGAAGAGGTCGCCGCGCTGCTGCGCTGACACCCTCGGCTCCCGGGACACGGTCCCGGGAGCCCGCCACCCCAAGGACCGATCTATGAAGCTGGCACCGCAGATCAGCCAGATCCGCACCACCCGCCGCGACAACGCCTTCCTGGTCGAGGACGGCGACGGACTGACCCTCATCGACGTCGGCTGGGCCCGCGCACCCAAGACCCTGCTCAACGCGGTCGCCGACCTAGGCCTCAAACCCTCCGACATCCGCCGCCTCGTGCTCACCCACGCCCACCCCGACCACGTGCGGGGCGCCGCCGAACTGCGCCGCCAGACCGGCGCCGCCATCCTCATCCACCGGGCCGACGCCGACTGGCTCCAAGCCGGCCGCGTCCCGGCCGACGGACGCTCCGGCGCCCTCGGCCGCCTTCTCGACCGCCTCCCGCCCCTGCACTGGGCCCCCGTCGAACCCGACGCCCTGCTGGAGGACGGCGACCTCATCGCAGACACCGGCCTGCGCGTCATCCACACCCCGGGCCACACGCCCGGCCACATCGTGCTCCACCACGAGCCCAGCCACACCCTCCTGATGGGCGACGCCGCCTTCAACCGCGGCGACACCCCCTCCCTCGGCCCCGCCGCGCTGGCCGCCGACCCCGCAGCCCGGCCCGCCTCCCTCGCCAAACTCCCCGCCGACCCCGCCGCCGTCGGATTCGCCCACGGCATCGCCCTCACCGGAGCGGCCACCACCGCCTACC
>JAOPYK010000145.1 GCA_025964695.1 Streptosporangiaceae bacterium | reverse complement strand
TGCGATGCCGAAGATGAAGCCGCCGGCCAGGTATGTGATGCCGGAGACCAGGCTGAGGGCCTGCATCAGGCCGATGTCGCCGGTCGCGTGGCCGCCGGTGGCCACGGCGAGGACGTCGTTGACGTAGGCGGGTGCACTGTGAGCGAGGGATGGGAGGACGACCGCACCAACGACTTCGATGCTCATGATGATGAGGTAGCCGGCGCCGAACACGACGTACCCGAGCAGGCCGAGCACTCCGGTCTGCTTCACCTGACGCAGGTACATACCGGTGATGCCCGTGAGCGACAGTGCGGCCATGAACACCTTCAGGGTTTGGCGGACCGTCCATTCGGTCGTGGTGACGAAGGTGACGTCCAAGTGGGGGTGGTTGATCTGAACGCCGATGAACAGCAGGCCCGCCGCGACGGCGCACAGGCCGGCCGCGCCGGTGAGCTTGGTGGTGGTGATGGTCATGTCCGGCTCCCTGGTTCGAGGTCCGTGGCGGAGCGCCGCGGCGTGACTCGAACGTAGGGACCGGTGGGGTGACTCGGCGTCACCCCACGATGTGACTGACTGGGTGAGATCTGGGCGCCGTGCCTTTACATCAAGCCGAGTTCGCGTGCGCGGCGGACCGCCGCCCGGCGGTTGGTGACGTCGAGCTTGGTGAAGATGTGCTTGGTGTGGGTGCGCAGCGTGTTGTGCGAGACGAACAGCTCGCGGGCGATTTGCGGCCCGCTCAGCTCACTGTCGAGCAACCTGAGCACCTGCAGCTCCCGGTCGCTCAATGACTCTGCCGACGACGGCGCCGGGCACTGCCCTGAGTCGGGGGCTTGCGGTTCGGCAGATGCGCCGAGGCTGAGCAAGAGCCGCGCGTGGTCGCCAGCGACGCCGTGGTGCGTGGCGTCGCGCAGCAACCCCATCATTGGGGCGGCCTCGTCCAGGAAGAGCCGGACGTAGCCACCTGGTTCGGGTGCCTGCGCCAAGGCTCGGGCAAGGGACTCCAGAGCCTGCGGCCGATGTCCCTGCGCATCGTGTGCCAGGGCCTGCAGCATGCGGATCTCAAGGAGGCTTCCGGCGCGACCTGAGGTCTCGGCGGCGCCGAGCAGCCGGTCCAACAGGCGGCCTGCCTGGTCGAGCGCGCCGGTGTCGGGGTGTGCTCGGTACTGCGCGATGAGCAGACGCACGAAGGTGAGGTGGTCGAACTCGCGCAGATAGTTGGCATCGTCCGTGGCGGACACGCCTCGGTCCCGTGCCCAGTCAGCGGCCTCCGGCAGCTTGCCGAAGGTGATCCAGATGCGGGCCTTCATCGCCGCGATGGGTCGCACGTCGGGGAAGAAGCCCGGCCGGTAGAGCTGCTCCGCCTGGTCCAGGAGGTTGATGGCCTCCTGGGGGTCGCCCTCGGCCTCGGCGACTCGACTCGTGGCCACGAACCACCGGTAGCGGCTCTCGGTCGTCGGCGCACGCTCCCCGAGGGCTGCGGCCGCCTCGAGGTGTCGTTTGGCGGCGTCGAGGTCGCCGGCTTCGCGGTCCATCTCGCTCAGCCCCACGTGCAGGTCGGCGGTTGCCCGCGCCACGGGCTCTCCGTGCGCCTCGGCGACCTGCATTGCTCTTTGGTAGAGCCGGCGTGCCGTGCTGGGTCGACCTGCCGCGAGCCACATGTCAGCGAGCACGACCGTGCTGCTGAGCTCGTCGACCAGATTGCCGGCCGCGTGCAGGCTGGCCACCGCTTGCGCGAACGTCTCCAGCGCGCTCGACACGTCCCCGTTCGCCCACGCAGCGAGGCCGAGGAACCCGGCCGCACCGCCTCGCGCAAGATGGTCACTGGGTCCCGCCAGGTCGAGGGCGCGGCGGGCGTGCGCCGCCGTACCAGCCACATCGCCCCGCGCTTGCGCAAGCGAGGCGCGGTAGACGGCGATGGTCGCCGGCAACGTGCGGAGCTCCTCGGTGTCAGCCCACGGCGGAGCCGACCCGGCTGGTACGCCAGCCAGCGCGCGTTCCGCGTCGTCGAGTCGGGGCTCGACCGGGTCGAGGTCGCCGGAGACCATGAGCATGTATCCGTAGAAGACGCTGAGCACCGGGCTGCGCCGGACGGCGTCGTCGGAGAGTGCCTTCAGCCAGCCGAGCAGCATTGCTTCTTGCCGGTTGCGTCGGATCGCCGGAACAGCCAACTCCATGAGGTAGGCCGCGCGGTCGAAGTCCAGGGCAGCCAATGCGTGCCTGACCGCCTCCTCTGCCAGATCGTGGCGCTCGTACCACTGGCTGGCGCGCTGGTGCAGCAAGGGAACCAAGTCCGGCTGCTCGGCGAGCATGCGCGCCCGCAGCACGTCGGCGAACAGGTGGTGGTAGCGGTACCACTCCCGCCGATCGTCCAGAGGGACGATGAAGAGGTTGGCGCGCTCGAGGGCCATGAGCATGTCGCTCCCGTCGTCGCGGCCGGTGACGGCGTCACACAGCGGCCCCGTGAGCCGGTCGAGAACCGCTGACTGCAACAGGAAACCGCGAACCGGGTCAGGTTGATGCCGCAGCACCTCCTCGACCAGGTAGTCGACGATGTATCGGTCGTCCCCGGCGAACCGTGCGATGAAGCTGCTGACGTCCTCGCGCCCCTGGATTGAGAGTGCGGCGAGCTGCAGAGCGGCAATCCACCCCTCCGTGCGTTCCTCCAAAGCCGCGACGTCCTCCGAGGCGAGGTCCAGTCCCGCCACCTCGTTGAGGTACGCGGCCGCCTCGTCGGACGTGAAGCGCAGGTCCGCAGCACGGACCTCGGCCAACTCTCCGCGGACCCTCCACCGAGACAGCGGCAGGTCGGGGTCGGCGCGCGTGCTGAGCATGACATGCACGTGGGGTGGAAGGTGCTCCAGGAAGAAGGCCACGCCGTCGCTGACATCGTGGCTGTCGACCAGGTGGTAGTCGTCGAGCACCAGCCAGACCTCGCCCGGTGCCGCGGCGAGCTCGTTCAGCAGCGTGGTGAGTAGATGTTCGGTCGGCAAGGGCGAGGAGGCGATGAGCTCCAGCGCACTCGAGCCTTCGCCGGGCAGCGCCGTTTGGAGCGCCGTCACCACGCACGTCCAGAACGACGCAGGCTCGCTGTCCTCCGGGTCGAGCGAGAGCCACGCCACGGAATGGTCTTTCCCGGCCGTCTCATCCAGCCACTCGGCGAGGAGCGTCGTCTTGCCGAACCCGGCCGGGGCGGACACCAGCGTCAGCCTCGACTCAGCTCCTCGACGGAGACGCTCACGGAGTCGGGGGCGCGTCACCAGACCGGGTCGCAGCTTCGGGACGTACAGCTTGGTCGCAATCACCGGACGTGCCATGGCATCCCCATTCCAAGGTGCACAACCGTGTCCGATGGGTGCGCCGCACCTAACGCTAGTACAGCGCCCTGTGGGCAGGACGTCCGCTCATGCCGCGTGCACATCGCCTCGGCGAGCAAGATGATCACCGCGGACTCGACGTTGCCGACCGCGACCCAGGACCTGGTGATGCTCCGCGCGAGTCAGATCAACGGCTGCGGCTTCTGCACCGACATCCACGCCAAAGACGCCGCGCACGCCGGGGAGACCTCGGTGCGCACCAACCTGGTCGCGGCCTGGCGGGAGTCCAAGGTCTTCACCGACGCCGAGCGCGCCGCCCTGGAACTGACCGAGCAGGGCACCCGCATCGCTGATGCGGCCGGTGGTGTCACGGACGAGGCCTGGGCGAATGCCGCCAAGCACTACGACGAGGAGCAGCTCGCCGCCCTGGTGTCGCTCATCGCCCTCATCAACGCCACCAACCGCCTGGGCGTCATCACCCGGCAGCCCGGCGGCGACTACCAGCCCGGCCAGTTCGGATAACCGGGAGTACCTGTGCCCGGCGGCCGGGGGCTATCCCGCACCAGCAGTTCCCGTACACCTCTTCAGGCTGTCCAGCCCCAGGACCAGGGGCCTTGTCCGCGTAAAGCGCGTCGGTCCGGCGATTGAGGGAGTCTCGGGCGCGCGCCGTCGTGCCCCCGGGCAGTGGTTGTCACCGGGGGCACGACGGTTATCTGATCAGGGTGTTGGGAGTGGAGGGGTTGTCGAGGGCGGCTTGCGGTGTTTTGTGCCTTGCTCGTAGGCGTAGCCGACCTGGAACAGCATCTCTTCGGTGAAGGGTCGTCCGAGCAAGTCTATCCCGACGGGGAGGTTCGTGCTGGTGAAGCCCGCGGGGACGGCGAGTGCCGGGAAGCCGATCATAGGGCTGAGGTAACGGTTGGTCCCTGTAAGTACACCGTTGGTCGCGTTGGGGTTGGTGAGAATGTCGTCGGGGATGATCGGCGGCTCGTGGTAGGCGACCGGGTACGCGATCGCGTCGAGGTGGTTGTCGGCCATGACTTTGAGCATTGTCTGGCGTAGCTTCTCTCGGGCCTGCATTTCCTTCAGGTAGGCGGGATCATTTGTTGTCTTGCCTAGGGCGCTGCGAAGTCCGGCGCGCCGGGTCGGCGTGACGAGCGGCGAGTTGGCGATCTGCGCGAAGGAGGAGACGGGTGCGTGTGGCAGCTGCTTGAGGTAGGCGTTGATTGCTTCTTCGGTCTCCCCCCGGTAGTCCGTGGCGGCGGACATAAGTGTCTTGAGGTTGGGCACCACGATCGGATCGATGACCGTGGCGCCGAGGGCCGACAGGTCGGCGTACGCCTTGTCGACGACGGCCCGGACTCGTGCGTAGTCCGGGGTCGTGGGGTCGGTGTCCGATGCCATCGTCTCGCGGATGACGCCGATGCGCTTGCCTTTCAGGGCGTCCTTGCTGAGGTGGTCTTGGTATTTCCCGTCCGCCGGCATTCTGCCCACGCTGTAGGCGGTTAGGGGGTCGTTCGGGTCGTAACCAGCGATGACGCTTGTGACGATCGCGGCGTCCTTGACGGTCCGGGTGAGCGGGCCGAGGGTGTCGCGGGTTGGCGTGGCGGGAATCATTCCGTAGCGGCTGATCAGAGGAGTGGTAGGCCGCAGCCCGACTAGGTTGTTCGCCCCCGCCGGTGCGCGGACGGAGCCGCCGGTGTCCTCGGCGATTCCGACTGCGCCGTAGTTGGCGGCTATCCCGGCACCTGTACCGCAGGAGGAACTGCTGGGGCTGCGGGTGAGGTCATAGGGGTTGCGGCACACTCCGAAGGCCGACCCGGCGTAGCCGCTGGCGAATTCGCCCATGTTGGTCTTGGCGAGAATAACGGCGCCGGCGGCTCGCAGCTTGGTGATGATGGTGGCGTCGCGGCCGGATTGGAAGCCTTTGAATATTGCCGAGCCGTAGGTGGTGGGCATGTCGGCGGTTTCGACTTGGTCCTTCACCAGCACGGGTATGCAATGCAATGGCCCGGTCAACCGGGAGGATTTGGCGTAGGCGGCATCAAGCTCTGCGGCGCGGGTGAGGGCCGTGGAGTTTACCGTCTGGATCGCGTTGGTAGCGAGCTTACCGTCGGCCGGTTTGTCGTAGGCGTTGATGCGGTCGATGTAGGACTGTACGAGGTCTACGCACGTCAGCTTGTGGGAGGCAAACGCTTTGTGGATCGACTCGATCGTCGCCTCGGTGACGTCGAATGACGGGCGCTTGGCCTTGGAGGCCGCTTCCGTTCTCTGGATGGGGGCGGCTGTTGCCGGCTGCGGGGAAAAGGTGAGGAGCCCCGCGAATACTACTGCCGCGCCCCCTGCTGCTAGGGATTGCCTGAGTTTCACACGATATCCTCTGTTAGTTCGATATAGGCGCGAAAGGGATATTAGGAAGATCTTGTTTCAGCGATGCTAAGAGCTTGTTTCGGTTAGCCGTTTCTCAGGATTCGGGCGCGTACTGGCAGCGCAGAGCTTCTGGGCATGTGATGGCCAGACGTTGCGCCTGTCGAAATCTCATCCGTGCAGGTCAAGCCGCATGCTCGTATTCGTGGAGGATTCCGCCCAGACGTTGGCGTCTTTGTATGTGCCAGCCATGATCTGCTGTGGGTCGGTGATCGGCTCGGGGAACGGGCCTAGCGGGCGGCGTTCGCGATGCCCTAGTGCGGTCGGTGTCTGTTGTAGAAGTCCTCGAACTCGCGCAGGGCATAGAGTATTTCGGCATCTTTGTCCCGGTCGCTCACCGGCAGCAGTCGCAGCATCGTAAATGTATTCGTCATGGCTCGATCACGACACTCCTCCTACAGGGGAAGCGGCCGTGATCGAGCAGGACGACATGGCTGCATCGTCACCCACTCACAGACGTCCTGCGGGAGTTAGCGCATGTGACGGTCGACCTTGCAGCCTTTTGGCCCTTTGCCACTACGTCGCAAGCACGTCCTTCACGCCGAGGTCGACGATCGTCCCAACGTCCTGCTCCTGTGCTGCCCGCAAGACGTGCACCGCGCATGCAATGTCCTGGATCGCCACGACCCGGCTGTCGAGCTGATATCCGCTGCCGCCGTCGGCCTGCCGAACGAATCCGCGCACACGCATCGATTCCAGCAGCCGGAAGGCCGTGGAGGGATTCAGGCCGGTTTCCTTCGCCAAGTCGGCAAGGCTGACCGAGCCATTCTGGGTGGACAACGCCATCAGGACGTCCAGCGCTCGGACGACGGATCGGACAACATAGCGGTCATCTTCAGAGGTCACTTTCATACAGTAAAACTCAGCTTGCATTCAGTGCAACTGGCCGTAGCTTAAGAAGATTAGGCCGCTTCTGGCAACGGGTTACTGTTTCGAGGAGGTAAAAGAAACATCACCTCTGCCGTCCTGGCCGACGGCTCAAACAAGCGCGCATGGGAAAGACACAGGGGCCGAGGAACATCGGAACGAGAACCTGCAGGTCATCCGTGAAGGAGTGCCATGGAGTCAAGCGTGGTGGTGATTTGCGGGGCCCGAAAATCTCGGCCAAGGGCTGTGACCTGCGGCGTTACCGCACTATCACCGCGGCTGGTTCGGCATGGTTGACGGTTGTGCTGGCATCGTTCTCTACAAGTTGATCATCCGATTGGCGCAGTTCCTGATGTTGCGGCTCCGCTCCGACATCGACAAGGACGTGCAGATCCTCGTTCTGCGCCACCAAATGGCAATGCTGCGACGGCAGGTCGGCAAGGCCCGAACCCCACCGGCCGACCGGGCCGTGCTCGCCCTGCTCCCAGGTCGGCGGCGTGCGCGTGCAGCCAGACCAGGGCGGCGTAGGCGTCCTCGACCGGGACCGGGTGGGGTGTTCGGGGGCGAGCCGGTAGTCGACCGACAGGATCGGGGTGCCGCTGGCCGACACGTACCGGGAGACCAACCCGTCGAACAGGCCGATGTAGCCGACGATCATGCCGCCGCCGTGCAGGTAGAGCGCGGCAGGGCCGGGCTCGCCGGGGGCGTCCTTGCGGGCGTACCAGCGCAGCCGGATCGTCGCGCCGTCGGCGGTGGTCAGCTCGTGGTCGTTGATCGTGACGTCGTCCGGGAACGGCTGGGCGGTGTCGGCGTATTGGAAGATGCCCTCCAGCGCGGCGCGGCGGGCGGCGATGTCCCCGACCGGCGGGGGCGTGCTGCCGGCCGTCGCGGCGGCGATGGGGGCGACGGCCTCGGCGACCTGGGGGTCGAGGGTGAAGGACATGACGGTTCCCATTGCGGACGAGCTGTGTGCTCGGGTTGAGTGGTCTGCTCGTGGTGGAGTGTGTCCGGTGGACGGATCGGGTGGTTGCCGGGACCGGGGTTGCGGAGGTCAGGGGGTCAGGACCGTCTTGCCGGACAGCCGTCCGGCGGCGGCCTGGTCGTGGACGGCGGCCAGGTCGGTCAGCGGCCGCCGTTCGGCCACGTTGATCTTCAGATCTCCGGCGTCGACGCGGGTGACCAGCTCGGCGAGCTGGGTGGCGTCGCTGCGCGTGAAGACACGCACTGTCCGCACCCCGCGCCCGGCATCTTCTGGGCCGGGCGTGGTGGTGCTGACGAAGGCTCCGCCGTCGGCGACCAGGTCCACCAGCTGCGCGGTCTCCTCCGGGCTGGTGGGCACCAGGTCCGGGCTGGTGGGCGCCAGGTGCAGCACCACGTCGAACCGCTGCCCGGCCAGCGACTGCGGGACGGGGGCAGCGGTGTAGTCGATGATCCGGTCCGTGCCGTAGGAGCGGACGCGGTCACGGCTGCGCGCGCTGGCGGTCGCGGTCACGGTAGCACCGGCCTGCGCGGCGAGCTGGACAGCGTAGCCGCCCACCGCGCCGCCCCCGCCGTCGATGAGGACGCTCTGCCCGGCCTTCAGGCCGGCGTGCTCGAACAGCGCCTGCCAGGCCGCCAGCCCGACCGAGGGCAGCGCCGCGGCGTCGGCGAGCTCGCCTGTGCGGGGGGCGGCGGCCAGCGCCTCGGCGGGCGC
>JAOPYK010000132.1 GCA_025964695.1 Streptosporangiaceae bacterium | reverse complement strand
GGAGGGAGCGGACTCCGACGTCCCGCCGGAGGCGGCCGGCTCCTTGCCCTGGTAGCCGTGCAGCAACTGGATGACCTGCTGGCGCACCCTATTGAGATCTGCACCCAGCTTGACCAGCACCTGGGCGGCAACGCCCTCACCCTCGCGGATCAGTCCCAGGAGGATGTGCTCAGTGCCGATGTAGTTATGGCCGAGCTGCAGAGCCTCCCGAAGCGAAAGCTCCAGTACCTTCTTGGCCCGCGGAGTGAACGGGATATGCCCGGATGGCGCCTGCTGCCCCTGACCAATGATCTCTTCGACCTGCTGGCGTACGGCCTCCAGGCTGATGCCCAGACTCTCCAGAGCCTTGGCGGCAACGCCCTCACCCTCGTGAATCAGCCCCAGGAGGATGTGCTCGGTGCCGATGTAGTTGTGGTTGAGCATCCGGGCCTCTTCTTGAGCCAGGACGACAACCCGCCGCGCGCGGTCGGTAAACCTCTCGAACATCTCGTCGCTCCTCACAGAGCGGTCGGTCAAGATCCGGGATGTCCGGCCCTGTCCTTCCGCATGCTAGCCCGCCACGAGGAGGCCGCCCCCGGTGCACTCCCACCGAGAGACGTTCCCCGCCTAGGGCTGTTCATCCTCATCCAACTACCGCATCGGCCCATCATGTTCCCGCTACGCCCCAAGCGAACGGGGCTTTACGCTTCAACCGGGTGGCGGGAACTCACTCATGCGCACCAACGAGCGAGGTGAGGCCTTGCCATGAAGGCGAAACCCCGTCCCGGAAACGAACCGGCCCGGCGCTCTACGCCACAAGCGAACGGCCCGCCACCCTTTCACGGACGACGGGCCGATCATCGGCTCTCAACGACGAGTCAAACGGGAAGACCACTCCCTGAACCCCGCACTCCGCCAGTTAGTGCGCAGCCTCATACTGCTCCACCACAGAGGCGGGGATACGGCCGCGCTCGTTGACCTTGATGCCGCGCTGCTTGGCCCAGGCGCGGATGTCCGCGCTGCGCTCTCGGCTGGACGCACCGCGAGTACGGGTGGCGCCACGCCGCCGACCGGCGCTCGCCTTCTGCGCGTGGTCTACGAACGGCTGCAGCGAATCGCGCAGCTTCTTTGCGTTGGCGCTGCTGAGATCGATCTCATAGGTGGCGCCATCGAGGGAGAACGACACGGTCTCGTCCGCCTCGCCACCGTCGAGGTCGTCGACGAGAAGCACTTGAACCTTGCGTGCCATGGGGACAGACCTTTCCGCCGGAGCAAACTACATTCGGTTCACAAAGATATACCCCGTCTCTTGCTGATGACAATTCAACACCCGGCCAGAGTTACCCCCGAAGTACCCGTTACGGAGCGTAATCACCGCGCCGAGCGCTCTCTCTGCAAGTGCAATCGAGCCTCTGTTGGACGCCGGTCCAACAGTCCCCTATTCCGGGTGGCCCTCCGTAGCGACGCTCCACCTGCCGGATTCACCGCATCGAAGCTCGAAATACCGGCGGCGCGCGGCGGCTTAGGGACGGGCAACAGTCATCACGCGACCCCCGATTAACCCTGACGTAACGGCGCTAAGTGGTTACCCGCCACGGAATGCGCATCCGGCGAGAGCCTCGATGTACAGGGGCGCATGGCATGTCAGGAGTTGACGCGATGGCCATCGGCGACGAAATCCGTTGCCCACCTAACGTCGAAAAGACCTAAAAGTTCCACCAAGGGGAAGTCATACCCCCCGGGATGGTCAATTGCGGATGGATACCACCGCGGTGCCGGCGATGCGGTCGTGCAAGGCCTGCAGGCGCGGCCGTTCGAGAAGCAGGCCCACATTCGTCACCCAGAAGATGCCGGCGAGCACGCCGAGGATGGGCACCGCCCGCGGCGCGATCGGCAGGGCGTACACGGCGGCGCGCACGAGCGCCTGGGAGGGCCGCGGCAGTCCGCCCTCACCCGCACCCTCCACCGGCGCGGAGACGACCCGGATCCCGGTGAGGCGCTTGCCCAGGGTCTGTCCCCAGCGGGCGTGCTGGACGGAGTCGTACACCACCAGCAGGATCGCCAGCCCGGCCGAGGCAACGATCTCCGCGGTCACCCGGGGCAGTGTGGCCCGGGTGACCAGCACCACCGGCAGTGCGACCAGCAGAGTGTCGACGATCCGCGCGACCAGCCGCTGGGCGGGCTCTGCCGCCGGTGCGACGTCCTGCGTACCGGCGGCGGCCACCGTCGCCTACTCCTCTTCGTACTCGACGTACTCGGCACGGTCGTCGATGACGACCGTGCCGGCGAACCTGTCGTGCACCGCCTGGTGCAGCGGCTGGTCCCAGATCGCCCACAGGTAGCACACCAGGACGCCGATGGCGGCGAAGAAGATGCCGAGCAGGGCGTACACGAAGGGCGTGGTCACGCCGATCAGCAGGAAGAAGAAAATGCCGAGCTGATAAACGACATTGTTGATCGCCGATCGCCAGAGGGCCTTGCTCATGCCGATCGGCTCACCCGCCGGATCGACGTCCACGACCCGCAGTCCGAGCAACCGCTTGCCGAGCGTCTGCCCGGACATGGTCAACAGGACGGCCTCATAGATGAACGGCAGAACGGACATGACGATGAAGGTCGTCACCAGAATCGGGGTCGACCAGGGATCGCCGTCCTTCTTCACCCCGATGGCACCGAGGGTGATGGGGAACACGACTGCGAAACCGGCGGCCCAGGTCAGTCCGGCGTCGGCGAGCCGGGCACCGGCGCGGCGCCAGATCGACGCCAGCGGAAGATTCGCCGCCTCCGAAGGTCCCTCTTGATAGCCGCCGCCGTACGACTCGTACGAAGGCTGTGGCTGCTGCCCGTAGGGCTGGTTTCCATAGGGCTGCTGCCCATAAGAAGGCGGGCCGGGCCGCTGTGGGGGGTATGGCCCGCCATAGGGGGTTTGGCTCACAGTTGTGTCTCCTCCAGACGGAGCAGCATTCGGGTGTTGCCAAGCGTGTTCGGCTTGACCCGGTCGAGGTCGAGAAACTCCGCGACGCCTTCGTCATAGGAGCGGAGAAGCTCTTCATACACCTCAGGCGAAACCGGAGTCCCCAAGATCGGCTGGAAGCCATGCCGGGCGAAGAACTCCACCTCGAAGGTAAGGCAGAACACACGGCGCACACCCAGTTCTCGTGCGGTCTCCAGAAGCCGGCCGACGATATGGTGCCCGACCCCGTGGCCCCGGGAGGCGGGATCCACAGTGACGGTACGGACTTCCGCCAAATCCTCCCACATGATGTGCAAGGCCCCACAGCCCACGAGGCGGTCTTCGGCGTCCGCCGCGACCCAGAACTCCTGAACGTCCTCATAGAGCGTCACCGTGCTCTTGGCGAGCAGCCGGCGGCCCTGTCCCGACTGCATGTCGACCAGCCGCCGTATCGAGCGAACATCTGCGGTCCGGGCCCGCCTGATCTTGAAGTCCACAATCACCCGAGCGTATTAGGTCCGGGGAGCAGCCCTCGCCGCGGAGTGCGTGTCACTCCCATTGGCGGCCAAACCCCATCACAGGACGGTGTCCTTATCAGCACCCCTTGATCACCGGACTGCTTCCACCTGCGACTTCGCATGTTCCGGTTGGCATCCACGCCAGACTCCGTTAATGTCCGACGCTGATGTCCGCAGTCACTTTCCGAGACTGCGGGCCCGCCGAGTCCAGGGGGCGCAACCAGCGTCCTGGGAGCCGGGGACCCACCTTCCCTGGGGTGAATCCGTGACAGCGCCTCCGGTGTTCCCAGCACCGGTCGCGTCCAGCGGTAGGGCTAACTCCGGCCCGAACCCGACAGCTAACCCGGTAGGCGGTCGAGGAGAGGAGCTTTTGTGGAGCCTGCACGCCCAGCTACGGAACCCGGCGGCCATCACCGGCCCCTGCGTTTCCGCACCCGGGTCGGTGCCGTGGTAGGTGCCTTCTGTGCGATCTCGTTGGTCCTCCCCGCCACGGCCGGCCACGCCAAGCCCAAGCCTCCGGACGCGAGCGTCAAGGACCTGAAGGACCAGGCTTCCAAGCTGCACGACCAGATGGAGCAGCTCACCGAGCAGTACAACGGGCTGAAGGTCCGCTACCAGCAGGCCACCCGGGCCGCTCAGGTCGCCCAGGACAACGCCAAGCGGCAGGACGCCGCGCTGCAGACCGTGCAGCAGCGCGTCGGCCAGTTGGCCGCCACGAGCTACATGAACGGCGGGGTGGACCCCTCGGTGGCGTTCGCCACCGCGACGGACCCGCAGGCCATGCTCGACCAGGCCTCCACGCTGAACTACTTCGCCGCCCAGGACGGCACCAAGGTCCAGACGCTCGCCCAGGCGATGCAAGGGGCCGTCCGGGCGCACAAAGCCGCGCAGGACCGCGCGACGCAGGTCAAGGATCTGCAGAGCCAGCTGGACCAGCGCAAGAAGAAGCTCTCGGACATGTACGGCGGAGTGCGGGACAAGATCGCGAAGAAGGACCCGACCCAGCTCGCCAATCTGGCGCCGATCGGCGGGGGGTCCAGCAAGGCCCAGCGGGCCCTGGCACTGGCACTGGCGCAGCGCGGCAAACCCTACGTCTGGGGAGCCGCGGGGCCGAGCACCTTCGACTGCTCCGGACTGACCATGTGGGCATACGGGAAAGTGGGCATCAACCTGCCGCACTACACCGGCAGCCAGTGGAACTCGGGGACGCACATCTCGTCGATCTCCCAGCTGCAACCCGGAGACCTGGTGTTCTTCTACGCCGACCTGCACCACATGGGGATGTACATCGGTAACGGCATGATGGTGCACGCGCCGCACACCGGCGACGTCGTCAGGGTCGCGCCGATCGCCGGCCGGCCGTTCGCCGGTGGGGTACGGGTCGCCTGAGCGCCCTCTGCAGCCCCTCTGCGGCTCTGAGACCGACACTGCGGCCAGCCAGAAGCCGGCACCGCCGCCGCTGAGGCCGTCTCCCCGCCGGATGGGAGACAGGCCGACGGAGGTTCAGATGAGCTGTCTCCGCGCGGCCCAGACCACGGCCTCGATGGGGGTGTTCACCTCCAGGCGATCGCAGATGGCCCGCAACCGCCGTCTCAGTGTTCGTGCACTCAGTTCAAGTTTGCGCGCCGCCACGTCCGCGGTCACACCGCTCGCGATCTGGGCGAGCAATTTCAGATCCTCCTCACATAGTCGAGGCTCTTCAGTGCCACGGCGCATGAGCGTGGCCTGTTCCACTCCGTCCTCCCTCGTCCTTGGTGATGATCGCGGGGATGTGGCTGGTGGCTGCATCAGGCCGGGGGCCCCATTGGCCCGGAGCGGCGCTACCTCTTGCCGCTCTTGCTCCTGATGCTCTTGGCCGATGTCGGCCGGTGTGTCGTTTGCCGGGCGCGGTGGGGGAACTCCCAGTAACGATTCACTCGTTGATGCGATCGGAGGCGAGGCTCGGAAGGCGCTGGGTTCCGCCAGGGGGGAAGGCCCCCCCGGGTAGGTTCCCGACACGCGAAACGCCCCGGCGGCACCGGGGGTGGTGGCGTCGTGCCCGGGATGGGTCATGATGGCTACCCCTTTCACCCATCCCTTCACGTCCGCGCGTGCTTGGTCCGCGAATGGGACGTGAATCGTTTCAAGCTACGCTTCGGTCCGGAACGCTAGGCGGCCGGATCCGGACCGTCAAGCGCACAAAGATAACAATGCGTATGCCTATTATGGCGATCAGTTACATACCGCATCCCGGATTGCCGGCCACAACCCGGCAACCTGCGGAAACCGATGGAGTGCGGGTGGGGAGCGAGTTGGCACGGACGAGTATCCGTGAGGTAGCAAAACGTGCAGGAGTATCAGTTGGGACAGTTTCGAATGTCCTAAACCGGCCAGATCTGGTGGCCGAAGCAACCCGTACCCGGGTGCGCTCGGTGATCGAGGAACTGGGATTCATCCGCAACGAGTCGGCCCGCCGGCTCCGCCAGGGACCGGCGGACGCGGGCGGCCGGCCCATGCGCACCCGCACACTCGGGGTGGTCGTCACCGACCTCGGCGACCCCGGCTTCACCGATGTGGCCCGCGGCGCCGAGGCGGCGATGAACGCCGACGGGGTGGACGCGATCTGGTGCACGAGCGACGGATCGGCCAACAAGGAGAGCCGCTGCCTGGACTTCCTGGAGGAGCAGCGGGCCTCCGGGGTGCTGATCGCGCCGATCGGCCTGACCGCCGGGCGGATCGCCCGGCTCCAGCGACGCGGCATGTCGATCGTCCTGATCGGCCGGGCACTGGCCGGGCTCTGCTCGGTGCGGGTCGACCACATCGCGGGCGGTGAGCTCGCGGTCTCGCATCTCCTCTCCCGGGGCCACCACCGAATCGCCCTGGTGACGGGCGCACCCGAACTCGAACCGTGCCGGGAACGCCGGCTGGGCGCCGAACGCACGCTGCGCAAAGCCACCGTCCGGGAGCGCCACAGTGCACAGGGGGAGCTCCTCCACCTCCCCAGGCCCGCCATGACCGCCACCGAAGGAAAACTGGCGGCACGCAGGCTGCTGGAACGGCCGACGCCGCCGTCGGCCGTCTTCTGCGCCAACGATCTCCTCGCCATCGGGATGGTGAACGAACTGCTGCGGCTCGGGGTCAAGGTCCCTGGCGAGATCGCCGTCGTCGGCTACGACGACATCGAGCTGGCCTCCACCGCGGCGGTTCCGCTCACCACGGTGCGGCAGCCCCGCCACGAGCTGGGCTGGACCGCCGCCGAACTGGCGCTCGACGAGACCGCCCAGCGCGAGGAGCACCGGCACCGTCATCTCGTGCTCACTCCTGAACTCGTGGTCCGCGAGTCCACCTGAACGGGTGCGCGACAGCTCCCGCCATTGACATCACGCACGCTGTTTGACTGACTGTCAACTGACATGAGTGCAGAAGTGCAGCCGGACGCGCTGGCCATCTTGGGGTTCGATCCCTTCCACCGTTCCTTCCACGCCGACCCCTACGCCCAGTACCGCAGGCTGAGCGCCGCGGGTCCGCTGCAGCAGACGCCCTTCGGCCTGTGGGTGACGACGTCGTACGACCTGTGTCAGCGTGTCCTGCGCGAACCACGGTTCGGTCACCGGCCGGAGAACGGCGACTGGCGGGGACGGGAGGCCCCCAGGCGGTCCTTCCTCACCATGGATCCGCCCGACCACACCCGGCTGCGGCGGCTGGTCAGCAAGGCGTTCACGGCCCGGCTGATCGAGCGGCTGCGGCCCCGGATCGAGCAACTGGTGGACGACCTGCTGGCCGGCGCCTCCGGAGCCGTGGATCTCATCGCCACGCTGGCCTACCCGCTACCGGTGATCCTGATCAGTGAGCTGCTCGGGGTACCGCCGGAGGACCGGGACCGGTTCAAGCGCTGGTCCGACGCACTGGCCCGCGGGCTCGATCCCGGCTTCCTGCTGCCCGCCGCGGACGTCGCCGAACGCGACCAGGCCCGGCTGGAGTTCGGGGCGTACTTCCGCGAGCTGATCGTGCTGCGGCGGACGGACCCACGCGACGACCTGCTGAGCGCGCTGGTGGCCGTCTCCGACGGCGGAGACGTGCTGACCGAGGAGGAACTGCTCGCCACCTGTGTCCTGCTGCTCGTCGCGGGCCACGAGACGACCGTCAATCTGATCGGCAATGGGGCGCTGGCACTGCTGCGCAACCCCGGCGAGCTGGCCTGGCTGCGGGCACACCCGGAGGCCGCCTCCGCGGCCGTCGAGGAACTGCTGCGCTACGATCCACCGGTCCAGCTGACCCTGCGGTCCGCCCTCGAGGACGCCGAGCTCGCCGGAGCCACGATCAAGCAAGGCGAGATGCTCCTGCTGCTCACCGGGGCCGCCAACCGCGACCCCACGGTCTTCGGCGACCCCGACCGGCTCGACCTGCGACGGCCACCGTCCGGCCACCTGTCCTTCGGGCTGGGCATCCATTTCTGCCTGGGCGCCCCGCTGGCGCGGCTGGAGGGCGAGATCGCGCTCACCAGGCTCTTCCGGCGCGAGGTGAGCCTCGCGTCCGGCGATCTCGCCTACCGCGACAACGTCGTCCTACGCGGCCTGGCGGCCCTCCCCGTGCACATCACTCCGGCTTGACCAGCGGGAAGAGGATCGTCTCGCGGATGTTCTTGCCGGTAAAGGCCATGATCATCCGATCGATGCCCGCGCCCATGCCGCCGGTGGGGGGCATGGCGTACTCCAGGGCGCGCAGGAAGTCCTCGTCGAGCTGCATGGCCTCGAGGTCCCCGCCGGCCGCCAGCAGGGACTGCTCGGTGAGGCGGCGGCGCTGCTCGACGGGGTCGATCAGCTCGGAGTAGGCGGTGCCCAGCTCGGTGCCGAATCCGATGAGGTCCCACTTCTCGGTGAGCAGGGGCTCGTCACGGTGCTGCCGGGTGAGCGGTGAGGTCTCCAGCGGGTAGTCCATGACGAACGTGGGCTGCAGGAGCGTGTGCTCGATGAGCTCCTCGAAGAACTCCTGGACGATCTTGCCCTGTCCCCACTTGGGGTCCCAGTGGATCTCGCGGGCGTCGGCGTACTTGCGTACCTGCTCGATCGGCGTGTGCGGGGTGACCTCCTCGCCCAGCGCTGCCGAGACCGAGCCGTACAGCGTGATCCGCGGCCACTCGGGCAGGCCCAGGTCGTACTCCCGGCCCTCGTGCACGACCACCGACGTGCCCAGGGCCGCCACCACGGCCTGCTGGTACATCCGCTGGGTCAGGTCGGCCATGTCGTTGTAGTCGAGGTAGGTCCCGTAGGCCTCGAGCATGGTGAACTCGGGGTTGTGCGTCGAGTCCGCGCCCTCGTTGCGAAAGTTCCGGTTGATCTCGAAGACCTTCTCGATGCCCCCGACGACCAGCCGCTTGAGGTAGAGCTCGATCGCGATCCGCAGGTAGAGGTCCATGTCGTAGGCGTTGATGTGCGTCCTGAACGGCCGGGCCGCGGCACCACCGTGGATCGGCTGCAGCATGGGCGTCTCGACCTCGAGGTAGCCCTCCTCGTGCCAGAAGTCCCGTACGGCCCGTACGGTGTCGCTGCGCAGGCGAGCCATCCTGCGGGCCTCGTCGTTGACGATGAGGTCGACGTAGCGCTGCCGGACCCGGGCCTCGGGGTCGGTCAGCCCGGCGTGCTTCTCGGGCAGCGGGCGCAGGCACTTCGAGGTGATGGCGTACCGGTCTGCCATGATCGACAGCTCGCCGCGCCGGGAGGTGATGACCTCGCCCTCGACCCCGATGTGATCGCCCAGATCGACGTCGCGCTTCCAGGAGGCCAGCGCGTCCTCGCCGGCCTTGGCCAGGGACAGCATGATCTGGATGTCGCCGCTGCCGTCCCGGATGGTCGCGAAGCAGAGCTTGCCGCTGTTGCGGACCAGCATGACGCGGCCGGCGACGCCCACCTTGTCGCCCGTCTCGGCGCCCGGTTCGAGATCGGGGTGGCGCTCCCGTACCTCGCTGATCGTCGCCGTCCGCGGGAAGCCGACCGGATAGGGGTCGATGCCGTTCTCGCGGAGCCGGTCGAGCTTGTCCCGCCGGACCCGCATTTGCTCCGGAAGCCCGTCCCGCGGGGTGGCCGAGGGTACGGCGGGGTCGTCCGCCCTGCTCGATGCGTCGTACGTGTCGTCACTCACGGTCGAAGGGTATCCAGCCCACCCGGAGCGCCGCGAACGACTTCCCGCTCAGTCGGAGACTCAGCCGGAGACGCTGATGTTGCGTTCGTAGATCAGGCGCAGGCCGATGAGGGTCAGCCAGGGCTCGAACACGTCGATGCTGCGCGCCTCGTCCAGCACGAGGGGGGCCAGACCGCCGGTGGCCACGACCGTGACGTCGTCCGGGTTGTCGGTGAGCTCCTCGGTCATGCGGTCCACGATCCCGTCGACCTGACCGGCGAAACCGTAGATGATCCCGGACTGCAAGGCCTCGACGGTGTTCTTCGCGATCACGTTGCGGGGCCGCACCAGCTCGATTTTGTGCAACTGGGCGCCGCGGCTGGACAGCGCGTCCACGGAGATCTCGATCCCGGGGGCGATGGCGCCGCCGATGTACTCCCCCTTGGGGGAGATCGCGTCGAAGGTGGTGGCCGTGCCGAAGTCGACGACCAGAGCCGGTCCCCCGTACAGGTGGATCGCGGCCAAGGCGTTGACGATGCGGTCGGAGCCGACCTCCTTGGGGTTGTCCATGCGTACCGGCACGCCGGTCTTCACCCCGGGCTCCACGATGAGGGCGGCCACGTCGCCGTAGTAGCGGCGGCACATCTCACGCATCTCGTGCAGTACGGAGGGCACCGTCGAGCAGAGGGCGATGCCGCTGATGTCGGTGTCGGCGAGCAGCGGGCTCTGCTGCACGAGCCCCTGCAGGACCACGGCGATCTCGTCGGCGGTCCGGCGCGCGTCGGTGTTGATCCGCCAGTGTTCGATCACCTCCTCACCCTCGAACAGGCCGAGGACGGTGTGGGTGTTGCCGACGTCGATGGTGAGCAGCATCAGGTCCCCGCCGTGGAGTGAAAGTCAAGGCCGATGTCGAGCGCGGACGCGGAATGTGTCAGCGCGCCGACCGCAAGATAGTCGACGCCTGTCACGGCCACGTCTCGGGCCCGGTCCACAGTAAGCCCACCGCTCGCCTCCAGTTCCGCCCGCCCTGCGGTAAGGCGGACGGCGCGCGTCATCTCGGCGGTACTCATGTTGTCCAGCAGGATAGAGGTGGCGCCCACGGCCAGGGCCTCCTCGACCTGAGCGAGGGTGTCACATTCGACCTGGATGTGCAGGCCGGGGTGGCGGGCCCGGATCGCCTCGTAGGCCTTGGTGACCGAGCCGGCCGCCTCGACGTGGTTGTCCTTGATCAGCGCGGCGTCCTGCAGGCCCATCCGGTGGTTGACGCCGCCGCCCTGCCGGACCGCGTACTTCTGCAACCGGCGCAGCCCCGGGAGCGTCTTGCGGGTGTCGCGCACCCGGGCCCGGGTGCCGTCGACGGCGTCCACCCAGCGCCGGGTCGCCGTCGCGACCCCCGACAGGTGGGTGAGCAGGTTCAGGGCTGTGCGCTCGGCGCGCAGCAACGCCCGGGTGGGTCCCTCGACCGTGAGCAGCACCTGCCCGGCCGGTACGGCGTCCCCGTCGGCCGCCTGCGCCCGTACGACCCGTACGCCCAGCAGTTCGAAGACCACCTCGGCCACCGGGATGCCGGCGACCACTCCCGCCTGGCGCGCGGTGAAGTCCGCGGTCGAGGTGTCGCCCATGATGATCGGCTCGCTGGTGACATCGACCTCGCCGTCCTCGGCCAGGGCGGCCCGTACCAGGTTTTCCACAGCCTGTGGATCGAGTCCGGCCGCGTGCAGCCGCCGCTCCAGCTCCGGCGTCATGGTGGTGCTCCTTCTCTGCCCGATGATGAAGGTCGGTGCGTGGGTGTCGGTGCGTGGGTGTCGGTGCGTGGGATCGGGTCAGGGCGCCGTGGGCAGGGCTTCGCGGTCGAGGGGCGTGTAGCCGGTGACCAGATGTCCGTCGAGCCGGGTGACCAGGTGGCCGAGCCAGGCCCGGTCGTCGGGGTCGGGGAAATCCTCGCGCCAATGGCTGCCGCGGGTCTCCTCGCGGCGCTGGGCGGCCGCCACGATCGCCGTGGCCACCGTGTGCAGGTTGGTGGCCTCCCATGCCTCGACACACGGCTCCAGCGTCCTACGGCTCGCCAGCCCGGTGAGTTCCTTCCGCGCGACGGACAGTCCCTCGGCACCGCGGAGCACGCCGGAGTAGGCCGACATGATCCGCTGCACCTCCTCACGCACGCCGGGCTCCAGCAGCCCCCCCGTCTCCTGGGTGAGCCGTCGGGTGAGCCGTCGGGCAGGCTGTGCGTCGGGCCCGAGGCGGGCGGGGGGGTCGGTGCGGATGGCCTCGGCAATGCGCTCGGCGAAGACGAGGCCCTCCAGCAGCGAGTTGGAGGCGAGCCGGTTGGCACCGTGCACCCCGGTGCAGGCGACCTCGCCGCAGGCGTACAGCCCGGGCACCGAGGTACGGCCCGCCAGGTCGGTCCGGACGCCGCCGCTGGCGTAGTGCGCGGCCGGTACGACCGGGATCGGCTCGGTGACCGGGTCGATCCCGTGTGCCCGGCAGTTGGCCAGGATGGTCGGGAAACGCAGCTCCCAGGTCGTCGCGCCCAGATGCCGTCCGTCCAGGAAGACGTGCGACGCTCCGGTCTCCTGCATCCGGGACATGATGCCTTTGGCCACCACGTCGCGCGGGGCGAGTTCGGCGAGCTCGTGCCGGCCGGTCATGAACCTCACGCCGTCGGCGTCCACGAGGTGGGCGCCCTCGCCGCGGACCGCTTCGGAGATGAGCGGCTGCTGGCCTCGTGCCCCCTCGCCCAGCCAGAACACGGTGGGATGGAACTGCACGAACTCCAGATCGGTGACGGCGGCTCCGGCCCGCAGCGCGAGCGCGACCCCGTCGCCGGTGGAGACCTCGGGGTTGGTGGTCGCGGCGAACACCTGACCGAGACCGCCGGTGGCCAGGACCACCGCGCGGGCGCGCACGGCCCCCACTCCGTCGCGCCTGCCCTCTCCCATGACGTGCAGGGTGACCCCGGCCGCCCGGCCGTCCGCGGAGTGCAGCAGGTCGATCACCAGCGCGTGCTCGATGACCTCGATGTTCGCGGAGCCGTCCTCGGGCTTGGTCAGCGCGGCGAGCAGGGCCCGGCTGATCTCCGCACCGGTCGCGTCCCCACCCGCGTGCGCGATGCGCCGCTTGAGGTGGCCGCCTTCGCGGGTCAGTGCCACTCCGCCGCCGGGGGCCTGGTCGAAATGGGCACCGAGCTCCATGAGGCGGCGCACGGCGTCCGGCCCCTCGGTCACCAGCGCGCGTACGGCCTCGACGTCGCAGAGCCCGGCACCCGCGGTGAGGGTGTCCCGCAGATGGTCCTGCGGGCTGTCGTCCGGGGCCAGGGCGGCGGCGATGCCGCCCTGTGCCCAGCGCGTGGAGCCCTCGTCGAGCAACGCCTTGGTGACGAGCAGCACCCGGCGGCGGCCACCGGAGCCCGTCATGGGAATCGCGGCGATGCGCAGCGCGGCGACCAGACCCGCGATGCCGGAGCCGATCACGACCACATCGGTCTCGCGGATCCAGCCGGGTTCCGCGGAGGTCAGCCGTGTGGGCAGGGAGAACTGAGTGGAGCTCATGTGCCCTCCTCGGGGGGTGGCATTTCTCGTCACTCTGACATTAACCCCCTCCGGGCCACTCCCGCGCCACCGCCCCCCGGCCGGAGCGGACTCAGTGCACGAGGTCGCCACGGACCGCCGCGGTGTGCGGTACCGGTTCCGCCGGGTCGGCGCCGAGAGCGACGATCTTGTTGGAGGCGTCGACATGGACCACGCTCGGCCGGAACGTCCGGGCGTCCTGGTCGCTCATCGACGCGTAACTGATGATGATCACCAGGTCACCGGGGTGGACCAGATGGGCAGCCGCGCCGTTGATCCCGATCACACCACTGCCGCGTCGGCCCTCGATCACATAGGTCTCCAGCCGGGCGCCGTTGGTGATGTCGACGATCTGTACCTGCTCGCCGGGCAGCAGGTCGGCGGCGTCCATGAGGTCCTGGTCGATGGTGACCGAGCCGACGTAGTGCAGGTCGGCCTGGGTCACCGTGCAACGGTGGATCTTCGACTTGAACATGGTCCGGAACATCCGGCCCTCCTTGAGGGGTTGCGGGCGGGTGTGGACGCTCGCGAGAGTCGCCCCACCCGGTGCGCGTACGGCTGCGGATTCAGTCAGCCGGGGGAAACTCGATGATCATGTTGTCGATCAGATGGGTGGTACCGACCCTGCCCGCGACGGCGAGGACCGCCGTGCCGCTGCAGACCTCGGTCACCTCGGTGAAGGTGGCCTGGTCGACCAGCACCAGATAGTCGAGTTGCAGTGGCGGATCGGCCTTCACCGCCTCGTCGAGCACGGCCTGCGCGGCCTGGACGACCTCGCGCGGGCCGGCCGGGGCGGCGTCCGCGCCGGCGCGCAGCGCGCGGGACAGGGCCAGCCCGGTCACCCGCTCGGCGGCGGACAGGTAGCGGTTGCGGCTGGACAGTGCCAGCCCGTCCGGTTCGCGGACGGTGGGGCAGCCGACGACCTTCACCGGCACCCCCAGGTCGGCGACCATCCGCCGGATGACGGCCAGCTGCTGGGCGTCCTTCTCGCCGAACACCGCGAGATCGGGCTGGACCAGATTGAACAGCTTCATGACGATCGTCAGGACGCCGTCGAAATGACCCGGGCGGCAGGCACCTTCCACGATCGTGCCCATCCGGCCCGAGCTGACCCTGACCTCCGGCTCGGTCGGATAGATCATGTCCCGGGTCGGCACGAACACGACCTCGGCGCCCTCCTCGCCGCAGGCGGCGAGGTCGGCCGCCAGGGTCCGGGGGTAGCGGTCGAGGTCCTCGCCCGGCCCGAACTGCAACGGGTTGACGAAGATGCTCACGAACACCACGTCGCCCAGCCCACGGGCCCGCCGGATCAGCGAACGATGTCCCTCGTGCAGCGCCCCCATGGTGGGGACGAACGCCACCCGGCGCCCGTCGGCCCGCACCCTGGCCCGCGCCGAGGCGAGCTTCTCCAGATCGTCCGCGAGGAACACGGCACCGGGTCGTACGTCCACGCTCATGGGTCGGCTCATGAGTCGGCTCCCTTCAGTCCGCCAGCACGTCGAGCAGCCGCTCGGCGTCCTCGGGCTTGAGCAGTCCGGCGGCAAGGGCCCGGTCGGCGGTCAGCCGGGCCAGCGCGACATAGGCCCGCAGGCCTTCGGGCGACACCCGGCCCAGCTCGGCGATGTGCTCGGCGACCGTGCCCGCGTCGCCGCGCGCCACCGGGCCGGTCAGCCCGGACATGCCAAGCCGCAGGGCGTTGTCGAGGGCGGCGCCGAGCAGCGGTCCCAGCATGACGCTCGGATTCTCGACCCCGATGTTCCGCAGCAGATCCATCGACTCCACGACCAGGGTGACCAGGTGGTTGGCACCGCCGGTCAGCGCCGCGTGGTACAGCGTGCGCTTGTCCTCGGCTATCCATACCGGTTCGCCGCCCATCTCCATCACCAGCGCCTCGGCCACGGGGCGGAGCTGGTCCGGCGAGGTGATGCCGAAGGAGATGCCGGCCAGGCGATCCACGTCGTCGGGGCGGCCGGTGAAGGTCATGACGGGGTGCAGCGCCAGCGGCAGCCCACCGGCCCGGGTGGCCGGAGCGAGCACGGTCACGCCGTGCCGTCCGCTGGCATGCGCGATCAGCTTTCCCGCGACCGAGACACCCGTCGCGACCAGGCCGGTGACCAGGTCGGGCAGCACGTCGTCGGGCACGGTGAGCAGCACGAGGTCCGAGGCGGCCACGACCTCCTGCGGCGTCACGAGGGCGACGCCGGGCAGCCGTTCCTCGGCCCGCGCGCGGGAGGCGTCGGAGACCGCGGCGGCCGCCACGACGCGATGCCCGGCGAGATTCAGGGCGGCTCCGAGCGTGGTGCCGACCCGTCCCGCGCCCACGACCCCCACCGTCAGCCGGCCCGGCCGGTCCTCGGGTGACATGGCTGAAGGCATGGCATGTGAGTCCAATTCGTTCCAGTCCTCATCAGGGGTACCGGACGGTGCGGAGTCCCAGGGTACCCGCGCCGGAACCGGCGCTGCTCGGCGGGCGGTCCACCACGCGTAACGTACCGCCTTCGGTCCGGCCTGGGCGGTGGCCCGACGACAGGAGCGCCGGAGTCTCCTCGGGGACTCCGGCGCTCCGGCCGTGGGATTCAGCGGGCACGCGAGGGGCGTGCCCGGTGATCAGTGATGACCGCCGACCGACGCACCACCCTTACACCCGGCGCCAGCGATGCCGATGATCGCCACGGCGTTGCCGCAGACGTTGATCGGGATCGCGATCGGGACCACGACCTGATTACCGCTCAGCACGCCGTGGTTCCCGCTCGTACCGCCACCGCCGCCGGCGAAGGCCGGAGCGGACAGCATCATCACGCCGCCGGCGGCCACGGCCGCCAGCCCGGTCGCCGCGAACTTCTTGAGCATGTATTCCTCCGTATGTGGGGGGCCGGGCCTCTCCCGGTCCGCTCTGTCGTGGGCGGCATCCATCACCGGCGCCACATACGGTAGCTATTCAGTTACCCAGCGGTACGTAAACGGCACGCGCGGTACCGACGGTCAACAGTAATGCTTCCGTTACTCTTCGTAGTCGGTTTGCCCGCTCTTAATGAGTCCCGTCTCATATGCGTAGACCACCGTCTGGACCCGGTCCCGCAAGCCCAGTTTTGTCAGTATTCGCCCG
>JAOPYK010000124.1 GCA_025964695.1 Streptosporangiaceae bacterium | reverse complement strand
TCCGCACTGCCGACCCGGGCACAGCGATCCGGCGCCGTACGCGCCGATCTCGACGTATCTCCGGCTCACCAACGGGATCGCGCTGAGCGGTGCCGATCCGGACCAGGCCGACCGGCTGCTCATCCTCGTCCGGGGGGGTACGGGCACGGAGGCGGAGCCGGTGGCGGCGGTCGCGGAGTAAGAGCGTCGATCTTCGAAAGGCAGGCAATGGCTGGTCTGCGGGACGTCGGTGTACCCCCCCGGCCGAGGCCGGTGGACGAGCCGGCCTGCGGCGGCGCCCACGAACCCGACACGCAGCACGCCGTCAATTCCACGGCCGACGGCGATCGCCTTCTCCAGACCCTTTGCCCGTAGCCGCCGGAGGCGATCGTGCTCACGAATCGTCCCGCTCGTCGTGTTCGGCGGAGGCCCCCGTCGACGTGCCGTTCCCGTCCTTGGCGCGACGCCTGCCGCGTGCGAGCTCGGTGGCTAGGGCTTCCAGTGGCTGGGCCCAGAACCGGCGATAGCGCTCCAGCCACTGGTCGATCTCACGCAGGGGCGCGGGGTCGACGGCGTACAGGCGGCGGGTGCCTTCGGCCCGGACGGTCGCGAACCCGTTCTCGCGCAGCACCCGCAGATGCTGTGACACCCCAGGCTGGGAGATCCCGAACTCCTCCCGGACGACCGTGCTGACCTCGCCGGAGGACCGTTCGCCCTCGGCGAGCAGCTCCAGGATCCGGCGCCGGACAGGATCCCCGAGAACGTCGAAAGCGTGCACAGCCGTCACCATGCCACCGCGTGCTTATATAAGTCAACGCTGAGATTGATCCGACCGTGAGCCCGTGAACACAAAGCGGGAGATGCCTCGCGGCCATCGACGCCGACGCGGATATAGCGATATGTGTTTGTGTCATAGCCGAATGTGATTGGGTGAAGGCGTCATCTCGCGTTCGCGAGCCACAGCGCCCCGATCGGGAACCCTCATGGTGCGACGGCCGCATATCGCCGCGATCGAGCGTCGCACGGCTAGCTTGCGGGTGCGGATCGACCTGCTGAGAAGCGTCCACCAAGCCCAGCCGTACGTCTCCGGAGACATCCTCGATACCACGCTGGCCGAGCTCGAGGCTGCCACCGCGGAGCTGTCGGCCTGTATGGAGGAACTCGATCTGCAAAGCGAGCAGGTCGCCGACCTCGCGACCGGTGAGCATGCCTTGCTCGCCCGCATCCTGCAGGATCTGCCGGCCGCCATCCTCGTGCTGGATCGTCAGGGAATCGTCCGCAGGGCCAATCCGCGGTCCGCCACCGAGCTGGGCATGACGCCCGCGAATCTGCTCGGTAAGCCACTGGCCGCCCTCGTCGGCCTGCAATGGCGGCCGGCGTTGCGGTCGGCGCTCAGCTCGGTGCTGCGCGACGGCACGACCAAGTCGATCGACGTCCGGCTCGGCCTCGCGTCTGGGACCGAGCTGTCCCAGCTGACCTTCTGGCCGGTGACGGTGCTTTCCCGGCCCGAATCGCTGGTCGCGGTCCACGCCCTCACCCCCAGCCCGATGACGGGCACGGACCGCACGCCGTCTGCCGGCCTGGTCATCCCACGGGACATCACCCGGCCGTAGCCGCCCTTCCAGCCCGGTGACGACGGTCATGGTGTTCGTCTCCCTGCGGTCCGCGCTACGCCGGAAGGGGTGTGCGCACGTCGGTGATCTTCACCTGGATGCCCCGTCGTGGCCGCATCGCGGTGATGCTGGTCGGGCGCGCGGGCCCACCGATCATCGTGGCGTCGACCCGGTGCAACAACCGGGCGAGCACGACTTTGATCCCGGTGGTGGCGAAGCCGGCTCCGATGCAGCGATGCGGGCCACCACCGAAGGGCAGGAACGTCGCGGGGGTGGCCGCCCGGTGGTCGGGGTCGGCCGGATCCCAGCGTTCCGGCCGGAACCGCTCCGGCTCGGGCCACACCTCCGGCAGCCGGTGGGTGACGTACGGGCTGTAGAGGACCATGGTGCCCTTGGGGATGCGCTGCCCGTCGAAGGTGAAGTCCGTGGCCACCTTGCGGGCGCTCATGACGGCAGGCGGGTACAGCCGCAGCGTCTCGCTGACGACATTGTCCAGATAGGTGAGCCGCTGGAGCGCTTCGGCGGTGAGCGGACCCTCACCCAGCACCGTGAGCACCTCTTCACGGGCCCGTTCGCGTACGGTGTCGTCACTGAGAACGGCCTGCACCGCCCAGGCCAGTGCCGCGCTGGTGGTCTCGTACCCTGCGGCGATCAGGCTGATCACCTGGTCCTGGATTTCGACGTCGGTGAGGCCGCTGCCGTCCTCGTCGCGCGACTCCAGGAGCATCGCGAGCACATCGTCGTGCGGTTGCGAGTCGGCCTCTCGCTCGGCGACCTCACGCATGACCCGTGCCACGACGGCGGCGCGGGCGTTCAGTACGCGCCGCCAGGCGGGGTTGGGCAGAGAACGCATCAGGACGAGCATGCTGTAGGGCCGGTCGATCGCGTTCAGCGCGTGCTGGAGTTTCCGGCCGAGCACATCGGCGTCGGCGGCCAGACGCGGGCCGAAGAGGAGTTCCACGGTGCTGCGCCGTACGAGATCGCGGAGCACGGCGTAGACGTCGATGTTCTGCCCGGGGCGCCAGGTGTCGATGAGCTCGTCGGCGTTGCCGGCCATCCGGGCGACGTAGCCGTCGATCCTGCGACGGTGGAAGGCGGGCTGCACGAGCTTGCGGCGCCGCCGGTGGTCGTCGCCGTCGCTCACGATGAGCGAGGTCGCACCGTTGACCGGCACGAGCACGTCGAACGCCTCCCGCCAGGTGAACAGGCCCGAGTTGGCGAATACGAAGGCGTTGGCCTCGGGGCCGAGCATGAGAACGTATTTCACCGGTCCGAAGCCGAAGCCGGAGACCGGCCCGTTCTTCTGGTACATGCGCTGCAACCCGGCGTAGGGGTCACGTGAGAGCAGCAGTCCGAGGCGGGTCAGGGCAAAAGGTGAGGAGAGTCCCGGAACGGCTCTCACTTCGCTCATTGTGCCACTATCGCATGTTCCGGGCGGGTTCCAGGGAAGATCGTCCGACCGGTTGTGGAACGATGCACACCTGCCTGAACGGATCGCGCCACGGACCTGCCGCCGGGGAATCGGGCCGGAGGACGAGACCGGGCCTCTGAAGGATCACGACCTGGGAGAATGACCGCATGCGAGAACGGAAGATCGAGTGCTGGCTGTCCGACATGGACGGGGTCCTGATCCATGAGGGCCTGCCCGTTCCCGGTGCGGACGAGTTCATCCGCCGCCTGACCGCCTCGGGCCGGCGGTTCCTGGTGCTGACCAACAACTCGATCTACACGCCGCGGGATCTGGCCGCCCGGCTGCGCGCGGTGGGCCTGGTGGTCCCGGTCGAGGCCATCTGGACGTCGGCGCTGGCGACCGCGAAGTTCCTCAACGACCAGCGGCCGGAGGGCTCGGCCTTCGTGATCGGGGAGTCGGGACTGACGACCGCGATGCACGAGGCCGGTTATGTCCTCACCGACCTCAGCCCCGACTATGTGGTGCTGGGGGAGACCCGCAACTACAGCTTCGAGCAGATCACCAAGGCGATCCGGCTCATCGACAACGGAGCCCGTTTCATCGCCACCAACCCCGACCCCGTCGGTCCCTCCAACGAGGGTTCCCTGCCCGCCTGCGGTGCCGTCGCCGCGATGATCACCAAGGCGACCGGGGTGGACCCCTACTTCGTCGGCAAGCCCAACCCGTTGATGATGCGCAGCGGGCTGAACGCCGTGCAGGGCCACAGCGAGACCACCGCGATGATCGGCGACAGAATGGACACCGACGTCGTCGCGGGGATGGAGGCCGGACTGCACACCATCCTGGTGCTGTCGGGCGTCACCCGCAGGGCGGAGGTGGACCGGTATCCGTTCCGGCCGTCACAGATCGTTGACTCGGTCGCCGACCTCATCGACATGGTCGAGTGAGACAGGCCTCGTAGGCATGGACGATCAGCCGTACGGCCGCGACCTCCCGCTGCGCGAGAGGACCTCCGGCGGATGCTCTACGAACCGCATCAACGCAGTTCAGAGGCAACCTCGTTGGATTCTGCACGGTGCTACGGGGACCCCCCGACGTGCACGCGGGCAGGCGGGTCAGTCCGCACGCGCCGCGGCGCGTGCGGAGGTCGCGTCATCGCTGTCCAGAGCCCGCCGGGCCAGGCGCCCGCACACGGCCAGGCTGTGCTGGGCGAGTTGCGCGCGTACGGCCGGCAGGCCGGGCGCCGCCATGGACAGTTTGCTGATGCCCAGACCGACCAGGACCGGCGCGAGCAGCGGGTCGGCTGCGGCTTCACCACAGACCCCGACAGGTTTTCCGCTCGCCTTGCCGGCCGCCGCGCAGCGCTCGATCAGCTGGAGCAGCGCGGGCTGCCAGGGATCGAGGAGGTCCGCTAGGTCACCGGTCTGCCGGTCCGCAGCCAGCGTGTACTGACTGAGGTCGTTGGTGCCGATGCTGAGGAAGTCCACGATCCGCAGAAAACGGTCGGCGAGCAACGCGGCCGCCGGAACCTCGATCATGACGCCGGCGGTGGGCAGGCCATGGGCGTGGGCCCGCTCGACGAACTCGGCCGCCTCCTTGGCAGTCGAGACCATGGGCGCCATCACCCACACGTCCACCCGCGTCCGGGCGGCGGCGCGCGCGATGGCCCGCAGCTGGGTGTCGAGGATGTCCGGGCGGCGGCGGGCCACCCGCAGGCCACGCATGCCGAGGGCCGGATTGGGCTCGTCGGGGAGGCCGAGGAAGGGCAGGGGCTTGTCGGCGCCGGCGTCCAGGGTGCGCACCACGACGGTGCCGTGATCGAAGGCGTCGAAGACCTCGGCGTAGGCGAGCACCTGTTCATCGAGGCCGGGCTCCTCGTGCCGGTCCAGGAAGAGGAACTCGGTGCGGAACAGGCCCACACCGCCCACGTCCGTCAGATCCACGCCGGTGAGGTCGGCCGCTGAGCCGATGTTGAGCATCAGATCGACCGCGTGCCCGTCCGCGGTCCGTCCGGGTCCCCGGCCCGCGGCGAGCGACTCCAGCTGGGCGATGGCCCGGGCGCGGCACCCGGCCACCTCGTCTTCCTGGACCCCGAGGCGTACCTGACCGGTCGTACCGTCGACCGTGGCCAGGACGGAGTCCGCTGCGGCCAGCACGCCGCCGCAGCCGACGACGGCGGGCAGGCCCAGGGACCGGGCGAGGATCGCGGTGTGGCTGGTCGGGCCACCGCGCTCGGTGACCAGGGCCAGGACGACCGCCGGGTCCAGGCTCGCGGTGTCGGCCGGCGAGAGGTCATCGGCCACCAGGATGAACGGGTGGCCCGGTGCGGGCACGCCGGGCATCGGCTGCCCGAGTGCCGCGGCCAGAGCCCGATGCGCGATGTCGTCCAGATCGGCCACCCGCTCAGCGAAATGCCCGCCGACGGAACTCAGGAGCTCGCGGTGTTTGTCGAAGGTGTTGCGCAGCGCGCGCAACGCGTCATCCCCGTGCTGGATCCGGGCAATGACGTCGTCCAGCAGTACCGGATCGGAGGCGAGCATGGCCTGGGCCTGCAGAACCTCGCGGCCGGCGCCGGTGGCGGTGCCGTCGGCGCGGGTACGCAGGTCCGCTTCGACGGTCTTCAGGGCGTTCTCGGCCACGGCGATCTCGTCCTCGAGATCGGTGACCTGACGCGCGGCGGGAAGCACCGGCACCGGTCCCATCACCATGACGGGGCCGGCCGCGAGTCCCGGGCTCACACCGATGCCTTGCAGCAGCTCAGGCACCGGCGGGCTCCTGCGCGTGCACGTCGTCGCCGGGGTCCTGAACGTCGAGGTCACTGGCGAGCAGCTCGGCGAGGGTGTCCAGCGCCCGCTCGGCGCCTGCCTCGTCGTCATCCTCGGCGTGCAGGGTGACCTCGGTGCCGTGTCCGGCCCCGAGGGACAGCACCGACAGCATGCTGTGCGCCGGGACCGGCCGCCGGTCACCGACGGCGATGGTGACCGCGACGGGTTGCCGTCCGGCCGCCTCGACGAACAGCTTCGCCGGGCGCGCGTGCAGGCCACCGGAAGAGCCGATGATCACTTTGCGTTCGGCCATCTGAGCTTCCTCTCCAGCAGGGGTGGGTACGGGAGTCCGGGTTCAGGGCTGGATGGTGACCTTGACCGCTTCGCCGCGGGCGACGATGTCCAGTGCCTCCAGGGTGGCCTGCAGCGGCAGCCGGTGGGTGATGAGGTCGTCGACCCGGACCTGGCCAGAGGCGATGAGCTCCAGTGCGCGGGCGTTGTGGGCGGGGCTGGAGCCGTTGGCGCCCACGATGGTGAGTTCGCGGTAGTGCACCAGGTTGGCGTCGCAGGATATGACCGGGTCGTCCTTGGGCAGTCCGCCGAAGAAGCTGATCCGGCCGCGTCTCGCGGCCATCGCCAGGGCCTGTTCCTGAGCCTTGCCGGACGCGGCGGCGGTGATGACCACGTCGGGGCCGCGGCCGTCGGTGAGCTCGAGGACCGCCGCGACGACGTCGATGCCGTCGGCGCGGATCGCGGCGTCGGGTTTGACCAGCTCGGCGGCCTGAGCGAGCCGCGCGGCGTTGAGCTCGACCATGAAGACCCGTGCGGCACCGTGCGCGCGGGCCATCCGCACGTGCAGGCAGCCGATCGGCCCCGACCCGATCACGACGACGTCGTCGCCCTCGCCGACTCGTGCCAGTTCCTGACCGTTCAGGACACAGGCCAGGGGCTCGGTCACCGACGCCTCGGCGAAGGAGAGGTCCTCGGGGATGCGATGCACTCCGTCGACGGCGAGCACCTTCGCCGGGACGATCATGTATTCGGCGAACCCGCCGTCGTAGTGGTAGCCGATCGACTCCTGGTTCGGGCAGACCGTCATCCGGCCGCGCCGGCATTCGGGGCAGTGCCCGCAGGGGATCGCGGCGATCACCTGAACCCGGTCGCCGGGCGCCCAGCCGGTGATGCCCGCGCCGACGTCGACGATCTCACCGGCGACCTCGTGCCCCATGACCCGGGGCGGGACGATGTGGTGATGCCCGAACCGTGAGATCTTGACGTCCGTTCCGCAGGTGGAGCAGTTCCGTACGCGGATCTTCAGTTCGCCGGGCCCGGGGGTGGGCTCGGGAGCGTCCTCGAGCCGGATGTCGCCAGGGGCGTAGAAACGCGCGACCCTCATGTGGATTCCTTTTCCGGTTGGAGGATGCGGAGCAGGTCGTCGGCCGTGTCGGCCTCGCGCAGCGCCCTGGCCTGGTCCGGGTCGAGCAGGATCTCCGCGAGCTCGGTGAGGATGCCGATATGGGCGTCGCCACGGGCCGCGATGGCGATGCAGAGTGTGACCGGCTCTCCGGCCCAGTCCACCCCGTCGGGGAACCGCAGCACCGCGAGGGCGTCGTGGTGGACGACGTCCTTGCCGGCCACGGTCCCGTGCGGGATCGCCACCCCCTCTCCGAGGTAGGTCGAGATCGACGCCTCCCGCTGCAGCATGGCCGGTATGTAGGCGGGTCCGACCGCGCCGACGTCGACCAGCGCCTGCCCGCACAGGCGGATCGCGGTCTCCTGGTCGTCGGCGCGGGCGTTCAGGTCGATGGCGCGGGGATCGAGCAGCCGCGCGGCCGTCTCACCCATCCAGCACCCCGCCGTTCTTGATGACAGAGATCAGATGGGTGACGGCGGGGTCGCCGATGAAGACCTGGAAGGGGACGATGACGGTGTCGGGTGCTCCGCCGCGGGCGCGGGCGGCCAGGCCGGCGTGGCAGACCACCACGTCGGCGTCGCCGGGGATCGCGTTGACCGGCGTGTGCGCCACCTCGACGGGGTACTGCTTGAGCTGCTTGCGCAGCTGGCCCGCGAGCATGACGCTGCTGCCCATGCCCGCGTCGCAGGCGATGACGAGCTTGTGGATGTCGCTTCCGTTGATGCTGGTCATGCGGATCATGCCTCCAGAGGACGGTTCTGCGGCGCGTCGGCGCGGGCGGCGGGCTGCTCGACCGCGCCGGCGTCGGCCGCCGGCTCGGCCAGGTCTTCTCCGGCTGGCGCATCGGCTGCCGGGGATTCGGCGAGGCGGCCGAAGCCGAGCAGCGCCGCGCCCACCGCGAACGAGACGCCGCCGGCGACGATCACACCGGCGAACACCCCGAACCAGCCGCCCTTGGGGGTCTCGGCCGCGTAGGCGAAGATGCTGCCGGGGGACGGGGTGGCGACCAGGCCGGCGCCGGTGACGATGAAGACCAGGATTCCGGAGGCACCGCCGGCCATCGCGGCCAGGATCATCCGCGGCTTCATCAGCACGTAGGGGAAGTAGATCTCGTGGATGCCGCCGAGGAACTGGATGACGATCGCGGCCGGCACGCTGGGGCGCAGGGCCCGCGGCCCGAAGAACATGTACGCGAGCAGGACACCGAGGCCGGGCCCGGGGTTGGACTCCAGCATGAACAGGATCGACTTGCCGTGCTTGAGCGACTCGGCGACGCCGAGGGGGCCGAGCACGCCGTGGTTGATGGCGTTGTTGAGGAACAGCACTTTGGCGGGTTCGATGAGGATCGACGCGAACGGCAGCAGGTGGTGGTGGATCAGCCATTCGACGCCGTTGCCCGCGGTGTTGGTGATGCTGCGCACGATCGGGCCGATGCCCCACACCCCGAGCACGGCCATGGCGGCGCCGACGATGCCGGCGCTGAAGTTCTCCACCAGCATCTCGAAGCCGGCCCGGGTCCGGTTCTCGGTGAACTTGTCGATCTGCTTGAGCAGGTAGGCCGCGAGCGGGCCGATGATCATCGCGCCGAGGAACATGGGGATCTTCGATCCGACGGCGACACCGATGGTGGCGATGGCGCCCACCACGGCGCCGCGCTGTCCGTGCACCATGCGCCCGCCGGTGTAGCCGATCAGGATCGGGAGCACGATCAAGATGATCGGGTCGACCAGCGCGGCGAACTTGGCGTTGGGCAGCCAGCCGGTGGGAATGAACAGCGCGGTAATGAGTCCCCAGGCGATGAACGCCCCGATATTGGGCATCACCATGCCGGCCAGATAGCCGCCGACGCGCTGGATCCGGGCTTTGATCCCGCCTTCGGTGAATTCAGGGGTGTAGGTAGTGGCCATGTGCGCTCCTCAGGGGGTTACCTGATCAGGGATCGGCTCAGGTCCGGTCGGGGGTGGATGTGGACGATGTCGCGCCGGATGTCCTGCGGGCGCGGCATCCGGCTGGCGGGAAGGCGTACGGCGGCGGCTCCCCACGCCAGGCCCTCGGCGAGTGCTTCCGCGCCCCGGGCCCCGGCGGCCAGGAAACCGGCCAGCAGCGCGTCCCCAGCGCCGACCGTGCTCTGGGGAGCGGCGACATGCGCCTCGCCGACGGTCACCCCGTCGTCGTCCACGAGCACCGCGCCGTTGGCTCCCAGGCTGGCCAGTACTTGGCCGGCGCCGCGGTCGCGCAATTCCTCGGCGGCCTGCACCACGTCGGTGAGCCGGTTCAGCGGCCGCCCTACCGCTTCGGAGAGTTCCTCGCGATTGGGTTTGATCAGAACGGCTCCGGCGTCCACGGCGGCCAGCAGCGGCGGACCACTGGTGTCCACGGCCACCTGAGTGCCCCCGGCGGCGAAGCACCTGCACAGCTCGGCGTAGATCTCGCTGGGCACACCCGGCGGCAGGCTGCCGCAGGCGACCACCCAGCTCGCGGCCTCGGCCTCGGAGAGCACGGCTTCGGCGATCTGGTCGAGCTCCGGCCGGGACAGCGCCCCGCCGGGCTCGTTGAGCTTTGTGATCACCCCTTGAGGCTCGACGATGGTCACGTTGGACCGGGTCCGGCCGGCGACGCGCACCGCCCGGACCGCGATCCGCTCGGCCTCCAGCAGATGGATGAACTGGTCGCCGTCCGACCCGCCCGCGGTGACGACCGCGCGCGAGGCCACGTCGTTGGCCAGCAGCGCCCGTGAGACGTTGACCCCTTTGCCGCCCGGGTCCAGCCGCGCGGACCGCGTGCGGATCATCGATCCGCGGACGAGCCGGTCGACCTCGATCGCGCGATCCAGGCTGGGGTTGAGCGTTAGCGTGACGATCACGTGCAGATCACCCGCAGACCCGCCTGCTCGAAGTCCGACATGAGCTCACCGTCGAGCCCGCTGTCGCTGATCAAGGTGTCGATCTCGGATATCTCTGCGAACCGTGCGAAATAGTCGTTGCCGATCTTGGTGTGGTCGGCCAGTACCACGGCACGCCGGGCGGAGGCGATCATCGACCTCTTCACCGCCGCCTCGGCGGGATCCGGGGTGGTGAAACCGCACTGATCCGACAGGCCGTTGGTGCCCATGAACGCCACGTCCACGTGGATCCGCGACAGCATCTGCAGATTCCAGTCGTCGACGGTGGCCAGCGTGCGACGGCGTACCCGTCCGCCCAGCATGATCACGGTGAGGTTGGGGCGTGTCGCGAGGGAGACCGCCAGTGGCGGCGCGTTGACCACGACGGTCAGTTCCCGGTCCATCGGGAGCGCGGCGGCGAGCCGTTCCGTCGTGGAACCCGCGTCGATGATGATCGCGCCCTCGTCCGGAAGCTCGGCCAAGGCAGCCTTGGCGATGCGCTCCTTCTCCACCGTCATCACCGCGTCCCGGGCGGCCAGCGCCGGTTCGAAACCCAGGCGCTCCACCGGGATCGCCCCGCCATGCACCCGCCGGACCACTCCCGCCCGCTCCAGAGCCGTCAGGTCCCGCCGGATCGTCTCGCTGGTCACCGACAGCTCCTCGGCGAGCCGCATCACATCGACACGGCCCTCGGCGCGGGCCCGGCGCAGAATCTCCTGCTGCCGCTCCTCCACGTACATGTGGTTTAACCCCCGTTTCGAGTTTGTTTCCCTTTGTTTACGCCCAG
>JAOPYK010000131.1 GCA_025964695.1 Streptosporangiaceae bacterium | reverse complement strand
AGTACCACGAGGAGAGGTCGTCTCATGGCAAGGATCATGTGGCGGCGGGCGGTTCCGGTGGACATGAACCACCGGATCCGGTCATGGCCTATTCCGGCCTGCCGTCGCGACCCGCCGTACGCGCCCGCGCTGGAGCGGGCCGGCCTGGCCCCACGCCGGCCCGGCCCAGGGATCCCACGCCACCGGCAAGCGCGATCTCACCAAAAGATCCGTTGACATCGGCATGATTTGTGTCGAATGTTCGTTCTGAGGCCGCCGGGATCCGCCCGGGCGAGAGTTCGGAGGGTCCATGACCGAGGTTCCGGCCTGGCTGTTGCTGACTCTCGGTGTGGCCGTCATCGCCGTGGAGATCGCGGCGATCTTGACCCGTAAGAAGGGCGACACGATCAGCGAGCGGCTGCGGGCGCTGCTGGGCATCCGGCCGCGCCGGTGGTGGCGGCCTATCGGGATCATCGTGGTGTGCGCGCTGGCGAGCTGGTTCGTGATTCATCTGATCTTCAACTAGCCGCGGCCGGGCACCGCTGTTCAGCCCGGGATGACGTCGTCGCGCGACAGCGCGAGGAAGGGCGCGGCGTCGTGCCACCAGCCGCGTCCGCGTGTGCCAGCACGCTGCAGGTCCGGGAAGTGGCGCAGCAGGAGCGGATCGGCGTACTTGTTGCCGGCGACCGGGGACGCCGAGCCCCGTGGGCCCAGCCGCGAAAGGGCTCCCGGCCTGGCCTGACCCGGCGCCGGCCGCCGGAGGGCCATGCGAGAGGATGACGGCGCCGGCCGTACGCTTCACACGACGGGGCGGCGACGAAGACGATGAACGACCATGATGAACGACCGTGGAGACGCGCGCTGATCATGCCCCCGGGGGCCGGCGGCCGCTGATCCGGACGAATCCGTCGCCGACCGGCGACGCCGAGGAGAACCATGCAATTGCCCGATCAGGTCACCGGCGGCTTCAACAAGACCCTCGGGCTCGAATTCACCGAACTCGGCGCCGACCGTACCGTCGTGACCTGCGAGATCACACCCGAGCTGCTCCAGCCGTACGGGATCGTGCACGGCGGCGTGCACTGCTCGATCGTCGAGACCGCGGCCAGCGTCGGCGCCGCGCTGTGGTTCGGTGACCGGGGCAACGTCGTGGGCGTCGCCAACCACACCAACTTCCTGCGCGCCGCGCGCGCGGGAAGGCTCACGGCCACGGCGACACCGGTCCACCGCGGCCGCACCCAGCAGCTCTGGCAGGTCGCCATCACCGACGACGCGGGCCGCGACATCGCCCGCGGCGAGGTCAGGCTGGCCAACCTCGCCTCCGCCGACGTCCTGGGCAACGATGGCCCGGCGGCGCAGACCTGACGCTGGATGTCCGCCGATCGCATGAGTTGATATGAATATGGGGTTTCGTCCCTGGGACATCCGGTCCCGGTGAGAGGAGATCAGCCGTGTCCGCCGCATACGTGATCGATGCCTGCCGTACCCCCATCGGCCGGGTCAAGGGCGCGCTCGCGCCCGTCCGGCCCGACGATCTGGCCGCTCACGTGCTGAGCGAACTGCTGCGCCGCAACGGCTGGCTGCGTCCAGAGCTGGTGGAGGACGTGTACTTCGGGGCGGCCAACCAGGCGGGCGAGGACAATCGTAACGTCGCGCGGATGGCCGTCCTGCTGGCCGGGCTGCCTGTCGAGGTGCCCGGCGCGACGGTCAACCGGCTGTGCGGCAGCGGCATGGAGGCCGTGATCCAGGGCGCCCGCGCCATCGCCGCCGGCGAGGCGGACATCGTCATCGCCGGGGGCAGTGAGTCGATGACCCGGGCGCCGTTCGTGCTGCCCCGTTCGGGAGAGCCGTGGGCCCGGGAGGCGACGGTCGCCGACACCCGGCTGGGCTGGCGGCTGGTGAACCCCGCCATGCGGGCGGCCTATCCGCCGATCACCCTCGGCGAGACCGCCGAGGAGGTCGCGCAGCGGTACGGAATCGGCCGAGACGTGCAGGACTCCTGGGCGCTGGCGAGCCATCGCAAGGCTGCCGCCGCCCGGGATCAGGGCGCCTTCGACGCGGAGATCGTGCCTATCGAGGTGGACGGGGTGAAGGTGACCTGCGACGAGTCGATCCGGGCCGGGCTCACCGCGGAGGACCTCGCCGGCAAGCGGCCCGCCTTCCGGGCGGGCGGTACCGTGACCGGCGGCAACTCCTCCCCGCTCAACGACGGCGCCGCCGCCCTGCTGGTGGTCAGCGAGCGCGTGGTCCGCGAGCAGGGGCTGGAGCCCCTCGGCCGCTACGTCGGCGGCGCGACGGCGGGCGTGCACCCCGACGTGATGGGCATCGGCCCGGTCCCCGCCACCCGGCGCGCGCTGTCGCGTGCCGGCTGGGACACCGGCGACCTCGAGGTCGTGGAGGCCAACGAGGCCTTCGCCGCGCAGACGGTCGCGGTAGTCCGCGAGCTCGGCCTGGACCCGGACCGGGTGAATCCGCACGGCGGGGCGATCGCGCTGGGCCACCCCCTGGGCTGCTCCGGGGCCCGCATCGTCACGACTTTGCTGCACGGCATGCGCGGTGGCGGCGCGAGCCGGGGCGCCGCGACCATGTGCATCGGGGTCGGGCAGGGCATCACCACGCTCTGGGAGAGCACCTGAGCGGCGCGCCGGGGCACACCCTGGTGCTCGGCGGCGCCATCATGGGCACCGGGATCGCCTATGTCCTGGCCCTGGACCCCATGCTGGGCGAGATGTTGACCGGAGCCAAAGATCTGCCTAAGTTCGGGGAGCGGTGCCCGGCCTGCGGGCTCGATGCCCTCGCGCCGGGACCCCGGACGAAGGGAAGATCATGCCCGCTCGAACAGTGCCGCCTTTCCGCGCCGATCACGTCGGCAGCCTGCTGCGTCCCCCGGAGCTCCTGGGCGCGCGGAACGATCACGCTCAGGGCCGCATCTCCGCCGAGGAACTGCGCGACGCCGAGGACACCGCGATCCGGTCCGCGGTAGAGATGCAGCGCGACGCCGGGCTGCAGTCCGCGACCGACGGCGAGTTCCGCCGAACCTCCTGGCACATGGACTTCATCTACCAGCTCGGCGGGATCAGCCCGGCCGATGAGAAGATCAGGGTCCGGTTCCACAACGAGGCCGGGGACCTGGACTTCACCACCGCCGCGCTGCGGGTGCACGACAAGGTCCGGCTGGAGCACACGATCTTCGCCGACCACTTCCGGTTCCTGCAGGGCCTGACGACCACGGCGACGCCCAAGCTGACGATCCCGTCGCCGAACATGGTCCACTACCGCGGCGGCCCGGCGTCGATCGACCCACGGGTCTACCCCGACCTCGAGGAGTTCTGGTCCGACCTGTCCACCGCGTACGCGGAGCAGGTCCGCCGCCTGGGTGAGCTCGGCTGCCGGTATCTCCAGTTCGACGACACCAGCCTGGCCTACCTCAACGACCCGGCCCAGCGAGCCATGATCGCCGAGCGTGGGGACGATCCCGACAATCTGCATCTGCGCTACATCCGCCAGATCAACGCCGCGCTCGCGCACAAGCCCGACGGCATGGCCGTCACCACGCATATGTGCCGGGGCAACTTCCGCTCGTCCTGGACCGCGGAGGGCGGGTACGACTTCGTCGCGGAGGCGCTGTTCGGCGAGCTGAACGTGGACGGCTTCTTCCTGGAGTACGACGACGCGCGCTCGGGCGGATTCGAGCCGCTGCGTTACGTCCCGGAGGGCAAGATGGTGGTGCTCGGCCTGGTGACGACCAAGCGCGGCGAGCTGGAGTCCAAGGACGACCTCAAGCGCCGGGTGGACGAGGCCGCCAAGTTCGTCCCGCTGGACCAGCTCTGCCTCTCACCCCAGTGCGGCTTCTCCTCGACCGTCGAGGGCAACGTGCTCACCCGCGACGAGCAGGCGGCCAAGCTCCGCCTCATCACCGAGACGGCACGTGAGATCTGGAGCTGAGCCACGGCCGGCCCGCGCTCCGGCGCGGCCCTGCGCCTCACCCGGCCGGGACCGTCTCCAGCAGTTCCCCAGCGATCCGCCCGGCCGGCTCCTCCAGCCGGGCGTGCAGCGTCCGGACGAGCAGCTGGGCGCGCGGTGCCGGCCAGCCGGCGGGCAGGAGACGCAGCGGCAGCCGGGGATCGCCGCGGATGATCTCCAGCCATTCGGCCAGCAGCAGCAGCTTGCGGGCGAGCGGGTCGGGCACACCGGGCAGCGGGTCCGGGCGGTCCCAGCGCCGCAGGTACCTCTCGTACCGCCCGGCCAGCCCGGTCAGGTCGTAGGCGTCGCGGATGAGCGGCCCGAGGTCGGCCGGGTGGACGGGCTGGGCGGTGAACACCTTGACGTAGTCCTGCAGGCCGAGCTCCCCGAGGGTCCCGGTGACGTCGACCCGGGACGGGGCGATCCACAGCCCGCTGTGCAGCATGCCGAAGCCCGCCCAGACCAGCCGGGACCTCAGGTCGTGCCGCGCCCGTTGCCAGGCCTCCGGCAGCGAGAAGCCGACCAGGGTCCAGGACTCGCCGGACTCCAGGTTGACCGCGCCCGGCCCCCAGACCCGTGCCTCACCGTCCTTGAGGATCGCCTCGGAACGCGGGGTCAGCCCGAAGTACATGCGGCGGCCCTGGCGCTGGCGGCGCAGCAGCCCGCGGTTGACCATGCGCGTCAGGGTCGAGCGGGTGGCGTGCTCGGAGACGCCGACGCGGGCCATCACGCCGATGTAGCTGCCGGAGAACACGCACACGTCGCGGCCGAGCACATAGTTGCCGAGGAAGGTGAACATCACCGTCTGCGGCCGCAGCGCCGCCGGTCCCGCCTCGGGATCCGCGCCCGGTCGCTCTTGCCAGCCCATGTACCCTCCGCAGCCCCGGGTGAGAGCCGGCATCCGCCGCTCTCCGGGAACCCGCTCAACACTAGGCACACTATTGACTGTCGTCGACAATACGCCTAACTTCAGCTCACCACCCCCGCCGCAGAGGAGCCCCCGGTGAACGTCGCCGACCTCACCGCCATCGACGTGCACACCCACGCCGACGTGTCGGCGGACGGGCATCCTTCGCTGAGCCCCGAGCTGGAGGCCGCGAAGGGCGCGTACTTCAAGGCGGCGGCCGCGCCCACGGTCCCGGAACTGGCCGCCTACTACCGG